>NZ_JAFKEC010000080.1 GCF_017848315.1 Pseudomonas palmensis
CGACAGCTTCTTCGACCGCGACGCCCAGACCCTGGCCAAGGCCCTGCTCGGCAAGGTAATCCGCCATCGTCAGGGCGAGCTGTGGCTGTCGGCGCGCATCATCGAGACCGAAGCCTATTACGTCACCGACAAGGGCAGCCACGCCTCGCTGGGCTACACCGAAAAACGCAAGGCCCTGTTCCTCGATGGCGGCCACATCTACATGTACTACGCCCGTGGCGGCGATTCGCTCAACTTCAGCGCCCACGGCCCCGGCAACGCGGTGCTGATCAAGTCGGCCTACCCCTGGGTGGATGCCGTCAGCGACCACAACAGCCTGGCGCAGATGCAGCTGAACAACCCCGATGCCAGCGGCCAGCCGCGCGCCGATCAGCGCCTGTGTGCCGGCCAGACCCTGCTGTGCAAGGCCCTGGGGCTGAAAGTCCCGCACTGGGACGCCCAGCGTTTCGACCCCGAGCGGCTGTTCGTCGAAGACTGCGGCATAACCGTGAAACACATTATTCAGACCACACGCCTGGGCATTCCCCAAGGGCGCGACGAACATCTGCCCTACCGTTTCGTCGACGCCGACTTCGCCGCGCACTGCACCCGGAACCCACTGCGCCGTGGGCAAGTCGAAGGCCGCGACTATTTCTTACTGACACAAGGAAACTGACACCATGGGCCCATGGCTCGACAGCCTGACCGGCTGGCTGACCGCGAACCCGCAATGGCTCGGCCTGGCAATCTTCATCGTGGCCTGCGTCGAATGCCTGGCCATCGCCGGGCTCATCGTGCCCGGCACCATCCTGCTGTTCGCCGTGGCGGTTCTCGCCGGCAGCGGCGCACTGGGCCTGAGCGAAACCCTGCTGCTGGGCTTTCTGGGCGGGCTGCTGGGCGATGCGATTTCCTACACCCTGGGCCGGCGCTTCCACCAGAACATCCGGCGCCTGCCGCTGCTGCGCCACCACCCCGAATGGATCGGCAGCGCCGAGAGCTACTTCCAGCGCTATGGCATCGCCAGCCTGCTGGTGGGGCGCTTCATCGGCCCGCTGCGGCCGATGCTGCCGATGGTGGCGGGCATGTTCGACATGCCCTTGCCACGCTTCATCGCCGTCAGCCTGTTGGCAGGTGCCGGCTGGGCGGTGGCCTACCTGCTGCCCGGCTGGGCCACCGGCGCGGCCATGCGCCTGCCGCTGCCCGAAGGGTTCTGGACCGAAGCAGGCATCATCGCCGCCGGCCTCGCACTATTGATCGGCCTGAGCATCAGCACCAGCCTGCGCAGCAAGCGCTACGGCACACGGCTGATCGCCGGCCTGAGCCTGGTAATGCTGGCTGCGGTGTTCATCGGCTGGCCGTACCTGAACGATTTCGACCAGGGCCTGATGACCCTGGTGCAGGAACACCGCCGCGCCACGCTGGACGGCACCATCGTACTGATCACCCGCCTGGGCGACTTCCGCACGCAGTTCGTGGTGGGCGGTGTGCTCACCGGCCTGCTGCTGCTGAGCCGGCAGTGGCGCCCGGCGATCTTCGCCGCCTGCACGCTGATGGGCACGGCGCTGGCCAACGGCACACTCAAGTGGCTGTTCGCCCGCGCGCGCCCCGAAGTGCTCAGCGACCCGCTGACCTCCTACAGCATGCCCAGTGGCCACAGTTCGGCGTCATTCGCGTTCTTTCTGACGCTGGCGGTGCTGGCCGGTCGTGGCCAGCCGCCACGCATGCGCCTGACCTGGATTCTGCTGGGGTGCCTGCCGGCGATGTCGATTGCCCTGTCCAGGGTCTACCTGGGTGCACACTGGCCCACCGACATCCTCGCCGGCTCGCTGCTGGCCTGCTGCGTGTGCGCCGCCAGCCTGAGCCTGGTGCAGCACCGCGAACCGCTCGGCGCCATGCCGCTCAAGGTGTGGTGGCTGATCCTGCCGGCCTGCGCCGGCACCCTGGCGTTCTTCGCCCTGCATGCCTTGCCCCATGCCCTGCTGCGCTACCAGTACTGAGACCTAGGCGAACAACTCGCCCTGCAGCCGCTCGAGCAGCGCCTGGATCGCGTCCAGGCGCTGGCGGGGCGAATCGATGGCCAGCAGGTCGAGCTTGTCTTCATCCTCGAAGGGCAGCAGGTAGGCCAGCTGGTTGGCCAGTGCCTGCTGGCCGATGACTTCGACCGGCATGTCCAGTGCCGCCACCATCGGGTGCTCGCCCAGCGCGCCGAGCAAGGCCAGCAGGTCGTGATCGTCCTCCTCCAGGGGGGCGTCGGGCTGTTCGCTGCGCCAGTTCACGTCGGCCAGCAGCAGTTGGTCCTTCTGCACCTCGTAGGGGCCGACATCGAAGCGCCGCACACCTTCGACGCGAATGCCCAGCAGGCCGTTGTCCTGCTGCTGGAAGTCGCGTATCAACGCCTCGCAGCCGATTGTCGCGAACCCCGACGGGGCATTGCCCACCTGCTCGCCTTCGAGGATGCACACCACGCCGAACCCGCCGCCCTGCTTCATGCAGCGGCCGATCATGTCCAGGTAACGCGCCTCGAAGATCTGCAGGTCGAGCTTGCAGCCGGGGAACAGCACGGTATTGAGTGGAAACAGGGGCAATGTCATCGAATATCCTCAGGCAACCAGGCTGACCGCCAACGGCAGGAACACCGCCGTGACCACTCCCATCAGGCTCATGCCCAGGGCCGCGAAGGCCCCGGTTTCCTCGCTTTCTTCCAACGCCACCGCCGTGCCCACCGCGTGCGCACTGATGCCCAGTGCCATGCCGCGGGCTTCCGGGCTGCTCACCCCGCAGGCCGACAGCAGGGCCGGGCCGAAGATCGCCCCGATCACCCCGGTGATCAGCACGAACACTGCCGCCAGCGCCGCCACCCCGCCGATCTGCTCGGCCACCAGCATCGCAATCGGCGAAGTCACCGACTTGGGCGCCATGGTCATCAGGATCATGTGTTCGGCACCGAACCACCAGCCCAGCAACAGGCAGGCACAGGTCGCGACCAGGCCGCCGATTACCAGCGTAGTCAAGGTCGGCCACAACAGCTGGCGAATACGCCGCAGGTTCAGGTAGAGCGGGACCGCCAGGGCCACGGTGGCCGGGCCCAGCAGGATGTTCATGATTTCGGTGCTCTTGCGGTACTCGGCGTAGGACACGCCGCACGTCACCAGTACACCGATCACCACCAGCATCGATACCAGTACCGGCTGCAGGAAGATCCAGCGGGTCTTGTCATAGGCCGCCAACACCAGCTGATAGGCCCCCAGGGTAATACCGATGCCGAACAGCGGGTGGTGGATGACCGCATCGAGGGCGCCGTGCCAGTCCAGGCTCATGGCTTTTCCTCACGACGGGCCTGACGGGCAATCATCTTCTGCATGAGCACGCCACAGAACGCCAGGGCGATCAGCACCGACAGCACCAGCGAACCGACGATGGCCCAGAAGTCGGCAGCAATGTCGGCGGCGTACACCATCACCCCCACCGCCGGCGGCACCAGCAGCAACGGCAGGTAGCGCAGCAGGCTGCTGGCCGCCTCGCTCAACGGCGCACTGACCTCGCCGCGCAGCATCAGGTACGCCAGCAACAGCACCAGCCCGATGATCGGCCCCGGCAGCATCGACAGAAACAGGTGATTGATCGCCGTCCCCAGCAACTGGAACAGCACGAGCCACGTCAAACCACGCAACAACATTGCACTTCTCCCTCAGGCCTGGCGGCCATTATAAGCACGCTAACGACTGGTCTATACCCCGATATTCGCTGAAACAACGGTGACTTGACCGCATCCGGTCGGCGTGCTGATCTTAAGCAGTCGAACCTGTAGCAGTCACAACAAAATCAAAGACAACCAGGAGAGTCGCAATGCCCTATGTACCCGTTGCAGAGCTGGCGCAGTACGTTGGAAAGGAACTGGGACGTTCCGAGTGGCTGACCATCGACCAGGAGCGCATCAACCTGTTCGCCGAGGCTACCGGCGACTTCCAGTTCATTCATGTGGACCCGGTGAAGGCGGCAAAAACGCCATTTGGCAGCACCATTGCCCACGGTTTTCTCACCCTTTCGCTGATTCCCAAGCTGATGGAAGACATCCTCGTGCTGCCCGAGGGGCTGAAGATGGTCGTCAACTATGGCCTGGACAGCGTGCGCTTCATCCAGCCGGTGAAGGTCGGTTCGCGGGTTCGGCTCAAGGTCGACCTGAGCGAGGCCGTCGAGAAGAAACCGGGCCAGTGGCTGCTCAAGGCCACCACCACCCTGGAAATCGAAGGCCAGGACAAACCCGCCTATATCGCCGAGCCGCTGTCGCTCTGCTTCGTCTGACCCGCCCAAGGTGAAACAGCTGCCAGCGGCTGTTTCACCCGCGACAAACTGCGGCATACTCGGGGCCTGACTTGCCCGGACCCCGCCATGCGCCCATTCGTACCCCTTGCCCTGACCCTGCTGCTCGCCGCCTGTGGCGACGGTGAACCGCTGTCACCGCCCGATGCCCGCCTGCCCGATGGCGGCCGCTACCGTGGCGACGTGGTCAATGGCCTGCTGCAGGGCCCGGGGCGCATCGACTACCCCAATGGCAGCTGGTATGCCGGCAACTTCCAGCAGGGCCAGTGGCAGGGCCGCGGCGAATGGCACGGCAGCAATGGCGAGGTGTACCGCGGCGAGTTCCAGCAGGGTCTGTTTCACGGCCAGGGCGAGCTGACCACCCCGGGCAACCACTACAGCGGCGGCTTCAAGCTTGGCCGGCGTGACGGCGAAGGCACCCTCAGGGAAGGCCAGGTACAGTATCGCGGGCAGTTCAAGGACGACCAGTACAACGGCGCCGGCGAACTGACCCTGGCCGACGGCAGCCAGTACCAGGGCCTGTTCGCCAAGGGCAAACCCCACGGCGAAGGCATCCGCAGCGATGCCAGTGGCAACCAGTTCAGCGGGCGCTTCGTCGACGGCCAGTTACAGGGCAGCGGCACCTTCAACAGCGCCGAAGGCGACCAGTACATCGGTGAATTCAAGGACAACCACCTGCAAGGTCGTGGCCGTTACGAAAACGCCGATGGCGATGTGTGGATCGGCCAGTTCCGCGACGGCTCGCTGACCGGCAAGGGCGAGCTGTTCGGCAGCGACGGCAGCCACTACAAGGGCGAGTTTCGCGACTGGCGCTTCGCCGGCCAGGGCCGCCTGCAATTGCCCGACGGCAGCCTGTACGTCGGCGGTTTCGAAAACGACACCTACCAGGGCAAAGGCCGGCTGACGCAGGTCGACGGCAGCGTCGAAAGCGGCCACTGGGTCAACGGCCTGCGCGTGCGCGACGAACACGGGCGCCTGTTGCCCGACCCCCTGGAGCTGGCCCTGCTCAAGCAGGGCACCCTGCTCGACAAGGCGCTGGCCCAGGTACCGGCCTCTACCCCGGCAATCGAGCTGTACAGCCTGGCCCTGGCCGGCGATGGCAACCAGAGCGTGTTCATGCGCGAGGCCGACTACGTCAGCGACATGCTCAAGACCCGTTTCGGTGCCACTGGCCAGGTCGCCCTGGTCAACCACCGCGACCACATGGCCGACCGCCCCCTGGCCACCCGCGAGAACCTGGCGCGGGCCGCACGCACCCTGGCCGAGCGCAGCGGCCCCGAAGACCTGGTGTTCATCTACCTGACCAGCCACGGCAGCCACGAACATGAACTGGTGCTGGATCTGCCGCGCCTGCAACTGGCCGACCTGCCCGCCGATGAACTCTCGGCCGCGCTTGCCCCACTAAAGGAACGTGACAAGATAATCGTGATCTCTGCGTGCTACTCGGGGGGTTACATCGATTCACTCAAGGACGACAAGACCTTGATCATGACCGCATCGCGTGCCGACCGGGTGTCGTTCGGCTGCTCCGAAGAGGCCGACTTCACCTATTTCGGCGAAGCACTGTTCGCCCGGGCACTGAACCAGACCGACGACCTGCAGCAGGCCTTCGAACTGGCCAAGACCACGGTGCAGCAGCGCGAGCAGGCCGATGGCTTCGAGGCTTCCGAACCTCAGCTGTGGGCGCCGCAACGGGTGCTGCAGCACTGGCAGAAACTGCGCCAGCAACAGGCACGAAAAGCACTGCAAAGTGCCGGTGCGGTACAAGCAGAAAATACAAGCAGCCACTAAGCTGACTGTATCAAGGGAGAGACATCATGTACCTGACGCCTCAGCACATCCTGATTGCCGGAGCCACCGGGCTGACTGGTGAGCATTTGCTGGATCGGCTGCTCAACGAGCCAACCGTGAGCCGTGTGCTGGCCCCCACGCGCCGGCCGCTGGCCGAACACCCGCACCTGGAGAACCCGGTCGGCGACCCGGCGGTGTTCCTGCCGCAGTTGAGCGGCCGCGTGGACATCGCCTTCTGCTGCCTGGGCACCACCATCAAACAGGCAGGTTCGGAAACGGCGTTTCGCGCCGTCGACCTGGACATGGTGGTGGCGTTCAGCAAGCGAGCGCGGGAAATGGGTGCACGGCACCTGCTGGTGGTCAGCGCGATTGGCGCCGACCCCAAGTCGTCGGTGTTCTACAACCGGGTCAAGGGCGAGATGGAACAGGCACTCATGGCGCAGGACTGGCCGCAATTGACCATCGCGCGGCCGTCGGTGCTGCTGGGCGAGCGTATCGAGCCTCGGCTCGGTGAACAGTTTGCCGGGCCGTTGTCGCGGCTGCTGCCGGGCAAGTACCGCGGCATCGAAGCCTGCCAGCTGGCGCGGGCGCTGTGGCGCCTGGCGCTGGAAGAGCAGGACGGGGTCCGGACCGTGGAGTCCGATGAACTGCGTAGATTGGGTAAGTAATTCAAAGGCCTCATCGCGGGTCGAGCCCGCTCCCACAAGGACAGCTCAGCCCCTTGTGGGAGCGGGCTCGACCCGCGATGAGGCCGCTGGCTACAACCCGCCGGTAGCCTGAAACCCCACCCCCAGCACCGTCAGCACCGACAACGGCAGCAACACCGTATCGAGCAGTGCACTGCCCGGCAGGTCCAGCCCCGGGTACGCCGGTGCCGGCGCGCCAAAACGGTCTTCAGGGCAGCAACCGCCCTGCAGCGCATACAGATCCAGCCGCGTCCCCGAATACACCACCGGTGCCCCCGGCTTGGCCGCATCCAGCGTGCGCACCGTGGCGCAGCCGCTGCTCAGTGCCAGCACCGCCAGGCCTGCCACCAGCAGCGCCTTCACTCCTCGCCGCCAACATGATGCTCGCCCCAGCGCGGCAGCATGTCCTGCGGAACATCCAGCAGGTTGAGAATCCGCGCCACCACAAAGTCCACCAGGTCGTCGATGGTCTGCGGTTGGTGATAGAAGCCCGGCGAGGCCGGCAATATCACCGCGCCCATCTGCGACAGCTTGAGCATGTTCTCCAGGTGGATGGTCGAGAAAGGCGCCTCGCGCGGCACCAGAATCAACTGCCGACGCTCCTTCAAGGTCACGTCCGCGGCCCGCTCGATCAGGTTGTTGCAGGCCCCGGCGGCGATTGCCGACAGCGTGCCGGTGGAACAGGGCACCACCACCATCGCTGCCGGCGCCCCGGAGCCCGAGGCCACCGGCGACATCCAGTCCTCGCGCCCGTATACCCGGATCTGCCCGGCCGCAGCGCCGGTGTACTCGGTCAGAAACGCCTGGATCGACTGCGGCTTGGCCGGCAACACCACGTCGGTCTCGGTCGACATCACCAGTTGCGCAGCCTTGGAGATCAGAAAATGCACCTCGCGGTCTTCACGCACCAGGCAATCGAGCAGGCGCAACCCGTACTGCGCCCCGGAGGCACCGGTCATGGCCAGCGTGATGCGCTCCGGGCCGCTCATCGCAGTGCCTCGGCCAGCTTGCCGTGCAGCCCGCCAAAGCCGCCGTTGCTCATGATCACCACCTGGGTGCCCGGCGCGGCCTGGCTTTTGACCCGCTCGATGATCGCCTCGAGACTGTCGGCGACAACCGACGGCACCGTGCACTCGGCGGCGGTGGCGGCCAGGTCCCAGCCCAGATTGGGCGGTGCATACCAGATCACCTGGTCGGCATCGCACACGCTCTGGGGCAGGCCATCACGGTGGGCGCCCAGCTTCATGGAGTTGGAGCGCGGCTCGATCACCGCGATCAACGGGGCGTCGCCGATGCGCTTGCGCAGCCCGTCGAGGGTGGTGGCAATGGCGGTCGGATGGTGGGCAAAGTCATCATAGATGGTCACACCCTGGACTTCAGCGACCTTTTCCATGCGCCGCTTGACGCTCTTGAACGCGCTCAAGGCGGCAATCCCGATGGCCGGCACCACGCCCACATGGCGGGCAGCGGCCAGGGTGGCCAGGGCGTTGGCCACGTTGTGCTGGCCGGTCAGCTCCCACTCCACCACGCCCTGGGCTTGGCCTTCAAAACTGACTTCGAAGCGCGATCCGTCGGCGCTGAGCAGTTTCACCTGCCACTGACCACCGGCGCCGGTGGTCTGCACCGGGGTCCAGCAGCCCATCTCGATCACCTTCTGCAGGGCCGGCTCGGTGGTGGGGTGAATGACCAGGCCTTCGCTCGGGATGGTGCGCACCAGATGGTGGAACTGGCGCTCGATGGCAGCCAGATCAGGGAAGATGTCTGCGTGATCGAACTCGAGGTTGTTCAAAATGGCGGTGCGCGGACGGTAGTGCACGAACTTGGAACGCTTGTCGAAGAACGCGCTGTCGTACTCGTCGGCCTCGACCACGAAGAACGGCGTGGCGCCCAGGCGCGCCGACACCGAGAAGTTCTGCGGCACACCGCCGATCAGAAAGCCGGGGCTCATCCCGGCATGCTCCAGCACCCAGGCCAGCATGCTGCTGGTGGTGGTCTTGCCGTGGGTACCGGCCACGGCCAGTACCCAGCGGCCCTGCAGCACGTGGTCAGCCAGCCACTGCGGGCCCGACACGTAGGGCAGGCCCTTGTTCAGCACGTACTCCACCGCCGGGTTGCCCCGCGACAGTGCGTTGCCGATCACCACCAGGTCGGGGACCGGCTCCAGCTGGGCGGCGTCATAGCCTTGATGCAGCTCGATGCCCTGGGCCTGGAGCTGGGTGCTCATGGGGGGATAGACGTTGGCGTCGGAGCCGGTGACGCGGTGGCCAAGCTCCTTGGCCAGCACCGCCAGCGAGCCCATGAAAGTACCGCAGATACCGAGAATATGAATGTGCATGGTCGACCTCACGAAACGTGGAGGCAGGGTAGCTTAGGGTGGGAAAAATCGCATCCTGAGTTTGCCTAGGCGCCCCGTGCAATCCCGTGCTTGCGCAGCTTGCGGTACAGCGTATTGCGGCTGACCCCCAGTTGCGCCGCCACCTGGGTCATGTGCCAGCGCTTGTGCTCCAGCGCCTGCAGCAGCGCGGCCCGCTCGGCGTCGTCCAGCGGGTGTTCGGCCTGCGGCCTGGCAACCCTGGGCTCGAGCGCTGCCGGGGGCTGGCGCACTACCGGCGGCAGGTCGTCGAATGCGATGCGGCCATCCTCGCACAGGGCCACCAGGGTACGCAGCACATTGCGCAACTGGCGCACGTTGCCGGGCCAGGCAAACTCCAGCAGCGCCCGGCGTGCCGACGGCTCTAGCCGCACAGGTTGGCCCGCGGCCTCCTCGGCCAGGACAAAGTCGAGCAACTGCGCCTTGTCGCTGCGCTCACGCAATGCCGGCAGGGCGACCTCCAGGCCATTGAGGCGGTAATACAGGTCTTCGCGAAAGCTGCCGGCCTCGACCCGGCCCAGCAGGTCACGGTGGGTGGCACTGATGATGCGCACATCCACCGCCTGCGGCTCGCCGCCGATCGGTACCACCTGGCGCTCCTCGAGCACCCGCAGCAGGCGCGTCTGCAGGGCCAGCGGCATGTCGCCGATCTCGTCCAGCAGCAAGGTGCCGCCGTCGGCCTGTTGCAGCTTGCCGCGCATGCCCTCCTTGCGCGCCCCGGTAAAGCTGCCGCCGCGATAGCCGAACAGCTCGCTCTCGATCAGGCTCTCCGGGATCGACGCACAGTTGAGCGCGACGAACGGTTTGCCCGCGCGCTGGCTGGCCTGGTGCACGGCCTTGGCGAAGGCCTCCTTGCCGCACCCGGTTTCGCCGTTGAGCAGCAGCGGCACGTCGCGCTCGAACACCCGCAGCGCACGCCGAAAATCCTGTTGCAGTGCCGGGTCGACCAGGCAGATGCGTTGTGCCGGCATTGGCGTGCTGGTGGCCGACGGCGCAAGCGGTGGCGCCATCGCACGGGCCTGGCCGCGCAGGCTGGCGAACAGCACACGGCCATCGCGGGTACGCAGCGGCCAGCTGGTGCTGGCGGCCGCCGTGGCACGCCCGAGCAGTTCATCCAGCGCGCAGTCGAAAAACGCCTCCACTGGCTGGCCGAGCAGCCCACCGCGTGCCGTTGCCAGCAGGTTCAGCGCACTCTGGTTGACCGCACAGATACGCCCCTCGCCATCGAACGCCAGCAGCCCCTCGCTGAACAGCCCGACCGATTCGGCCTGCAGGTGAAAGCGCAACAGCCAGTGGTTTTCGAAATGGCGCAGGAAGTAGCAGCTCTCGATCATCTTGGCCGAGAGGTTGACCAGCGCCATGGTGTGGAACTGGCTCTGGCGCGACATGTCGGGGCGCGCCGACGATACGTCGAGCACTGCCAGCAGCTCGCCCTGCGGATCGAACACCGGGCTGGCTGAGCACGTCAGCCCGGTATGGCGCCCGCGAAAGTGTTCATCCTGGTGAATGGTCAGGGCCTGGCGCTCGACCAGGCAGGTGCCGATACCGTTGGTGCCTTCGCAGGCCTCGCTCCAGTCGGCGCCCAGCCAGAGCCCGGCGCGCTCGAAGATGCGCCGCTCGGTGGGTGCGGTGACGCAGTTGAGGATCACCCCGCGCGCATCGGTCAGCAGAACCGCGTGCCCGGCGCCGCAGAGTTGCTGATGCAGGCTGTTCATCTCGTTGCCGGCGATCTGCAGCACCTGCTGCATGCGCTCACGGCTCTCCAGCAGCCGCCCGTGCTCGAGCACGGTGGGCGCAACGCTCTGGGCCGGGTCGAGGTGGTAGTCCTCCAGGCAGCGCAGCCAGGAACGGGCGATCGACGGGTCGCTGCCCGGCCCCTGCAACAGCGCCTTGCCCTGGGTGACGGTGAGCACTTGCCGGGCGTGCCGGCTCAGATGATTGCTCTGCACTTTTTATTGTTCTCCGCACACGAGATGAACCCAGCATCCTCCTGCCGCCAGTGCATTGCAATGGTGGCGGGACCGTCGGGTCACGTTGTGTGCCACAACGGGTACAGAGTGTCACCCAGGCTGTGCCGGGGCTGGCACACAGCGCCTGCGGGGCGCCCTCCGCGCGGCGCCAAGCCCTTGATTTCACTAGGCCACCGGGCAGTGGCCCGTGCCTTGCACTACGCTTTACATCCTCCCTACAAGCACAATAGCCAGGAGACACACCATGCGTTACGCACATCCCGGTACCGACGGCGCGATCGTTTCCTTCAAGAGCCGCTACGGCAACTACATCAACGGCGAGTTCGTGCCACCGGTCAAAGGCGAGTACTTCACCAACACCTCGCCGGTCAACGGCCAGCCGATTGCCGAGTTCCCACGCTCCAGTGCCGAAGACATCGACAAAGCGCTGGACGCCGCCCATGCGGCCGCCGATGCCTGGGGCACCACCTCGGTGCAGGCACGCTCGCTGATCCTGCTGAAAATCGCCGACCGCATCGAGCAGAACCTCGAACTGCTGGCCATCACCGAAACCTGGGACAACGGCAAGGCGGTACGCGAAACCCTCAACGCCGACATCCCGCTGGCCGCCGATCACTTTCGCTACTTCGCCGGCTGCCTGCGCGCCCAGGAAGGCAGCGCCGCTGAAATCGACGGCAACACCGTGGCCTATCACATCCACGAACCGCTGGGCGTGGTCGGGCAGATCATCCCGTGGAACTTCCCGATCCTGATGGCCGCCTGGAAGCTAGCCCCGGCCCTGGCCGCCGGCAACTGCGTGGTGCTCAAGCCGGCCGAACAGACCCCGCTGGGCATCAGCGTGCTGCTCGAAGTGATCGGCGACCTGCTGCCACCGGGCGTGCTCAACGTGGTGCAGGGCTATGGCCGTGAAGCCGGCGAAGCGCTGGCCACCAGCAAGCGCATCGCGAAGATCGCCTTCACCGGCTCCACCCCGGTGGGTTCGCACATCATGAAATGCGCCGCCGAGAACATCATCCCCAGCACAGTGGAGCTGGGCGGCAAGTCGCCGAACATCTTCTTCGAAGACATCATGCAGGCCGAGCAGAGCTTCATCGAGAAGGCCGCCGAAGGCCTGGTGCTGGCGTTCTTCAACCAGGGCGAGGTGTGTACCTGCCCGTCGCGCGCACTTGTGCAGGAATCGATCTACCCGGCGTTCATGCAGGAGGTGATGAAGAAGATCAAGCAGATCAAGCGTGGCGACCCGCTGGACACCGACACCATGGTCGGCGCCCAGGCCTCCGAGCAGCAGTTCGACAAGATTCTTTCGTACCTGGAAATCGCCGAGCAGGAAGGCGCCGAACTGCTCACGGGCGGCAAGGTGGAAAAACTCGAGGGCAACCTGTCGACCGGTTACTACATCCAGCCGACCCTGCTCAAGGGCACCAACAAGATGCGCGTGTTCCAGGAAGAGATCTTCGGCCCGGTGGTCAGCATCACCACCTTCAAGGACGAAGCCGAGGCCCTGGCCATTGCCAACGACACCGAATTCGGCCTGGGCGCCGGTGTATGGACCCGCGACATCAACCGCGCCTATCGCATGGGCCGCGGCATCAAGGCTGGCCGCGTATGGACCAACTGCTACCACCTGTACCCGGCGCACGCCGCGTTTGGCGGGTACAAGAAGTCCGGCGTGGGTCGTGAAACCCACAAGATGATGCTCGACCACTACCAGCAGACCAAGAACCTGCTGGTGAGCTACGACATCAATCCACTGGGCTTCTTCTAGGAAGCCCGGCTGCAAGCGGCAAGCTTCAAGCAGCAAGAAAAAGCAGACCCCATGCGATTTGCCTTCTCTTGCGGCTTGCAGCTTGAAGCTTGCAGCTGTTCTGGCCCCTTTCGTGCAAGACCATCACCACAGGCCGGCACCCGCCGGTGACTAAAAAAAGAACAGGTGAATCCCCATGCCAAGCGATCATTCCGGCAACGCGCCGGCTTCCGTCGATTTCGAAAAGGTCGGTTCCGAGTATTTCCAGCAACGTGAACTGAAAAAAGGTGCCGCAGGCTGGGTCCTGCTGGTGGGTCTGGGCGTCGCCTACGTGATCTCCGGCGACTACGCCGGGTGGAACTTCGGCCTGGCCCAGGGTGGCTGGGGCGGCATGTTCCTGGCCACGCTGCTGATGGCCACGATGTACCTGTGCATGTGCTTTTCGCTGGCCGAACTGTCCTCGATGATCCCCACCGCCGGCGGTGGCTACGGCTTCGCCCGCAGCGCCTTCGGGCCCTGGGGCGGGTTTCTGACCGGCACCGCGATCCTCATCGAATACGCCATCGCCCCCGCCGCCATCGCGGTGTTCATCGGCGCGTACTGCGAATCGCTGTTCGGCATCGGCGGCTGGGTGATCTACCTGGCGTTCTACATCATCTTCATCGGCATCCACATTTTCGGCGTGGGCGAAGCGCTCAAGCTGATGTTCATCATCACCGCCGTGGCCGCGATTGCCCTGGCGGTGTTCCTGATCGCGATGGTGCCGCACTTCGATTCGAACAACCTGTTCGACATCGCCAAGACCGACGCAGCCGGCGCCAGCAGCTTCCTGCCGTTCGGCTACGTCGGCGTGTGGGCGGCAATCCCCTATGCCATCTGGTTCTTCCTGGCGGTCGAAGGCGTGCCGCTGGCCGCCGAAGAAACCAAGAACCCCAAGCGCGACCTGCCCCGCGGCCTGATCGGTGCGATGCTGGTGCTGCTCAGCTTCGCGCTGCTGATCCTGGTGATCGGCCCGGGCGGCGCCGGCGCCGAAGCGCTGAAAAGCTCGGGCAACCCACTGGTGGAGGCGCTGGCCAAGGCCTACGGCGGCTCGACCTGGATGGGCGGCTTCGTCAACCTGGTGGGCCTGGCTGGCCTGATCGCCAGCTTCTTCTCGATCATCTACGCCTATTCGCGGCAGATCTTCGCCCTGTCGCGCGCCGGCTACCTGCCGCGCAAGCTGTCGCAGACCAACCGCAGCAAGGCTCCGGTACTGGCGCTGATCATCCCCGGCATCATCGGCTTTGCGCTGTCGCTGACCGGCCAGGGCGACCTGCTGATTCTGGTGGCGGTATTCGGCGCTACGCTGTCCTATGTACTGATGATGGCCGCGCACATCACCCTGCGCATAAAACGCCCCAAAATGGAGCGTCCGTACCGGACCCCGGGCGGCATCTTCACCTCGGGCGTGGCGCTGGTGCTGGCCTGCCTGGCGGTGGTCGCAGGTTTCCTGGTCGACCCACGGGTGGTGATTGGCGCTGCGATCATCTATGGCGTGCTGATTGCGTACTTTGCCTTCTACAGCCGACACCACCTGGTGGCCGGCACGCCGGAGGAAGAGTTTGCCGCGATCCAGAAGGCCGAAGAGGCCTTGCACTGACCGCCCCGCGCCGCAGGCCTGGCCTGCGGCGCCATGGAGATTGCGTATGAGCAGTTTTGTACACACGGTGGGCACCCAGACCTACCGCTTCGACAGCCTCAAGGACGTCATGGCCAAGGCCAGCCCGGCCCGCTCCGGCGACTTTCTCGCCGGGGTGGCGGCCGGCAACGACGCCGAACGGGTGGCCGCGCAGATGGCGCTGGCCGATATCCCGCTCAGTCACTTCCTCAGCGAGGCGCTGATCCCTTACGAAGACGACGAAGTCACCCGCCTGATCATCGACACCCACGACAAACAGGCCTTTGCCGCCGTCAGCCACCTGACCGTGGGCGGGCTGCGCGACTGGCTGCTGAGCGAGCAGGCCGACGAAGACAGCCTGCGCGCCCTGGCACCGGGGCTGACCCCGGAAATGGCCGCTGCGGTCTCGAAGATCATGCGCGTGCAGGACCTGGTGCTGGTGGCGCAGAAGATCCGCGTGGTCACGCGCTTTCGCGGCACCCTGGGCCTGCGCGGGCGCCTGTCCACCCGCCTGCAGCCCAACCACCCCACGGATGAGCCGGCCGGCATCGCCGCGAGCATTCTCGACGGCCTGCTGTACGGCAACGGCGACGCAATGATCGGCATCAACCCGGCCACCGACAGTATCGCCTCGATCTGTGCCCTGCTGGAGATGCTCGACGCGATCATCCAGCGCTACGACATACCCACCCAGGCCTGCGTGCTGACCCACGTCACCACCTCGATCGAGGCCGTCAACCGCGGCGTACCGCTGGACCTGGTGTTCCAGTCCATTGCCGGCACCGAGGCGGCCAATGCCAGTTTCGGCATCAACCTCAACCTGTTGCAGGAAGGCTACGACGCCGGCCTGAGCCTGAACCGCGGTACCCTCGGGCAGAACCTGATGTACTTCGAGACTGGCCAGGGCAGCGCGCTGTCGGCCAACGCGCACCATGGCGTCGACCAGCAGACCTGCGAAACCCGGGCCTATGCCGTGGCACGGCATTTCAAGCCGTTTCTGGTCAACACCGTGGTCGGCTTCATCGGCCCGGAGTACCTGTACAACGGCAAGCAGATCATCCGCGCCGGCCTGGAAGACCACTTCTGCGGCAAGCTGCTGGGCGTGCCGATGGGCTGCGATATCTGCTACACCAACCATGCCGAGGCCGACCAGGACGACATGGACACGCTGCTGACGCTGCTGGGTGTGGCCGGGATCAACTTCATCATGGGCATCCCCGGCTCCGACGACATCATGCTCAACTACCAGACCACCTCGTTCCACGACGCGCTGTACGCACGCCAGACCCTGGGCCTGAAACCGGCCCCGGAGTTCGAGGCGTGGCTGGCGCGCATGGGCATCTTCACCCAGGCCGATGGCCGGGTGCGGTTTGGCGACAACCTGCCACCGGCCTTCCGCCAGGCGCTGGCGCAACTGGGATAAGCGAGCCATGGACAAGCAACCCACGCAGCACGACAACAGCGACAACCCCTGGCTCGACCTGCGCCGCCTGACCCCGGCGCGCATCGCCCTGGGGCGCACCGGTACCAGCCTGCCGACCCGCGCACAACTGGACTTCCAATGCGCCCACGCGCAGGCCCGCGATGCCGTGCACCTGGCATTCGACCATGCGGGCCTGCGCGAACAGCTGAGCGAACGCGGGCGCGACAGCATCCTCTTGCACAGCGCCGCCAGCGACCGCCACAGCTACCTGCAACGCCCGGACCTGGGGCGGCGCCTGCATGAGGAATCGGCCCGGCAACTGCGCGAGCATGCCCAGGCCAACCCGGGCGGGGTCGACCTGGCGATCATCGTGGCCGACGGCCTCTCGGCCCTGGCGGTGCACCGGCACACGCTGCCGTTTCTCAACCGTCTGCAGGAGCACATCGATGCCGAGGGATGGTCCACCGCCCCGGTGGTGCTGGTGGAGCAGGGCCGGGTGGCGGTGGCCGATGAAGTCGGCGAATTGCTGGGCGCGAAAATGACCGTGATCCTGATCGGCGAACGTCCGGGCCTGAGCTCCCCCGACAGCCTGGGCCTGTATTTCACCTACAGCCCCAGGGTCGGCCTCACCGACGCCTACCGCAACTGCATTTCCAACGTACGCCTGGAGGGGCTGAGCTACGGCATGGCCGCCCACCGCCTGCTGTACCTGATGCGCGAGGCCTGCCGTCGGCAGCTCTCGGGGGTCAACCTGAAGGATGAAGCCCAGGTCCAGACCCTGGAATCAGACGCCGACACCCCTAAAAATGGAAACTTCTTACTCGGCAATGATTGAGAACTGACCACTTTTTAGCGGATTGCGCTTTTTTCGCGCTTTAGGCAGCATCTGGGGTGACGGCTGCCCGAGGTTCGCCGCCACTCCCCATGGACCCGAGGCCTGCTTATGCGAATTATCAAAGCAACTCTTGAGCATCTGGATCTGCTCGCCCCTCTGTTCGTCAAATACCGCGAGTTCTATGGGCAATTGCCCTATCCGGACTCTTCGCGCTCGTTTCTGGAAAAACGCCTGGAGCGCGACGAGTCGATCATCTACCTGGCGCTGCCGGACGACGATGACAACAAGCTGATGGGTTTCTGTCAGCTGTACCCGAGCTTTTCGTCGCTGTCGCTCAAGCGCGTATGGATACTCAATGACATCTATGTGGCCGAAGACTCGCGGCGCATGCTGGTGGCCGACAACCTGATGCGCGAGGCGAAGAAACTGGCCAAGGACACCAACGCTGTGCGCCTGCGTGCCTCGACCAGCAGCGACAACGAGGTGGCAATGAAGACCTACGAGTCGATGGGGTTCAAGGCAGATACCGAGTTCAAGAGCTATATCCTCCCGATCCATTCCGACTGACGGGCATCCTTCGTCAGCAAAGCCGGCTTCCACAGGTCTGCGCACTGGCCATGTAGGCGCCAGCCTTGCTGGCGATGGGCTGCATGGCAGCCCCGCTGCGCTGGGGCCCAGAAATCCGCCGCTACAAACTGCTCCGCCATAATCACGCCATGCCCGTATAATGCGGCCTTTCAATTTGTGTGAAATTTTACCCTTACCTCGGGTAACGGCTACACACTTCGCACTGCCAGTCCTCGCATGCCCGTAGAGCCGGGTCTTGAACAAGGTGCCGTACATGGATTTCAACCCGCTGGACCTCATTCTGCATCTCGATACCTACCTCGATTTGCTGGTCAACAATTACGGTCCGTGGATCTACGCCATCCTGTTCCTGGTGATCTTCTGCGAGACCGGCCTGGTCGTCATGCCGTTCCTGCCGGGCGATTCGCTGCTGTTCATCGCCGGTGCCGTGGCCGCCGGCGGCGGCATGGACCCGGTACTGCTGTGCGGCCTGCTGATGGCGGCAGCCATCCTGGGCGACAGCACCAACTACGTGATCGGGCGAACGGCCGGGGAACGCCTGTTCCGCAACCCCGACTCGAAGATCTTCCGCCGCGACTACCTGCAGCAGACCCACGACTTCTACGAACGCCATGGCGGCAAGACCGTCACCCTGGCGCGCTTCCTGCCGATCCTGCGCACCTTCGCGCCTTTCGTCGCGGGCCTGGCAAAAATGGTCTATCCGCGTTTTCTGATGTTCAGCGTCGCCGGCACCATCCTGTGGGTGTGCGGCCTGATGACGCTGGGCTACTTCTTCGGCAACGTGCCGTTCATCAAGTCCAACCTGTCGCTGATGATCGTGGCGATCATCCTGCTGTCGCTGGTGCCGATGATCATCGGCCTGGTGCGCAGCCGCATGGGCCGTGGCCAGGCCAAGGCCCAGTAACCCGCGCACATGTGGAGCCTGAGCGCCTGGCGGCGCCGTCGTACCCTGGCCCGCTACCCGATCGAGCCGCAGCAGTGGCAGCGTGTACGCGAGGGCCTGCCGATGCTCGACGGCATCAGCGACGAAGAAGATCACTGGCTGCGTGAAGCCTGCATCCTGTTCCTGCAGCAAAAGCACCTCACCACCCTGCCCGGCGTCGACGCCGATGCCGAGCAGCGCCTGCACCTGGCGGCCCAGGCGCAACTGCCGCTGCTGCACCTGGGCGATCTGAACTGGTACCAGGGCTTCCATGAAATCGTGCTCTACCCCGATGACTTCGTCAGCCCCCAGCGCCACCGTGATGCCAGCGGTGTGGAGCATGAATGGGACGGCGAACACAGTGGCGAGGCCTGGCAGCAGGGCCCGGTGATCCTGGCCTGGCCCGGGGTGCTGGCCAGCGGTGGCTGGGAAGGCTACAACCTGGTGATTCACGAACTGGCGCACAAGCTCGACATGCTCAACGGCGATGCCAATGGCCTGCCGCCGCTGCATGACAGCATGCGCGTGGCGGACTGGGCGCAGGCCATGCAGCAGGCCTACGACGATCTCAACCGCCAGCTTGACCGCAACCCCGATGCCGAAACGGCCATCGACCCCTACGCCGCGGAAAACCCGGCCGAATTCTTCGCCGTGACCAGCGAATACTTCTTCAGTGCCCCGGACCTGCTGATGCAGGCCTACCCCGCGGTTTACGCGCAACTGAGCGCGTTCTACCGCCAGGATCCGCTGGCCCGCCTGCAACAACTGCAACGTAGCCATCCGCACTACCAGCACACGACTAATTGACCAGGCCGGGCATCTGGCCGGGCGTGGCAAGCGTTACGGAATGTGCCTATAATCGCGACCAATTTTTGGCCAAACATGGGGGCAATGCCCAATGAGCTACAGCAAGATTCCGGCTGGCAAAGACCTGCCGAACGACATCTACGTCGCCATCGAGATTCCAGCCAACCACGCACCGATCAAGTACGAGATCGACAAGGACAGCGATTGCCTGTTCGTGGACCGCTTCATGGCCACCCCGATGTTCTACCCGGCCAACTACGGCTTCATCCCCAACACCCTGGCTGACGACGGTGATCCGCTGGACGTGCTGGTGGTGACCCCGTACCCGGTAGCGCCAGGTTCGGTGATCCGTGCTCGCCCGGTCGGTATCCTGCACATGACCGACGACGGCGGCGGCGACGCCAAGGTCATCGCCGTACCGCACGACAAGCTGTCGCAGCTGTACGTCGACGTCAAAGAGTACACCGACCTGCCGGCACTGCTGCTGGAGCAGATCAAGCACTTCTTCGAGAACTACAAGGATCTGGAGAAAGGCAAGTGGGTCAAGATCGACGGCTGGGGTGACGCAGAAGCGGCCCGTGCCGAGATCACCAAGTCGGTGGCAGCCTACAAGGGCTAAGCACTGCGCTTGAGGAAAAGCCCCGCGATTGCGGGGCTTTTTTGCATCTGCGGCTCGCTGCTTGAACCAACAGCGTCCGATTATTCCTACAACACCAACAGAACCCCCTGTAATACCCCCGCTTTTGCCCGCGAAACACTTCAACCCAATGTTTATATAAACCCTTCTTTTCCCTCACTAAACTCAATCACCATGAATACATCTGGTGATCGTTTGAAAGCGCTCCTGCGCGAGTGCAACCTGACCGCTTCCGACTTTGCCGCTCAGCGCGGGGTGACGCCGCAGCATGTGAACAACTGGTTCCAGCGCGGCGTGCCCATGGCGCGTCTGGACGAGATTGCCGAGCTGCTGTGCGTACGCCCTCGCTGGCTGCGCACCGGCGAGGGCCCCAAGCACCACAATCCGCTGCCGAGGGTCAGCCGCAACCGTGGCGAGCAGGAGCTGCAGGCCCCGGACCACAGCCTGTTCGCTGCGCATGGCGAGCAGGACGTGCTGCTGCCCTTCTACCATGCGCAGCCCCGGCAGTTTGCCGAAATCCCTGGCCGCCACCTGCGTTTGCCGCGCTGTGCGCTGGACAACCTCGGGGTCGATGCTGCGCAGGCGCTTTGCGTGAGCATGCCCGACTACAACATGAACCCCTTGCTGCAGTACGGCGCGACCTTGGCGATAGACCGCAGCCTGACCCGCGTGATCGAGGGCGAGATATACGCGCTGCTGCACAACGGGCGCTTGCGCGTGCACACCTTGAGCGAACGGGCCAATGGCGCATTGCGTCTGCACAGCCATGACGGTGACGAATTTCCGAGCGAAACCTACAGCCTGTCGCAAATCCGCAACCAGGGTCTGGAGGTGCTGGGGTGGGTGTTCTGGTGGGCTCACCTGCGGGATGATCGCCCGCGCTAAAGCGGTTGCAGCGTTTTTTTTTGCTGGGCATTGCGATCCATTCCCAGTATGCTGTGCCGCACTCAAGCCCCGGTTGCAGCCTTGCATCCTGAGGGCGTGGCGCGGCACACACTGCCCCCGCCACCCCCGGCC
>NZ_JAFKEC010000081.1 GCF_017848315.1 Pseudomonas palmensis
GGTGTGGTGCTTGTCCAGGTCCAGCACCAGCCCGGCATAGGGCACCAGCCGGCCATTCTCCCGGTATTGGTCATTGGTATAGGGGCTGGCCACCTTGTAGTCCGACCAGCTCACCCGCGTACCGACGATCAGGCTCAGGTCATCGGTCAGGCTGAAGCGCGAGGCACCATACAGGCCGCGCTCCTTGCGGGTGTAGTTGTAGTCTGCGCCGATAGCATTGAGGATCGGGCTGGGCAGGGCACTGTAGTCGAAGTCGGTGATGTCGATCGTCGGGTTGTTGGTGGCGCTCTTGATCACCGCGTCGAACTCGTCCTTGCGCGTGTTGGCCCCGAGCATCAACTGATGCTTGCGCCCGAACAGCTCGAAGGGCCCGGTAGCATAGAGGTCCAGGGCGAACTGGGTGTCTTCGTAATCGGCCTGGGAGACGGTCATGCGATAGTTGTCGCCCGCTACCCGGTTCGGGTACGCGGAGAGAAAGTCGGCGTCCGACCAGATCGCATTCATGGCCAGGGTCAACTTCCACTCGTTGTCGAAGGTGTGCGTGAGGTCGCTGAACAGCGTGTAGTTGTTGCGATCCAGATGGGCCCACTTGCCGTTGAGGTTGGTGGAACGCGAAAGCGGATAGAAGGAGCCGTCACGACGAGTGTTCAAGCCGCCCCAGTCATAGCCGTTCTGGTTGTCTTTCTGGAGAGTGGCGCCCACCGTCAGTACGGTGGAATCGTTCAGATCCGCCTCCCCCACCAGGTACAGCAACTGGTTGTCACGCTCGGAGCCGTCGCGATAGCTGTTGGCGTTGTTGTAGTAGGCCACTGCACGGCCGCGAACATTGCCCGTAGGGGTCAGTGGCCCGGAAACATCCACCTGGCCACGGTAGTTGTCCCAGGAGCCTGCCCCCAGCTCCGCGCCCAGACGAAAGTCCTGGGTCGGCCGTTTGCGCACCAGGTTGATCGCCGCCGACGGGTTGCCCGTGCCCTGCATCAGGCCGTTGGCGCCGCGTACGACCTCGACGCGGTCATAGATGGCCATGTTCGAGGTGGACATGACGTCCATGGAGTAGTTTTCCGAGATGTTGGTCGGAATGCCGTCATATTGCAGGTCGCTGATCTCGAAGCCGCGCGAGTAATAGGTGGAGCGATCAGTGCCGATCTTGGTGAGGGTGATACCGGTCGCCGTGCGCGCGATGTCGTCCAGGCTCTGGATGTTCTGGTCGTCCATCCTCTTGCGGGTGATCACCGTCACCGACTGCGGTGTTTCCCGCAGGCTCAGGGCGAGCTTGGTCGCCGTGTTGGTCGAACCCGTGGTGTACGAACCGGTGCCCTCGGTCGTGGCGCCCAGGCCCTGCCCGTTGACGGTGGTGGCGCCGAGCACGACCGCGTCCGAGGAACCGTCCTGGACCAGCAGATACCCACCATTGGCCTGGCGCTGAGCGCGCAAGCCGCTGTTGGACAGCAGCAGCGCCAGCCCCTCATCGACCCCATAGGCACCATCAAGGCCCGGGGTGGTCAGCGCGTGGATCTGCCGCGGATCGAAGGAAATCGTCACACCCGCCTGCACGCCGAACTGGGTCAGCGCGCTACCCAGCGGGCCTGCGCCGATGTGGTAGGCGATACGGCTCTGGGCGTGAGCCGCAGCAGGCATCAGCACCACCCCCGGCACACTCGCCATCGTCAGGCCGAACATCGCCAGGCGCACTGCGCGGGGCAATGAGATCGAGGGGGAGAAGCAAAGCTGGGGCATGAAATGATCCTTCTGTTGTCTTGGCAGAAATCCGCTGTCATCGCGGCTCCTGTCATTGACGGATGAGAATCATAATCAGCAAGGTGCTCCGCGTATTTTCTGTCAGTGACGGTTCAGACGGCTTCGACACTGACCCAGTAGCGGGTCAGGTAACGCAGCTTCACCGGCAAGGTCCGGGTCAGGTTTTCCAGGACCGCATCTGTATCGTCGATACGGAACGCTCCGGAAATGCTCAGGTCGCGAACCGCCCCGGCGCAGCGCAGCACGCCCGGGCGATAGCGCCCCAGCTCGTCGATGAACTCCCCGAGGCGCCACTCGTTGACACTCAGCATGCCCTGCACCCACGCGGTCGAACCCTGGGCCAAGACACCGGCAGGATCGGCGCGATAAGGATCGAACGCCGCCTGCTGACCGGCCTCCAGACGCACTGCCCGCTCCGGGTGACGGCGAGGACGGAGCTCGACCGCCGACTGCAGCACACCCACGCGGGTCCGGTCCGTCATCTGGCGCACGCTGAAGCGCGTCCCGAGCGCGTGGATGCGCCCGTCCTGGGTCTCGACGATAAACGGCCGCTGCCCAGGATCCTTGGCGGTTTGCACGAGGATCTCCCCGCGGTAAAGACGGATAAGCCGAAGTTGCCCGTCGAAGCTCGCATCCAGCGCGGTGTTGGCGTTGAGTTCCAGCTGCGACCCGTCGTCCAGCCGCAGCGAGCGACGCTCGCGCGCGCCCGTGCTCTGCTGAGCGAACAGGCCATGGTTCGCCAGCGGTTTGCCGATCATCCAGCTGCTGCCCCCGACGGCCAGCAACACGCCGAGGATCTTCAATACCTCGCGGCGTTGCGCCTGGGCCGCATCCAGCCCTGACCGGGCGGCATGTGCGGGTACCGTTGCCCATTGCCGCTGGAACGCCTCGACCCGCGCCCATGCCTCGGCGTGCGAAGGATCTGCCCCCAACCATTGCTGCCAGGCCCGGGTGCAGGCCTCGTCCACCCCTGCATCGTTGAGCTGCACGTACCAGGTCGCAGCAGCTTCGAGGGTCCGACGATCGAGCGCCGCGCTCATCAGTTGTCCGCCAGCAGCAGGCACTCGGTCATGGCTCGCACCAGATGGTTCTTCACCGTGGTGACCGAGACCCCGAGGCGTTCGGCCACCGCCACATAGGTCTGCCCCTCCAGCTGCACCGACAGAAAGATTTCCCGGGTACGCTTGCCCAACCCGTCCAGCAGGCTGTCGACCGCCACCAGCATCTCGAGAATGGACAAGCGCACCTCAGGTGATACCTCGACCGGTTCAGGCTTCTGCGCCAGGGCCACCAGATACGCCTGCTCGATCGCCCGTCGCCTCGACTTGTCGATCAACAGCGAGCGCGCAATTGCAGTCAGGTAGCCCCGCGGCTCTCGGATCGGCGCGGCGTTGCGTGCCGTCATGACCCGCACGAAGGTGTCCTGGGCCAGATCCGCCGCATCGGCCGAATTGCCCAGGCGCATGCGCAACCAGCCTTTCAGCCAACCGTTGTGTTCGGAATAAAGCTGGTGAAGTGCCAAAGGCTCGAGTGCGGACATAAGGGGGCCATTAAATATGCAAATGGTAATTGATCGCATTATTTAGGGCGAGCGCAGTTCGTGCAAGGGGCAATCCGCCCGCCAGGTGTGCATCTGGCCTGATGATGCCCGGGGCAAACTACGCACCTGCCCCCTCCCCCTGCCCGCGAAAACCCAACCTCCAGCACTTTCCCTGATGACACCCCACCCATTAAGTTGCACTCTGCACCAAACTGATTCAGCCGGAACCGATTTTGATGGAAAGCACACCCCCGACCGTTGCCGCCGAGCGCCTGCTGGAAAGCGCGCGACGGCTGTTCTGCCGTGAAGGCATTCATGCAACGGGCGTTTCGCGCCTGCTCAGCGATGCCAAGGTCGCGCGGCGCACGCTGTACGAGACCTATGGCTCCAAGGAGAACCTGCTGCGTGCCGTGTTCGATCGCGAGGCAGCGATGTGGTTTGGCTGGTTTGACCAGGCACTGCCTCAGCGTACCGACGACCCGGAGCAACGCCTGATCTTTCTGTTCGACCTTCTCGAGGAATGGTTCGCCAGCGGGCGCTTCTTCGGCTGCCTGTTCACCAACGCCGTCGCCGAACACGACAAGTCTTCCAGCTGGGTACGTGACCTGGCCCAGGCGCACTTCGATCGGGTGCATGACCGCATCGAGCAACTGGCCGCGGCCTGCGGGCTGCCGGAACCGGCCTGGGTCGCGCAGCAGATCTCGCTGCTGATCGACGGTGCCATCGCCACCGCGATGGTCTCGCGCAACGCCAGAAGCGCACAGGTTGCACGCTCGATCCTGCTGACCCTGCTGCGCGAAGCGAAAGCCGCCTAGCCCGCCCCCTGCACCGCTGCCGGTGCAGGCCTCGGCGCCTATATGCTAATGGGGCATAAGCTAAGCTTAAAATATTAGTTCTGCTTATATCGCAGATCTCACATACTTCACGCGCCTGCCGAGAACGATCGGTCTACCTGTTTTGGGATGCGTGTGATGAGAGATTTTTTCCAGCGATTGTTCTCCACCAGTGGCGCGCAAGCGACGCCCGCACTCCAGTCCAACCTGAGCCGCCGCTCGTTCATGTGCGCCTGTGGCTGCGGCATGCTGGCGCTGAGCGCCGCCGGCACCGCGCTGCTGGCAGCGGCCAGCAAGGTCGAAGCTGCCACCGGCGGGCCGCTGCTGCGTGTGGGGCACATGCCCGCCGGCTGCGTGTCGCACCTGCTGCTGGCAAAGCTGCGCGGTGATTTTGCGGCGGCGGGCCTGCAGGTGGAGCTGACGCAATTCAACAGCCCAAGCGATGCCCTGCAGGCCCTGTTGGCAGGTCGCCTGGAACTGATGCACGGGCCCTGGACCATGACCGCAGCCGCCTACGCCAAGGGCACCCAGGAGCTGCGCATCATCGGTGGCTCGGGGCAAGGCGGCATCGAACTGGTGGCGCGCAACGGCTCGGTGGCCAGCCTGGATGAATTCATCGCCGCCGCAGGCAGCGGCCTGCGCGTCGGCACCCTGCGCCTGGATACCCTGGAACTGGTGGGCTACGGCTCGATGGCGCGCCACGGCAAAACCTACAACGACTATCAGATGACCTTCTTCCCGAGCATGGCCGGGATGGGCGAAGCCATCGCCAACGGCCGCCTCGACGTGTGCACCCTGGCACAGCCCTATGCCCAGAACGTGGTCAGCACCACCGGCGCACGCTACCTGAGCGACTCCAACGCGGTGTGGGGCCCGGAGGCCGCCGACTGCGTGATCACCACGCAGGTGCGCACCAGCCAGGAACAGGGGCCGCTGCTCAAACGCTACCTGGAACTGCTGCAGGCATCGGCCACTGCGATGAAAGCCGACTTCGACAACGCCATCCAGCAATTGCAGCCGATCTACGGGGTATCCAACGAGGTGCTCAAGGTGGCCCTGGCACGCCAGGCGCCCAACCCGGTCATCAGCCCGGTAGGCGTGGCCGGCCTCAAGCGCGGCGCCGGCTACCTGGTCGAACTGGGCTACTTCACCGACAACCCGATCGATGCGGTTCTGGACCTGCGTCATCAACCTGCTGCCCAGGTGACGGGATGAACCAGGCCGTTCTGACCCTGAGCCGGCAACCCGACGCACGCCGTGCCCCGCGTTATCTGGGCGCGCTGCGCGACACGCTGTGGTTCCTGCTGGCGTGGGCATTGCTGATCGGCGCATGGGAGCTGGCGGTGCAGTCTGGCTGGCTGGATGGCCGCGTGCTCCCGCCGCCTAGCGTAACCCTGCCGTATGCGTTTTCCGGCGAAGCGGTGGTGGGTTTCGGGCAGCAGCGCAGCGGCTTGCTGGAGGCCTTGCTGGTGACCCTGCTGCGGGTCAGCGGCGGGTTGCTGGCTGGCAGCCTGGTGGCGCTGCTGCTGGCGGTGATCACCACCGAGGTGAAGCTGCTGCGCCGCCTGATCCTGCCGCTGGTGCAGACCCTGGCGCCGATCTCACCGGTGGCCTGGGTCCCCTTCACCATCGCGGTGATCGGCATCGGCGGACAGGCCGCAGTGTTCGTGGTGTTCCTGGCCGTGCTGGGCACCATGACGCTGTCGCTGGTCGCCGCGCTGGATGCCATCGACCCGCAGTACCTGAACATCGCCCGCAACCTGAGGTGCACGCGCCAACAGATCTGGCTGCGCGTGCGACTGCCGGCAATCGCCCCCAGCGCGATGACCAGCCTGCGCATGGCGTTCTTCGGCGCATGGATGGCGGTGCTGGCCGGGGAGATGGCGGGAATCAATTCCGGGTTGGGCTACATGATCATCATGGCCCAGCAGATGTACAACATGCCGTTGGTGATGGTGGGTGTGATGACCATTGGTGTCGTGGGTTTCGTGGTGGATCGCCTGATGCTGTTGCTCGGACGCCGCCTCACCGGGTGGGCGTCATGAGCCGGGGCGCCACGCTGAGTTTTCGTGGCCTGAGCAAGCAGTTCGAAGGCGGCACACGGGTCGAGGTGGGTGACCTGGATATCAAGGCCGCCAGTTTCACCGTGCTGCTGGGGCGCAGCGGGTGCGGCAAGAGCACCCTGCTCAACATCGCCGCGGGCCTGCAGCAACCCAGCACCGGGCACCTGCTGTACGACGGCCAGGCAGTGAGCGGCAACCAGCCCGACAGTGCGCTGATCTTCCAGCAGAACAACCTGTTCCCGTGGATGAGTGCGGTGGAAAACATTGCCATCGCCCTGCTCAACCGCGGGCTGGACCGTGAAGCGGCCACCCGGCGCGCCGAGCAGTTGCTTGCCGACGTGGGCCTGGCCGAATTCGCCCGGCACCGGCCGGCGGCATTGTCCGGCGGCATGTGCCAGCGCATCGCCCTGGCCAGGGCACTGGCCCTGGAGCCACGCCTGCTGCTGCTCGACGAGCCGTTTTCGGCGCTGGACGCACAGACCCGGCGCCTGATGCAGGACCAGTTGCTGCGCGCCTGGAACACCAGCGGCGCCACGGTGCTGATGGTGACCCACGACCTGCAGGAGGCGCTGCTGCTGGCCGACCGTATCGTGCTGATGGCCAGCACGCCCCACGGCCGCATCGCCCAGATCCTGGAAATCGACCTGCCGCGCCCGCGCCAGGTGCGCTCGGCGCAACTGCTTGACCTGCAAGAACGGCTGGACGCGTTTCTGACCCACGAAACCCGGCTGGCCGAGCATTTCTAGTCGACACGGGACCTCCCGATTAACTGATTGGCACACGGTCATTCGACCGCCATGCCGCCCCTTGAAGAGCACAGACCATGAGTGAAACCACCCACCGCGTCACCATCAACGGCCTCCAGGCCAACGCCGGCCGAGCAGTTCGCGAACGCATCCGGGCCGATGGCGAGGGTGACATCGCACGCCCGCTCTACCACACCAGTGTGCAGTGGACCGAGGGCTACCAGACCCTCACCAAGGTCAAGTCCGGTGCCGTGCTGCACGGCGACGAGCCCTGCGCCTACGGTGGCGCCGGCCTGGGCGCCACGCCCCAGGAACTGTTGCTGGCGGGTATCGGCAACTGCCTGGCGGCCACCTACATCGGCGGCCTGTCGGCATCCGGGGTCAAGGTCAACAGCCTGGTGCTGGACGTGAGCGGCCGCGTGGATTTTCGCGCCGCATTTGGCGTGACCAGCGGCAACCCAGGCTTTGAAAGCATCCAGGTGCAGGTGTCGATCGATACCGAGGAATCACCCGAGCGCGTGGACGCATTGCTGGCCAAGCTGCTGCCGACCGCGCCGATCCCCGACACCATCATGCGTCCCGTGCCCCTGACGGTGGAGGTGCAACACACCGGCGGCGCCACCCATGGCTGACAACGCGCACAGGGTGCTGGTGGTGGGGGGCGGGCCGGCGGGGCTGTCCTGCGCCTACGAGCTGGTACGCGCCGGCCTGCGCCCGCTGGTGCTGGAGCGCACGCAGGCCGTGGGCGACGTGTGGCGCAACCACTATGACGGCCTGCGCCTGAACACCGGGCGCTGGTTTTCCGGGTTGCCGGGCGGGCGCTTTCCATGGGCGGCAGGCCGCTGGCCGAGCCGCGATGACCTGGCCCGGGTGCTGGCGTCACTGCCGGCCCGGGGCGGCTTCGAGGTGCTGACCGGGTGCGACGTGGAATCGGTCGGCTACCTTCAGGCGCAATCGATGTGGCAGGTGCGCTGTCGTGATGGCCGCGAGTGGCGCGCACCGGCGCTGGTGGTCGCCACCGGTACCTCGTGCGTACCGTCGATCCCGCAGTGGCCGGGGGCACAGCGCTTTGCCGGGCAGATCGTGCATGCTGCGCACTTCGGCAATGCACGTGCCTACGCCGGCAAGCACGTGGTGGTGGTCGGCAGCGGCAATTCGTCCTGCGAGATAGCCAGCCGCCTGGTACCCCATGCCGCGTCGGTCACGCTGTCGGTGCGGCGCGCGCCGCACTTTCTGCCCAAGAGCCTGTTCGGCGTGCCGCTGGCGGCACTGGGTACGTTGATCCGTCGGCTACCGCCCCGCGCGAGCGACGCGGTGCTGAGCTGGTTGTCGCGGCGCTGGGTCGGCGACCTGTCGGCCTACGGCCTGCCACCACCGGCACAGGGCGTGTCCGGGCTGGGCAGTGTCACGCCGACGCTGTTCATGCCGGTGATCGACGACCTGAAACAGCGCCGCATCAAGGTGGTCGGCCCGCTGCTGGAACTGAACGAGCAAGGCGCCGTGGCCCACACCGGCATCGACCGCACCGAGCGCTGCACGCTGCGCATGGACGTGATCGTTGCGGGCACCGGCTACACCACCGGCCTGGAGGCGCTGATCCAGTACCCCGAGGCGCTCACGGCAGACGGCAAGCCGACCGTGGATGACGACGGCCAGTCGAGCGTTGCGCGGGGCCTGTTCTTCATCGGTTACCGCAACCCCTTGAGCGGGCAACTGCGCGAAATCGGCCTGCAGGCGCCTGGCGTGGCAAGGGCGGTCAAGGGCTATCTCGACGCCACGCAACTGGCGCCTTGCACCGGCTCGGCGAAGGTTTCCCTGTAGGCGTAAAGCCCCGGGGTACCACCGGTCATGATGAACAGCACGTTATCGCCGCGGCGATAGCGGCCCTGTCGCAGGTCGGCCAGCAGCCCGGCGAAGGCCTTGCCCGAGTACACCGGGTCCACCAGCACACCTTCGCAGCGCGCCATCAGGCGCACCGCTTCGAGCATGGCCTGGGTCGGCAGCCCGTAGCCTTCGCCCAACTGGCTGCCATCGATGTTGATCGCACTCGCATCGAGGCTTGCAGCATGGCCCAGCAAGGCCAGCGCCTGGCGAGTCAGCTGCAGGGTCGTGGCCGCCGCGGCCTGCTGGTCGGCCAGCACCGACCAGGACCTGACGCTCGCCGCACCCCGCCCCAGTACCTCGAACCCCGCCGCAAGCCCGGCATGGGTGCCGGCGCTGCCATTGGGAACCACGACCTCGTCGAATCGCACGCCCATCGCGGTTTCCTGCTGCACGATCTCTTCGGCGCAACGGGCGTAGCCCAGGCTGCCAAGCGGCGTGGAACCGCCGGTGGGAATGACCAGCACCTTGCGACCTGCCGCACGTAACTGCTGCGCCCGCGCCTCGGCCGCTGCCAGTGCATCGGCGCCCCTGTCCAGCACCTGCACCCTGGCCCCGAACAGCTGGTCGAGCAGCACATTGCCATTGAGCTCGTAATCGCGATCGGCCCTGGGCACCGCACGGCTGAGGATCAGTTCGCATTCAAGCCCCAGCCGGGCGCACACGGCGGCCGTCAACCGCGCATGGTTGGACTGGATGCCGCCCACGGTGATCAGGGTGTCGACGCCGTTCTTCAGCGCCTCGCCCAGGTGGAACTCCAGTTTGCGCAGCTTGTTGCCGCCACCGCCGACAAGCATGTGGTCATCGCGCTTGAGGTACAGGCCGACACCCATGGCCGGCAGGCCCAGATGGTGCTCGATACGCTCGGCGCGTTGTATGCCGGTGGCGCCCTGCAGCAGATCGGTGCGCGCGAATGCGCCCAGCGCCTGGCTCAGTACATGTCGCATGGGATGACCCCTCGTGCTCTGGTTCAATGCCACGGACTATAGGGATAAACTAAAGCGCAATAAACGCACGCCAGGTTAGCAATTGGCTCACTCAACGTTAGTAATCATCACCTCTCGGATCACTCGATGAGCAAGCTCAGGCAGATGGAAGTATTTGTTGCCGTGGTCGAAGCCGGCAGCTTTGCCGGGGCGGCTGCCGCGCTGGGGATGTCGGCGGTGATGGTGGGGCGGCATGTCCAGAGCCTTGAGAAAACCCTGAACACCCGGCTGGTTCAACGCACCACACGCCGGCAGACCATAACCGGCGAAGGCCGCATCTTCTATGCCGAGGCCAGGACCGCCCTGGAGCAGGTCGCCTACGCCTACAACCGGGTAGAAGCCTCCAGCGACGCACCCAGTGGCCTGCTGCGGGTGACCGCGCCGATGACACTGGGGGTATCGCTGGTCGGCCCGCTGGTGACCGAGTTCATGCAGCGCTACCCGCAGGTTCAGGTCGAGCTGATCCTGAGCAACGAGGTGGTGGACCTCTACGAGAGTGCCTTCGACCTGGGCTTCAGGATCGCCGAGCTGGTTGACGCCAACCTGGTCTCGCAGCCCCTGCCGCCCTATCAGATGGTGATCTGCGCCGCCCCGAAATACCTCGAGAAGGCCGGCGAGCCGACAACACCGGAGGCGCTCCACGCCCACCGAATCCTCACCCACACCTCCTGGAACAACCGCTTTGCCTGGCCACTCAAGCAGGCTGGCAAGGAGGTGTTCTGGCCCGAGCAGGCGGTGCTTCGCAGCAACGATGGCCAGGTACTGCTGCAGGCCGCCATTGCCGGCAGCGGGATCCTGATGCAGCCGGACTTTCTGGTGGCCGCCGCGCTGGCGAACAAGGAGCTGGTGAGCATTCTGGGGGCGTATGTACCGGCCCACAAACCGGTGCAGATGGTGTATCCACGCTCGAAGAAGTCACTGCCCAAGCTCACTGCCTTCGTCGCGTTCATCCAGGCGCGGCTCGGCTTGCCGAGCCAGCCCTGATCGCAGGGCCGGCGGGCCGTCAGGCCTGCGCCGCGTCGCGCACCTGCATCAGCGCGAAGCCCAGCAGGTTCAGGCCGCGCCAGCGGTCCGGCCGGTGGGCGTTCTGGTCATCCTGCGCCAGGCCGATTCCCCACACCCGGTCCACCGGGCTGGCCTCCACGATCACCCGCGTGCCGGTGCCCTGCAGGAAGGCCCCCAGTTCCGCGTTCTGGGAAAACTTGGCCTGGTTGGCCCGCACCACGATCGCGAAGCGCTCCTGTGCCCACCGCGCCTCGTCGAACCCGCGCACCTGGCGTCCGAGTGCCTTGGCCGCATTGGGATCGGTCGCCTCGATGATCCGTGCCCGCGTCTGTTCATCACCAAACAGCGCCGCCTTCTCGGCCATCATGTAGTGCTCGGCCGACTGGTACGACTGCCCGTCTACCTCGAACGGCGCCACGTACCACTGGCTGAAACACGAGGCGGTGACACCCTTGCGGCTCACCTGATGGCCCCAGAAGAATACGAACTCGGGCCTTTCGCCGGCCAGGTAGCGGGACACCAGGTCCTCGAGCATCTGTGAATCGTTCACGCTGATTGCCTCTCCAATAACACCATTGCAACGGTCCATCCGGCCGCAGCACCGAACGGTGCCTGCCGGCCAGGACGGTGATACTACCGCGTAATGCAGTACCCGCTCACAGCGCCTCCAGAAATGCCTTCAACGCCTTCAACTCCACCCGGTCCAGCCCCAGCGCCTCGAACTGTACCGAGGTGACAGGAAACAGCGGATCGCCCTGCTGCCCAGCCTTCGGCACCGGCCGCGGCATGCCCACGTTATAGAACGCCAGCACCTGATCGAGGCTGCTGGCGAAACCGTTGTGGAACCACGGGCCGGTGCGGCTCACCAGGCGCAGCGAAGGGGTGCGAAAACGCCCCACGTCCGCGGCCAGGCCGGTGACTTCATGGCGACCAAGGTCCTCGCGGCTGCGCCCGTAGAACGTCAGGCCGGCATTGTGAAAACGCTGGTCGCTCATTCCCGGCCCGAAGTGGCAGTTCATGCAGCGCGCCTTGGTGCGAAACAGGTGCAGCCCGTGTAGCTGCTGGTCACTCAGCGCAGCAGTGCGACCGCGCAGGAAGCGCTCGAACGGCGTGCGCTGCGCGACCCGCAACAGATCGCGCTGGTACGTCGCCAGGGCTGCGGCAATCTGCTCGGCACCCAGCGCCTGCCCGGGAAACGCCACGGCAAACAGTGCCGGGTAATCGGCGCTGGCACGCAACCGGGCCACCAGTTCGTCGACGCTGAAGGCCATTTCCGCCGGATCGACGACCGGCATCAGCGCCTGGGTTTCCAGGCTGTCGGCGCGGCCATCCCAGAACAGCTGTGGGGCCAGGCCACTGGTGACCACGCTCGGCGCATTGCGCCGGCCTGGCGCACGCCCATGCCCGAACGACACCCGGCGCCCATCGGCGAACGCCAGGTCCGGCTCGTGGCACGAGGCACAGGCGATCTGCCCCGACCGCGACAGGCGCGGGTCGAAGAACAGCGTGCGCCCCAGCGCTGCCTTCTGTTCGGTGTAGGGGTTGTGCGCAGGCGAGGGTGCACGCTCGGGCAGTGGCCCCAGCTCCTGCCAGGCCACGCCGGCGTCCACCTGCGGCGCCGGCCAGTGTGCCGGCGGGCGGCTGTAGGCCTCGCGCAGGCAGGCCGCATCAGCCGATGCACACAGGGGTGCGTGGTGCTGCGCCCACAGGGCCGGGCTGGCCAGCATGAGTGCGATGCCAATCAGGAACAGGCGCATCTCAGAAGGTGTACCCCACTTCCAGCCAGTACTGGCGACCCACTTCATAGGTCGACACCGAATTGCTGTTGACCGTGGCGTTGGCATTGACCGACTTCTTGTCGAGCACGTTGAACACGTCGACGTTGACGAAGATGGCCTGGTCCCGTGCGGTGGGGATACGCCAGCCCAGACGCGTGTCCCAGGTCAGCGCCGCGTCGAATTTCTGCTCTTCCCACACATCCACCGAGGTGCCCCTGTAATCGACGTTGCGCCCGGTGTCGCCGATGCGCTTGTAGCCGGCCCGGTAGCGCCAGAAGTTGCTCCACTGCAGGTTGGCCTGGGGGATGTCGGTGATGGTGGTCAGGCGCGCCGTCCACGGTCGGTTGTAGTTGGTCGCCGGGCGGTCCTGGTAGTTGATGAAACTGCCCTGGTACTGGATCACGTCGTTCTGGTAGTAGGTGTCGTCGGCCTGCACGTAGCTGGGCGAGGAAGCCTTGCTGTCGGTCCAGTTCAGCGCCAGCTGGCCGCCGGTCTGCGTGCCCAGCAGCGTCCAGCGCTGCATCGGCGTCACGGTCAGGGTGTAGGTGTCGGTCTCGCTCTTGCCGTCGTTGGTGTAGGTGGTGTAGTTGCTGGCCAGGTCAGGGTCAGTGGACGGTTGCCCCAGGGTGCGCCCGGACACCTGTACCACCTGGTCACGGCCCTTGCGGTTGACGTACTTGAGGCCGTACTCGATGCCGGCCCACTGCTGCACCACGCCCAGCATCAGCTCGTCGTCATAGGGGATGTCGAGCTGATTGAACAGCGTCTGGTTGCTGCCGTTGGACTTGGTCACCCAGGGTTTGTCGAGGCTCGCGCGGGTTTCGTTGAAGCGCAGGCGGTTGCGCCCGTCCTGCAACTGCCAGCTGGTGACGCTGCGGCCGTAGTAGCGGTTGGCACCGGCACTGAGCAAGGTGGTGCGGTCACCGAACACGTCGTACTCCAGGGAGAAGCGCGGTGCCCAGGTGGTCTTGTCCATGTAGTCGTCACTGTCCACGCGCACGCCGGGGCGCAGGGTCAGCTTGCCCAGGGTGATCTCGTCCTGCACCCAGCTGCCCCAGGTGGTGGTGGTGAAATCGAATTCGCCGGGGGCATAGCGGGTGCGGCTCTTCATGTACTGGCCGGCCCAGCCACTGACGGTCTCGCCCATGTTGCAGGCAACGGTATCGGTCACCCCCGCGCTGTTGGTACAGCTGTTGGTGGCGGCCGGGGCCACATAGGTACTGCTGTCGGTGAGGCGCTCGTAGCGTACGTACTGGCGGGAGAACTCCAGGCCGGTCTGCGGGCGGTGAATGGCGCCCAGCCAGTCGAAGCTGCGCCAGTCGGCATTGAGCTTGTACTGCCAGGTGCGCTGCTGCTGTTCGATATCGCCCCAGCCCCCCTCCAGGGTGTTGGCGGTGGTCTTGCTGCCGATGCCCCAGTCCTTGGTGGTCGACTTGCGCCAGGTCCAGTAGTCGGCCGAGTCCGAGGTGCGGCTCTGTTCCTGGCGGCTCCAGGCCAGGGTCTGTTCGACGCGGGCCAGGTCGCCGTCCCACACGGTGCGCAGGTTCAACTGGGTACCGCCAACCTTGTTGTCATAGCCGGAGTTGGCGACGTTGGCCCGGAAGTAATGGCTCTCTTCGGGCGCGTGGGTCACGCTGGTCTCGACGGTGAGCCGGTCGCTGGCTTGCCACACCGACTTGAGGAAGTAGTTGTCGATGCGCCGCTCCTGCTTCTCCTTGTGATAGCCCATCTCTTCGACGTTGTTGTAGGAGTAGAGGCTCAGCGGAATGGTCGAGCGCTTCTGGCTGAAGTTGCCGATCAGGCCGAAGGTGTCGGTCAGGTGGCCTTGCAAGGTACCGCGCACGATGACCTTGTCGAACTCGGGCTGCTCGTCGGGCGAGCCGGAGTTCTCCATGCGCTGCTCTTCCGTCTCGTCGATGTGGTATTTGGTCCAGGCCGAGCGCGTGGTCTGTACCGAGAACTTGCCGTGCAGGGCCTTGGTCGGGGCGCGGGTCTGGGCGTCGATCACCCCACCGTTGAAGCCGCCATAGGCGGCCGGCACGTTGCTGTCCAGAACCGTGATGTTCTCCAGCAGGTCGGTGTCCAGCGCCAGGCCCTGGCTGCGCCCCGGCACCCTGTCCAGCAACTGCACGCGGTCTTCGGCCGGGTCGATGTCGTTGTTCATGTTGATACCGTCGACCAGGAAGGCGTTCTGGTAGAACGCCGCGCCGTTGATGCTGATGTTGGCCGGGGCGATTTCTCCGGGTGTCTTGCTGCTGAGCTGGTTGTCGTCGAACTGAACGTTGGGATGGCTGCGCAGCAGGCTGGTGATGTCGCCGTTGCCGGCCGGCATTGCCTCGATAAGCTCGCGATCGATATGGGTTTCACCCTGTGGCAGCAGCGCCCGTTCGCGGACCTTGGTGTTTTCCAGCTGGATCTGGTCGGCACGCGGACGCACCACCCGTTGCAGCAGCAGCGCGTCGTCGCCGATATGCACCCATTCCAGGTCGCTGCCCTTGAGCAGGATCGCCAGCGCCTGATCGGCGCTCAGCTCGCCACGCACCGGCGGGGCACTGAGGTTGCCCAGCAACTGGCTTTCGACGCTGATCTGCAGGCCGGTCTGCTGCCCCAGCGCCATCAGCGCAGAGCCCAGCGGCTGGCGCGCGATATCGATGCTGTGGCGCGCCGGCTCGTCATCGGCCAGCACCGGCAACGACACTGCCAGCCCCACTGACAGCAATAGCAGGCGCGCACTGCGCCGACGACCCTGCAACGACTCTTGGGTGCGAATGGACATGCTCTGGTGAACTCCCCGTGCGGCGCGAACGATACGCGCCTGTAAATGAGAATCTGTACGATTAACTCAGCGGGGCAATAAACGAACGGCGATGGGGAATTTCCAGAACTTCGTGAATTTATTTTTTCCCAGGCGGCGAAGCGCGCTCACGGATGACCGTGATGTACGGCCCCCATTGCGTCAGCTGCCCGCCCAGCGGGGCGATGGCCAGTTGCAGCGCGCTACCTGGCGACCGCAGGTTCAGCGACGCGGTGATGCGCCGCTGGCCCAGGGCACGGTCCTGCAGCAGCAACACGCCGGGGTAATAGGCACGCAGTTGCTCGATGACTTCGGCCAATGGACGGTCGTTGACCAGCAACTGCCATTGGCGCCATGCCGCAACCTGCTCCAGCTGCACCCGGCTGCGCTGCGCCGGGCCCTGGTTCAGCCCCACGCGCAGGCTGTCGCCCGCACCCAGCGCCGGCACTGCCAGTTCGCCGCGCCTGTCACGCACCTGCACCGAGCCGCTCTGCACTGCTACCGACACCGCGCTGCGGCTCAGGTCCACATCGAACGCCGTGCCGGTGACGGTCACCTTCACGTCTTCGGCCTGCACCGTGAAGGGCCGCGCGGCGTCATGGCTGACCTCGAAGAATGCCTGGCCCCTGAGCAGCGTGACCGCACGCGCACCCGGCTCGAACGCCACGCGGATGGCGCTGTCGCTGCCCAGTTCGATGTGGCTGCCGTCGCTCAGGCGCACCTGCCGGTGCTCGCCCGCCGTGCTGCTGTAGTCGGCCGGCGGTGCACGCCCCACCAGCAACAGCACGCAGGCCGCCAGCGCGCTCGCCGCCAGCGCCCGGCGTGGCCAACTGCGCCGGCGGGCTGCCATGCGCGGTGCGGCGGGCACCTGGTGCGCCGTTGGTGGCTCCAGCGGGTCGATGCCGGCGCTCAGCATCCAGACCTTTTGCACCTTGCGCCAGGCCGCCGCATGGCGTTCGTCAGCGGCCAGCCAGCGCGCATGGGCCTGGTGCAGCAGCACGTTGTCCGGTTCGGCATTGCATTGCAGCAGCCAGTCCATGGCGGCCTGCCACACCGGGTCGTCCTTCAGCGAGCCGGGCGTTCGGCAAGACGGGGTGGTATCAGTCATCGGCCAGATGCTCCGCACAGTGGGTCAGTGCGTCACGCACCAGTTGGTGCGCCAGACTAGTCGAAATATTCAAGCGGGCGGCAATTTCCTGAAAAGTCATGTGCTGCAAGCGGTGCATGTGAAAGGCCTGCCGCGCCCGCTCCGGCAGCAGCGCCAGGGCGTCCTGCAGCACACGCAACTGATCGCGGTGCAGGGCCTGATGCTCCGGCGACGGTGCGCTCGACGGCAGCTCATCGAGCCGTTCGCCGCCATCGGGCTGGCGGTTTTCCAGGGTCGTGCGGCGCAGCAGGTCGAACGACAGGTTGCGCACGATGCGGTACAGGTACCCCACCGGGTTGCCCAACTGCGCACCGGCGTCGGCCTGCCCGCAGAAACGCAGCCAGGCCTCCTGCACCACGTCCTCGGCTTGAGCACGGCAGCCGACGATGGGTGCCGAATAGTCGACCAGCGCAGCACGGTGGGAAAGGTACAACTGGAGTTTATCGCTGGGGCAGGACACGGCGACGACCATTGAAGGCAGGAGCGGGTTGGGAGGGCCGCTATTCTGCATTCAATTGCGAATGATTATCAACTGAAATATCAGGCCTGCTCCTGCGCCTTGAGGTGAGCTAGCCCGCCACCACCGCGGGTTCATGCACCGTCACCCGGTTGCGCCCGCCGTGCTTGGACAGGTACAGCGCATGGTCGGCCCAGGCAATCAGTTCGGCGTGGCTGCTGGAGGGATGGCTCAGATCGGCTACGCCCAGGCTGATGGTGAAACGGATGTCCTGCCCCTCATGGCTGACGCTCAGGCGTTCGACCGCCTTGCGCAGGCGCTCGGCAAAGATCAGCGCGCCGGCCTTGTCGGTGTCCGTCAGCACCACGCCGAACTCTTCGCCACCGTAACGGCCGGCCACGTCGCTGTCGCGGATCTGCTCGCGAACCACCCTGGCCACCTGGCGAATGACGGCATCGCCCGCCGGGTGACCATAGGTGTCGTTGACTCGCTTGAAATGGTCGATGTCGAACATCACCAGGCTGGTGGCATTGCCATAGCGCTGATTGCGCGCATGCGCCAGTTGCAGGCACTCCTCCCAATGCCCGCGGTTGTACAGCCCGGTCAGGCAATCGGTGCTGGACAGCTTCTGCAACTGCGCGTTGGCGGCCTGCAACTGGTGGCGGTTGGTGGCCACATCGGTCACGTCGTAGATCACCAGGCAGATCTGGCGGATCTCGCTGTCGGTGGAGCGCAACGGCAGCAGCGTGGTGTTCTGGTACATGAAATCCACCTGGCCGGTGATCGGCTGGTAGTTCTTGAACCGCACCAGGTACGGGCGCTGCTCCCAGATGGTGAAAGCCGGGGTGCCCAGGGTCGCGACGCTGTCCACCTTGTGGCTGAACCATTGCCGGTCGACCTCGGGGAACAGGCTGAAGAAGCACTGGTTGTAGGCATCCCTGGGCTGCACCCCCGAGCGGTTTTCCATGAAGGTGTTCCACACCTGCACCCGATGTTCGCGGTCGAGCACCACCACGCCCACATCGATGCTCTGCACGATGCTCAGCAGCCAGTGAAATTCCTTCAGGTCGATAGGATCGCGCATGGGCTCAGTTCATCAGGTAGGCAAGTTTATGGGTCAAGCGCTCGATGGAGTCTTCGGTGAACAGCAACAGCAGGTCGAAACGGATATCGTGCCCTTCCAGGCTGTAGCTGATCTCGACCGCCAGGGTTTTCTGCCAGCGTTGGCCGTTGACCTGGATAAGCTCGTCGATGGTGCCGTGCTGCCCGAGGATCTGCGGGTGGCCCTGGGAGAACACCACGTCGATCTGCTCGGCAATGCTGCTCAGGCACGCACCGATCAATACGCTGGAGAAGTCCAGCAACAGCTCCATGTCGGAATACTCGATGCTCTGGTGGCGCATCAGCTTGGCCATGTCGGCGATTTCCGAATCGTGGAACATCAGCAGGGCCTCGCCGGCGATGCCGCTGCCGATGAAGCCCTGGCAGATTGCCGTGAGCCGCTGGCTGCTGCCCGCGTCGGCCAGCGCCATGTGCAACTCGCCCACCTCGAAGAGGTTGACGCTGGGCACCGGCAACTGCACGAACACGCCCAGCACCTTGGCGATCAGGGCCGCGGCGCGGCCGATGGCGACGTTGACCGTTTCGCTGAACACCTCGCGAAAGCCGATGACGGCAGTCGCCGCGCCGGCCAGCGGTGTCGCCGAGCGCTCACCCAACAGCCCCAGCTGGGCCAGCAGGCGGCGCAGCTCGTCCTGGTCGAAGGGTTTTTTCAGAAACGCCAGCGCGCCCAGGTCCAGCACCCGGCGCACGGCCTCTTCCTGCACATCGCCCGAGATCACGATGACCTTGGGGCTCAGGCCTTCGTCACGCAGCGCAGCCAGCACCTGGTAGCCATCCATGGTGGGCATGGTCAGGTCCAGCAGCACCACCTGGCCCAGGCCGCGGCGTATGGCGTCCATGGCCTGGCGCCCGTCGCTGGCCTCGGTAACCGTTACCGGCCAGTTGGCGGGCAGCGCGCGCAGGACCTGCTTGCGGGCCACCATGGAGTCATCGCACACCAGCAAGGACATCGTTGACACAGACGGGGCGCTCATCGAGTGAATATCAATATAAAAAGTAATGGCATCATGCCATGATCCGACGCCAGGTTCTACGTACCCGCGGCGTCAGCGGTGCTGAGCGAATCCACTTGCACATTCCCTGCCAGGCCATCGCGCAGCATCTGCACGAATGCCTCCCGCGCCGGATGTCGCCCCGCCCCCTCGTGCCAGTAGAACAGGTTGTCGACCGCCTTCAGGTCGGCGAACTCGTGCCCGATCCACCCTGCGCCCTGGCGGTACTGCTCGTAGATGCCGCGCGGCACCAGTGACACCCCGGTGCCGGCGCTGACGCAGCTGACTATCGCACCGTAGCTGCCGATGCCCACGATGGGCAGCTTGTGCCCCTGGGCCTGCAGCCAGTGCTCCAGTGCCGCCCGATACGGACAGCCTTCAGGCCACATGAACACGGCCTTGCCCACCAGGTCCGCGGCGCTGCGCAGCGGCCCCAGTGACGGTGCGCCGATCAGCAGCAGGTCTTCCTGGTACATCAGGGTGCGGCGCAGGTGCGGGCGCTCGACATCCACCGCCACGATCGCACCATCGAGACGGTGGTTGAGCACATCGTCGAGCATCTGCGACCAGGTGCCGGTGCTCAGCTCCAGCGTCACCTCGGGATAGCGCGCATGGTACTGCGCCAGAAACCGCGGCAGGCGCCCGCTGGCCGAGGACTCGATGGCGCCGATGCGCAAGCGTCCGGATGGTTTGGCGGACGGCGCCAGCGCCTGCCTGGAGGCCTCGGCCAGGGCCAGCATCTGCGTGGCATAGGGCAAGAAGGTTTCTCCCGCCGGACTGATCACCAGCCCGCGCCCGCGGCGATGGAACAACGGCACGCCCAGCTCGGCCTCCAGCGCCTTGATCCGCGCCGTGATGTTGGACGGCACGTAGTGCAGCACCTCGGCCGCACGGGCAATGCTGCCGGTGTCGTGGACGGTCTTGAACATGCGGATCTGCATCAGCTCCATACATCACCCAAAGTGAACGATTGGCTCAGTATAAGTCGATTGTAGTGAGCAGTAGGCGTTCCGATACTGAGCGCACCCGCC
>NZ_JAFKEC010000082.1 GCF_017848315.1 Pseudomonas palmensis
CCCCCGCCCACCGCGCCAGGCCCCACAGCGATGGCAGCGCCAGTGCCGCACCGGGCAACCCGCTGGGCGACCAGCCGGTGCAGCTGAACTTCGTCGACGCCGACATCCAGGCCGTGGTGCGCGCCCTGTCGCGGGCCACCGGGCGCCAGTTTCTGGTCGACCCGCGGGTCAAGGGCCAGCTGACCCTGGTGTCCGAAGGCGAGGTGCCGGCCACACGTGCCTACGCCATGCTGCTGGCGGCCTTGCGCATGCAGGGCTTCAGCGTGGTCGACGTGGGCGGGGTCAGCCAGGTGGTGCCCGAGGCCGACGCCAAGCTGCTGGGCGGGCCGATCAACAGCAAGGATGCCGGCACCGGCATGCTCACCCGCACCTTCCGCCTGCAATACGAGAACGCGGTCAACGTGATCCCGGTGCTGCGCCCCATCGTGTCGCCCAACAACCCGATCAACGCCTACCCCGGCAACAACACCGTGGTGGTCACCGACTATGCCGAGAACCTCGAGCGTGTGGCCCGGCTGCTCGACAGCATCGACATTCCCAGCGCCATCGACACCGACGTGGTGGCGATCCAGAACGGCATCGCCAGCGACATCGCGGCCATGGTCTCGGAGCTGCTCGAAACCCAGGGCAACGACCCCACCCAGAAGATCAGCGTGATCGGCGACCCGCGCTCCAACAGCGTGGTGATCCGCGCCGGCAGCCCCGAGCGCACGCAACTGGCCCGCGACCTGATCTACAAGCTCGACAACGCACAGAACAACCCCAGCAACCTGCACGTGGTGTACCTGCGCAACGCCCAGGCCGGCAAGCTGGCCCAGGCCCTGCGCGGGCTGCTCACCGGCGAGAGCGACAGCAGCAGCGGTGACGACGCCCGCGCCAGGCTCAGCGGCGGTGGCCTGCTGGCAGGCAAGCAGAACGGCAGCGGCGCGGCGGCGAACACCGCGCAGACCACCAGCGCCACCCCGCCAGCCGCCACCTACGGGGCCAGCCTCGGCCAGGCCGGCAACGCCTATGGCAACGGTTCGCAGGGCAGCGAGCAGAACACCGCGTTTTCCGCCGGCGGGGTGACCATCCAGGCCGACGCCACCACCAACACCCTGCTGATTTCGGCACCCGACCCGCTGTACCGCAACCTGCGCGAGGTGATCGACCTGCTCGACCAGCGCCGCGCCCAGGTGGTGATCGAAAGCCTGATCGTCGAGGTCAGCGAAGACGACGCCAACGAATTCGGCATCCAATGGCAGGCCGGCAACCTGGGCAAGAACGGCGTGTTCGGCGGCGCCAACCTGGGCGGTGCCGGGTTCAATCGCGGTGCCAGGAACAGCATCGACGCGCTGCCCCCCGGCCTGAGCGTGGGCGTGGTGGACGGCACGGTGAACATCCCCGGCATCGGCGAGGTGCTCGACCTCAAGGTGCTGGCCCGCGCCCTGACCAGCAAGGGCGGCAGCAACGTGCTGTCCACGCCCAACCTGCTGACCCTGGACAACGAGGCGGCGAGCATCTTCGTCGGCCAGACCATCCCCTTTGTCAGCGGCCAGTACGTCACCGATGGCGGCGGCACCAGCAACAACCCGTTCCAGACCATCCAGCGCGAAGAGGTGGGGCTCAAGCTCAACGTGCGCCCGCAGATCTCCGAAGGCGGCACGGTCAAGCTCGACATCTACCAGGAGGTCAGCAGCGTCGACGAACGCGCCTCCAGTGCCGCCGGCACGGTCACCAACAAGCGCGCCATCGACACCAGCATCCTGCTCGACGACGGCCAGATCATGGTGCTCGGCGGCCTGCTGCAGGACGGCTACACCCAGGCCAACGACGGCATTCCGTTTCTTTCCAGCCTGCCGGGGGTGGGCGTGCTGTTTCGCAACGAGCGCCGCGCCACCAGCAAGACCAACCTGATGGTGTTCCTGCGCCCCTACATCATTCGCGATGCCGAGGTGGGGCGCAGCATCACCCTCAACCGCTACGATTTCATCCGCCGTGCCCAGGGCGGGCTCAAGCCGGCCCATTCCTGGGCGCTGCCGGACGCGCAGATGCCGCTGCTGCCCAGCGCCGAGCAGGGCGTACCGCGCGCGGGCGCGGCCATCGGCACCCCGCGTGCGGCGATCCGCGCCGTGCCGCTGGATGAAGTCGGGGTTGCCCGGTGAGCCGCCTGCCGTACGCCTGGGCCAAGGCCCAGCGCGTGGTGCTGCTGGCCGGCGAGCACGCCGCGCCGCTGCGCCTGTGCCCCTCGACCCCGGCCTGGGCGCTGGGCGAGGTGCGCCGCCAGTTCGGCGAGCAGGCCGCCGAGCAGGTCAGCGAAGACGAGCTCGACCGCCTGCTGACCAGCGCCTACAGCGACAACGGCGGCGCCGCAGCGGCGGTCGGCGCGGCCGAGAACGACGTCGACCTCGACCGCCTGATGCAGGACATGCCCGAGATCACCGACCTGCTCGACACCCAGGACGGCGCGCCGGTGATCCGCATGATCAACGCGCTGCTGACCCAGGCTGCCGGCGACGAGGCCAGCGACATCCACATCGAACCCTTCGAGACCCACTCGGTGGTGCGCTACCGGGTCGACGGCACCCTGCGCGACGTGGTCTCGCCGCGCAAGGCGCTGCACGCGGCGCTGGTGTCGCGGATCAAGATCATGGCGCAGCTGGACATCGCCGAAAAGCGCCTGCCCCAGGACGGGCGCATCGCCCTGCGCGTGGCTGGCCGGCCCATCGATATCCGTGTGTCCACCGTGCCCACCGGGCATGGCGAGCGGGTGGTGATGCGCCTGCTGGACAAGCAGGCCGGGCGTCTGCAACTGGAAACCCTGGGCATGGCCCCGGCGCTGCTGGCCCGCCTGGACGTGCTGATTCGCCAGCCCCACGGCATCGTGCTGGTCACCGGCCCCACCGGCAGCGGCAAGACCACCAGCCTGTACGCGGCGCTGGCGCGGCTCGATGCCAGCGTCAGCAACATCCTCACCGTCGAGGACCCGGTGGAATACGACCTGCCGGGTATCAGCCAGATCCAGGTGAATGCGCGCATCGACATGACCTTTGCCGTGGCCCTGCGCGCGATCCTGCGCCAGGACCCGGACATCATCATGATCGGCGAGATCCGCGACCTGGAGACTGCGCAGATCGCGGTGCAGGCCTCGCTCACCGGGCACCTGGTGCTGGCCACGCTGCACACCAACGACGCCGTGTCGGCGGTCAACCGCCTGCTCGACATGGGCGTGGAACCCTTTCTGCTGGCCTCGGCGCTGCTCGGCGTGCTGGCCCAGCGCCTGGTACGGCGGCTGTGCCCGCACTGCCGTCAGCCCGACCCGAATGCCCCCGGCCAGTTTCGCCCCCATGGCTGCGCCAACTGCAACCACACCGGCTACAGCGGGCGTACCGGGATCCACGAGCTGTTCTGCATCGATGACCCGATTCGCGGCCTGATCCACCAGGGCGCCGACGAACAGGCCCTGCGCGCCGCAGCGCGCCAGGCCGGCATGCTGAGCATGCGCGAGGACGGCCAGCGCTGGGTCGACAGCGGCAGTACCGCCGTGGAAGAAATCCTGCGTGTGACCCGGGACGCCTGATGAGCCGATACCGTTATGAAGCCGCCGATGCCCAGGGGCGCATCAGCCGTGGCCAGCTGGAGGCCGACAGCCCGGCGGCGGTGATCGGGCAATTGCGCGGGCTGGGCCTGAGCGCCTTGCAGGTCGAGCCGGAGCCTGCCGCCAGTGCCGGCGGCGGGTTGTTCGCCAGCAAGCTGTCGGATGCGGACCTGGCCTGGACCACGCGCCAGCTGGCCAGCCTGCTGGCCGCCGGGCTGCCGCTGGAGGGCGCCCTGAGCGCGACCCTGGAGCAGGCCGAACGCAAGCACATCGCCCAGGTGCTGGGCGCGGTGCGCGGCGACGTGCGCAGCGGCATGCGCCTGGCCGACGCGCTGGCGGCGCGCCCGCGGGACTTTCCCGAAATCTACCGCGCACTGATCGCGGCGGGGGAGGAGTCCGGCGACCTGGCCCAGGTGATGGAGCGCCTGGCCGACTACATCGAAGACCGCAACACCCTGCGCGGCAAGATCCTCACCGCGTTCATCTACCCCGGCGTGGTCGGGCTGGTGTCGATCGGCATCGTGATCTTTCTGCTCAGCTACGTGGTGCCGCAGGTGGTCAGCGCCTTCACCCAGGCGCGCCAGGACCTGCCGGGGCTGACCCTGGCGATGCTCAACGCCAGCGACTTCATCCGGGCCTGGGGCTGGCTGTGTTTCATCGTGCTGGTGGCCGGGGCATGGGGCTGGCGTGTGTACCTGCGCGGCGCGTCGGCACGCCTGGCCTGGCACAGCCGGGTGCTGCGCCTGCCGTTGCTGGGGCGCTTCGTGCTGGGCCTGAACACCGCACGCTTCGCCTCGACCCTGGCGATTCTGGGCAGTGCCGGGGTGCCGTTGCTGCGGGCCCTGGAGGCGGCGCGCCAGACCCTGGCCAACGACCGCCTCGACCAGTGCGTGAGCGAGGCCACGGCGCGGGTGCGCGAAGGCGTGGGGCTGGCGTCGGCGCTGGCGGTGGAGAAGGTGTTCCCGCCCTTGCTGATCCACCTGATCGCCAGCGGCGAGAAGACCGGCAACCTGCCGCCGATGCTCGACCGCGCGGCGCAGAGCCTGGCCAAGGACATCGAGCGCCGAGCGATGGGCATGACCGCATTGCTGGAGCCGCTGATGATCGTGGTGATGGGTGCGGTGGTGCTGCTGATCGTGATGGCGGTGCTGCTGCCGATCATCGAGATCAACCAGCTGGTGCAGTGAATTGTTTCTTGCGCGGGGTGAACACCCGAGTCGGCCGGGTGGTGAATCCGGGAGGTTGCTGCGGTGTTGCGGCTGACGCCTTCGCCGGCAAGGCCGGCTCCTACAGGATCACACCAACCCCTGTAGGAGCCGGCCTTGCCGGCGAAGGACCGCACTGTGGCCTTGAAAACACCCGAGAAATTACCCGCCAAGCTCCCGATGTTTTTTCCTCTGACTGTCACCGCGCACTGCCAACCTAAGCCTCGTGGATCGGCCAGCAAGCCCTCTGGATCAAGGCGCTGCGCCACGCCACCGTGACATGCAAGCGCGACTCACCTCAACGTACGAACACGACGAAAGGAGCTTCTTCATGTTTAAGCGCACTATGATCGCAGCCTCGCTGGCTGTTGCCGCACTGGCTTCGGCTCAATCGATGGCAGCGGTTGTCGGTGGCGGTGCCACCCTGCCACAAGGCCTGTACACCACCCCAGGCGTACTGGGCGCCGGTTTCGACACCTACACCGGTGTTGGCAGCGGTAAAGGCAAGTCGGCTTTCCTGTTCAACCGTGCCGCCGATATCAACAAGCCCGCCGGTGTGACCGTCGATTTCGCAGGCAGCGACTCGATCCTTTCCGATGCGGAAATCAACACCTACAACCTGGACCACAACAGCGCCGGCAACGACGTCGCCAACAAGTGGGGCCCGCTGATCCAGGTTCCGTCGGCAGCCACCTCGGTCACCATCCCGTACAACCTCAAGCTGGCCAACGGCACTGCCGTCAACGACCTGAACCTGACCAGCGCCCAGCTGTGCGGGATCTTCTCGGGTTCGATCAGCAATTGGAACCAGATCGACGCCAGCTACCCGAACAAGGCCATCAAGGTGTTCTACCGCAGCGGCAGCAGCGGCACCTCCGAGATCTTCACCCGTCACCTGAACAGCCAGTGCCCGACCCAGTTCGGCGTCAGCAGCACCTTCACCACCGCTCAGGTCGGTGCAGAGCCTGCCACGTTCCAGGGTGTTGCCCTGAGCGGCGATATCGTGACCTCGGTGTACGGCACCGAAGACGCCATCGGCTATGTAGGCCCTGAAGACGTGGATGCCACCAACAACGCCAAGGTCGCTCGCGTCAACAACCTGCTGCCAACCGTCGGCAACGTGCAGACTGCACTGGCCAACGCTGCGCCACCGGCCACCGCCGCCGCACGCGCGATTCCGCAGAACTGGGCCCCGGTGCTGGCCAACCCGGCCACCGGCTACTCCATCGTTGCCTACACCAACCTGATCTTCGGTCAGTGCTACAAGGACGCCGCAGACGGCACCGCCGTCGTCGCCTTCCTGAACCGTCATTACGGCGCCACCACCAACAACGATGCGGCCATCATCGCGCAGAAGCTGATCCCGTTGAGCCCAGCCTGGAAAAACGCCGTTCGCCTGCAGTTCGCCAACCAGTCCGGCGCACTGGGCGTGAACAACCTCAGCGTGTGCAACACCCAGGGTCGCCCGGCCTAAGCCGCGCCGACGCCTGTCGCTGTACCCCGTCGGTAACGGCTCGCGCCGTTACCGGCTTTTGCGTTTCAGAACGCCACCGATCACATGAACTTTGCGTGACAAAGGTTCGGTCTGCCGCCCGTGCAACCGCCTATGTCATAGGTCACCGGCCGCACCGGCGTGTGGCACCCCATTACCGCGATGGACCAGAAAAGGATTGATTGCAATGCGCCTTGGCACTGCTGCTTCGCCCTCCCACCGTACCCACCGTCAGGCCGATATGCCCCTGCTGCGGCTCAAGCCGCTGGCCCAGGTGATTGCGCTGCTGGCCCTGGCCGGCAGCGTGCAGGCGGCGCCTGCGGCGTTCAGTTCGGCCTGGTTCGCGGCCAAGGGCAGCGCGCCGCAGGCCGGCGGTACGGGCGGGCAGGGCGGTGCGGTGCAGTTGCCGGGGCTGCCACCGCCGCTGGCCCAGCAGCAGCGTGCCAATGCCCAGTTGCAGCGTTCGCTGCAAAACCTCAACAACACCGTGGCCGCCATCGCCGCGCAACAGGCTGCCCAGGCGGCCGGCCGCGCCGCCGCGCTGGCGGCGCCCTCGAGCATCCACAACGGCCTGGGCGGCAATGGCCTGAACCCGCTGCTCGATGCCAATGGCAAGCCGTTGTTCACCAACGCCGAGGCTCCGGTACAGACGCAGAAGGGCGGCACCACCCAGGTGACGATCAAGCAGACGGCCGACAAGGCGATTCTCAACTGGGACACCTTCAACGTCGGCCGCGACACCCAGCTGACCTTCCAGCAGGACGCCAACTGGGCGCTGCTCAACCGCGTCGGCAACAGCGTCGCGCCCAGCCAGATCCAGGGCACGATCAAGGCCGACGGTACGCTGATGATCGTCAACCGCAACGGCATCGTGTTCAGCGGCAGCAGCCAGATCAACGTGCGCAACCTGACGGCGGCCGCCGCCACCATCAGCGACCAGCAGTTCACCGAGCGCGGCCTGTACGTGGACAGCCTGGGCAGCCAGCCGACCTTCACCGATGCCGCCGGCAAGATCATGGTCGAGCGCGGCGCGCTGATCCAGACCCACGCCCCGGCCAGCTCCACCCAGGGCGGTGGCTACACCCTGCTGCTGGGCCATGAGGTGGAGAACGCCGGCCAGTTGATCAACGCCAAGGGCCAGGCGACCCTGGCGGCGGGCGATACCTTCTACATCCGCAAGGGCGTCGGCACGGCGGGCAACCCGTACTCCACCACCCGCGGCAACGAGGTGGCCACCACCCTGAAGGCCGGCAGCACGGCCGGCACGGTGAGCAACAGCGGGCTGATCCAGGCCAGCCAGGGCGACATCACCCTGACCGGGCATCAGGTGCGCCAGCAGGGCGTGGCCGTGGCCACCAGCTCGATCGACAACCGCGGCACCATCCACCTGCTCAACGCGGCCAGCGACCGCACCGGCAACGTGACCCTGGCCGCCGGCAGCACCACAGCCATCGTCATCGACGCCAACCCCGGCAGCGCACTGGACAGCCAGCGCGAGGCGGTGCGCAAGGACCTGGGCGGGCAGGTCAACCAGCGCAGCGGCGCGTTCGACAACCTCAGCGCGGTGGCCGATGACCGCAGCCTGTCGCGGGTGGAGATCGTCAGTGGCGGCACGGTGGACTTCCAGGGCGGCTCGCTGACCCTGGCCACCGGCGGCCAGGTGGCGGTGAGTGCCGGCCAGCGCAGCCTGCTGCGCGACGGCGCGGTGCTGGACGTGGCGGGCGCGGTCGGGGTCAAGCTGGCCATGGACAGCAACAGCATCAAGGTCAACATCCAGGGCAACGAGCAGCGCGACGCGGCGGGCAACCGCGACAGCGGCGCGCTCAACAGCACCGATGTGTGGGTCGACATCCGCGAGCTGGTGCACGTGGCCGCCGGCACCAACGGCTACGAGGGCGAGCGCTGGTACACCGCCGGCGGCCTGCTGGAAGTGGGCGGCTACCTCGGCACGCGCAGCCACGGGCTGGGCGAGTGGCTGGCCCAGGGCGGCACGGTGAGCTTCACCGGGGGCGACCTTGTGACCCAGTCCGGCTCGCTGGTCAACCTCTCGGGCGGCACGCTGGACGTGGCCACCGGCTACCTCAAGCAAACCTGGCTCAAGGGCGCCGACGGGCGCCTGTACAACCTCTCGCGTGCCCCTGGCGACGTGCTGTACCAGGGCGTGTACAAGGGCTACGAGCAGCACAGCGCACGCTGGGGCCAGACCCGCTACTTCTACAGCCCGCTGATCGCCCCGCGCGAGCGCCTGGAGAACGGCTACACCGTTGGCCGCGATGCCGGGCGGCTGGTGGTCGGCACCGCCAATGCGCAGCTGGGCGGTGACATCCTGGGTGAAACCTTCAAGGGCGACCACCAGCTGCAGGCCCCCCAGGCCGGCCTCGACGGCTACCGGCAAAGCCAGCTGAGCCAGGCCCGCGGCGCGCAGCTGATCGTTGGCGACTACCGGCCCACCGCCACGGGCAGCGTGCTCAACGCCGGCGCGGGCAACCTGCACCAGGTGGTGATCGGCTCGCAGGTGCAGGGCGGCTCACTGACCCTCGACGCCCCGGTCGAGGCCGAGCGCGAAGGCGTCCTGCGCCTGGAGGCCGAGCGCCTGCGCGAGCTTGGCGGCCTGCAGGTGGCCGCGTATGAGAGCATCCGCCTGGAGCAGGCGCTGAACCTGGCCGACGGCGCCGGCCTGAGCCTGCTGGCGCCACAGGTGCAGATAAACGCCGACCTGGTCAGCCACGGCGGCGACCTGCTGCTGGGCAACCTGCAACGCGGCTCGGACAGCCTGCGGGTCGGCAATGCCGGCCTGGCCGCGCGTATCGAGGTGGCCGACGGGGTTCGCGTGGAGGCCAGCGGCCGGCGCCAGGACGGCGTCAATGCGCAGCCCGCCGACCTGTCGGCCTGGCTGGACGGCGGTTCGCTGGCCCTGCGTGGCACCGGCGACATTCGCCTGGGCCAGGGCAGTGTGCTGAGTGTGGAAAGCGGCGCGGCGCGCACCCCCGACGGCAACTGGCGCGGAGGTGCCGGTGGCGACCTGAGCCTGGCCAGCCTGACCTCGGGCGGGGCCGGTGGGCAGTTGCTGCTGGGCGGCGAGCTGCGCGGGTACGGCACCACGGGCGCCGGCACGCTGGCCCTGCGCGGCGACACCGTGAGCATCGGCGCCGATACCCCGGCGGCCAGCCTGAACCTGGGCAGCGATTTCTTCGCCAAGGGCTTTGCCCGCTACGAGGTGGTGGGCAACCAGCGCCTGGAGGTGGCGGCCGACAGCCAGGTGCAGGTGACGCGGCCGGTGTATCGCCTGCGTGGCGATGCCCGTTCGGCGGCCGAGGCGCTGGAGCTGTGGACGCCACCGCAGTACCTGGAGAACGCCGCCAAGGGCGTCCTGACCCAGCGCGCCGGTGCCCGCCTGCTGCTGCAGGCGGGCAGCGAGCTGGACCAGTCGGCCCAGCAGGTGGCGTCACGCTGGCTGCAGGTAGCCAGCGGCAGCCGTATCCAGGTCGATGACGGGCAGTCCATCACGTTGCGCAGCCCCGGTGGCCTGCAAGTTGACGGCAGCCTGGTGGCACACGGCGGGCAGATCACCCTGGCTGACACTGTTGTGCAGGAGGCCTTGACCAGTGCGGTGCGGTTCGAGCCGCATCAACGGGCGATCCGGGTCGGCGCCGGGGCGCTGCTCGACGTATCGGCCCGAGCCGTGACCGCCGTGGACGCGCGTGGCGAGCGCTATGGCGAGCTGCGCCAGGGCGGCAGTATCGTCATCGGCAGCACCTTCGACCCCAACCTGGGTGGCGCGCTGGCCCCCGACCTGTTCGTGGTGGTCGAGCGTGGCGCTGTACTGGATGCGTCCGGCAGCCAGATGAGCGTCGATGTACCCGGGGTTGGCGCGACTCGGCTGGCCAGCCAGGGCGGCAGCATCAGCCTGAGTTCGATCAATGGCCTGTACGTGGACGGCGAGTTGCGTGCAGCGGCGGGTGGCGCTGGCGTGGCGGGCGGCAGCCTGACCCTTGCGCTGGAGAGCGGTACCTACCCGATCACCCCGGCCTATGCCGAGGCCATCCGCCAGCGCGAGCTGCGTATCAGCCCGCGCGGGGAAGCCTTCGCCAACCAGGCCGGTAAGCTGGAACATGGCCATGGCCACCTCAGCGTGGCCCAGGTGGCGCAGGGCGGGTTCGATGCACTGACGCTGTTCAGCCGCGGCGTGATCAGCTTTACCGACGACGTGACGCTGCAACCGGCGCGCAGCCTGCACCTGTATGCCGGTGCACTGGGGCTGGCCGAAGGGGCTCGCGCCGATACCCGGGTGCGCCTGTCGGCTGCGCATGTGCGTCTGGCCGGGTACACCAGCCTGCCGCCGGCCGGGCCGGGCCTCACCAACAATCAAATCGGTATCGCGCTTTCGTCGCAAGCCGATCAGGCCAGGCTGCAGGTGGATGCGGCGCTGATCGACGTACGCAATACCCTGAAGTTCGGCACGGGGGTGAGTGAAGCGCTGAGCATCGATCGACGCGGCTTCCATCAGGTCAGCCTGAACAGCAGCGGCGATCTGCGCCTGCTCAAGACACTGGGCGGTAACGACACGCGGCTGGTGGCGCCGGGCACGCTGACCCTGAGCGCGGCGCAGATCTACCCTGGCACCAATGCCGTGGCAGTGATCAAGGCCGAGCATGTGAAGATTGCGCGCAGCAGCGCGGCCACGCCTGCCCAGCCCTATTCGCTGTTTGGCGCGCTGTCGATACAGGCCGACACCATCGACCAGCAGGGCGTGCTGCGCGCGCCCCTCGGCGCCCTGGTACTGGGCACCGCCAGCACCCGCGAAGTGACCCTGCGCCCTGGCAGCCTGACTTCGGTCAGTGCCGCCGGCCTGGTGATGCCTTATGGCGGCACGGTAGATGGCCTGGTGTACAACTTCGCCGGCCAGTCGCTGAACAGCACGGTGCTGGGCCAGAGTCTGCCCAACGGCTGGCTCAACGTGACCCTGGGCGGTGGCAGCATCGCGGTCCAACCCGGTGCGGTAATCGACCTGTCCGGCGGTGGCGATGTGCGCGGCGCCGGCTTCATCTCCGGGCGCGGCGGCTCCACCGATGCCCGCTATCACCCGCTGGTGCGCAACAACCCCGATGGCAGCTTCAGCCTGCCGGGCCTGGCGGACAACCCGGTGTACGCCATCGTGCCCGGTGTGCAGGCCAGCGTGGCGCCCGAAGCGGTGGCGGGCGAGCCATCGGGTTCGATGCCGTTGGTGGGCCAGCAGATCACCCTGGACGCCGGGATCCCAGGCCTGCCCGCCGGCACCTACACCTTGCTGCCGGCCAGTTATGCGCTGTTGCCGGGGGCCTACCGTGTCGAGGTCAACGGCCAGGCCAGCGTCGGCGCGCCGCAGGCAGGTGCCATGGCGCTGCGCAATGGCTCATGGGGCCTGACCGGCAAGCGCTCGATCGCCGGCAGCGGGCTGGGCGATGCCCTGTCGCAGCACCTGATACTGACCGGTGCCGACACCTTGCGTCGGTACTCGCAGTACAACGAAACCAGTTTCAGCCAGTTCCTGCTCAACGATGCCGCACGCCTGGGTATCCCGCGTGCCGCGCTGCCCATCGATGCCAAGGGCCTGACCCTGGACCTGGGCCATAACGACACCACGCGGCCCGGCTTCAGCATGCAGGGCGTGCTGTTGAAAAAACCGGCGGACAAGGGCCACGGCAGCATCGCCACGGTGCTGTTCGGCGACACCCTGGTGATCCACGGCGACAACGCGCCCGCCACACCGGGTGCCGGCGAAACCGCCATTGCCGCGTCGCAGCTCAACGCCCTGGGTGCCAGCAGCCTGCGCATCGGCCATGCCGGGCAGCGGGTGTACGGGCAGGGTGGCAACCAGCTGCTGTTCGGTGATGCCAGGGGCACCAGCATCGTGCTCAAGGGTGGCGCACACCTGAAGGCCGCCGAAGTGCTGATGGTTACCGGGCGCATCGCCGGCGCCATCAACATAGAGCAAGGCGCGAGCATCGATACGCTCGGGCAGGGCGCACCCGCCTACGACAGCCGCGACGGCTACCTCTACAACCCGCACAACAGCAGCCTGCTGATCGTGTCCAATGGCTGGGTCGACGTGCTGGCGCCGCAAGCGCCCAGCGGGACGATCACCGGGCCGGGCAGCATCCTGATCGGCGGCTGCCTGACCCTGTGCAGCGGCCAGACCGAGCTGTATTCCGAAGGCACCATTGCCGCCGCCACCAACAACCGCTTCAGCCTCGACGACCAGGTGCGCTTCGGTACCCGCAACCTGACCCTGGCGGTGGGCGCGATCAACGTCGGCAGTGCGCAAAGCCTGGCCGCTGCCGCTGCGGCGGGCTACCTGCCCAGCGGCCTGACCCTCAACCAGCAGGTGCTCGACCGCCTGCTGCAGGGCGATACCCGCCGTGGCGCGCCGGCCCTGGAAACCTTGACGCTGACCGTGCAGGACAGCCTCAACTTCTTCGGCACCACCGCGCTCGACACCCTCGACCCGGCGACCGGCAAGTCGCGCCTGAGCAACCTGGTGCTGGGCACCCCGGCGATCTACGGGCATGGCGCGGCCACTGACGTGGCCAGCATTCGTACCGGCAACCTGATCTGGAGTGGCGCCACCCAGGCCGCGCCGGCCCTGCTCGGCAACGGTGCCGGCACCGGCAGCGGGCGGCTGCAGATCGAAGCCCGGCGCATCGAACTGGGGTATGGCCCGCAGGCGCAGAGCAGCAGCCAGCCGGCGTTCGAGCGCCTGGCGCTGGGCTTCAGCGACGTGGCGCTGCTGGCCAGCGAACGCCTGACTGCCAACCACCGCGGCAGCCTGTCGGTGTATCAGTCACGCGGCGAGTATGTGACCGGCGAAGGCTACCGCTACAGCGGCGGCAACCTGCTGGTGCGCACCCCGCTGGTGACCGGTGAAGCCGGTTCGGTCAACCAGGTGCGCGTCGGCGGTGCCCTGCAGATGCTCGCGGGGGCGGCGCCGAGCACCGCCGACGCGCAGCTCAAGGCCGGGGCGCTGGGCGCCGAATGGTCGTTCAGCGCGCAGCGCATCGACCTCGACACCCGCGTGGCACTGCCCAGCGGCAAGCTGACCCTCGACAGCCAGGGCGACCTGCGCCTGGGCCAGGCGGCGCAACTGGACCTGGCCGGGCGCAAGGTCAGCCTCAACGACCTGGACAAGTACAGCTGGGGCGGCGACGTGATCCTGCGTAGCCAGCACGGCAACATCCACCAGGCGGCCGGCTCGATCATCGACCTGCACGCCGAACACAACCAGGCCGGCAGCCTGGAGGTGGTGGCGCTGGACGCCAGTGCCGGCCAGGTCGACCTGCAAGGCCGCCTCCTGGGCGCAAGCTCCGGCCACTACGATGCCGGCGGCACCCAGGTGCCCTACGCGGGTGCGGGTTTCACCCTGCGTGCCCAGGGGCTGGCCGGTGACCTGAGCAGTGCCTTCGCCACGCTCAACCAGCGCCTGAACGACGGCGGCGTGCATGGCAGCCGGCGCTTCCAGTTCAAGCAGGGCGACCTGCAGATCGGCAACGGGGTGCGCGCCAACCAGGTGCAGGTGTCGCTGGACAACGGCCATCTGCGTGTCAACGGCCTGATCGATGCCAGCGGCGAGCGTGTCGGCAGCATTCGCCTGGCCGCCGGCAATGGCCTGACCCTGGCCCAGGGCGCGGTGCTCGATGCACATGGCAGCGTGCTGCGCGTGGACAGCTACGGCAAGATCATCGACAGCCCCAACCGGGCCACGGTGGAGCTGAATGCCGGTGCCGGGCAGCTGACCCTGGCGCGTGGCGTGCGTATCGACCTGCGCCATGGCACCGACGCACCACTGGGCGGCGCCGCCGGCCAGCACGATGGCCGCGAGCGCGGCACCCTGGCGCTGTATGCGCCGCGGCTGCGGGCCGACGACCCGACCCATGGCGACATCGCCATCGACGCCTCGCAGGCGCTGTCGATTCTTGGTGCGCAGCGCATCGACCTGTTCGCCATGGCGCGCGATGATGCGGCCCCGCAGGGCGTCGACCCGCATGTCAGCGGCAAGCCCTATGTCCAGATCGACCAGGCCTACCTCGACGCACGCCACGCGCAAAGCGTGCAGTTCATCGACAGCGCCCTGGCCAACACGGCGCTGGTCAACGGCAAGCTCGCCGGCCTGGTCAAGGGTTACGCCCAGCAGTTCCACCTGCGCCCGGGGCTTGAAGTGATCACCGACGGCGACCTGGTGGTCAGCGGCGACCTCGACCTGTCGCGCTACCGCTACGCCAGCCTCAACCCCAACGTGCACAAGACCGGCGCGGTGTACGGCTCAGGCGAGGCCGGCAGCCTGAGCCTGCGTGCCGGTGGCGACGTGGAGGTGCTGGGCAGCATCAACGACGGCTTCGCGCCGCCACCCGAGACCCAGGACGACGGCGGCTGGGTGCTGCTGGAAGGGCGCCTGGCCTATGGCGCCCAGGTGGTGGTGCCCAACGGTGGGGTCGAGCTGCACGAGGGCACCGGTTTTCTGGCCGGCCAGGTGCTCAACTACGACCTGCCGATGCAAGCGCGCGTGCTGGCCTCGGGCGCTGTGCTGCCAGTGCGTGCAACCCTTTCGGCCGCGATCGAGCTGCCGGCTGGCACCGTGCTCTCGGCGGCGCTCTACAACGCCGACGGCAGCCAGGCACTGGCGGCGGGCACCCGCCTGGAGGCCCCGCTGCGCCTGGAAGCGGGCATGCAACTGGGCGCCGGCACGCGGCTGGTGGTCAACACGCCCGTCACGGCCATGACCTGGCCAAAAGGCGTGGCACTGCCGTCCGATCCGGGCCACCTGCTGAACGGTGGCGCCGATGACCTGGTGCTGCTGGCGGGCAACCTGGTGCTGCAACGCGGCGCGATCATTCCGCCGCGCACCGATATCAAGCTGGGGGGCGTGGGCTCGGTGGCGCTGCGCAGCGAGGGCAAGGGCACCAACTGGGCGGTCGCCAGCATGCTGCCGGCCGGTTCGCAGTCGTGGAACCTGCGCGTGGTGGCCGGTGCCGATACCACGGCGGCCGACCCGCGCCTGGCCGACCCGAACGCCAGCGGGCGCCTGCGCCTGGCCGACCACCACGTGGGCATGCTGGCGGTAGGCGCCAGTGCCGGCTGGGTGTGGACCCAGGAAGGCATCGACGGTTTTGGTGTGGACGCCAAGCCCGGCGACCCGATCGACTTCGATGCCATCGGCTACCCCACGCTGTGCGACGAGTTCCCCACCTGGTGCGCCCGGGCACCGGCTGCCGGCGGCGGCCTGGTGTGGACCCAGGAAGGCATCGACGGCTTTGGCGTGGACGCCAGGCCCGGTGACCTGATCGATTTCGACGCCATCGGCTACCCCACGCTGTGCGACGAGTTCCCCACCTGGTGCGCCAGGGCACCGGCCGCCGGCGGTGGCCTGGCCTGGACCCAGGAAGGCATCGACGGGTTTGGCGCAGATGCCAGGCCGGGCGATCTGATCGACTTCGATGCGATTGGCTACCCCACCCTGTGCGATGAGTTCCCCACCTGGTGCGTGATGACCGCGCCGGGCAACACCGAGCACGACACGGTGCCCGGCGGCGCCTCGCGTTACAGCGTGCTGCGTACCGGTACCGGTGACCTGGACCTGATCGCCGCCGGCAACCTGGACATGACCACGCTGTTCGGTGTGTACACCGCCGGTACGGCGACCCCGGTGCCCGCCGCCTATCAACTGGCACGCGGGCAGGCCAATGACGGGCAGGTGCTGCCGGAGTTTCTCGGCGGCTACGAGGCGCTGGTCGATGGCGGCGCGCAGAGCCTGTACCAGGCCTGGTACCCGGAGCAGGGCGGCAACCTGCTGTTGACGGTGGGGGGCAACCTGACGGGCAACTCCCTCAGCCGCGAATATGGCAGCCTGACCCGCCTGGCCTACCAGTTGCCCACTGCACAGGTCGGCAACTGGCTGTGGCGCCAGGGCAGTGGCAACGCGCTGGCGGCAGACGAGCAGATACCCACGGCCTGGTGGATCAACTTCGGCACCTATGTGCGCTACCAGCGCAACAGTGTGGTGGCCGGCTTCACCGGCTTCGGCACCCTGGGCGGGGGCAACCTCGATGTCACGGTGGGCGGGCAGGCCGGCACCCTCGATGTGATCGGCAATACCGCTGACCAGTACCGCACGCAGTGGGACGACAGCGCACGTACCCAGGCCCTGCAGCTGGCGGTGGGCAGCACCGGCCGCGTGGGCCGCGATGGCAGCCTGACGCTGGGCGGTGGCGGCGACCTGAACCTGAAGGTCGGCGGCGCCGTCAACCCGACCCAGGCGGCCCTGGGGCGTGGCGACAACGCCGATGTACTGGGCGTGGCCGCCCATGACCTGCAGGGTACCCTGGTCAACTTGCGCGGCAACCTGCAGGTGTCGGCAGCGGCCCTGGGCGGTATCGACCGTGCCTACGGCGCGCTCGGGATACAGCAGGACAGCCACGAAACCCGCGCCTACGACCCGTTCCAGGCCACCCTGGCCAGCGCCAAAGGCGGCCTGGTGGTGGTGCCCGGCGACGCCACGGTGCAACTGAGCACCCGGGGCGACCTGGTGTTGGGGGCGGCGGCCGACCCGGGCCGTGTGCCAACGCTCAACACCACGCCGTTCGGCACGGCGGCGGGGGGCGGCAACAGCTGGTTCAGCCTGTGGACGGCCAACACTGCCATCGACCTGTTCTCGGCGGGCGGTGACCTGACCCCCAGCACCCAACTGATCGAATTGACCCAGCCGGTCAGCGGTGATGCGCTGTCCGGCCTGGATACCTCGCCCACCGACGGGCGCTTTGTCTACCCGTCGATCCTGCGTGCGGTGGCGGCCTCCGGCAACCTGTACTACGGGAACTCCGCGCAGTACCGGGAGAAGAACCGGCTGCAGGGCGCGAGTGGCTACTCGTTGCTGCTGGCACCTTCGGCCAATGCCCAGTTGCAGCTGGTGGCGCAGGGTTCGATCTACGCCGGTGGCTATGCGATCAACCAGTCCGGCGCCGCACCGTCGGCCCTGGCTACGCCGTTCAACCCGGGTTTCATCGGCAGCTACAACGGCCACAGCGTCAGCAACCAGAGGCCAGACGGGATTGCGGCAGACCTGGAAGCGGGTCGCTTCCCGCTGTTCGCCTTTGGCAGCACCAGCACCGCCAATGCCTACGGGCAATTGCAGCCGGCGCGCATCTACGCCGTGAGCGGCGACCTGGTGGGGGTGCGCTCGGGCGAGGTCCTGAACTTCGGCAATGCGCGCAATGGGGCCGTCTGGTACGAGGGCGCCGCACCGGTGTGGATGATGGCGGGGCGCGACATCGTGTACAGCGGTACCGGCCTTGGCGAGACCACCTACGTGCCGGCGATGATGTCGGACATCGTCGGTGCGCTGGCGCTGTCCAGCGGCAACCTGTTCGTGCACAACCACGCCACCGATCATTCGCAGGTGGTAGCTGGGCGCGACATCCTGTTCAGTGGCCTGAACGTGGCCGGCCCCGGCACGCTCACCGTCAGTGCCGGGCGTGACCTGCGCCAGGAGGACCGCGCGGCCATCACCAGCCTGGGCGCCATCGTCACCGGCGACAACCGCCCCGGCGCAAGCCTGGTGTTGCAGGCCGGTGTGGGCGCCCAGGGGCCAGGGTATGCGCGCTTTGCCGAGCTGTACCTGAACCCGGCCAACCTTGCCGACAGCAACCAGAGCCTGGCGGCGCAGCCGGGCAAGGTGGCCAAGACCTACGCCGAGGAGTTGCGTCAATGGCTGGCCGAGCGCTACGCCTTCGAGGGCGATGCGGCCCAGGCGCGGGCGCGGTTCGCCAGCCTGCCGGCGACCGAGCAGGCGGTGTTTGCGCGCCAGGTGTACTTTGCCGAGCTGCGTGCCGGCGGCCTGGAGTACAACACCGTGGGTGGGCCGCGCCAGGGCAGCTACCTGCGCGGGCGCAATGCGATCGCGGCGCTGTTCCCCGAGCAGGACGTGGCCGGCAACCCGATCCGCTACGACGGCGACATCCTGATGTTCGGCGGGGCCGGGGTACGTACCCAGGTGGGGGGCGCGATCCAGATGCTCACCCCCGGTGGCCAGCAGGTGTTCGGCGTGGAGGGCGAGGCGCCGCCGGCCGGTGCCGGGGTGATCACCCAGGGCAACGGCGATATCCAGCTGTACGCGCGTGGCAGCATCCTGCTGGGGCAGAGCCGCATCATGACCACCTTTGGCGGGTCGATTCTGGGCTGGTCGGCCGAGGGCGACATCAACGCCGGGCGTGGTTCCAAGACCACGGTGGTCTACACCCCGCCGCGCCGGCTGTACGACACCTGGGGCAACAGCAGCCTGTCGCCCACGGTGCCGAGTACCGGTGCGGGTATCGCCACCCTGGCGCCGGTGGTGGAAGTGCCGCCAGGAGACATCGACCTGATTGCGCCGCTGGGCACCATCGATGCGGGGGAGGCGGGCATCCGGGTGTCGGGCAACGTCAACATTGCCGCGTTGCAGGTGGTGAACGCGGCCAACATCCAGGTGCAGGGTGATGCCAAGGGCATGCCGGTGGTGGCGGCGGTGAACACCGGCGCGATCTCGTCGGCGAGTGCGGCGGCGTCGTCGGCGACCCAGGCCGCCGAAGATGCGGTGCGCCAGCAGCAGGCCGCGGCCCGCCAGCGTCAGCCGTCGGTGATCACCGTGCAGGTGCTGGGGTTTGGTACCGAACGCCTGGTGCCGGGCAAGGAGGGCGCGAGCCTGGGGCCGCAGTAC
>NZ_JAFKEC010000083.1 GCF_017848315.1 Pseudomonas palmensis
CCGCCACCCCCTGCACCACTGGCTGCAACCCGCCGCCGGCCGACCTGTACGATGCCTGGTCACCACGGCTCAATCGGGCGATCGCCTTGCACCGCTTCGAACTGGCACAACTGGATACCGATCATGCGGTGCTGGAGCTCCAGCAACGCTATCCGAACCTGCCACTGAGTGTCGCGCAACGACTGCTGGACGAAAACCGCCAGCGCATCTATGCCCCGCTGCAGGCGACCCCGCCGCTGCCCCTGCCTCTGGACGTGGCCGAGCAGGCGCGTGCCCTCGACCATGACGCGCGCCTGAGCAATGCTCTGGAGGGCTTTACCCAGCCGGCCTCGATCAACCAGGACACCTTCATCCTGGCCGTGCGCCTGCTCGAACACCTGGACCACTGGCCGGCCGGTACCGCGCTGCTGCTGCGCAGCGGCGCACGGTTCGGCACCCCGCTTGCAGCGCTGGGCCAGACCGATGTCGATACCACCTCGGTGTACCTGGATGAAGACGAGGGCTGGCACGCGATCAGCGCGACCCAGGTGCTGCTGGCCCAGGACACCAGCGAGTTCGGGTTCTACCGCGCATTGCTGCATGCACTGGGCGAGTCGCGCAGCGCGCGGCTGGGCTTCGGACTCAACGAGCCGCAGCGCCTGCACCAGCGCCTGATGGAGATGGCGCTGGCGCGCCCTACCCGCGCCCGCCTGCTGCTGGGCCTGCCGGTGCAAAGAAGCTGGTTGACCACCACCGCCAATGCCCCGACCCAACGCAGCCCCAGCCGTGGCGAGCAGAACATGTTCAATCGCGAACCACTGCATACCCGCCTCGAACGCCTGATCAGCCACCATCGGCTGCCCATTGCGCGCCGCTACGTCAATGCCTACATCGCCCACCTGCTCAGCCAGAACCAGCCCATCGGCGCGCACGTGACGCAGCTGGAACAGGAGCGCCTGCAACTCGATGGCAGCCTGGACCGGTGGGTCGAGCAAAGTGCCGATGCCACTGCCCGCGCCGAGCGCACAGAGGTGGCGCAGCAGCTGGTGCGGGCCTGGGAATGCCGCATTCTGCGCCGGCGGGACGAGGTTCGCATCGACAGCCAGCAGGCGTTGCCACCGTTGTCGGTGACGTTGCCGGCAGTGGTGGCGCTGAGGGTCCTGGATACACCGCGCATCGACGGCCTGGCAGCCTTCGTGCAGCGCTTTCCGAACCTGCACAGGCTGGAACTGGTCAACCTGCCCCTGACCGAACTGCCGCAAGGTCTGGAGAACCTGCACCGGCTCAGCCACCTGAACCTGTCGCGTACCCGGCTGACACCGACCCGCCTGGCCGAACTGGGCACCCTGAGCGGCTTGCAGACCCTGATCCTGAATGACATCGACGTGCCCGACTTCAGCTGGACGGCCCAGCACATGACCCGTCTGCTGACCCGCGACTCGCTGCGCATTCTGACCCTGCAGGGCTCGAGCGCGCGCTTCGAACAGGGCGTTTTCGCCGCACTGCAGCAGGCAACGCACCTGCACACCCTGAACCTGGCGCAGAACCTCATCAGCTTGAGCGAACAGGACATCCTCGATCTGGGTGGCCTGCAGCGCCTGGTCAGCCTCGACCTGTCCGCCAACCCGCTTTCACGCATGCCGGACGTGACCCGCCTGCAGGCCCTGGAAGAGCTCGACCTGTCGTACCTGGCCTCGCCCGTCGACCAGTGGCCCACGGGCCTTGAGCGACTGCCCCGGGTGCACAGCGCCGACCTGCGCGGGCTGGCCATTGCCAGCGTGCCCGAAGGGGCCGGCCTTGTACGCGGCCTGCGCATGGCATACGAGTACCTGCCCGAATCACAGCGCCAGCGGTTCGAGGACGACATGATCGCCACGGGCAACACGCTGCAGGACTCCGATGCATCCAGCGCCGGGAGCTCCGACTCGCAGGGCTCCACCGACGTCGAACCGGCCTCGGTGCGCCACGCCACGGCACTGCGCGACGCACCGCGCCTGTTCGAAGGCATGTCCGCTGACGATCAGGCACGGGCCCGGCAATTGCTCGAAGACAACGGCTCGGCGGTGATCGAGTTCTTCGCCTTGCTGCTGCGCCAAGATCGTCTGCACGCCTTGCCGCCAAGGCACACGGCAATGCGCACGCGAATCCAGGCATTGATCCGGGGGGCTTTCGGCCAGGACCTGCGCAGAACCCTGTATGAGGTGGCGCTCGAGGCGGTGAGTTGCATCGACCGCGATGCGGTGGTGTTCTCGCAACTGGAAAACCTGCTGCACGCCGACCTGGCGCTGGCCAGCGTGGGCGATGCGGCAGCCGAGGGCGAACTGATCGACATGGCGATCAGCCATTGGCGCGCACTGCGCCTGCGCGAGCATGTCAGCGCCAACCTGCCGGGCTGGCGCCGCCTGGGGCACCAGATCGACTACAGCGAAATCGAACTGCACTTCAGGATCGCGTTGACCACGCGCCTGGGGCTGCGCGACCAGCCGGCCACCCAGGCCTTCACCGGCTACACCCGCTGGGTTACCCCGGCCATGCTCGATGAAGCCTGCGAGGCCGTGTTGCGCTCCCAGATGAGCCAGTTGCCCGACTACCTCTATGGGCAGGCCTACTGGCAGCGCTACCTGGATTTTGCCGCGTCACCGCAACTGGAGCAGGTCAACCGCTGGCGGGATCGAATCAGCGAATACCTGGACGCCGTCAGCAACGAAGAACTGCCGCCGCCCTTGAGCGAGGATGAACAGGCGCGCCTGCGCGACATCCTGCACCTGAGTGGTCGGCTGGGCCTGCACGAAGCGCTGCCGGACATGCTGTCGCTCAACAGCAGCGAATACCGCGCTGCCTACCAGGCCTTGATGAAAAGGGTCGAACAGGCCCGCATGGAACTGACCAGGACCATTCTGCGCGAGCCGCGCCCGGGCCCTTCGTCACGTAGCTGACGCGTGCCCGGTACGCCGCAGGTATTCACGCGGCGTACCGGGAACCGCTTACTGCTGGACCTGCTGGGGCGTCTCCTGCCCCATGCAGCGCACCGCCTGCTTGCGGTTGTCCACCAGCACGCCGGTCAGGCCCTTCTGTTCGGTGTCGAACAGCACCAGCACGCCATCGATGCACTGCGCCACCTGCGCCGCCGGCTTGAGCGAGATCTTGTAGTCCTCCCCCGGCACCGTCTTGAGCATGGTGTAGTCGGCCAGCAACAGTGCATCCTGGGGCTTGGCGAAATGCAGGTAGCCGTAGTACCAGAGCACGCCCACCGTACCGATGATGCTGCAGATACCGGTAATGATCAGCGGGATGGCGTTGCGTTCTTCACTCATTGCGACTTCTCGTCAGGGTAATTGGGGACTTCGGCCAAGCGCCGCAGCCCGTTGAAATGCTCGGGGTCATCCAGAAAGCGCAGCATCACCTGGCGCCAGGTCTTGTCGGCGAAGGTCTGCACATGCCCGCCACGGGTCAGTTGCAGAACCCGCGGTGGCGGCGCGGCGCGGTACAGCGCCAGGCCGTTGGCCAACGGCACGATCGGGTCGTCGATGCTGTGGAAGAACAGCTTGGGCGGCGAGCTCAACTGGTCGATCGACCCGATGGCGCTGTCGCCATCGGGTACCAGCCACGACAACGGCACCTGGAACGGCCAGGTCAGCCAGGAAGTGCTCAGGGCAAACTGGCCCACCTTGCGGTAGCTGGCCGGCACCCCGTCGAACACCAGGGCCTTGAAGCGCTGGCGCTGCTCGGGATGCTGCGCCAGGTAGTGAATGCCCATCGCCCCGCCCAGGCTCTGCCCCAGCAGCACCAGCGGCTTGCCCTGCACTTCGGGAGCCTGCTGCAGCCAGTCCATCGCCGCGGCGATGTCCTGGTACACCGCCGGCAGGGTCGGTTCGCCCTGGGACACCCCGTACCCCCGGTAGTCCACCAGCAGCACCTGGTAGCCCTGCTCGGGCAGCCACCAGCTGGCGCCCAGATGCCAGGCCAGGTTGCCGCCATTGCCATGCAGGTGCAGTACCGTGCCCTTGACCGGCACCCCGGCCTTGGCCGGCAACCACCAGCCGTGCAGGCGCGTGCCGTCCTCGGTGGTCAGGCTCACGTCGCGGTAGGCCAGCCCGGCCTTCTCGGGCGTGAACGGCAGGCCACGCTCGGGGTAGAACAACAGCGAACTGCAGCCGGCCAGGCTCAGCAGCGCGGCCAGCAGCCCGGCCCGCCAGTGCTCAGAGAATGTTCGAATAATCGGCTTCAATCCGGTCCAGGCTCAGGTGGTTGAGGAAGTTGGAAAAACACATCCAGGCCGACAGCGCGTTCAGGTCGCGGAACTGCTCGGGCAGGTACTTGGGTGGCTCCACCAGGCCTTCATCGACCAGTTGGCGCAGGGTGCGCATGTCTTCCAGGGTGGTCTTGCCGCAGAACAGCAACGGAATCTGCTCCAGCTTGCCCTTGCGCACGGCCAACTGAATGTAGTTGTAAACCATGATGAAGCCCTTGAGGTAGGACAAGTCCTTGGTGAATGGCAGGCCATTGGGCACCGAGCCGCGGAACACGCGGCTGGCATTGCCATAGCTTTCGGCCATTTCAAACCCCTGGGCACGGAAGAACTCGTACACCTGCATGAAGTCCGCCCCCTCCTCGACCATGTGGATGGCGCGGGTGCGGTTGGTGAGCTTGCGCAGGCGGCTGGGGTAGGAGGCAAAGGCGATCACTTCCATCAGGATCGCCAGGCCTTCCTGGGTCACCGTCGACGAGGGCGGGCCCTTGGCCAGGAAGGTGCAGATCGGCTGGTTGAGGCCGTTGAGCGTGGTGCCCACGTGCACCAGCCCTTCATGCACCTCCAGCGCGCGCACGTCGCGGCTGTTGAACATCGCGTCGCTGCGGATCTTGATGTAGTCGGCGCCCGCCGCCGCGTCGGCGACGATACCGTCGGACTCGAACACGCGGATGGTTTCCTCGGCCTCGCCGAACACCTTGTTCAGGCGGCCCTGGAGCAGCTCCACGGCCTGCTTGGCGGTGAGGTCCTTGGGTTCGTCCTTGAGGTCGCCGCGCCCGTCGATGTTGTTCAGGTAGTCCGAGAGCATCAGGCCCAGGTCGGCCAGGGTCGGGTCGCCGGCATGGAAGGCGTCGGAGGCGGCGCCGTAAAGCTCCTGGGAAATCAGACCGAAGTCTTCCGTGCCGCGCGCCTCGAGCATGCGCACCACCATGCGGTATTCCTTGCACATGCGCCGCATGATCTGCCCGACCGGGTTGAACTGGCCGAGCTGGCGGGTGATGTCGCGCTCGATGTTCTGGAACTCGAGCTTCACCGCGCTGGAGTCGAACGACAAGGGCCTGCCCTGGTAGTAGGCGCGGTCCACGGCCGGCATTTCCCGGCCCTTGGCCTTGAGGAAACCCTGGCGAATGCTGTCGTCCCATTTCACCGCATCGAGTACGCGAATAGGGGTTTGCGCCAGGACAATGCGATCAGACAGGGTGCGTATCGTCTGCTGGTACTCGTCCACCCGAAACTCCTTGTGTTGGCCAGCCTACTTGCCGGCCCGCTGAAAACGTGCGACTTCGATGAACAGGTCGGAGTTGGCCGGGTCGTCCAGGTAGGCCAGCACCCGCGCCGCCGGGCTGTCGATAAGCACGCCCTGGCCGTTTTCCTCCGGTATCTCGATGGCGCGACCGCTCAGTTCCTTGTTCTTCAGGGCCTGGTTGATCTGCTCGACATCCAGGTTGTAGATCACCAGTTGCTTGTTGTCGATCACCTCGAACCCGCCGATCAGGAAGTTGCCCCCCAGACGCTTGGGCACGCCGGCCGAGAGGTACCAGCGGTTGCCATGGCGGGCCACGGTGAAGGCGTAGGTTTCAGGCTTCTTGCCCTTGGCGGTGGCCACCGCCTTGTAGGCGTTGTCGCCCCTGCGGCTGATCTGCAACGTCAGCGGCTCGCCCCAGGCGTCCTTGCTGGTCCATTTGCCGAGCAGGGCCTTGGGCGCCGGCTGGTTGGTCGGGATCGGCTCGTTGAACGTCACCAGGCAACCACTCAACAGCACAAACGACAGGGCCAACAGCACACGCCAGGCTTTCATCCGATACTCCTTGAATTAGGTAGAGCCTCAGGCCGATGCCAGCACCAGATGCAGGTATCGGGTAAGGATAGCGAGCATCTGCGCTTCGGCCTGGGGTTGTGCAGCATCGAGCAGGCCCTGATATTCCATCTGCTCGATGATGGCCGTCAACACTATGGCATCTTGCTGTGGCTGGCGCGAACCCACCACCTGCAACAGCTGGCAGGTGCCGCGCAGCAGGATCTGCGCATGCAGGCGCACCAGTTCGGCCAGCCGCGGGCACAGCAGCGCTTCCTGGCGAAACGCCTGCTCGGCCATCAGGAAGTCGCGGCGGTTGTGCAACTGGCGCTGCACGTACTCGGCGCCCATCTTCGCCACTTCGTCGGCCAGCTGCGCGCGGGCGCCGGGGCTGCCGTCGCCCTTGGCGATCAGCTGGCGCAACAGCACCTCGGTGTTTTCCCACAGCTTGGCCATGTAGGCCGCGCTGCGTTCGACATACTGGGCGAAGGTGTCGGTGAGCAGGTCTTCGATGTCCTTGAAATAATAGGTGGTGGCCGACAGCGGCACACCGGCCTCGGCGGCCACCGCACGGTGGCGCACGCCGCGCACGCCATCACGCACGATGATGCGCATGGCCGCGTCGAGGATCTGCTGACGGCGCTGCTCGCTGCCCTGGCGGCTGGCCTTGCGCCCCTGGTACTGAACACTTTCGGCTACCGCTGTGGCCACGCCAGCAGCACCTTGTTGAGCCATTGCAGTCGTCACTGGGGTCTACCTCGTTGAATGCTGACTGATCGATCAGCTTGTCGCAGACATGAAAAAGCCGCCCCTAGAGGCGGCTTGTTCAAGACACTCAGGCCTGCGGGCGCATGTGCGGGAACAGGATCACGTCGCGGATCGACGGCGAGTTGGTCAGCAGCATCACCAGGCGGTCGATACCGATGCCCTCACCGGCAGTGGGCGGCATGCCGTACTCCAGGGCGCGCACGAAGTCGGCATCGTAGTGCATGGCCTCGTCGTCGCCGGCGTCCTTGTCGGCCACCTGGGCCATGAAGCGCTCGGCCTGGTCCTCGGCATCGTTGAGCTCGGAGTAGGCGTTGGCGATCTCGCGGCCGCCGATGAACAGTTCGAAGCGGTCGGTGACGTTCGGGTTCTGGTCATTGCGACGGGCCAGCGGCGACACTTCGAACGGGTACTGGGTGATGAAGTGCGGCTGCTCCAGCTTATGCTCGACCAGCTCTTCGAAAATCATCACCTGCAGCTTGCCCAGGCCTTCGAAGCCCAGCACCTTGGCGCCGGCCTGCTTGGCGATGGCGCGGGCCTTGTCGATGTCGTTGAGGTCGTCGGCGGTCAGCTCGGGGTTGTACTTGAGGATCGAGTCGAACACCGACAGGCGCACGAACGGCTCGCCGAAGTGGAACACCTTGTCGCCGTACGGCACGTCGGTGCTGCCCAGCACCAGCTGCGCCAGCTCGCGGAACAGCTCTTCGGTGAGGTCCATGTTGTCTTCGTAGTCGGCGTAGGCCTGGTAGAACTCGAGCATGGTGAACTCGGGGTTGTGCCGGGTCGAGACGCCTTCGTTACGGAAGTTGCGGTTGATCTCGAAGACCTTCTCGAAACCACCGACCACCAGACGCTTGAGGTACAGCTCCGGCGCGATGCGCAGGAACATCGGCATGTCCAGCGCGTTGTGGTGGGTTTCGAACGGCTTGGCCGCAGCGCCACCGGGGATGGTCTGCAGCATCGGCGTTTCCACTTCCAGGAAGTCGCGCTGGATGAGGAAGTTGCGAATATGGTTGATGACCTGCGAGCGCACACGGAAGGTGTGGCGGGTTTCCTCGTTGACCATCAGGTCGACGTAGCGCTGGCGATAGCGCTGCTCGGTGTCGGTCAGGCCGTGGTGCTTGTCCGGCAGCGGGCGCAGCGACTTGGTCAGCAGGCGCACGTTGGTCATCTCGACGTACAGGTCGCCCTTGCCCGAACGGGCCAGGGTGCCTTCGGCGCTGATGATGTCGCCCAGGTCCCAGGTCTTGACCGCTGCCAGGGTTTCCTCGGGCAGGGTCTTGCGGTTGACGTAGACCTGGATGCGCCCGGTCATGTCCTGGATCACCATGAACGAGCCACGGTTGAGCATGATGCGACCGGCAACCTTGACCGGGATCGCTGCAGCTTCCAGCTCTTCCTTGGTCTTGTCGACATACTGTTTCTGCAGGTCGTTGCAGTAGCTGTCACGGCGGAAGTCGTTGGGGAAGGCGTTGCCCTTGGCGCGCTCTGCGGCAAGCTTTTCCTTGCGCAGGGCAATCAGGGTGTTTTCTTCCTGTTGCAGGTCTTGCGGGTCGAGTTTGAGGTCGCTCATGTGGTCACATTTTCCATCAGGGGTTCATTGCCCCCGCCCGCAGGCGAGGGTCTTGTAGCGGGTCGCGAAACTTACAGCCCCTGCTTGAGGCTGGCTTCCAGGTACTCGTCGATATCGCCGTCGAGCACCTTGTCGCAGTCGCTGCGTTCGACGTTGGTGCGCAGATCCTTGATCCGCGAGGCGTCGAGCACGTACGAACGGATCTGGTGACCCCAGCCGATGTCCGACTTGCTGTCTTCCAGGGCCTGCGACGCGGCGTTGCGCTTCTGCATCTCCAGCTCGTACAACTTGGCCCGCAGCATCTTCATGGCGGTGTCCTTGTTGGCGTGCTGGGAACGTTCGTTCTGGCAGCTGACCACGGTGTTGGTCGGCACGTGGGTGATACGCACCGCCGAGTCGGTGGTGTTCACGTGCTGGCCGCCGGCACCCGAGGAGCGGTAGGTGTCGATACGCAGGTCGGACGGGTTGATCTCGATTTCGACCTTGTCGTCGATCTCGGGGGACACGAACACCGCCGAGAACGAAGTATGGCGGCGTGCGCCGGAGTCGAACGGGCTCTTGCGCACCAGACGGTGCACACCGATCTCGGTGCGCAGCCAGCCAAAGGCGTACTCGCCCTTGATGTGCACGGTGGCGCCCTTGATGCCGGCCACGTCGCCTTCGGACAGTTCCATGATGGTGGCGTCGAAACCACGCTTGGACGCCCAGCGCAGGTACATGCGCAGCAGGATGTTGGCCCAGTCCTGGGCCTCGGTGCCGCCGGAACCGGCCTGGATGTCCAGGTAGGCGTTGTTCATGTCCATCTCGCCGCTGAACATGCGACGGAATTCGAGCTGGGCCAGGGAGTCTTCCAGGCCCTGGAGCACTTCGACGACGTCATTGACGGCGCCTTCGTCGTTCTCCTCGACAGCCATGTCGAGCAGCTCGCGGGCGTCGACCAGGCCGCCGGACAGTTCGTCCAGGGTGTCGACGATCTGCGCCAGCATGGCGCGTTCGCGGCCCAGTTCCTGGGCGTACTCGGGCTTGTTCCAGACGTTCGGGTCTTCGAGCTCGCGGTTGACTTCGATCAGGCGGTCATGCTTGTGATCGTAGTCAAAGATACCCCCGAATGGATTCGGAGCGCTCGGTCAGGTCCTTGATGGTGTTCAGGATCGGTTGGATTTCCATGGGCGGGCAGCTCTCGTGCGTATTCTGTGAAAAGCCGGAGAGTATAAACGAGTCTGCAGGTGCGCGGCAGCCCGTCGGGCGGCCTTTGGAGAAGCCGGCGCCTGATCGCGGATCAGCCGCCCCCACAAGGGCAGCACGATGCCCGTGGGAGCGGGCTTGACCCGCGATGGCGGTCTGTCAGGCCACCCCGACCTGGTTGCGCCCGCCATTCTTGGCCTGGTACAGGCCCTTGTCCGCCGCCGAGATCAACTGTCGGCAATGGCTGCCGACTGCCGGCGTGTGGGTGGCCAGGCCGATGCTGATGGTCAGCACGCTGCCCGCCTGCGGCATGTTGTGCTCGATGGCCAGGCCCACCACGGTCTGGCGCAGCTTCTCGGCCACCAGCCGCGCCCCGCCCGGCGAAGTGTTGGGCAGCACCAGGGCGAATTCCTCGCCACCGTAGCGTGCCGGCAGGTCGCTGGGGCGGCTGCACGAGGCACGAATCGCCTCGGCCACCTGGCGCAGCGCCTCGTCCCCGGCCAGGTGGCCGAACGAGTCGTTGAAGGCCTTGAAATAGTCGACGTCGATCATCAGCAACGACAGCTGCGACTGGTCACGCATGGCCCGGCGCCATTCCAGTTCCAGGTACTCGTCGAAATGCCGGCGGTTGGACAGCCCCGTCAGGCCGTCGGAGTTCATCAGCCGCTGCAGCACCAGGTTGGTGTCCAGCAACTGCTGCTGGCTGACCCTCAACGCCCGGTAGGCTTCGTCACGCTGCAGCAGGGTGAGGTAGGAGCGCGAGTGGTACAGGATGCGCGCGACCAGCTCGATGTTGTCGGGCAGCTTGACCAGGTAGTCGTTGGCCCCGGCGGCGAACGCGGCGCTCTTGACCAGCGCGTCTTCCTTGGACGACAGCACGATGATCGGGATGTCCTGGGTGGCCGGGTTGCTGCGGTACTCGCGCACCAGGCTCAGGCCATCAAGGCCGGGCATGACCAGGTCCTGCAGGATCACCGTGGGCTTGATCCGGATCGCCTGCGCGACGGCCTGATGCGGGTCGGCGCAGAAGTGAAAGTCGATGTTGGCCTCGTTGGCCAGGCCGCGACGCACGGCTTCGCCGATCATCGCCTGGTCGTCGACCAGCAGCACCATCGCCGAGTTTTCATTGGTGGTCGGGAACCCCACGAGCGGTAGATCATTCATGCGCGCCCTGCTCCCTGGCGAACGACCGGTTTGGTTCATTACACATCGTCATTTCGAAAAAATCTCCATCAGGCGCGGCGCAATGCGCTCCAGCGCACGTATCTCGACGGCGGCATCGATGGCCGCAGCCGCCTTGGGCATGCCGTAGACCGCACTGCTCTGCTGGTCCTGGGCGATGGTCAGAAAGCCCTGCTCGCGCATCAGCTTGAGCCCCTGTGCGCCATCGCGGCCCATGCCGGTCAGCAGTACGCCCACCGCATCGCCCTGCCAGAAGCGCGCCACGCTCTCGAAGAACACATCGATCGAAGGGCGGTAGATCGCGTTGACCGGTTCGGCGGTGTAGGCCAGGGTGCCGTCCTTCAACAGGCGGATATGGTGGTTGGTGCCGGCCAGCAGCACCTGCCCGGGCTGGGGTGCTTCGCCCTCGCGGGCCAGGCGTACCGGCAGGCCGGAGGCGCTGCTCAGCCACTCGGCCATGCCGGCGGCGAACACCTGGTCGACGTGCTGGACCAGCACGATGGCCGCGTTGAAATCCTGCTCCAGGCTCTTGAGCAGCACCTCAAGCGCCGCCGGGCCACCGGCCGAGGAACCGATCGCCACCAGGCGCTGGCGTTGTGCGCCCTGGCGCTGCGGGGCTGCCACTGCCCGCACGCGGTTGCTGCCATGCTGGCCGATCAGCCAGCTGATATTGAGGATCTTGCGCAACAGCGGCGCGGCCGCCTCACGCGGGTTGCCGGCGCCTACCGCCGGGGTGTCGACCACGTCCAGGGCGCCGTGGCCCATGGCCTCGAACACGCGGTGCACGTTCTGCTGGCGGTCGACCGTGACGATCACGATGGCGCAAGGAGTCCGGGCCATGATCTGGCGCGTGGCCTCCACGCCGTCCATGACCGGCATGATCAGGTCCATCAGGATCAGGTCGGGGGTGTGCTCGGCGCAGCGCTGCACCGCCTCGGCGCCATTGCCGGCCACCCAGATCACCTCGTGCTGCGGCTCGAACGCCAATGCCCGGCGCAGGGCTTCCACGGCCAGGGGCATGTCGTTGACGATGGCGATCTTCATCCCTGGGCTCCCCCGATAAGCTCCACCACGGCTTCCAGCAAGGCATCATCATGAAAGCTGGCCTTGGCCAAATAGTAGTCGGCCCCGGCGTCCAGTCCACGACGACGATCTTCCTCGCGGTCCTTGTACGACACCACCATCACCGGCAACGACTGCAACCGGCTGTCGCGGCGCAGCAGGGTGACCAGTTCGATGCCGTCCATGCGCGGCATGTCGATGTCGGTGATCAGCAGGTCGAAATCCTCGCTGCGCAAGGCGTTCCAGCCGTCCATGCCGTCCACCGCGACGGCCACTTCGTAACCGCGGTTGGTCAGCAGCTTGCGCTGCAACTCGCGCACGGTCAACGAGTCATCCACCACCAGCACGCGCTTGCGCGTCGCTTCGCGGGCGGCGCGCTGGCCACGCTCGATACGTTCCAGGCGGCCGGTGCTGAGCAGCTTCTCGACCGAGCGCAGCAGGTCCTCGACGTCCACGATCAGCACCACCGAGCCGTCATCGAGCAGGGCCCCGGCCGAGATGTCCTGCACCTTGCCCAGCCGCGCGTCCAGCGGCATCACCACCAGCACGCGCTCGCCGATCAGACGCTCGACGGCCACGCCATACAGGGTGTCGCGCTCACGGATGACCACCACCTTGATGGCCTGTTCCGCCGCCTGGCTGGGCGGCCGGTTGAGCAACTGGGAGGCGGCCACCAGGCCGATGTGCCGGCCTTCATGCCAGAAATGCTGGCGCCCCTCGATCTGCACGATGGCCTCGGCGGGCAGGTCCAGGGTGCGTTCGATATGCGCCAGCGGGAAGGCGTAGGCCTCGCCCCCCACCTCGACCACCAGGCTGCGCACCACCGACAGGGTCAGCGGCACCTCCAGGTGAAAGCGGCTGCCCTGCCCGCTGTGCTGGCTGAGGTCGATGAAGCCGCGCAACTGGCGCACGCTGTGCTGCACCGCATCGAGCCCCACGCCGCGCCCGGAAACCTCGGTGACCTTGTCGCGCAGGCTGAACCCCGGCAGGAACAGGAACGTCAGCAGTTCGGCTTCGCTCATCTGCGCCACGGTGTCGGCCGGCGACAACTGGCGCTCGACGATGCTGTGGCGCAGGCGTTGCAGGTCGACGCCGCCACCGTCATCGCTCAGTTCCAGCACCAGCAGGCCGGCCTGGTGCGAGGCGCGCAGGCGGATCAGGCCCTCGGCCGGCTTGCCTGCCAGCAGGCGTTGCTCGGGCAGTTCGATACCGTGGTCCACGGCGTTGCGCAGAAGGTGGGTGAGCGGCGCCTCGAGTTTTTCCAGCACGTCACGGTCGACCTGGGTCTTTTCGCCCTCGATCTCCAGGCGCACCTGCTTGCCCAGCGACCGCCCCAGGTCGCGAACCATGCGGCTCTGCCCGTTGAGCACGTCGGCGAACGGGCGCATGCGGCAGGCCAGCGCGGTGTCGTACAGCAGTTGCGCGCGCTGGCTGGCCTGCCAGCCGAACTCGTCCAGGTCGGCGGCCTGCTGCTGCAGCATCTCGCGGGTTTCGCCGAGCAGGCGCTGGGCCTGCGCCAGCGCTTCCTGCACCTCCGGTCGCTGGCCGCCGGTGTCCAGCTCGGCCTTGAGCGTATCGAGGGCGCGAATGCTCTGGCCGTGCATGCGCTTGAGGCGCTGCAGGGTGGCCAGGTAGGGCTTCAGGCGCTGGGTTTCGACCAGCGACTTGCTGGACAGGTCGAGCAGGCTGTTCAGGCGCTCGGCCGTGACCCGCAGCACCCGCTCGCCGCCTTCGCCGCGCTTGCCCGGCGCAAGGGCCACGGGCTCGGCAGACGCCTCCGGTTGCGTGAGCGCCTCAGGCTCGGGCGCCGGGGGCACCGGCTGCGGCGCAGCCGGTGCGGGTTCAGGATTCTGCGTCGGCTCGGGCGCGTCGCCGATTGCCGGCCCCGTCGCCATCAGCGCACTGGCCGGATCGAGCAGCACGGCCATCTGCACCACGAAGGCCTGGACCGCCGCCTCGGTGGCCGCACCGCCCAGGGTGGCGATGCGCATCAGCAGGTCGGTGCCCTGCAGCAGCGCATCGATGTGCTCGGGGCGCAGGCGCAGGCGGCCTTCCTGGGCCTCGACCAGGCAGTCTTCCATCACGTGGGCGACGCTGACCCCGGCGTCGATCCCCACGATGCGCGCCGCGCCCTTGAGCGAGTGGGCGGCGCGCATGCAGGCCTCGAGCTGGTCACCCTGGGTAGGGTTGCGTTCCAGGGCCAGCAGGCCGGCGCTGAGCACCTGGGTCTGCGCCTCGGCCTCCAGGCTGAACAGCTCGAGCAGCGAAGCGTCGCGCATTTGCTCTGGGGTCATGACAGGCTCCGGTTCACGGCAGACAACAGCTGTTCTTCATCCAGCACCCGCACGCTGCGACCGCGCCACTGCAATACCGCTTCGGTGAAGCGTGCATCGGTGGCGGTGTCGCTGGCCGGCTGCCCGGGGTCGAGGGCATGGATGCCGTCCACTTCGTCCACCGGCAGCACCACGGCGCCGCCGCTGGCACCCAGGATCAGCATGCGCGGCATGACCCGCGCCGACACCGCCACCGGGCTGCCGGGCTCGAGCCCCAGCAGGTCGCCCAGCGACAGGCACGGCACTAGCGCACCGCGCACATTGGCCACCCCCTGCAGCACCCGCGAGCGCTGGTGCGGCAAGGAGTGCACCGGCTGCAGCGGCGCCACCTCGACCAGGCAGCGGGTCGCCAGGGCCAGCCATTCCTCGCCCAGGCGAAACAGCAACAGCGAGCGCCCGACACTCACCGGTGCCTGCACATGCGTCTGCGCATGGGCGTCCTGGGCCAGCGCATAGCGGTCCAGCAGGCGCGTGGCCGCTGCCGCGTACACCTGGCAGTTGCGACAGTGAACATGCTCGGCCAGCAACGGGCAGCTCTTGTCGCCGTGCACACCGATACGGTTCCAGCAATCGTCGATGGCCTCGACCGTGGCGGCCATCACGCCCAGCTCTGCCTGGCCGCTCATCGTTCAGGCTCCCGCTCGCTGCGCTCTCGGCGCGCCGCACGCTCCTGCAGGCGCCGGGCGCCCACCTCATCGCCCTGGGACGCCAGCAGCGCCGCCAGGTGCGCCAGGGCCTCGGGGTGCTGGGGTTGCAGGTACAGCACCTTGCGGTAGTGGCTCACGGCCTGGGCCGCATCGCCGGCGGTATCGCTGAGCAGGCCCAGCCAGTAATACACCTGCGCATCCGGTGCATGCTGCTGCAGATAGCGTTCGCAGGCCGCGCGTGCCTCGTCGCTGCGGCCCTCGTTGGCCAGCGTGGCGATCTGCGCCAGCAGCTGTTCGGCGCCGGGCTTGCCGGCGGCTGGGGGCGCAACCCGGGCAGGCTGCGGTGCCGGGGCTGGCGCACGGCGCGCCAACGGCGCAGGCGCCCGCCGTGGACTGGGTGCAGGCATCGGGGGCGGCGGCGAAAGCACTGGGGGCGGCTCCTGCGGGATATGCCGTACATAGGCGAACGACTGCGCGATACCCAGCGGGCGCATGCCCATGCGTGCCAGCAGGCTGCCTTCGGCCGGGCCGATGAACAGTACGCCGTCTTCATGGGTGAGGCTTTTCAGTACGTCGAACACCCGTTGCTGGGTGGGTACATCGAAATAGATCAGCAGGTTGCGGCAGAAGACGAAGTCGTAGCTGCCCCTGCGGGTGCGCAGCGCCGGGTCGAGCACGTTGCCCACCTGCAGCTCGACCTGCTGGCGAACCCGCTCGTCGAGGCGATGGCCCTGCTCCACCTCGCTGAAGTGGCGCTGGCGGAAGGCGATGTCACTGCCGCGAAAGGAGTTGCGGCCATACACCGCCTGTTCGGCGCGGGCGATCGAGTTGGGGCTGATGTCGATGCCGTCGACGCGAAACCCGGGGCCGGCGATACCGGCATCGAGCAGGGCCATGGCAATCGAATAGGGCTCTTCACCGGTCGAACACGGCAGGCTGAGCACCCGCAGCGGCCGGGTGCCATTGAGCTCGGCCAGGCGCCTGAGGGCAAGCCCGGCCAACGCGCTGAACGACTCGGGATAACGGAAGAACCAGGTTTCAGGCACGATCACCGCTTCGATCAGCGCCTGCTGCTCCGGGGTCGACTGCTGCAGGCGCACCCAGTAGTCGTCCAGGTCGCGGGCCTGCAGGGCAGCACAGCGCTGGCGCAGGGCCCGCTCGACCATCGGCGCGCCAACCGAGGCGACATCCAGGCCGATACGCTCTTGCAAGAATCGAAAGAACCGCTGCTCGTCGCTCATGGCTGCACCTCCACGGGCGGGTACAGCAAGGCGCGGGCCTGGTCGGTCAGCAGGTCCTGGACGCTGATGCGTTGCATCAGGCCCTGGGCATCTTCGCGCACCGGCCCCAGGTAGGGGGCCTGCTGGTTGTCGACGCCATAGGGGCGAAACTCGTCGGGGTGGCAACGCAGGGTGTCGCTGGCCTGCTGCAGGATCAGGCCCAGCAACTGCGGCTCGGCCTGCGCCTGGCCCCGGTAGTGCACCAGCACCAGCCGGGTGCTGGTACGCAGCGGCGCCGGGGTGCCGAACCCCAGGTCGCCCACGTCGATCACCGGCACCAGCGCACCGCGATGCGCCAGCACCCCCGCCACCCAGCGCGGGGTGTGGGCGATGGGCTTGAGTGGCAGGCGTGGCAGCACCTCCACTACCTCATGGGTGTCCAGGGCAAAGCGCTGCTCGCCGATACGAAATACCAGGAACAGGCGCCCTGGCGTAGGCACCGAAGTGTCGCGGCGTGACTGAAGGTCGCTCATCGGGGCTTCAGACTTTGAACCGCGACACACCACCACGAAGGCCGACCGCTACCTGGCTCAGCTCGTCGATGGCGAAACTGGCCTGGCGCAGCGACTCCACGGTCTGGCTGCTGGCATCGCCCAGCTGCGCCAGTGCATGGTTGATCTGCTCGGCACCGGTGGCCTGGGCCTGCATGCCTTCGTTGACCATCAGCACCCGTGGCGCCAGCGCCTGCACCTGGTGGATGATCTGGGTCAGTTGCTCGCCCACCTGCTGCACCTCGGCCATGCCGCGACGCACTTCCTCGGAAAACTTGTCCATGCCCATCACCCCGGCCGACACCGCCGACTGGATCTCGCGCACCATCTGTTCGATATCGTAGGTGGCCACGGCGGTCTGGTCGGCCAGGCGGCGCACCTCAGTGGCCACCACGGCAAAGCCGCGGCCATATTCGCCGGCCTTCTCGGCCTCGATGGCGGCGTTGAGCGACAGCAGGTTGGTCTGGTCGGCGACCTTGACGATGGTGACCACCACCTGGTTGATGTTGCCGGCCTTCTCGTTGAGGATCGCCAGCTTGTTGTTGACCAGGTCGGCCGCGCCCATCACCTGGTGCATGGTCTCTTCCATGCGCGCCAGGCCCTGCTGGCCGGAGCCGGCCAGTACCGAGGCCTGGTCGGCAGCGCTGGTGACCTCGGTCATGGTGCGCACCAGGTCACGGGAGGTGGCGGCGATTTCCCGCGAGGTGGCACCGATTTCGGTGGTGGTGGCGGCCGTTTCGGTGGCGGTGGCCTGCTGCTGCTTGGAGGTGGCGGCAATCTCGGTCACCGAGGTGGTGACCTGCACCGACGAGCGCTGGGCCTGGGACACCAGGGTGGTCAGCTCGCTCATCATTTCGTTGAAGCCGGTTTCCACCGCGCCGAATTCATCCTTGCGGTCCAGGCTCAGGCGCACGCTGAGGTCACCGCCGCGCAGCTTGTCCAGCGCCCGCACGATCAGTTGCATGGGGCCGGTGATGGCGCGCATCAGCATCAGGCCGCAGATGCCGGCTGCAATGATCGCCAGCACCAGCGAGATCATCATGCTGACCTTGGCCGTGGTCACCGCGCTGACGATGGCACCGGTGGCCTGCTCGGCCGACACCCGGTTGCCTTCGATCACCGTGTTCAGGTGCTTGCGGCCCTCGTTCCAGGCCGGGGTCATGCTGTCCTGCAGCAGGCGCTGGGCCTCGGCGTAGTTCTTCTGCCGGTAGGCCTCCAGCACGCTGTCGAGCAGCTTCAGGTAGCCCTGCTCCAGGCGCACGAACTCCTCGTAGCTGGACTGGTCTTCGGAGGACTGGATGGTCTTCTGGTAATCGGCCATGTTCTGCTTGAGGCGATCCTCGAAGCTCTTGTACAGCTCGGCGTCGGCATTGGTCAGCTCGCGATGGTTGCTCAGGCCGAGCAACTGCTGGGTGTTGACGTAGCTGTCGACCCAGGCGCTGCGGATCATCGAGCTGTAGTACACGCCAGGGATGCTGTCCGAACGCACCGCCTCCTCACTGGACTCGATCGCCACCAGGCGCGAGTAGGCAGCGACCACCATCAACAGCATGATGGCAATGATCATGGCGAAGCTCGCCAGGATGCGTTGGCGCAATGTCCAGTTCTTCACAGTCAGCCCTCAAGGATTCTACGCGAGCAGAAAAATGCGCAGATTATAGCCCACGCACCTTATCTGCACGCGCTCTGGATCAAGACGGCTCGGGCAAAATGGCCTGCGCGATGGCCATATGCCCGCATTTGCTGACTCAGGCCTGGCGAACCTGTTTTTCCAGCTCGGCCTTGAGGGCCGGGTCGAGCTTGAGCTGCTTGGCCAGCTCGTCGAGGTAGGCGCGCTCCATGAAGTGTTCCTCGTCCACCAGCATGACGCTGGCGATGTACATCTCGGCCGCCATTTCCGGCGTTGTGGCAGCGCGGGCGACGTCGGCCGGGTCCAGCGGTCGGTTGAGTTCGGCATGCAGCCACTGTTGCAGCTCGTGGTCGTTGTCGAGCTTGACGAACTCGCCTTCGATCAGCGCCTTCTCGCGCTCGTCGACATGCCCGTCGGCCTTGGCCGCAGCCACCAGCGCCTTGAGGATGGCCTGGCTGTGCAATTCGACCTGGGCGGCAGGCAGGCGGTCGAGGGTCTGCGGTTCGCGCTGCGGCGCACTGCCCTGCTGGGCCTGCCAGTTGCCGTAGGCCTTGTAGGCCAGCACACCGAGGGCGGCCAGGCCACCATAGGTGAGCGCCTTGCCCCCCAGGCTGCGCGCCTTCTTGTTGCCCAGCAGCAGGCCCATCGCGCCCGCCGCCAGCGCACCACCGCCGGCACCGGAGAGCAGCCCGCCCAGGCCACCGCCACCGGCGCCGCCGAGCAACCCACCCAGCCCGCCACTGCCC
>NZ_JAFKEC010000084.1 GCF_017848315.1 Pseudomonas palmensis
CCGTCAGGGTGCCACCCTGCCCCTCGATCACCCGACGGCTGATCGCCAACCCCAGGCCAAACCCGCCCGTGGCACGGTCCCGACTGCGATCCAGGCGGTAGAACGGCTGGAAGATGCGCTCGCGCTCCTCCTGCGGAATGCCGATGCCGTCATCCTCGACGGTCAGCACGCACGCGCCCTTGGCATCCACGCTCAGGCGCAGCAGGATGCGCTGCCCGCAATAACGCATGGCGTTGCGGATCAGGTTCTGCACCGCCCGCGCCGTCAACCGCGGGTCCAGCACAAAGCGCGGCAGATCCGGCTCGGCACGCACCTCCAGGCTCACCCCGCGCCCATCCAGCTCTTCGGCATAGCTGCCCAGGATGCTGTCGACGAACTCGGGCAGCGCCACCTCCACCCGCTCGCCACCCTGGCCATTCTGCAAGCGGTTGTACGACAGCAGCTCAAGCACCAGCGCATCCAGCTCGCGCACGTGCCCCACCAGTTCCAGCAGGCGCTTGCGACTGGCCGGGGGCATTTCGTCGTACAGCAGCACCAGGCCGAAATCCAGGCGGGTCAGCGGCGTGCGCAGCTCATGCGACACCGCATTGAGCAACTCGCGCTGCTGGGTCAGCAGGCATTCGATATCCGCCGCCATGGTGTCGAACACCTTGGCCAACGCGCCGATGTTCGAGCGTGGCGAGATCAGCGTGCGCTCCGCCAGGTTGCCTTCGCCCAGGCGCTGCGCCGTGGCCTTGAGCCGCTGCAGGTCACGCCAGTGCGGGCGCACCCAGAACAGCAGGCAGCCCAGCAGCGCCGCACCGATCAGCACGGTGATGCCCCACGACAGCAGGTAGATGTCCGCCGGGTCCGGCGGGTTGCGCAGCACCACCATCCACTCGCTGTCCAGCGGCGCCAGGGCGGTTTCGTAATAGCCCCACTCCCCCAGGCGCACCACGTACTGGCCGGCCTGCAGGTGCGCCTGCTCCTCGGCGTTCAGGTCCAGGTCGGCGCGCCGGCGCAGCTCGATGCTGAGGGGGGCGAAATCGGTGTTCAGCGCCTCGGCCACCTGGGGCCAGCTGTCGCGGTGCTTGAGGTGGAACTGGTTGACGATCAGGCGCTGCACGCCCCGCGCCTGGTCCTGGTTGTAGGCGATGTAGCGGTCATGGAACACATGCAGGATCAGTTCGGGGATCAGGAAGATCGACCCGGCATACGCGACGATGGTCACCAGATACAGGCGTACCAGAATTTTCAGCATGGCCGTGGCCGCTCCTCAGAATTCCCACTCGACTCGGCTGAACAGGTAGCCCTTGCCCCACACCGTCTTGATCTTGCGCGCCTCGCCGGCGCTGTCGTCGAACTTGCGCCGCAGCTTGGATATGGCCACGTCCACCGAGCGGTCGGTGCCGTTGAACTCGATGCCGCGCAACTGCTGCAGGATGCAGTCGCGGCTGAGCACGCTGCCGGCATTGCGCGCCAGCACCACCAGCAGGTTGAACTCGCCGCTGGACAACTCCACCGTCTGGTCGCGCCACAGCACGGTGCGTTCGGCCAGGTCGATGCGCAGCCCGCCGATCACGATCAGGTCGCTCTCGAGATGCGGCTCGTTGATGCTGCTGCGCCGCAGCAGGGTCCGCACCCGCGCCAGCAGCACGCGCGGCTCGCACGGCTTGCTGACGTAGTCGTCGGCGCCCATCTCCAGGCCCAGCACCTGGTCGTGGCTGTCGTCGCGGGCGGTGAGCATGAGGATCGGCAGCAGCAGCGAGTCGGCGCGCAGCTGTCGGCACACCTGCAGGCCGTCCAGGCCCGGCAGCATCAGGTCGAGGATCACCAGGTCGGGTTTGCTGCGCCGCGCCTCTTCCAGCACGTGGTCCCCCCGCGCAATCACGCTGACGCTGAAACCATTGCGTTGCAGGTAGCTGGCGATCAGTTCGCTCAGGGCGCAGTCGTCTTCGACCAGAAGGATAGTGGGCATGGGTAGTTTGAAAGGCCGGGAAAGTCAGGCAGGATATAGCGCTTATTCGCAGGTCGCGAAATTCTTCACACTTTTTCACACTCGCCCTACATAGCTTAACAACTGCCTGTAGCGCGGCTGCCTTAGCATTGCCGGGTCATTTATGGAAGATCCGCATGCCCAGTTCAAGCCCCGTCCGTCTGCGTACCCTGGCGCCCCTGTTGCTGCTGAGCCTGGCCCTGGCCGGCTGCGACAGCAAGCCGCCCGCCGAAGAACAAGCCCCCAAGCCCGCCGTCAGCGTCGAAACCGTGCGCGAGCAACCCCTGGCCATCAGCACGGAGCTGTCGGGGCGCATCCTGGCGCCACGCATTGCCGAGGTGCGCGCGCGGGTGGCCGGGGTGGTGCTCAAGCGGGTGTACCGTGAGGGCAGCGACGTGAAACAGGGCGACGTGCTGTTTCGCATCGACCCGGCACCGTTCAAGGCCGACTACGACAGCGCCCGCGCCAACCTGGCCAAGGCCGAGGCCACGCGCTTTCAGGCGCGCCTGCAGGACCAGCGCTACGCCGAGCTGATTTCGATCGACGCGATCAGCCGCCAGGAGCATGACAACGCCCGCGCCGCCGCCATGCAGGCCGACGCCGAAGTGGCAGCGGCCAAGGCCGCGCTCGAGCGTGCGCGCCTGAACCTGGGCTATGCCACCGTGACCGCGCCGATTTCCGGGCGCGTGGGCCGTGCCCTGGTGACCGAGGGCGCGCTGGTGGGGCAGAACGAATCGACCCCGCTGGCGATCATTCAGCAGCTCGACCCGATCCATGCCGACCTGACCCAGTCGACCCGCGAGATCAACGCCCTGCGCCGTGCCCTGCGTGCCGGCGAGCTCAAGCAGGTGGGCCAGGACCAGGCCCGCGCCACGCTGATCCAGGATGACGGCACCCCTTACCCGCTGGCGGGCAAGCTGCTGTTCTCCGACATCAGCGTGGACCCGAGCACCGGCCAGATCACCCTGCGCAGCGAGTTCCCCAACCCCGACCTGGACCTGCTGCCCGGCAGCTTCATCCGCGTGCGCCTGGAACAAGCGGTGCAGCCCAAGGGCATCAGCGTGCCGCAGCAGGCCATCCTGCGTGACAGCGCGGGCCTGCCGCGGGTGCTGCTGGTGGACGCCGAGCAGCGCGTGAGCGAGCGCGCCGTGGTGCTGGGCAGCGTGCAGCAGGACCGCTGGATCGTCACCGAGGGCCTGGCCCCGGGCGATCGCATCGTCACCGAAGGCCTGCAGCACGTGAAGGTGGGTGACCAGGTGAGCGTGACCCCCGCCACCGACACGGCTGCCCCCATCGCCCAGACCACCGCCCAGTGAGGCCCTGATCCATGCCGCAGTTCTTTATTGACCGCCCGGTGTTCGCCTGGGTGGTCGCGCTGTTCATCCTGCTCGGCGGTGCGCTGGCCATCCCGCAGTTGCCGGTGGCCCAGTACCCCAACGTGGCGCCGCCACAGATCGAGGTGTACGCGGTATACCCCGGTGCCTCGGCGCAGACCATGGACGAGAGCGTGGTCAGCCTGATCGAGCAGGAGCTCAACGGCGCCGATCACCTGCTGTACTTCCAGTCCACCAGCAGCCTGGGCAGCGCCACGGTAACGGCGACCTTCCAGCCGGGCACCAACCCGGAACTGGCCCAGGTCGATGTGCAGAACCGCCTGAAGATCGTCGAGTCGCGCCTGCCGCGGGCGGTGACCCAGCAGGGCCTGCAGGTGGAGAAGATCTCCACCGGGTTCCTGATGCTGGTGACCCTGACCGCCGACGATGACCGCCTAGACGAAACCGCGCTGAGCGACTTTCTGGCGCGCAACGTGATGAACGAGGTGCGCCGCGTACCGGGCGTGGGCAAGGCGCAGCTGTATGGCTCGGAACGCGCCATGCGTATCTGGCTCGACCCGCAGAAGCTGATCGGCTTCAACCTCACCCCCGAGGATGTGAACCTTGCGATTGCCGCGCAGAACGCCCAGGTGGCCCCTGGCAGCATCGGCGACCTGCCCGGCAGCCCCACCCAGGAAATCACTGCCAACGTGCTGATCAAGGGCCAGCTGTCGACGCCCCAGGAGTTCGCCGACATCGTGCTGCGCGCCAATGCGGATGGCTCGCGGGTCACCGTGGGTGATGTGGCGCGGGTCGAGATCGGCGCCCAGGAGTACCAGTACGGCACGCGCCTGAACGGCAAGCCGTCCACCGCCTTCAGCGTGCAGCTGGCGCCCGGTGCCAACGCCATGCAGACCGCAACCCTGGTCAAGGCCAAGATGGACGAGCTGTCGCGCTACTTCCCGCCCGGGGCGGTGTACGACATCCCGTATGACACCTCGCCGTTCGTCAAGGTGTCCATCGAACAGGTGATCAACACCCTGATCGAGGCCATGGTGCTGGTGTTCCTGGTGATGTTCCTGTTCCTGCAGAACATCCGCTACACGCTGATCCCGACCCTGGTGGTGCCGGTGGCGCTGATGGGCACCTTCGCGGTGATGCTGACGCTGGGCTTCTCGATCAACGTGCTGACCCTGTTCGGCATGGTGCTGGCCATCGGCATCCTGGTGGACGACGCCATCGTGGTGGTGGAGAACGTCGAGCGGATCATGGCCGAGGAAGGCCTGCCGCCCAAGCAAGCCACGCGCAAGGCCATGCAGCAGATCAGCGGCGCCATCGTCGGCATCACCGTGGTGCTGGTGGCGGTGTTCGTGCCGATGGCGTTCATGCAGGGCTCGGTGGGGGTGATCTACCAGCAGTTCTCGGCGTCGATGGCGGTATCGATCCTGTTCTCGGCGTTCCTTGCCCTGAGCCTGACCCCAGCGTTGTGCGCCACCCTGCTCAAGCCGATCGCCAAGGGCGAACACCACGTCAAGCGCGGTTTCTTCGGCTGGTTCAACCGCAAGTTCGAAGGCATGAGCAACGGCTACCAGCGCTGGGTGATGCACGCGATCCAGCGCAGCGGCCGCTACCTGGTGGTGTATGGCCTGCTGCTGGTGGCGCTGGGCTGGACCTTCAGCCAGCTGCCCTCCTCGTTCCTGCCCACCGAAGACCAGGGCTACACCATCACCGACGTGCAGCTGCCGCCCGGCGCCAGCCGCAACCGTACCGTGCAGGTGGCCGAGCAGATCGAGGCGCACAGCGCAGGCGAACCTGGCGTGGGCAACACCACGGTGATCCTGGGCTTCAGTTTCTCGGGCAGCGGGCAGAACGCGGCGCTGGTGTTCACCACGCTCAAGGACTGGTCCGAGCGCACCGCAAAGGACAGCGCCGAGGCCATCGCCGAGCGCGCCAACATCGCCTTCAGCCAGTTCAAGAACGCGGTGGCCTATGCGGTGCTGCCGCCCTCGGTGGATGGCCTGGGCACCTCGACCGGTTTCGAGTTCCGCCTGCAGGACCGTGCCGGCGTGGGCCATGCCGGGCTGATGGCGGCGCGTGACCAGTTGCTGGCCGAGGCCGCGAAAAGCCCGGTGCTGGCCAACGTGCGCGAGAGCGCCCTGGCCGAAAGCCCGCAGGTGCAGTTGCTGATCGACCGCAAGCAGGCCAACGCGCTGGGCGTGTCGTTCGACGACATCGGCACGGTGCTCAACACGGCCATCGGCTCGACCTACGTCAACGACTTCCCCAACCAGGGCCGCATGCAGCGGGTGGTGGTGCAGGCCGAGGGCGACCAGCGCAGCCAGGTCGAGGACCTGCTCAAGATCCACGTGCGCAACACCAGCGGCAAGATGGTGCCGTTGTCGGCCTTCGCCCAGGCGCAGTGGGTATCGGGGCCGGTGCAACTGACCCGCTACAACGGCTACCCGGCCATTGCCGTGTCGGGCGAGCCGGCACCGGGCTACAGCTCGGGCGCGGCGATGGCCGAGGTGCAGCGACTGGTCGATGCCCTGCCGCTGGGCTTTGGCCTGGAATGGACCGGGCTGTCGCTGCAGGAGCAGTTGTCCGGGGCGCAGGCACCGATGCTGATGGCGCTGTCGCTGCTGGTGGTGTTTTTGTGCCTGGCGGCGCTGTACGAAAGCTGGTCGATCCCTACCTCGGTGCTGCTGGTGGTGCCGCTGGGCGTGCTCGGTGCGGTGCTGGCGGTGACCCTGCGCGACATGCCCAACGATGTGTTCTTCAAGGTCGGCCTGATCACCCTGATCGGCCTGTCGGCGAAGAACGCGATCCTGATCATCGAGTTCGCCAAGAGCCTGGTGGACGAAGGGCATGACCTGGTCGAGGCCACCGTGCAGGCCGCGCGCCTGCGCCTGCGGCCCATCGTGATGACCTCGCTGGCGTTCATCCTGGGCGTGGTGCCGCTGGCGATTGCCACCGGCGCCAGCTCGGCGAGTCAGCAGGCCATCGGCACCGGGGTGATCGGCGGCATGCTCAGCGCCACGCTGGCGATCGTGTTCGTGCCGGTGTTCTTCGTGGTGGTGATGCGCGTGACCGGCTGGCGCCGGCGTGACGCCCAGGCCGACCCTGCGGTGGTCGAACAAAGCTGATGGACAGCCGCGCGGCGGTCATGGGATGGTGCTAGCCCGCTTATGGACTGGAACCTTGCAATGACCGCCGCCGTACTTCCCCCCTGCTCCATTCTTTTGCTGGCCGGCGGCCGTGGCCAGCGCATGGGCGGGCAGGACAAGGGCCTGCTGTCCTGGCAGGGCCGCCCGCTGATCGCGCACGTGCACGCCGTGGTACGTGACCTGAGCGATGACCTGATCCTTTCCTGCAATCGCAACCAGCACGCCTATCGGGCGTTTGCCGACCAGTTGGTGGGCGATGCCGAGCCTGGGTTTCCCGGGCCGCTGGCCGGGGTGCTGGCCGGGCTTGCGGTGGCGCGGCATGCCTGGCTGGTGGTGCTGGCGTGTGATGCACCGCTGATCGAGCGCGGGTTGCTCGAGCAGTTGCTGAGCGTGGCGGTCACCGGGGACTGCGCGGCGATGGTGCGCCAGGGCCAGCAGTGGCAGCCGATGTTCTGCGTGATCCCGGTGCGCCAGCAGGCGAGCTTGCAGGCGGCATGGCAGGCCGGTGAGCGCAGCCTGCTGCGGGCGTTGCTGGAGCATCCGTTGCAGGCGGTGGAGTGTGCAGAGGAGGACCGGCGCCTGAGCAACTTCAATACGCCGCAGTGGTTGGGGCAATAAGGCTTTTGTGTCGTCTGTGAGGGCCTCTTCGCGGGCCAAGCCCGCTTCTACAGAGGCTTGCGCTACCCCTGTGGGAGCGGGCTTGACCCGCGATGGGCGGCACCGCCCCCCTCGAACACCACACACCGATTACGCCCCGCCGCCTTGGCCGCATACAGCGCCTGATCGGCCGCCGCCACCAGCGTCAGGGGCGTTTCGCCCTGCCCCGCCATGCCTGCCACGCCGATACTCACCGACACCCGCCCGAACGGGCTGCCAGCATGCACTATGTTCAGCTCGGCCAACCGCGCCAGCACCGTCTCGGCCACCACCAACGCGCCCGCCACCTCGGTATTGGGCAGCACCATCGCCAGCTCTTCCCCGCCATAACGCGCCACCACATCCGTCGGGCGGCGCACGCACTCGCGCAGCAAGGCGCTCACCGCCTTGAGGCATTCGTCACCGCCAATGTGCCCGTAGGCGTCATTGAAGCGTTTGAAATGATCGATATCGATCAGCAGCAACGCCAGCGGCTGGGCCTCGCGCTGGGCACGCCGCACTTCGCTGACCAGCACCTCGTCGAAACGCCGGCGGTTGGCCAGCCCGGTGAGCGTGTCGTGGGTGGCCAGCACCGCCAGCTGCCGGTTGGTGGCCAGCAGTTCTTCGCGCGCCACCAGCAGCTGCGCATCCATCTCGGCACGATGGCGCATGTCGCGGATCAGCAGCCGGCCAATCACCGCAATCACCCCCTGCAACGCCAGCACCAGCCCCACCGTCAGCCACGCTTCCATGCGCCAGGCGTCCAGGGCCTCGCGCTTGCCGATGGCCACGGTGGTCACCAGTGGCAGGTGCTCGTTCTTGCGAAACGCATACAGGCGCTCCACCCCATCCAGGCTCGAGGCAAACGAAGCCGTGCCCACCGAGTTTTCCACCAGGTAGCGGGTGTAGATCGGCGACCGGGAAAAGTCGCGGCCCATGTCCTGCTCGCGAAACGGGTAGCGCACCAGGATGCGCCCACTGGTGTAGGTGAGCGCGATCGCACCGTCCTTGCCCACGTCGATCTTGCCGAACAGGCGCAGAAAGTTCTCCACCCCCAGGGTCACCGCGATCACCCCGGCGAACTGCCCTCCGGGCTGCTCGAAACGCCGGCTGACGGTGATCACCCAGTCCTGGGTGGAGCGGCTGCGGATCGGCGGGCCGATGAACACCTCGCGGGACGGGTTGTCGCGATGGTGGATGAAGAACTCGCGGTCGGCGCTGTTCGCACCGTCCGGAATCGGGCCGTTGGTCGACATCAGCCATTCGCCCGTCGGGCCATAGATGGTCAGCCCATGCAGTTGCGTCAGCAGTTCGTTCTGCTCCTCCACCAGCCCGGCCAGGCGCGCCAGTTGCTGCGGCCCGCCGCCATCGACTTCGAGCCGCTCGCTCAGGCCCAGCAGCATCATCGAACTCTGGCGGATGATGCCCTCGGCATAGGTGTCCAGTGCCTGGGTCAGGTTGAGGCTGTGTACCTGAACCTCGTTCAGCGCGCGCTGACGTGCAGCCCATATCTTCCAGGCCGTCAGCGATGCCAGCGATACGCAGATCACCAGCAACAGCAGCACGGCCAGGCGCACGTCACGCTTGTGCGGCAGCGGCACCGGCAGTAAGGGGGTCGACATCATGAAACGCTCCTGCGATGCCACAACTGAAGGCATCCTGCCATCAGCTGTACTCCGGAATGCCCTGTACCGCAAGGGGCAGAGCATCAGGCGCGCAATCAAGCGGTGGGGGTCACGACGGGCTGCTGCAGGATCCGGCAGGCAGAAGTTGCAGGGCAGTGAAGCTGAAAGTGGGACGCAAGGCCGCCCGCTCCAGTGAGCAGCCTTGCGCATGCATGCAGGCAGGCCTTGCGGTGCGCCGCTGGCGCGGTCGCCCTTCAGTAGCGGAACTTGCCGCCATGAATGTCCTGCAGCACCTGATCGGTCACCCGCACGTAGGTTTCGGTGCCCGGCAGCCAGGCATACACCGGGTCTTCGCCGGTCTGGCTGGGGTCGAAGGCTTCGCTTCTGAGCTTGGTCTTCTGGTACTTGAAGGTGCCGGTGGTTTCCATGCAGGTCTTGACGCGCAAGAACATCGGCACCGCGTAGTGAGGCATCTGGCTCTTGACGAAGCGCAGCAGGTCGCAGAAATCCAGCTGCTCCAGCGGCGCCGACGGGGTGATGGCGGCCATCCCGGCGCGACCGTTGGTGTTCTTGATTTCCACCCCGTAGGCCACGGCTTCGGCAATGTGGGGGTGCTGCACCATGATGTTCTCGACTTCGGTGGTGGAGACGTTCTCGCCCTTCCAGCGGAAGGTGTCCCCCAGGCGGTCGACGAACTGGGCATGGCCAAAGCCGATATCGCGAATCAGGTCGCCGCTGTTGAAGTAGCGGTCGCCCTTTTCGAACACGTCGTAGAGCACCACCTTCTTGCTCTTCTCCGGGTCGGTGTAGCCATCGAACGGGGCGTCGTCGTCGATCTTGGCCAGCAACAGGCCCTGACCGCCCTTGCCGACCTTCTGCATGAATCCGTCGGCGTTGCGCCGCGGTTCGCCGGTGTCGTGTTCGTACTCCACCAGCGACCAGGCGTTGATGGCAAAGCCGATGGTGTTCTCGAAATTGAGGATGTTGGTAAAGCCGATGTTGCCGTCACTGGCGGCGTAGAACTCGCAGACCCGCTCGATGTTGAAGCGTTTCTTGAAGTCGAGCCACACGCCCGGACGCAGGCCGTTGCCGATCATCTTCACCACCGGGTTGTCGCCATCGTTGCCGGCCGCAGGCTGATCGATCAGGTAGCGGCACAGTTCACCGACGTAGCAGATGGTGGTGGCCTTGAATTTGCGCGTGTCTTCCCAGAACTGGCTGGCGCTGAACTTGCGGCGGATGGCGAAGCCCGAGGCACCGGCCAATGCCGAACCCCAGCTCACGCACAGGCCGGTGCCGTGATACAGCGGCAAGGTGCAATAGACGATGTCATCGGGGCGCATGTCCAGGGCGATCATGCCGAAGCTGCCGTAGACCTTCATCCAGCGCCCATGCTTGAACACCCCGGCCTTGGGCAGGCCGGTGGTGCCGGAGGTATAGATGTAGAAGCAGGCGTCGTCGAGGTAGACCTGCTGGGTAGTCGCCGGATTGGCCGTAGCGTGCCCCTGACTGGCAAGGGTCAGGTTGACGTAGCCCTCGGGGGCGGTGCCGGCATCGCGCGTGGTGTCGGTGTCGGCCAGGAAAAAGGTGCGCTGCCTGTCGATGGCCACCTCGTCGCGCACCGCCTCGAACGATGGCACCAGCTCCTGGCCGACGATGATCGCCGACGGGTTGACCAGGCCCAGGCTGTGGATCAGCACGTTGTTGGTCTGCGAGGTGTTGAGCATGGCGCAGATGCCGCCGATCTTGCTCACGGCCAGTACGCTGACCAGCAATTCGGGGCGGTTCTCGATGAAGATGCCTACCACATCGCCTTTTTTCAGGCCACGGGCCAGCAGGTAGTGGGCGAAACGGTTGGCCCACTGGTTGACCTGTTCGTAACTGAAGCGCGTGTCCTTGTAGAGCAGCGCCGGCCCTTGAGGGTTGCGCGCAACCGCCTGTTCGAAGGCCCAGCCCAGGCCACAGGGCTGATCGGCCTTGAGTTTGGAAACCTTGAGGCCCCTGACGAGCCGAGGAATGGCCCGAGTGATCGAGGGAATTTTGCGCAGCATCATGCCCCAGGTAATCATGTCGCTATTACTACTCATGGCACCTCCTGGTGGATTGACCGTGGCCGCCAGGCGGTTCGACAAACGCCATGACCAGCCAATCGTTTTTATTGTTGTGCACGCCATGTGAAAAAGTCCTCGCGCAGCGGGGTGCGCGAGGACGCCTGGTGCCGATCAATCAGAACTCGTCGGCGACCGACTCGAGGATCTTGCCCATCAGGTAGACCGTGGTGCGGGCCACTTGCTTGACCGCCTCTTTTTCTTCGTCGGTCACGACCCAGCGGTCGATGGCGGCGTTGACCTGCTCGGAGTGCTTCTCGTCGATGATCGCGTGGGCGACGAAGAAGGTCAGTTGCTGGTCGGTCAGCTTGAGATGGTTCTTGCACACGTCCATCAGGGGTTCGAGGTGCTCATAGCAGTCCTCGGCCCAGAAGCTGTAGCCCAGGCGCGGAATGATGCCGCGGCATACGGAAACGAAGTCCAGGTAGCCGTAGAACGCCTCGGTGGCCGGCAGCATCGGTTTCTCGAACTCCGACGGGTCCACGCCAATGGCGATCAGGTCGTTGTTCGCCATGTTTTCATGGCCCAGTTCTTCCAGCGCATGCTTCATCGCGAAACGCAGCAGGCCTACCTTCTTGTGGTCCTGGTTCCAGCACGCCACCGCCTGGTTGATCGCGTTGTTCTTGGTGTAGTGGTACACCTGGACAATCGACTTGATATACAGCTCACGCTGCAGTTCGGGACGCTTCATCATCTGGAAGAAACGGCCGGCCTTGATCTTTTCCCATTCGGCGTCACAGATGGCTTTGAGCTCTTTGCGAAACGCGGTCACTTCAGTCATTTCACTCTCTTCCTTGGCGTGTTGATAAATCGTTCATGACACGTGTTATACGGTCAGGCGAATACAGCGTTACAGGCGCAGCACGGACTTGATGATGTAGATGAACTTGGAAAAGAAGCCCAGGCCTTCGATAGTGTCCCAGTGTTCCATCAGCACACCATTTTCAACACGGTAGATATCGATCACCTTGTAGTTCACCGTGAAGAACCTGTGCTTGGCCCAGTGCTTGGCATACAGGAAGACATAATCGCCTTCGGCGCAGACCCGCTCGATACTGGTACCCGACTCGGGGAACGTCTTGAAGAACTGCGTGAAGTAGGTCTTGAAGCCTTCGCGGCGCGGGGGAATGAACACGTTGTTGTGCTGCACGTAGTCCTCGGCAATCAAGGTATCGGCAACCGCCAGTTCACGCTGACCAAACATGCGCTCGTAAAACTCGATGACCACTTCTTTGTTCCTGGCTTCCATCTTGGATCAACCTCAATGTTGTCGTTATTGTGTGATGCTTATCCCGCCAGTGACTGCCTCGCGTGACGGGCGGCCAAGGTATGGCGAATCAGGTCATCGACGTCCTTCAGGTCTGCCGGGCAGCTGGGCAGGCCGAAGAAGGGCGTCACCGACGGCATCAGATCGCCCTTGTACAGGGCGTAGTAATGATCGCCACGGGCCTTGATCTGGAAGAAGATGCCGTCCTGGTCGAACACGAAGCTGTCGAACTTCGGCGCCAGCCGTGGCTTCACATAGGTGATGAACGTCTTGTAGCCGCCTTGCAGGGCCACCAGCGAGGCACCGGTCATGGCCAGCCCGTTGACCACGTTCTTGACCGGGGCATGCTTGTCGACGATCAGGCGCGAAAGTTCGACGCACTCGTGCTCGTAGTTGGGCCCGGAGAACTGCACCAGTTGTTCATGGCTGATGAACTCACCCGACTCGTGAGGGAACGGCGTAATACGCTGAGTGCCGATGATTTCACCATCATGATAAAAGGCAAACACATAGGAACGCGGGTCGTATTCATCCAGGCACACGGTATTGTCGACCGAGTTGCCAAACAGCGTCTTGTAATAGATCTTGCGCTGCCCATACAACCGGCTACGGGCACGAGAAAGTTCGATGAATTGCGCAGGCGTTACCACCTGCCTGACCTTTACCTTGTCAGACTGGCACAACTCCTGGAGGACTGAATCATAGAAACTGTAGATGGCCGAACCGGCGGAATCATCCTTTACCAACTGCATACTTGCCGAAGGCAAGTCAGCCTTGTTACTGGCGAGTGACGGCATGAGAAATCCCTTCTTATTGTGATCTGTAGTATTCAACTCAGCCCAGCGCACGACTTAAGTTTCCACAGGACAATACATAGCTTCGCCTCCTTGCGTAGATAGCCATAGGTTGTTGATTTACGGGCTGCGCACAGCCAGACACTCACCCGCTAGTGGCGGGCGTGCCGTTGAACCAGAGCGAGGTGCAGTCAGTTCGGTGGTAGCGAGGCCAAGGCTCGGCAGATCTGCTCGGCGCGCTCGCCCAGCACCTGTGGCGTGGCGATCGGGAGGTCCGCATGACCCAGGTTGAAACCGTCACCGACAAAGCGGGCCAGCACATGCAGGTGCGCGTGACCTACGGTCTGCCCGGCCACTGCGCCATCGCACAGCAGCAGGTTGATACCTTCACAGGGCTGTTCTTCGAGGCTCAGGCCGCTTTCACGCAGGGCGGCCGCCATCCGTTGACCCACACGCATCATGTGGCCACAGGTTTGAGGAGGGATATCACCCAGGCCGCTTGCGTGGGCCTTGGGAATGACCAGGACATGGCCAGGAGTGATCGGCTGAATCGAGAGAAAGGCCAGGCACTGCTCGTCTTCGTAGACAACGGCAGCCGGTGCTTCTTTCTTGGCGATTGCACAGAAAATGCAGTTCACGGATAGCTCCCTCTATTGTTGTAGGTGCAACCCCGGTGGAGGCATGAAGATCCGGGATGCTACAGGCTGCATTCCATTGCAGAGTTGACCGCGCAGCTTGTAGGAGAAATTACCCCTGGCCTTCCTCAGCTGTACACGGGAGTTTTGAAATTTTTTGTATCTGAATCCCGTAAATTTCCTAATGGGTTGATTTGAATGGGTTTTCCCAAGGTAACTTTTTGTATCCGGGCTGCATGGGTGCGTCACCGGCCAGGGCCCTGAGGGCCGAGGACGGTGACGCCATCACTCACCCGCTGTGCGTGGGCTCGCCCGGCCTGAGCTACACGAACGCATCGGCATGAAAATGCGCGGGCTCCAGCCCCCGCTGCTCGACGAAATCGCGTCGCGCCGAGTCGACCACGATCGGCGCGCCGCAGGCATAGACCTCGAAGTCCTTGAGGCTATGGAAGTCCTGCAGCACCTGGCGGTGCACGAAGCCGGTGGCGCCCTGCCAGTCGCAGGCCGGGCCCGGCTCGGACAGCACCGGGGTGTAGCGCAGCCACGGCAACTGCGCCTCCCAGGCCAGCAGCTGTTCATGCCGGTAGAGGTCCTCACGGCGCCGCCCGCCCCAGTACAGGTACACCGGGCGGCGGTTGTCGCCGCGCTCGCGCAGTTGCTCGAGCAGCGCCTGCACAGGGGCAAAGCCGGTGCCGCTGGCCAGCAATACCATCGGCCGTTGGCTGTCGCGCAGGTAGAACGAACCGAACGGCCCCTCCATGCGCAGGATCGCCCTGGGCTGCAACGCATTGAACACATGCCCGCTGAACACCCCGCCCGGCATGTGCCGGATGTGCAGTTCAAGCTGGTTGTCGCGCGCCGTTGCGGTGGCCATCGAGTAGCTGCGCCGGCTACCGTCCTTGAGCAGCACCTGCACGTACTGCCCCGGCAGGTAGGCGAATGCGGCGCCCGGCGCGAGCATCAGGCGCAGCACCGCCACGTCGTGGCTGACCTTGTCTAGGCTGGCCACGCGCACGCCCATCTGCTGGATGCCGATGCCGCGCAGCTCGGTGACTTCCGGCGCGTCGATGACCAGGTCGGAACGTGCCCTGGCGCAGCAGAACAGCGCCAGGCCCTGGGCCCGCTCGGCTTCGCTGAGCACTGCCAGCGGGCTGTCGGCGTGGTCCACCTCGCCGCTGAGCACCTGGCCCTTGCAACTGCCACAGGTGCCGGTGCGGCAGCTGTGCTTGAGCATCAGGCCATCGGCCAGGGCAGCGTCGAGCACGCTCTGCCCGGCGTTGACCGGGCAGCTCAGGCCGACCGGCTGGATCTGCAGGGTGAAGCTCATGTGCGTACCCTCCGTCACTGCGCGCGTCCGGCGGCGGCCAGCAGGTCCAGCGCCACGTCGACGATCATGTCCTCCTGGCCGCCGACCATGCGCCGCTTGCCCAGCTCGACCAGGATGTCGACGGTTTTCAGGCCATAGCGCGCCGCGGCGATTTCGGCGTGGCGCAGGAAGCTGGAGTAGACCCCGGCATAGCCCAGCGCCAGCGATTCGCGGTCGACCCGCACAGGGCGGTCCTGCAACGGGCGCACGATGTCGTCGGCTGCATCCATCAGCGTGTAGAGGTCGGTGCCGTGGTTCCAGCCCAGGCGCTCGGCGGCGGCGATGAACACTTCCAGGGGCGCGTTGCCGGCGCCCGCGCCCATGCCGGCCAGGCTCGCATCGATGCGATCGCACCCCTCCTCCACCGCGGTGATCGAGTTGGCGACCCCGAGGCTGAGGTTGTGGTGGGCATGCATGCCGGTTTCGGTCTCGGGCTTGAGCACGGCCTTGAACGCGCGAAAGCGATCACGCACGTCCTGCATGTTCATCGCCCCACCGGAGTCGGCCATGTACACGCAGGTGGCGCCATAGCTTTCCATCAGCTTGGCCTGGGCGGCCAGCTGCTCGGCCGGGATCATGTGGCTCATCATCAGAAAGCCCACGGTGTCCATGCCCAGCGCGCGCGCATATTCGATGTGCTGGCGGGCCACGTCGGCCTCGGTGCAGTGGGTGGCCACGCGCACCACGCGGGCGCCGGCGTCATATGCGGCCTTGAGGTCGTGCACCGTGCCGATGCCGGGCAGCAGCAGGGTGGTGATCCTGGCGTGGCTGATCACGTCGGCCACGGCCTCGATCCACTCCAGGTCGGTGTGGGCGGCAAACCCGTAGTTGAAGCTGGAGCCCTGCAGGCCATCGCCGTGGGCCACTTCGATGGAATCGACCCTGGCCTTGTCCAGCGCACGGGCTATGTCCTGCACGTTCTGCAGCGAGTACTGGTGGCGCACCGCGTGGCTGCCGTCGCGCAGGGTCACGTCGCTGATGTAGAGCTTCTTGGCGGGATTGAACGTCATGCGGGCATCCTCAGTTGTGCGCCATGGCCTGGGCCATGCGCTCGGCGGTCGCCATCGCGGCGGACGTCATGATGTCGAGATTGCCGGCGTAGGCCGGCAGGTAGTGGGCGGCGCCTTCGACTTCGAGAAACACCGAGGTCTTGAGCCCGCTGAAGCGGCCCAGGCCCGGGATCAACAGCGGCGCCTGGGGCTCGATCACCTCGAACTGCACCTGCTGCTTGAGCCGGTAGCCGGGCACGTAGGCCTGCACCGCCTGGGCCATCTCGTGGATGGAGGCCTGCACGCGGGCCTGCTCGCAGGCTTCGGAGAGCACGAACACGGTGTCGCGCATGATCAGCGGCGGCTCGGCCGGGTTCATCACGATGATCGCCTTGCCCCTGGCTGCACCGCCGATGGCTTCGATGGCCTTGGAGGTGGTTTCGGTGAACTCGTCGATGTTGGCGCGGGTGCCGGGGCCGGCGGACTTGCTGGCAATCGAGGCGACGATTTCGGCGTAGTGCACCTTGGCCACCCGCGACACCGCGGCCACCATCGGGATGGTCGCCTGGCCGCCGCAGGTGACCATGTTGACGTTCAACTGCGCCAGGTTCTGCTCCAGGTTCACCACCGGCACGCAGTACGGGCCGATGGCTGCCGGGGTCAGGTCGATCAGGCGGATGCCGGGCTTGCGTGCGCGCAGGTAGGCGTCGTTGCGTACATGGGCGCCGGCCGAGGTGGCATCGAACACGAAGTCGATATCGGCGAACTCGGGCATGCGCGCCAGGCCCTCGACCCCTTCGTGGGTGGTGGCCACACCCAGGCGGCGGGCGCGTTCCAGTCCGTCGGAGGCCGGGTCGATGCCGACCATCACGGCCATTTTCAGGTGCTTGCCGTGGCGCAGCAGCTTGATCATCAGGTCGGTGCCGATGTTGCCGGAGCCGATGATGGCGACATTGAATTTTGCAGGGTTCATACGGCTTCTCCATAGACTTCGGCGAGGAGGATGACGCTCGGGTCGAGGCTGTCGGCGTACAGGCGCTGCACGGCCTCGGCGCGCAGGCTCAAGGCGGTGCGCTGGTTGATGTAGCCCTTGTCGGTGATCTCGCCGTCGTTGAGGCTGGGCGGCGAATCGAGGATCACCAGGCGCACGGCATGCTGGGACGAGGCCGGGTATTCCCGGGCCAGTGCCTGCAGGCCCGCGCACAGCGCCAGGCGCACCTCGGGCTGCAGCGCCAGCTGTGCACCGCTCATGTGCTGGCCCTCGGCGCCGAGCAGGTCGCGCAGGGCCTGGGACGGGTAGACCAGCGCGCCGATCATGTCGCGGTCATGCCCGCCGATCACGCAGTCGCTGGCATACGGCGCCAGCGCGCTGACCAGGCGTGGGCGCAGCGTGCCCACCGACACCCAGGTGCCGCTGCTGAGCTTGAAGTCCTCGGTCACACGGCCGTCGAACTGCACGCCCAGCTCGGGGCGCGCCGGGTCGACCAGGCGCCCGGCGTCGCCGATGCGGTAGAAGCCCTCTTCATCGAACGCCGCCAGGGTGCTGGCCGGGTCGCCCAGGTAGCGCGGGAACACCGAGGGGCCGCGCACGCGCATCTCCAGCTTGTCGCCGGCCGGCACGAACTTGAGCTCGGTGCCCGGTACCGGCAGGCCGATGATGCCGGCCTTGTCGGCGGCAAAATGCACGCTGGTGACCACCGGCGAGGTTTCGGTGGAGCCCCATTCGGTGGCGAAGAACAGCGGCGTGTCGCGCACCTTCCCGGCACACGCCACCAGCCGGCTCCAGCTGCTTTGCGGCAGGGCGGCAGCGGCATAGAACAGCATGCGCAGGCGCCCGAACAGGGCCTGGGCCAGCGCCGGGTCGCGCTCCAGGTGCGGCAGCAGCATCTCGTAGCCGCGCGGCACGTTGAAGAACAGCGTGGGCCTGACCGAGCGGATGTTCTCCAGCGTGCGGTCGATCTGCCCCGGCACCGGCAGGCCGTCGTCGATGTACAGGGTGCCGCCGTTGCGCAGCACCAGGTTGAAGTTGTGGTTGGCGCCGAACACGTGGCTCCAGGGCAGCCAGTCGAGCACGATCAGTTCGCCCTGCTCCAGAAAGCGCCAGCACTGGGCAATCGCCTGCTGGTTGGCGCAGAGCATGCCGTGGGTGTTGACCACGGCCTTGGGCGCACCGGTGGAGCCGGAGGTCATCAGGTAGCGCGCCGGGGTGTCGCCATCCAGGCGCGCGAAGGCGGCCATCACCGCCGGGGTCTCGCCCTTGTACAGGTGCGGCAGGGCCAGCGCACCGGGGATTTCCTGGGCGTTGCGCGCCGCCACCACCGGGCAGTCCGGGTCGACCAGGGCGATGGCGCGGCCATAGGCATCGCCGTCGTTGACGAAGATCAGCCCCGGCTTGAGCACCTCGACAATCGCCTTGAGCTTGGCGCAGCCGCTGCCGGTATTGCGCGAGTAGGCCACCGAGATGGTCGACACCGGGATGCCCACGTGCATCGCCGCCAGGGTCAGCAGCGCCTGGTCCAGGTCGTTTTCCGAGAGCATCAGCAGCGGCCGGCCGGCTGCGATGTCCAGTTCCAGCAGGCCCTGGGCCAGGGCGCCGACGCGCTGGCGCACCTGCTCGTAGGTCAGGCTGAACCAGCCCGCGCCGCGCCGTTCGGCCAGGTAGGCACGCTGCGGCGCCTGCTCGGCCCAGTGTTCCAGCCACTGGCCGATGCAGCGCGCATAGGGTTGCAGCGGCTCGGGCGAGCTGAGCACGAAGCTGCCGTCGGCACGCGGTTCGTACAGCACCTGGGCGGGGGCCAGCTG
>NZ_JAFKEC010000085.1 GCF_017848315.1 Pseudomonas palmensis
GGCCAGCGCAATACTCTGCAAGTTGCTGCTCAGCAACGTCGCCGTGCTGCTCTGCTCCTGAGTCGCGGTGGTGATCGCGGCAAACTGCTGCCCCGCCGCCCGGCTCTGCTCGTCGATGCGCGCCAAGGCCTCGGCGACCTTGGCATTGCGTTGCAAGCCGTCCTCCATCAAGCGGTTGCCCTGCTCCATGGTGCTGATGGCGTTGCCGGTCTCCTGCTGAATGCTGGCGATCATGCCGGAGATCTCGTCGGTGGCTTCGCGGGTGCGCGCCGCCAGGTTGCGCACCTCGTCCGCCACCACGGCGAACCCGCGCCCCTGCTCGCCCGCCCGTGCCGCCTCGATGGCCGCGTTCAGCGCCAGCAGGTTGGTCCGCTCGGCAATCGAGGTGATGGTACCGACAATGCCGCCAATCTCCTTCGAGCGCACCCCAAGGGTATCGATCACTGTCGCGGTGCTGCCCAGCGCCTGCGCGATCTGCTGCAACGAGGTGGACGCTTCGTCCATCGACGCACGGCCAATGCGCGTCTGCTGCGCGTTGTCCTGGGCCATGCGTTCGGTGCTGCCCATGTTGTCAGCGATGTTCAGGGAGGTGGCGCTGAACTCCTCGACCGCACCGGCCATGCTGGTGATTTCGCCCGACTGCTGCTCCATGCCCTCGCAAGCACCCGACGACAGCCCCGCCAGCGCCTGAGCACGCTGGCTGACCTGCTGCGAGGCATCACGAATGTGCAGCACAGTGCTCGCCAGCGCTTCGCTCATCTGATTGAAACTGCGCGCCAGTTGGCCGATTTCGTCGTGGCTGGCCACCGCCAGGCGGGCACTCAGGTCGCCCGCGCCCAGGGCCTGGGCCTGACGCACCAGGTCGGCCAGCGGCCGCAGCTTGCGGCGCAGCAGCCACAGGGTGGCGCCCACCGCCAGCATCATGGCCAGCAGGCTGCCAATGGCCAACCTTGCGCCCACGCTCCAGGTCACGGCACGAATTTCGGCCTTGGGCATGCTTGCCAGTACTGTCCACGGGCCGTCGGCAAAGGGCATGGCCACGCTGTAGAGGGTTTCGACCCCATCGTTCCAGAAGCGCCCTTCCCCTGCATGCGCGGCAAACCCGCCCAGTTGGTGGGCAGCCAGTGCCGTGTCGCTGACACCTGCCGGCGCCACCAACCAGTGTTGCTGTTCGTCCAGCAGCGCCAGCGACCCCGTCTGGCCGATACGGAAGCGTCGGAGGTTGTCGAACTGGGCGTTCTGCGCGTCGGTATAGTCGAAGCCGACGAACAGGACCGCGATGACCCGTCCCGACACGTCACGCACCGGTGTGTACTGGGTCATGTACGAGCGCTCGAACAGCACGGCACGCCCCACGTAGGGCTGCCCGGCCATCAGCCGCGCGTAGGCCGGGTGCTGGTGATCGAGCTGAGTGCCGATGGCGCGGCTGCCGTCCTGCTTGGTCAGCGATGTGCTGATACGAATGAAGTCCTCACCGCTGCGCACGAACACGGTGGCAACACCCGCCGTCATCTGGCGAAAGTCGTCAACCTCGCGAAAATCGTTGTTCAGCGCATGGTCCGCCAGGTACAGCGCCGGCGTGGCCACTCCAGCCACGCTGAGTGACTGGTCGGAGGCAAGCCGCAGCCCGCCGGCAAAGCGTTTTTCGAACAGGCCACTGAGGCGCTGGGTACTCTCGCGCAAGGTGCTGTGGAACGTGTCGAGCTGGTCGGCGAGCAGCCGTGCCTCGCTGGCCAGGTGTTCCTGGCGGGTGATCAGGTTGGCGCTGTCGAGCGAGCGCAGGGCAAACAGCGTACTGCCGGTAATGACGACCGCCAGCACGGCGGCCAGGGCAATACCGAGTTGCGAGGCAATTCGGGCACGGGGTTGGGACATGGAAGCTCCTGGCAATGGGGGCCGGATCATCCTGATCACGCTGCACCGTCGGCATGGGGAAGTGGAGCCATTCTGGTTGTGGCTCTCGACCCCACTGATTCGGCGGCGTCATCGATTACTTGAGTGCATCACAGGGATATTCGGCGCAAACGTTCAATCGCCGATGTTGGGCTCATTTGCCCCCAGTATCTGCACCTTGGGCAGGTCCATCGCACGGGCCTCGCCCTGCAGGAAGTCGCTGAGCCGGCGCAGACGCTCGCCACCGGGACGCGTGCGTGGCCACACCAGGTAGTAATTCAGGCCGCTGGCCACCGCCGTCGGCCAGGGCAGGCTCAGGCGCCGCTGGGCGACATCCTCGGCCACCATCAGCAAGTCCCCCATCGACACACCATACCCTCGCGCGGCAGCGATCATGCCCAGCTCGAGGGTATCGAACACCTGGCCGCCCTTGAGCGAGACCTGTTCGGTCAGCCCCATCTGCGCCAGCCAGCTGCGCCAGTCGCGCTTGTCGGGCGTGGGATGCAGCAGTTCGCAGGCCTTCAACTGCTCCACGTCCCAGGGCGTCTGATCAAGCAGCGCGGGCGCACCCACCGGTATCAGCAGTTCAGGGAACAGCGGGCTGACTTCCCAGTCCGGCGGAAAATGCCCGTCGCCCAACAGCACTGCGCAATCGAAGGGTTCATGGTTGAAATCCACATGGTCGACGTCCATCCAGGCACTGGTGAGCTGCACCTCGTTGCCCGGCTGCAAGTGGCGAAAACGGCTCAGGCGCGCCAGCAGCCAGCGCATGGTCAGGGTCGAAGGGGCCTTCATGCGGATCACCCCATCTTCGCTGTGCAGGGTGTTGCAGGCACGCTCAAGTGCGGCGAAACCCTCGCGCACACCGGGCAACAGCAGGCGCGCCGCCTCGCTCAACTGCAGGGTGCGGCCATTGCGCAGAAACAGCCGGCAGGCGAAGTGCTCCTCCAGCGTGCGGATGTGCCGGCTGACCGCACTCTGGGTTATCGATAACTCATCGGCGGCACGGGTGAACGAACTGTGCCTGGCAGCGGCCTCGAACGCCCGCAAGGCGTAGAGAGGCGGTAAACGGCGTGACATGCGGGCGTGCTCCAGCAATGAAATACGGGTTGGCACGGATCATACTCACATGAGTTTTAATCATGCCAATGATCGTTTTTATCCTTTTGTGCAATGGCCCGCAAAGGCCGAGAATCCACGGCTCACCCTTCCCTTTTCAGGAGCTGCATCATGCAGGCTGCGCCCATTACCGAACTCAAGGCATTGCTACGGCTGGCCGGGCCGCTGATCGCCTCGCAGTTGGCGCACATGCTGATGCTGCTCACCGACACCTTGATGATGGCCAAAATCAGCCCCGAGGCCCTGGCTGGTGGCGGGCTGGGCGCGGCCAGCTATTCCTTCGTGTCGATCTTCTGCCTGGGAGTGATTGCCGCCGTCGGTACCCTGGTCGCAATTCGCCAGGGTGCGGGCGACAACCCCGGTGCCACGCGCCTGACCCAGGCCGGGCTATGGCTGGCCTGGGGCATGGCCATCGTCGCCGCGCTGGTACTGTGGAACCTGTCGCCGGTGCTGCTGATGCTGGGCCAGACACCGGGCAACGTGGCTTTTGCCAGCCAGTTCCTGCTGGTGCTGCCGCTGGCCCTGCCCGGCTACCTGAGCTTCATGGCGTTGCGCGGGTTCACCAGTGCACTGGGGCGTTCGACGCCGGTGATGGTGATCAGCCTGGTCGGCACCGTGGTCAATTTCCTGCTCAACTACGCCTTGATCGAAGGCATGTTCGGCCTGCCGAAGCTGGGCCTGATGGGCATCGGCCTGGTGACCGCGCTGGTGGCCAATGCCATGGCCATCGCACTGGCGCTGTACATCCGCCGCCATCCGGCCTACGCGGACTTCCCGATACGCCAGGGCCTGAGCCGCCCGCACCTGCCGGCGTTGCGCGAGCTGTGGCGCCTGGGCCTGCCGATTGGCGGCACCTACACCGTGGAGGTCGGGCTGTTTGCCTTTGCAGCGCTGTGCATCGGCACCATGGGCACCACCGACCTGGGCGCGCACCAGATCGCCCTGCAGATCGTCTCGACCGCGTTCATGATCCCGGCGGGCCTGTCATACGCGGTGACCATGCGTGTGGGCCTGCATTACGGCGCCGACCGCCTGCTGGCGGCGCGTCAGGCCGGGCGCGTGGGCATCGGTTTTGGCGCGGCGATGATGCTCGGTTTCTCGCTGCTGTTCTGGCTGATGCCCGAGGCGCTGGTGGGGCTGTTTCTGGACCGCCAGGACCCGGCCTTCGCCGATGTGATCCGGGTGGCGGTGAGCCTGTTGATGGTGGCGGCGTGGTTCGAGCTGTTCGACGGTATTCAGACCATCGCGATGGGCTCTATTCGCGGGCTCAAGGACGCCAAGACCACGTTCCTGGTGGGGTTGGCCGGGTACTGGCTGATCGGCGCACCGGCGGCGTGGGTGTTCGCGTTTCCCATGGGCGGCGGCGCGGTAGGCGTGTGGTGGGGGCTGGCGCTGGGGTTGGCGTGTGCGGCAATCGGGCTGACGGTGGCGTTCGAGTGGCGGATGCGGCGGTTGCTGGGCAGTTCGCAGATGGCACAGATTTCTGTACAACCTTGAGGGCCTGTTCGCCGTCAAGGCCGGCTCCTACCCTGTTTCGCGCATGCCGGCGACGGGGCCTACAGCGCCACTGCGCCCTGCCCCGCCCCCTGCACCAGATACTCGACCAGTTGCTCGATCGGCAGCGGCCGGCTGATCAGAAAGCCCTGCACCTGGTCGCAGCCAAAGCTGCGCAGCAACGCCAGCTGTTCCTCGGTCTCCACGCCCTCGGCCACCACCTCCAGGTTCAGGTTGTGCGCCAGGTTGATCATGGCGTGCACCAGCTTGCGGTTCTCTTCGCGCTGCTCCATGCCACCGACAAAGCTGCGGTCGACCTTGAGCAGGGCGATCGGCAGGCTGTTCAGGTGCACGAACGACGAAAAGCCGGTGCCGAAGTCATCCAGCGAAAACCGCACCCCCAAGCGTCCCAGCGCGTCCATCGTCTGCTTGACCAGGTCGTTGCGCCGCATCACTGCGGTCTCGGTCAGCTCGAACTCCAGCCAGCCCGCATCCACCCCGTGCTCGACGATCAGCCGCCCCAGCGTGGCCAGCAGCTGGCTGTCCTGAAACTGGCGAAATGACAGGTTGACCGCCATGTGCAATGGCGCCAGCCCCTGCTCGCGCAGTGCCTGCATGTCGCGCAGGGCACGCGAGATCACCCAGTACCCCAGCGGCACGATCAGCCCGCTCTGCTCGGCCAGCGGCACGAATTCGCTCGGTGGCAGCAGGCCACGCTCGCTGTGGCGCCAGCGCACCAGTGCCTCCAGGCCGACGATGCGCCCGTCGCTCAGGTCCAGGCGTGGCTGGTAGTGCAGTTCCAGTTCGTCGCGGCGCAGGCCTCGGCGCAGCTCGCTTTCCAGGTCGGCCAGGCTGCGTGCGTTGCGGTTGATGCGCTCGTTGAAGATGTGAAAGGTGCAGCCCTGGGTGCTCTTGGCCTGCTGCATGGCGATGTGCGCGTGCCACATCAGCGGGTCGGCACCAGCCTGCGCACGGGCATGCGCCACGCCCAGGCTGCACCCCAGCAGCAGGCTTTCGCCGTCGATCCAGTAGGGTTCGGCCAGGGCCTCGGTGATGCGCTCGGCCATCCACTCGGCACGCTGCGGCTCGCGCCGGGTGTCGATCAGCAGGGCGAATTCGTCGCTGCCCAGGCGCGCCACCTGATCGCCTGCCTCGAGCTGGCGCTTGAGCCGGCTGACCACCTGCAGGATCAGGCGGTCACCGGCCTGGTGGCCGAGGGCATCGTTGGCGTGGCGGAAGTTGTCCAGGTCCAGGTGCCCGAGGGCCACACCGCGCCCGTCGTTTTCGGCCAGGCGCGCGGCCAGCAGGGTCTGGAAACCCTGGCGGTTGGCAATGCCGGTCAGCGGGTCCTGCTCGGCCAGGCGCTGCAGGGTGGCTTCGAGCACACCCCGCTCGCGCACATGGCGCAGGCAGCGGCGCAGCATGTCGCCGCTCAACTGCTCGAACACCAGCCAGTCGCTCACACCCGGCGGCGCCTCGGGCGGCTCCTGCTCCAGCAGCAGCACCATGGGCAGGTCGCAACGCCCGGGCGCCGGCTGCAAGCCCGGGGTGGCCAGCACCAGCGCGTTGCGGTCGCGGGCGAACAGGCTGTCGACCGCGTCCCAGCCGGGTGCGGTCACCAGCACCGCGCCACCGCCCAGCGGCAGCAGGCATTCACCAAGGGCAACGGCCCAGTGCGGCCCGTCCGCCAGCAGAAGCAGACGCAACGGTTCGACAAGCGTAGACAAGCTGGCTCCTTAGCACGAGAACGCGGTCAATGACGATGTGGGCGGGATGCTCGATCCTGAACCATCAAATGTAAATGGTTTTCACTTTAACTCACGACATTCCTTCGTCCTGATCCCGCGGTATTTCGCCACGCATCCTGCGGGAAAGTATCAAAAGCGGCAAATTAAGATCGCGTGGTACGTCACACTGTCAGACGGTCGCGGCACAATTGCTCTGCGCCTGCTAAAATGCCCGGCTATTTTTCAGCGACCCCCGGTTAACGTCATGTCCCGACTCAACCCCCGGCAACAGGAAGCCGTGAGCTACGTCGGCGGCCCTCTTTTGGTGCTCGCCGGTGCTGGCTCCGGCAAGACCAGCGTGATCACGCGCAAGATCGCCCACCTGATCCAGAACTGCGGCATCCGTGCCCAGTACATCGTGGCCATGACCTTCACCAACAAGGCGGCGCGCGAGATGAAGGAGCGCGTGGGCACCCTGCTGCGCGGCGGCGAGGGGCGCGGCCTGACGGTATCGACCTTCCACAACCTTGGCCTGAACATCATTCGCAAGGAGCATGAACGGCTGGGCTTCAAGCCGGGTTTCTCGATTTTCGACGAAACCGACGTCAAGGCCCTGATGACCGACATCATGCAGAAGGAATACTCCGGGGACGATGGCGTCGACGAGATCAAGAACATGATCGGCGCCTGGAAGAACGACCTGATCCTGCCGCCCGAGGCCCTGGAGAACGCGCGCAACCCCAAGGAGCAGACCGCCGCCATCGTGTATGCGCACTATCAGCGCACGCTCAAGGCGTTCAACGCGGTGGACTTCGACGACTTGATCCTGCTGCCGGTCAAGCTGTTCCAGGACCACCCCGACATTCTGCAGAAGTGGCAGAACAAGGTGCGCTACCTGTTGGTGGACGAATACCAGGACACCAACGCCAGCCAGTACCTGCTGGTGAAGATGCTGATCGGTACGCGCAACCAGTTCACCGTGGTGGGTGACGACGACCAGTCGATCTATGCCTGGCGCGGCGCGCGCCCTGAAAACCTGATGCTGCTCAAGGACGACTACCCGTCCCTGAAGGTGGTGATGCTGGAGCAGAACTACCGCTCCACCAGCCGCATCCTGCGCTGCGCCAACGTGCTGATCTCCAACAACCCCCACGCCTTCGAGAAGCAGCTGTGGAGCGAGATGGGCCACGGCGACGAGATCCGCGTGATCCGCTGCAAGAACGAGGAAGCCGAGGCCGAGCGCGTGGCCATGGAGATCCTCAGCCTGCACCTGCGTACCGACCGCCCGTACAGCGACTTCGCCATCCTCTACCGCGGCAACTACCAGGCCAAGCTGATCGAGCTGAAGCTGCAGCACCACCAGATCCCCTACCGCCTGTCGGGCGGTAACAGTTTCTTCGGCCGCCAGGAAGTAAAAGACCTGATGGCCTACTTCCGCCTGCTGGTGAACCCGGACGACGACAACGCCTACCTGCGCGTGATCAACGTGCCGCGCCGCGAAATCGGCTCCACCACCCTGGAAAAACTCGGCAACTACGCCACCGAGCGCAAGGTGTCGATGTATGCCGCCAGCGAGGAGCTGGGCCTGGGCGAGCATCTGGACAGCCGCTTCACCGATCGCCTGCAGCGCTTCAAGCGCTGGATGGACAAGGTGCGCGAGCAGGTCGCGCTGGAAGACCCGATCGCCGCGCTGCGCAGCATGGTGACCGACATCGACTACGAGAACTGGATCCGTACCAACAGTTCCAGTGACAAGGCCGCGGACTTTCGCATGGGCAACGTCTGGTTCCTGATCGAGGCGTTGAAAAACACCCTCGAGAAGGATGAGGAAGGCGGCATGACCATCGAGGAAGCCATCGGCAAGCTGGTGTTGCGCGACATGCTCGAACGCCAGCAGGAAGAGGAAGAAGGCGCCGAGGGCGTGCAGATGATGACGCTGCATGCCTCCAAGGGCCTGGAGTTTCCCTACGTGTTCATCATGGGCATGGAAGAGGAAATCCTCCCGCACCGCTCCAGCATCGAGGCCGACACCATCGAGGAGGAGCGGCGCCTGGCCTACGTGGGCATCACCCGCGCACGCCAGACCCTGGCCTTCACCTTTGCCGCCAAGCGCAAGCAGTACGGCGAGATCATCGATTGCGCGCCAAGCCGCTTCCTCGATGAATTGCCCGATGACGACCTGGCCTGGGAAGGCCTGGACGATACACCCACGGAAGTCAAAGCCGTGCGTGGCAATACGGCCCTGGCCGATATCCGCGCCATGCTCAAACGATAGATAATCCACCTTTGCCCTGGCTTGTTGCCGGGGCCTTTTGGCTACATCGAGGAATTACACCAGTGGAAGCACTGCACCAGAAGATTCGCGAAGAAGGCATCGTGCTTTCCGATCAGGTTCTCAAAGTCGATGCGTTTCTCAACCATCAGATCGACCCTGCGCTGATGCAACTGATTGGCGACGAGTTCGCCCGTCTGTTCGCCGATGCGGGCGTGACCAAGATCGTCACCATCGAGGCCTCGGGGATTGCCCCGGCGGTGATGACCGGTTTGAAGCTGGGCGTGCCGGTGATCTTCGCCCGCAAGCACCAGTCGCTGACCCTGACCGAGAACCTGCTGGTGGCTTCGGTGTACTCGTTCACCAAGCAGACCGAGAACACCGTGGCGATTTCGCCGCGTCACCTCAACAGCAGCGACCGCGTGCTGGTGATCGACGACTTCCTGGCCAACGGCAAGGCGTCGCAGGCGCTGATCTCGATCATCAAGCAGGCCGGCGCAACCGTGGCCGGGCTGGGCATCGTGATCGAGAAGTCGTTCCAGGGCGGGCGTGCCGAGCTGGACAGCCAGGGCTATCGCGTCGAGTCGCTGGCCCGGGTGAAGTCGCTGGACGGTGGTGTGGTCAGCTTTATCGAGTAAGGCTTACCGACCGCTTCGCCAGCAAGGCTGGCTCCTACAGGTGCTCCACCGCCTGCAGGAGCCGGCCTTGCCGGCGAAAGCGTTCTACGCGGTAGTTTGCAAAGCCGCCAGCAGCAACCGCTGGTACAGGTCCTCCTTCAGCCCGTCCGGCTCGCTCAGGCCCATGCGCCGCAGATGCTCGGGATACCGTTCCGGCCCCGGCGCATCCAGTGCCGCCTTGCCCAGCTCCAGCGCCTCGCTCAACTTGAACTTGCTCTTGAGCCAGTTCAGCGCGCGCAGCAGGTCCTTCTCTTCAGCGGTGAAATCGCTGCCCAGCGGATACTCGGCAAACAACCGCGCATGCCGCCCACGCAATGCCTCCAGCCGCTGCGGCGTGTTCTGCGTGAAGCGCGCATCCAGCTCGAAATCCTGCGCTAGCTTGCCGGCCTTTTTCGCCTGCTCCATCAGCCCGGGCTGGAACCGCGAATCGCTGATCGCCAGCAACCGCGCAATCACCTCGGCGTCGGTCTGCCCGCGCAGGTCGGCAATGCCGTACTCGGTCACCACGATATCGCGCAGATGCCGCGGGATGGTGCAGTGCCCGTAGGTCCACAGCAGGTTGGAACTGACCTCCCCGCCGGCTTCGCGCCAGCTGCGCAGCAGCAGGATGGAACGCCCGCCTTCCAGCGCATGGGCCTGGGCGACGAAGTTGTACTGCCCGCCCACCCCGCTCAGTACGCGACCGTCCTCGAGCTGGTCGGCCACCCCCGCCCCCATCAGGGTCATGGTGAACACCGTGTTGATGAAGCGTGCATCGCGGCGCTGTTCGCGCTTGAGGGCCTCGTCGCCGTACAGCTCGTTGATGAAGCTGATCGCGTGCATGGCAAAGGATTTGCGCTGCGCCAGCGGCATCTCGCGCAGGCGCTGGTAGAACGCCTGCGGCCCGAGGAAGAAACCGCCATGCACCAGCACCCCGTCGGCCACCGGCCGGCGCACCACGCCCGCCTCCGCCAGCGCGAGCAATCCGTTCACGAACATCTCGCTGCAGCCATACAGGCCTTGGGCAAACGGCGCAGTGCCGCCTTCACGCTCGATCAGCACCTGCCAGGGCGCCAGGTCGAGGTCGGCGAGCAGCGCCTGGTACTCCGGCGCGTCCCCCTGGCGCGCCAGCAACGCGGCGGCCAGCGCATCGCCCATGGCGCCGATGCCGATCTGCAGGGTGCCGCCGTCGCGCACCAGGGTGCTGGCGTGCACGCCGATGAAGTGGTCCTGGGTGGTGACGGGCATGTTCGGCGTGGAGAACAGCCGAGTGGTTTCCGGGGCGTCGATCAACAGGTCGAAATCGTCCTGCGCCAGTTCGCTGTCGCCCGGCATGTAGGGCAGCTCGTCGTGCACGTGCCCCAGCATCAGGATGGTTTCGCCGGCTGCACGCCGGCGCGCGATCATCGGCAGCAGGTCGAGGGTGATGTCGGGGTTGCAGCTCAGGCTCAGGTGCCCGGGGCGCTCGGGGTGGGCGGCAACGATCTGCGCCACCAGGTTCAGGCCCTTGGCATTGATGTCGCGGGCCGCATGACTGTAGTTGCTGCTGACGTAGTCCTGCTGGGCCATGTGGCTGTGCAGCATGCTGCCCGGCTGCATGAAGAACTGCTCGACGCGGATGTTGGCCGGCAACCGGTCGCGGCGCAGGTCCTGCAGGTAGTCGAGTTCGGGGTAGTCGGCGAACACGCGCTCCACGAAGGGTTCGAGAAAGCGCCGCTGCAGGCCGTCACCCAGGTCCGGGCGGCCCAGGGTCAGTGCGGTGTAGATGGTCAGTTGCCGCTCGGGCAGCTCACGCACCCGTGCATACAGCGCATTGACGAAGCGGTTGGGCTTGCCCAGGCCCAGTGGCAGGCCCATGTGGATGTGCGCCGGCAAACGCGCCAGCACTTCGTCCACGGCGATCTCGATCGAACAGCGGTGCGCCATCTCGGCCTCCTAGGCATCCGTGCTTCCAGGGTTGGACCGAGCATGCCCCGCGTTTGCTGCAATGGCCAGCGTCAGAAACGACAAAGCCCGCACGTGGCGGGCCTTGTAGCTGCAGCGTCGGGCTTACTTGAGGCCGGACATCTTCTCGATGGCGGCCTTGAGGTCGTCATCCGAGCAGTCGGCACAGGTGCCTTTTGGCGGCATGGCGTTGATGCCGGTGATGGCCTTGGCCAGGATGCCGTCCAGGCCGCCCTGATGGTCGGCGCGCTCTTTCCAGGCGGCGGTATCGCCGATCTTCGGTGCGCCCAGCAGACCGCTGCCATGGCACGCGTTGCAGTGCTTGGCGATGACTTCATCCGGGGTCTTGGCACCGCCACCGCCGGCAGTGGCGGCCACTTCCATGCCCTTGCATTCCTGCCCTTGTACACACACCTGACCGACCGGCTCCAGCCGCTTGGCGATGTCGTCATTGGTCACAGCCTGGGCGTTGACGGCCCATAGGGCTACTACGGCTGCTGGTACGGCCAGCATTGTCTTGATTAGATTCACGCGTACACCCTCATGGTGGCTAGTCACGCCCGCGGCCACGGTTTCGCAGGCCGCGCAAGTATAGCGGGAACCCCGCCTCACCGAAACAACCCTAAAGACCAAAGGGGTTTAGCCGCGACAATCCGCCGCGCATTGGCGACGCGCGTGGGCTCAGAAGTTGGCCGGGGTGGCGGCACTGATCAGCCGGGCCGGCTCATCGTAGGGATTGCGGAATCGATGCGGCTTGGTGCTCTCGAAATAGTAGCTGTCGCCCGCCTCGAGGATGAAGGTTTCAAGCCCCACCACCAGCTCCAGACGCCCTTCGAGCAGGATGCCGGTCTCTTCGCCGTCGTGGGTGAGCATCTCTTCGCCGGTATCGGCACCGGGCGGGTAGATCTCGTTTAGAAAGGCAATGGCGCGGCTGGCGTGGGCCTTGCCAACCAGCTTCATGGTGACTGCGCCGTCGGATATATCGATCAGTTCGTTGGCCTTGTACACGATCTGGGTCGGGTTCTCGGGCTGCAGCTCTTCGGAAAAGAACTCCACCATCGACATCGGAATACCGCCCAGCACCTTGCGCAGCGAGCTGATCGAAGGGCTCACGCTGTTCTTCTCGATCATCGAGATGGTGCTGTTGGTCACGCCCGCCCGCTTGGCCAGCTCGCGTTGAGACAGGCCTTTGAGCTTGCGAATGGCTTGCAGTCGTTCACCGACGTCCAAGGCCTGGGCCCTCCTAAACGAACACGTGGGGTCGAAATTGAACGGTATCATCGCAACAGCGTTCAGTATTTACAACACTTCGACCCGCAGCCCGTCCGCTTTGGCGCCTCAATTGCCGCTGTACACCATCGGCACCCGACGCAGGTTGCAGAAGATCTGATACGGGATGGTGCCCGCCTGGATCGCCACGTCGCTGGCCAGCACGTGCTTGCCCCACAACTCCACCGGGCTGCCCAGCCCGGCCTCGGGCACATCGGTGAGGTCGATGCACAGCATGTCCATCGACACGCGGCCAATCAGCTGGCTGCGCTTGCCGGCCACCAGCACCGGGGTACCGGTGGGTGCCAGGCGCGGGTAGCCGTCGGCGTAGCCCATGGCGACCACGCCCACGCGGGTGGGGCGCGGGCTGATGAATTTCGCGCCGTAGCCCACCGGTTCTCCGGCCGGCAGTTCGCGCACGCAGATCACTTTGGATTCCAGGGTCATCACCGGCTGCAGGCGCTGAGCCTGGGCCTGCGGCACCTCGAAGGGCGTGGCGCCATACAGCATGATGCCCGGACGCACCCAGTCGCTGGGCACCTGCGGCCAACCCAGCACCGCCGGCGAGTTGCGCAGGCTGACCTCGGCACTCAGGCCCTGGCGCGCGGCTTCGAACACCGCCACCTGCTCGCTGCTGGCCGTGCTGTCGAGTTCGTCGGCACGGGCGAAGTGGCTCATCAGCACGATGCGCGTCACCTTGCCGCTGGCCAGCAGACGCTGGTAGGCGCCGTGGTAGTCCTTGGGGTGCAGGCCGACGCGGTGCATGCCGGTGTCGAGCTTGAGCCACACGGTGATCGGGCGGGTCAGGCCGGCCTGTTCGATGGCTTCGAGCTGCCACAGCGAATGCACCACGCACCACAGGTCCTGCTCGGCAATCAGGGGCAGCTCGCTGGCTTCGAAAATGCCCTCGAGCAGCAGCACCGGGGCCTTGATGCCGGCAGCACGCAGCTCCAGCGCCTCTTCGATGCAGGCCACGGCAAACCCGTCGGCCTCGCCCTCCAGCGCCTGGGCGCAGCGCACCGCGCCGTGCCCGTAGGCGTCGGCCTTGATCACGGCCAGCGCCTTGGCGCCGGTCAGTTCGCGGGCGAGTTGATAGTTGTGGCGCAGCGCTTGGAGATCGATCAGGGCACGGGCGGGACGCATGACGGCAGCCTTCTGGCAGTCGGGTGAGTTGGGTAACGGATTACGGCAGGGCGGCGACGATCGAGATCTCGACCAGCATCTGCGGATTGCACAGCCGGGCCTGAACGGTGGCGCGGGCCGGGGCATTGCCTTTGGCCAGCCACTGGTCCCACACCGTGTTCATGGCCTGGAACTGGGTGTCGATGTCGCTGAGGTAGATGGTCGCCGACAGCACGCGGCTCTTGTCGGTACCGGCCAGGTCCAGCAGCCGCTCGATGTTGGCCAGCACCTCGCGGGTCTGCTGGCCGACGTCGCCGTTCAGGTCATTACCCACCTGGCCCGACAGGTAGACGGTGCCGTTGTGGGTAACGATCTGGCTCATGCGCTCATTGGTGAGCTGGCGCTGGATTGACATGCTTTGCAGTCTCCTGACTGTTGCTGTAGCGGGAAATGTCGAGGCCTTCGGCGCTGATCTGCGGCTTCTTGCGCGCCATCAGGTCGGCCAGCAGGCGACCCGAACCGCACGCCATGGTCCAGCCGAGGGTGCCGTGGCCGGTGTTCAGGAACAGGTTGCGAAACGCCGTGGCGCCCACGATCGGCGTGCCGTCGGGGGTGGTCGGGCGCAGGCCGGTCCAGAAGCTGGCCTGGCTCAGGTCGCCGCCGCGAGGATAAAGGTCGTTGACGATCATCTCCAGCGTTTCGCGCCGACGCGGGTTGAGCGACAGGTCGAAACCGGCGATCTCGGCCATGCCGCCGACGCGGATGCGGTTGTCGAAGCGGGTGATCGCGACCTTGTAGGTCTCGTCGAGAATCGTCGAGGTCGGGGCCATGGCCGGGTCGGTGATCGGCACGGTCAGCGAGTAGCCCTTGAGCGGGTACACCGGGGCCTTGATGCCCAGCGGCTTGAGCAGTTGCGGCGAGTAGCTGCCCAGGGCCAGCACGTAGCGATCGGCGGTTTCCAGCTTGCCGTCGATCCATACGCCGTTGACCCGGTCGCCCGCGTGATCGAGGCGCTCGATGTTCTGCCCGAAGCGGAATTCCACGCCCAGGTCGCGCGCCATTTCGGCCAGGCGCGTGGTGAACAGCTGGCAGTCGCCGGTCTGGTCGTTGGGCAGGCGCAGGGCACCGGCGAGGATGTCGGTGACATTGGCCAGGGCAGGTTCCACGCGGGCAATGCCGTCGCGATCGAGCAGCTCGTAGGGCACACCGGACTGCTCCAGCACGGCGATATCCTTGGCCGCGTTGTCCAGTTGCGCCTGGGTGCGGAACAACTGGGTGGTGCCCAGGGTGCGGCCTTCGTAGGCAATGCCGGTTTCGGCACGCAGCTCGTCGAGGCAGTCGCGGCTGTACTCGGACAGGCGCACCATGCGCTCCTTGTTCACCGCATAGCGGTTGGCCGTGCAGTTGCGCAGCATCTGCGCCATCCACAGGTACTGGTCGATGTCGGCGGTGGCCTTGATGGCCAGCGGGGCGTGGCGCTCGAGCAGCCACTTGATGGCCTTGAGCGGCACACCGGGTGCAGCCCAGGGCGAGGCATAACCCGGCGATACCTGGCCAGCGTTGGCGAAGCTGGTTTCCATGGCCACCGCCGGCTGGCGATCGACCACCACCACTTCAAACCCCTGACGAGCCAGATAGTAGGCACTGGCGGTCCCGATGACGCCGCTACCAAGTACCAGAACGCGCATGTTGTTATCCCTCGAGGCGGCGTACCGCACACATTTGTTGTTTAAGGCATGGATGGGCGCAGTATAGGAAGGTAGAGGCAGTGCTTTTCACTATATAAAAGCCTATATTTGGCGAGAATTCTCGGCAGGGTCGGCTTTTACGGAGGGGCATCCACTATGAGAACCCAGCATCAAAGCAAACGTGAACTGGACAAGATCGACCGCAACATCCTGCGCATCCTGCAGACCGACGGGCGCATCTCGTTCACCGAACTGGGCGAGAAGGTCGGCCTGTCGACCACCCCGTGCACCGAGCGGGTCCGGCGTCTGGAGCGCGAAGGCATCATCATGGGCTACAACGCCCGGCTCAACCCACAGCACCTCAAGGGCAGCCTGCTGGTGTTCGTCGAGATCAGCCTGGACTACAAGTCGGGGGACACTTTCGAAGAGTTTCGCCGCGCGGTGCTCAAGCTGCCCCACGTATTGGAATGCCACCTGGTATCGGGCGATTTCGACTACCTGGTGAAGGCGCGCATCTCGGAGATGGCCTCGTACCGCAAGCTGCTGGGCGACATCCTGCTCAAGCTGCCGCACGTGCGCGAATCCAAGAGCTACATCGTGATGGAAGAGGTGAAGGAAAGCCTCAACCTGCCGATTCCGGACTGAGCCTTACACCAGCACCTGGCGGGTGCTGGCGATGTACTGGTGCACCAGGCGCTCGGCCTGCGGGTCGATCATCTCGGCAGGGCCGCGACCATTGGGGCACGGCAGGCGCGGGGTGGTGCCGAACAGGCGGCAGATCAGCGGCCGCTCCTCGTACACGGTGCAGCCCTCGGGGCCCAGGTGCACACAGTTGAGCTCATCCAGCGCGGCCTGTTGCTCGGCCGCGCTCTTGCGTGGCAGGCGCGCCATTTCCTCGCTGGAGGTGGTCACCGGGCCGCAGCAATCGTGGCAGCCCGGCACGCAGGCGAACGACGGGATCTGCTCACGCAGGAAGCGGATCTTGTGACTGTTGCAACTCATGGCAGACTCGTGGCGGGAAAGGCTGAAGCGCCATTTTGCCCCACGGTTGCCTGCCGATCAAAGCACCGCCTATGCTGTGTCAAATTTTCCACACAGCCCTACCAGGATCCTTCAAACGTGCATACCACTTCCTACTACGCTGCCCACAGCGCCGGGCAACCGGCGTACCCGCCCCTGCAAGGCGAGCTGAACTGTGATGTGTGCGTGGTGGGCGGCGGCTTTTCGGGCCTCAATACCGCCATCGAACTGGCCGAACGCGGCCTGAGCGTGGTGCTGCTCGAAGCGCACAAGATCGGTTGGGGCGCCAGTGGACGCAATGGCGGGCAGCTGATTCGCGGGGTCGGACACGGCCTGGACCAATTCACCCCGGTGATCGGCAGCGAGGGAGTGCGCAGCCTCAAACTGATGGGCCTGGAGGCAGTGGACATCGTGCGCCAGCGCATCGAACGCCATGCCATCGACTGCGACCTGACCTGGGGCTACTGCGACCTGGCCAACAAGCCACGGGAATTCGAGGGCTTCAGCGAAGAGATCGACGAGCTGCGCGGACTGGGCTACACCCATGAGCTGCGCCTGGTGCAGCCCGACCAGATGCACACGGTGGTCGGCTCGCGTCGCTACGCCGGCGGGCTGGTGGACATGGGCTCGGGGCACCTGCACCCGCTGAACCTGGCGCTGGGCGAGGCCGAGGCCGCGCGCCAGCTGGGCGTGCAGGTGTTCGAGCATTCCCGTGTCACCCGCATCGAGCACGGCCCGCAGGTGCATGTGCACACCGCCAAGGGCTCGGTGCGGGCGAACACGCTGGTGCTGTGCTGCAATGCCTACATCAACGACCTGGACCGCGAGCTCAGTGGCAAGGTGCTGCCAGCCGGCAGCTACATCATCGCCACCGAACCGCTGAGCGAAGCCCTGGCCAACGAGTTGCTGCCGCAGAACATGGCGGTGTGCGACCAGCAGGTGACCGTGGACTACTATCGCCTCTCGGCCGACCGGCGCCTGCTGTTCGGTGGCGCCTGCCACTACTCGGGGCGCGATCCGCAGGACATCGGCGCCTACATGCGGCCCAAGATGCTCAAGGTGTTCCCGCAACTGGCCGACACCCGCATCGAATACCAGTGGGGCGGCATGATCGGCATCGGCGCCAACCGGCTGCCGCAGATCGGCCGCCTGCGCGACCGGCCCAACGTTTACTACGCCCAGGCCTATGCCGGCCACGGGCTCAACGCCACGCACCTGGCCGGGCGGCTGCTGGGCGAGGCGATCAGCGGCCAGCAGAGCGGGCGCTTCGACCTGTTCGCCCAGGTGCCGCACATCACCTTCCCTGGCGGCAAGCACCTGCGCTCGCCGCTGTTGGCGCTGGGCATGCTGTGGCACCGCCTCAAGGCACTGGCCTAGGGCCTCCAGAACGGCCTGAGACCTTCCTTCACGGCCTGGTCTCGGGTCAGGCCGATATCGCGCAGCTGCTCGGCATCGAGCTGCAGCAGTGCATGGCGTGAACGCCACCGCCGCATCATCACAGCCCAGCGACTCGGGCTGGCGGGCGCCTCATGTCGCGCCACCTCGCCTTTGGTGCACAGTGGCAGGCCTGCATCGCTCGCGCCGTTCATCGCTTCATTCCTCCAGGGTGGGTAACCGTGCAGCCATGATGCGCGGGTACTGCAAGGCATTACAGATTCAACCGCCAGGTATTATTTCCATACAGATCTGTCGATAACGGCGCTGAATGCTGTATTTTTGCCCAATCTGTACCGGTTGCCAGCCGCTTGCCCGCCCAGGAGTACGCCATGACCCTCTACGTCAACCTCGCCGAGCTGATTGGCGCACGCATCGAGCAGGGCCTCTACCGCCCCGGCGACCGCCTGCCGTCGGTGCGGGCCCTGAGCGTCGAGCATGGCGTGAGCCTGAGTACCGTGCAGCAGGCGTATCGGGTGCTGGAAGACCAC
>NZ_JAFKEC010000086.1 GCF_017848315.1 Pseudomonas palmensis
GGTCAAGCCCGCTCCCACACAGACAGCGACGGTCCTTGTGGGAGCGGGCTTGACCCGCGATAAGAGCGACGCGGTGTCAGGGCCTCAGCCCTGCCATTTGCCGCCCTCGACGATCACGCTCTCCGGCTTGGTGTCGTCGCTAAGCTCCTTGCGCACGTACTGGTCATACAGCTTGAGCAGGTACTTCTGCTCGCCCAGGCGCGCCAGCTCGCTGTTGACCCAGTCACGCAGCTCGATGTTGCCCTTCTTCACCGCCGGCGCAATCGGCGCTTCCTCGCCCAGCTTCTCGTCCAGCACACGGTAGCCCGGGTTCTGCTTGGACCAGCTGAACAGGATCAGGTTGTCCTGCGCATACGCATCGCCACGGCCATTGGCCAACGCCTGCAACGACTCGGAGTTCTTCTCGAACTTGAGCAGTTTCCAGTCCGGGTGGTTCTTGGTCAGCCAGATGTCCGCCGTGGTGCCGGTGGTGACGATGGTGGTCTTGGCCGCCAGGTCGTCGAGCTTCTTCACCTCGCTGCCCTCGGGCACCAGCGCCTGTACCGCCACGCGCAGGTTGGGGTTGGTGAACTCCACCGCTTCCTTGCGCTCCGGGGTCACGGTCATGTTGGCCAGAATCAGGTCGACCTTGTCGCTCTGCAGGAAGGGAATGCGGCTGGCCGGCTCCACGGCCACGAACTCGACCTTGTTCTCGTCGCCCAGCAGCGACTTGGCCAGCTCGCGACCGATGTCGGTGTCAAAACCCACATAGCGCCCGCTTTCATCCACATAGCCGAATGGCGGCTTGTCGGTGAACACGCCGACGATCAGTTTGTCGCGGGCCTTGATGGTTTCCAGGTAGCTGGTGGCCGGCGCTGCGGCATTGGCGGCAGGCTTGCTCGGCGCTTCGGATTTGTTGCACCCGGCCAGTACGGCCAGGGTGAACAGCGACAGCAGCAGTTTTGAAGCGTGGGCAGTCTTCATGACAGTTCCTTGTGTGGTGTCTTGGGCAGGCTTTCGACAAAGGAGAATTTCTCCAGGAACTGCTGCGCGCGTGCGGTCTGCGGGTTCGTAAAGAAGCTCTCGGGGGCGCTCTGTTCAAGGATCCTGCCGGCCTCCATGAACACGATGCGGTCGGCCACCGCGCGAGCGAAGGCCATTTCATGGGTCACGATCAACAGGGTCATGCCGTCGCGGGCCAGGCCCTGGATCACCTGCAGCACTTCCTTGACCATCTCCGGGTCGAGGGCGGCGGTCACCTCGTCGAACAGCATCACCTGCGGGTTCATACACAGCGAACGCACAATGGCGATACGCTGCTGCTGGCCACCGGAAAGCTGGCGCGGATAGGCGTCGCGCTTGTCCAGCAGGCCCACCCGCGCCAGCAGTGCTTCGGCCTGGGCCTGGGCCTCGAAGCGTTCGCGCTTCTGCACCTTGAGCGGCCCGAGCAGCAGGTTTTCCATCACGCTCATGTGGCCGAACAGGTGGTAGCTCTGGAACACCATGCCCACCTGCTGGCGCACCTGGCGCCAGTCGGTGGCCTTGCTCAGCAGCTCTTTACCGGCCAGTGTCAGGCTGCCGCCGTGGGCCACTTCCAGGCCATTGAGGCAGCGCAGCAGGGTGCTCTTGCCGCAGCCGCTGGGGCCCAGGATCACCACCACTTCGCCGCTGCGCACCTGCAGGTCGATGTCCTTGAGCACCTGGTGCTCACCGAAGAACTTGTTGAAACCCTTGAACTCGATCAATGCGCTCATGCGTGTGTCCAGCGCCGCTCCAGCGCCCGCGAGGCGGCCGACAGCGGGTAGCAGATGAAAAAGAAGAACAGGAACAGCGCGCCGTAGATCAGCACCGACTCATAGGTGCGCTCGATGATCTGCTGGCCCACCTTGATCACGTCCACCACGCCGATCAGCACTGCCAGCGAACTGGTCTTGATGATGCGCGTGTAGATGTTGATGGTCGGCGGGGTCATGCGCTTGAGTGCCTGGGGCAGCAGCACGTGGCCATACAGCTGCCAGCCATCCAGGCCGATCGACAGCCCCGCCTCGCGTTGCCCGCGCGGCAGCGAATGCAGTGCACCGCGCACCACCTCGCCCACCTCGCTGGCACCCCACAGCGACAGCACCAGCACCGCGCACCAGAAGCTGGGAATGCTCACGGCAAAGAAGATCGGCAGGCCGAAGAACAGCAGGTACAGCCACACCAGTACCGGTATCGCCCGAAACAGCTCCAGGTACACCCGCAGCACCAGGTTCACGCTGCGCTTGCCGAGGGTGGCGAGCACGCCGTAGAGCACCCCGCCCAGGGTGCTGAAGGCGATGCCCAGGGCCGAGATCGACAGGGTTTGCGCGGCGCCCTGGGCCAATTGCGGCAGCGACACCAGCAGCAGTTCAAGACCCGAACTGGCCATGTTGCAACCTCCTTTCCAGGCGGCTCAGCAGCAGCGACAACGGCAAGAACAGCAGCACGCAGATCAGCGTCAGCACCGCGAGCATTTCGTAGGTCTTGTAGTAAAGGGCGATGTAGCTCTTGGTGGTGTAGAGAATCTCGGGCACCGCCACCGCCGACACCACGGTGGTTTCCTTGAGCAGGAAGATGAAGTTGGCGAACAGCGCCGGCAGGCTGAGGATGCCGGCCTGGGGCAGGATCACGTGGCGCAGCAGCTGGCCTTCGGACAACCCGATGGAGCGCCCGGACTCCAGCTGTGCGGCGGGCACCGCCTCGACACCGGCGCGCAGCACCTCGGTCAGGTAGGCCCCGCCGAGAAACGTCATGGTGATGATCGCGGCGGCGAAGCCGGAAATCTTCAGGCCCAGGCTGGGCAGCGCGAAGTACACGAAAAACAGCTGGATCAGCAGCGGCGTGTTGCGTGCCAGCTCCACGTACAGGCCCACGGCACGCTGCAGGTAGGGCGTGCGGTAGACCAGGATCGCGGTGTTGATCACGGCCACCACCAGCGAGGTGGCGATGGCGATCAGGCCGACCTGCAGGGTGACCCCGACGGCCTTGAGAAACGCGGGCAATGTGCTGAGGATGAATGCGACGTCGAAGCTCATCGGCGTGGCCTCGGCGTCCGAAACAGGGTGCGCTGCATGGGGGTGGTCTCGAACCGGCCCGAGGGTAGACGGGCGGTGGCGGCTAGGGTTGGGCGTGCCGGTAAGCACTTTGGTAATACTCTAAAGCTATAAAAATATTTATTTAAATATCTTTATTGCATATTGATATCACGCAAAAAACTAACCGCAAATTTCCTCGTGGCAGGCGGGATCTTTCCCGCGCGCGCGCCATCAAACAGCTGTCGTGCGCGGCCCCGTGGGCCGTTCAACCCACAAGGAAAACAACACCATGAACAGCGACCAGCCGACCCTCGACCCCAGCGAACTGATCAAATGGCTGACGGCCCTGCGCCGCGCGGTCAACACACCACGCTGAAACCCCATTCAAAAAAAACGCCGACCCGGTAACCGGAGTCGGCGTTTTGCATCGTGCGGTCTACAGCGGGCGAATCAGAACGCCGGCAGTACCGCGCCTTTGTATTTCTGCTCGATGAAGGCTTTCACTTCAGGGCTGGTCAGGGCCTTGGCCAGCTTCTGGATGGCGTCGCTGTCCTTGTTGTCGGGGCGCGCCACCAGGAAGTTCACGTAAGGCGAGTCGGAACCCTCGATCACCAGGGCATCCTTGGCCGGGTTCAGGCCGGCTTCCAGCGCATAGTTGGTGTTGATCATGTCCAGGTCGACCTGGTCCAGCACGCGTGGCAGCAGGGCCGACTCAAGCTCCTTGAACTTGAAGTTGTGCGGGTTCTTGGCGATGTCCTTGGGCGTGGCCAGGGCGTTTTTCGGATCTTTGAGTTCGATCAGCCCGGCCTTCTGCAGCAGGATCAGCGCACGGCCACTGTTGGAGCCTTCGTTGGGGATGGCGATGGTGGCGCCGTCCTTGAGCTCGGCCAGGCTCTTGACCTTCTTCGAGTAGCCACCGAACGGTTCAACGTGTACGCCGATCACGGTTTCCAGGTGGGTGCCTTTACCTTCGTTGAAGCTCTTGAGGTAGGGCAGGGTCTGGAAGTAGTTGGCGTCCAGACGCTTCTGATCGACCTGCACGTTGGGCTGCACGTAGTCGGTGAACACCTTGATTTCCAGGTCCACGCCTTCCTTGGCCAGGGTTGGCTTGATCAGCTCGAGGATCTCGGCGTGGGGCACCGGGGTGGCGGCAACCACCAGCTTCTGGCCGGCGTGGGCGAAACCTGCAACCGACAGAGCGGCTGCCAATGCAGTCAACAACAAAGCCTTTTTCATGCGCAGTCCTTATTCGAATCACAGCCATCGTCGACGGCGGAAGAGAGGGTGCCAGTATTGTGCTAGCTGGCGTGGAGGCGACAATACCGAGATTTTTTATTCCTTAACAATATCTTTTGCTTAGCTGCTTATTCCATTCTTTGTTGCGCGCCCCGCATGACCTCAGGCGGCCGATTGCGCCAGACGCAACGACACCTGCTCCAGCAAGGCCTGCAACGCACTGCGCTCACCCGGCTGGCCCAGGCGGCAGAGCTGGTCGAGCTGCGTGGCCAGCGCCTGCAGCGGAGTGGGCAGGTTCAGATGCTCGGGCAGTATTTCCTCCCCGCTGCTGACCAGCAGGGCGAAGTGAATGACGTTTTCCAGCTCGCGGGTGTTGCCCGGCCAGCTGTGCAGTTCCAGCACCCGCTGCGCGGCCTCGCTGAGCAGCGGCGGCACGGCCAGGTTCAGGCGCGGGCTGTAGATGCCCACGAAGTACTCGGCCAGCGGCAGGATATCGCCCACCCGCTCGCGCAACGCGGGCAGCTCGAGGCGGCCTTCGTGCAGGTAGTGGTAGAGACGGTCGTGGAACTTGCCGGCGGCCACCGCCTGGGCCAGGTCGATGCTGGAGGCGGCCACCAGGCGCACGTCCACCGGGTTGGGTTGCTGGGCGCCAACGCGGGTGACTTCGCGGTTTTCCAGGGCAGCCAGCAGCTTGACCTGGATCGGCAGCGGCAGGTCGGCGATTTCATCCAGGTACAGCGTGCCGCCGTTGGCCGAGCCGAACCAGCCGGCGCGGCTGCTGGCGGTACCACTGTGGGCGCCGGCGCTGTAGCCGAACAGTTCGGCGTCGGCGTAGGTGGGGCTGATGGCGCCGCAGTTGACCGAGACGAACAGCCCGCCGCGGTCGCTGGCGCGGTGGATCTGCCGGGCCAGCAGCTCCTTGCCGGTGCCGCTTTCGCCGCGGATCAGCACGGGCAAGGCCAGCGGCGCCAGCAGCTCCAGCTCTTCGCGCAGCTGGCGCGAGCGCGGGTCGACGAACACCAGCGCCTTGGCGCGGATGCTCAACGGGCTCTTGTCGCTCTCGGGGAAGGTCAGCAGTGGCTGGCCGTAGGTGTCGTGAAGGCTCATGGCAAACTCCCGCCCGAGCGACTCACGGCGCGGACGTCTTGATGAAAAAGAGGGTAGCGCCCGGGGTCAGGCGCGACGCAGTGCGTGCTGTTCCAGGCGGCTCTGCAGGCGATAGAGGTAGGCAAAGCCCTGCTCCCAGCGCCGGTGTCCAGATTTGACGTTGATATGCCCGGCGCCGCCGAGCACACCGGCTTCTGCGCCCCAGGCGCGAGCCAGTTGCATCGCCCGTGGCGCGCTGACCGCCGGATCGTTGTCGGAGGTGACCACCTGGCTGGGAAACGGCAGCAGGTTCTGCGGAATCGGCGCGAAGTTGCGCAGGGCCGGTGCACAGGCCGGGCGTTCGACGTCGGCCGGGGCCACCAGCAGTGCGCCACGTACCTGCTGCAGCAGGGTTTCGCTGGCGTGGGCGGCCCAATGCGCGACGGTGATGCAGCCCAGGCTGTGGGCGATCAGGATCACCGGCGAGGTGTCGGCGGCGATGGCATGTTCGAGCGCGGCAACCCAGTCTTCACGACGCGGGGTGATCCAGTCGGCCTGTTCGACGCGGGCACTGTTGGGCAGGCTGTTCTGCCAGTGGGTTTGCCAGTGATCGTCTGGCGATCCTTGCCAGCCCGGCACAATCAGGTAACGAATCGACTCATTGCGCATGAGATGCCTCCTGCTGGGTTTGCATTGCATGAGGGCAAGTATAGGGCGGGGGTTATATTCGTAAAGGAATAAGAAGCTATTTATTAATAACCAAAACTTCTTTCCGAATGCTGTGTGCAACCCTGTGGGCGCTGGCATCGGCGCCCTCGGAACGGGCATAAAAAAAGGGGCCGTCCCCTGCCAGGATACGGCCCCCGAATGCGTTGCCCTTACCGTTGCATCGTGTTCAACGCGCGGTGATCACCGAAAGCTTGGTGATCCCTGCCCGCTCGATCGAGGCCATGGCGCGCGCCACTTCCCCATAATTCACACCGTCGTCCGCCTGCAGTTGCACGCGTACCTCCGGGTCCTTGGCCTTGGCCGCCTGCAAGCTGGTCTCCAGCAAGTCCGGCTGGATCTCGTCCTTGTTGATGAACAACTTGCCGCCCCCATCGATGCTCACCACCAGCGGGTCCTTCTGCTCCACCGGGGCCACGGCCTCGGTCTTGGGCAGGCTGATCGGGATCGCGTTGGTCAACAACGGCGCGGTCACGATGAACACCACCAGCAGCACCAGCATCACGTCCACCAGCGGCGTCACGTTGATCTCGCTGAGTACCTCGTCACTGTCCTGGGTAGAAAAGGCCATGTCAGGACGCCTCTTTCACAGGTTGGCCGCTCACTGTTGCAGCTTTGTGAAGCGCAGGGTGCACCAGCACGCGGAAGGCACTCTTCTGCGCCAGGCTGTAGAAGTCGTGGGCAAAGTCGTCGAGGTCGGCCGCCGTGAGTTTCAGGCGACGCAGGAAGTAGTTGTAAACCAGCACCGCCGGCACCGCGACCGCGATCCCCACACCCGTGGCCACCAGCGCCGCACCAATCGGCCCGGCCACGGTTTCCAGGCTCGCCGAGCCCGCCGCACTGATGCCCTTGAGCGCTTCCATGATGCCCCACACGGTACCGAACAGGCCGATGAACGGCGACGTGCTGCCGATACTGGCCACCACCGCCAGGCCGGTTTCCAGCGAGCGGCGCTCACGCACGATCTGCTGGCGCAGGGCGCGTTCGAGGCGGTCCTGGTGATTGATCGCCTGGCTCAGGTCATTGGCCTGGCCGGGCTCGCCCACCGCGATGGCGGCGTAGCCGGCCTGGGCCACGCGGGCGGCGGCGCCGGGCTGGGTCTGGGTGAGTTCGGCGGCCGAATCAAGGCTTGAGGCTGCCCAGAACTGCTTGTGGAAGCGCTTGTCCTGGTTCTTAAGGCGGGCGAACTGCAAGCCCTTGACCAGGGCCAGGCCCCAGGTCGCGACGGAAAACACCACCAGCAGCCAGATCACCGCGCTTTCGATGGATTCAAGGGGGGATGCCAATACACTCATGATGGTTTCTCTCTGTTAGCGCGAAATTTTTAGCGAATCTTGAAATCGATCGGCACGCTGACCCAGCCCGCCTGGGCCACGTCGCCCTGCTTGGCCGGCACGAAGCTCCAGCGCTTTACCGCCGCCAGCGCGGCATCGTCGAGCTGCTGGCGACCACTGCTCTTCTGCAACTGGATCTCGCCAGGCTTGCCGCTGGGCAACACATGCACCCGCAGCAGCACGGTGCCTTCCCAGCCGCGACGCTGGGCCAGCGACGGGTATTCCGGCGCCGGGTTCTTCAGGTACGCCGCGCTGGCCGAAGCCGGGGTCACCGGCGCCGGGGCAGGTGGCGCAGGCGGGGCGGCAGGTTGTGGCGGTGCCGGCGGCGGCTCGACCGGTTTGGGCGCAGGCTTGGGCTCGGGCTTGGGCACCGGCTTTGGCTTGGGCTTGGGTACCGGCTTGGGCGGTGGCGGCGGCTTGACGGCCAACTCGTCGACCACCGGCGGTGGCGGCTCCACCACAGGCTCGGCCGGCGCCGGGGGCGGCGGCTCGACAACCGGTGGCGCCGGCTGGGAAAACTCGATGGTCATCGGCGGGATTTCCGGTGGAACCACCGGCAACACCGGGGCCGGTGCCTGGCTGACCCAGTAGGCCACGGCACCATGCAGCACCAGCGCGAAAACCCCGAGCAGCACCTTCTCGCGGCCCTTCAAGGCACTACGCGGGGTGCGCTGCAAGCGCTGTTGCGCCAGCGGCAACCGGTGCGGCCGACCGAGGTCGACCAGCTCGCCGCCCGGCGCCTGGCGCCAAAGCACATCGAGAGCACTGGCGGCGGTCTGGACATTACCCATTGATCAACTCCTGGGAGGTTCGGTGCATGTGCATCGAAGGCCGCCCGGTCTGGCCGGCCTTCGCTGAGGTGGATGATCGACGCGTGCTGCTTATCTCTTAAAGTAATCTTTAAAGTTATGGATAGAACCTGATCGCATATACAAAACCGCTGAACCGCTCTAGCCCGCGCCAATCAAGGGCTGGAGGGCATTGCTGATCTGGCAATGCCTTTGCGGCATCGAAAATATTCGCCAAAGGCATCGAAAAACCCCTCAGAAGTCATAGCGACCGGTCACGCCCAGGGTCCGCGGGGTGCCGAGCAGCCCTTCGTAGCCGCCGTTGGCGGCGCTCCACAGGGTGGTGTAGTAGGTCTTGTCGAAGGCGTTCTTCAGCCATAGCGACACGTCCCACTGCCCGCCCTCGGCATCGCCGCGCAGGCCGGTACTGAGGTTGACCACGGCGTAGCTGGGGATCTGCGCGAAGTCCGAGTCCTCGACCGTGCCCACCGCCCTGGAACGGAACGCATAGCTGGCGGTGACATAGGGCTGCAGGCCGTTGTCCAGGTCCCACTGGTACTGCCCGTTGGCGTTGGCGATCCATTTGGAGGCGCCGACCACCTGATGCCCGCTGAGGTCGCAGGCGGCCGGGGCACCCGGTTGCAGAGCCACCTCCGGCGCGCACGGGGCGTCCTTGTAGGCGAGGTAGCGCACGTCGTTGAACGAGCCGTTGAGGTTCAGCGTAAGGCCGCGCAGCGGCACCAGGGTGCTGTCGAACTCGACCCCGCGTGAGCGCACCGAGCCTGCGTTGGTCAGGTACTGCACGCGGTTGGCGTCGTCGTAGGCGTTGGTCTGGTAGCCGTTGACCTGGGTCCAGAACAGGTTGGCGTTCAGTTGCAGGCGGCGGTCCCACAGGGTGCTCTTGAAGCCCAGTTCGGCGTTGTTGGCGCGCTCGGTGCCGATCAGCAACGAGTCGGCGCCAGCCACCGGTGCGGTGCCCACCGCCAGGTTGACCCCGCCGGACTTCTCGCCGTGGGACAGCGTGGCGTAGCCCAGCAGGTCGTCGGTGAAGCGGTAACTGAGGTTGAGCAGGCCCGAGGGGCTGGTGCTGTACTGGTTGAGGTCGCCCGAGTCATACGCACCGGCCCGTCCCTGGCGTACCGCTGCCGCCGCCCCGCTGACCGCAGCGCCGCCCACCGGGGCGCTGCGGTTGACCCAGGCGCTTTTCTCTTCGTAGGTGCCGCGTATCCCGGCGGTGAAGTCCAGGCGCGGGGTGAGGTGCCAGGTGCCCTGGCCGAACAGGGCGAAGCTGTCGGTCTTGATGTGCCCCTTGCCCACCGAGCTGACGTTGGCCAGCGCACCGGTCGGCGTGCCGTTCCACACGTCGGCCTGGGGGCCGTAGAAGGCGAAGGACTTGTTGTCCAGGTTGGAGCCGAAGTAGTACGCGCCCAGTACGTAGTCGAAGAAGCCGCCCGTGGGCGAGGCCAGGCGAAATTCCTGGGAGTACTGCTTGTCTTGCACCGACACCCCGGCGTTGTAGGTTGCCGGCACATCCAGGCCGTCGTCGTTGCGCGGGGTGAAGTCCCACCAGCGGTAGCTGCTGATGGAGGTCAGGGTGAAGTCGTTGTCCAGGGTCCAGTTGGCCTCCAGCGAGGTGCCGCCCTGGAACACCGTTACCTTCTGGTCGTCGTCCAGGTTGACCTTGCGGTGGCGGCCGTCGACCAGCGTGGCGCCGGCCGCCGCCGCACGGTTTTCATAGCGGTTGACGCCGTTGATGGTCGGCCCGGTGCTGTACAGCACGCGGGTGCCGGCGCTGGAGTCTTCCTCGTTGTAGTCGCCGATCCAGCGCAGGTTGAACTGCTCGCTGGGCTTGTACAGCAGTTGCCCGCGAAAGCCCTGGCGCGCACCACCGTTGAGGGTGTGGCCGTCGTGCTCGTTGCTGATGTCGCCGTCGCTGCGCGTGCGGTAGGCCGAGAAGCGGCCGGCCAGGGTCTCGGTGAGCGGGCCGGAAAGCGTGCCCTTGGTCTGGAAGTAGCCGTCCTCGCCCACCGAGGCCTCGATGCTGCGCTCGGGGGTGAAGCTGGGCGCACGGGTGCTGATGTTGATGACCCCCGCAGTGGTGTTCTTGCCGAACAGGGTGCCCTGGGGGCCGCGCAGCACTTCGAGCTGCTCGATGTCCATGAGGTCGAACACCGCCATGCCGGGGCGGCCGAGGTAGACGTTGTCCAGGTACAGCCCCACGCTGCCTTCCAGGCCGTCGCTGGCGGGGTTGTTGCCCAGGCCGCGGATCGACACGCTGGACTGGCGCGCATGCATGTAGGCCACGTTGACGCTGGGCACCAACTGCTGAAGGTCCTGGATGCGGTACACGCGCTGGCTTTCCAGGGCCTGGCCGTCGAGCACGCTCATCGGCGTGGGCACGTCCTGGGCGCTCTCTTCACGTCGGCGCGCAGTCACGGTGACGGCCTTGAGCTGGCTGTCGGGCTTGACCTCGGGCGTCGCGTCGGTGGCCGCCTGGGCCGGCAGCCAATGCGCGCTGCCGGCCAGCAGCAAGGCCAGCGGCAGGCGCTTGAGCCGTCGGGAAGACAAGGGTGCGGCGGGGGAAGACGGGCACATGGGCGGCTCCTGGGCAAGGAATTGATATTCCTTAAAGTTATTTATTTATGATTTCACATATGTTTACTGCATAAGAGATTGCCTTTATAAGGAGTGCAGCCGAGGCAGAGCAAATGCATTTGCCCGATACTTTTCATGTGAAAAATGCATATCGACCTACGCCAGCTTCGCCACCTGATCGCGCTCGCCGAGCACCGCAGCTTCGTGGCGGCGGCGAACGCGGTGAGCCTTTCGCAATCGGCCTTCAGCCGTAGCATCCAGGCCCTGGAACACAGCGCCGGGTGCCTGCTGGTGGACCGGTCGAGCAAGGAGCTGGCGCCGACCAAGCAGGGCCTGGTGGTGCTCGAACATGCGCGCCGGCTGGTCAGCGGCGCGCATCAGTTGAGCAACGAGATCAGCCAGTTCAACGGCCTGGAGGCCGGCGAGCTGCGCTTTGGCTGCGGCCCGGCGCCGGCCGCCGGGCTGGTGCCGCGTGCCATCGGCACGTTCATCGGGCGCTACCCCAGGGCACGGGTGCGTTTTCAGGTGGATGACTGGCAGAACCTGGACAAGCGCCTGCTGGCCGAGGAGTTCGAGTTCTTCGTGGCCGACACCCGCCGCTTCGAGGCCGACCCGGCCTACCACACCGTGCGCCTGCGCCCGCGCCGCTGGCACTTCTGCTGCCGCGCCGCGCACCCGCTGGCGCAACTGCCGAGCGTCAGCGCCGAGCAACTGCTGGCCTACCCCCTGGCGGTGACCCTGCGCCCGCCCAACCTGCGCAAGGTGATCAGCGACCTGAGCGGGCGCCCGGACTTCACCGCCAGCGTCGAGTGCGAGAACGGCTACAGCCTGCTGGGGGTGGTGCTGAACTCCGAAGCGATCGGCATCTGCAGCGCCAACAGCGATGCGCTGCACAGCGCCGCCCAGCAACTGGTGCGCCTGAACATCGACGGTCTGCACGACGACTGCGAGGAGCTGTACACCCGCTACGGCATCGTCAGCCGTGCGCGCCAGCGCCTGTCGCCGCTGGCCGAGGCAATGATCGCGCAGATCGTCGCCACCGATCAGGCCGACCAGGACCTGTGCAACCTGGAGCGCCTGGCCATCTGAGGTGTTGCGCCGGGCGCATCGAAGGTATTCGGCAAATGCGCTTGTGGTCGCGTGGCGTGCAGGGCGAAATCACCCACCAGACTTTCAACCGGTGAGCGCCATGACCCAACCTGCCCCCGTGCGCAACGTGCTGTACATCATGTGCGACCAGCTGCGTCGCGATTACCTGTCGTGCTACGGCCACCCGCACCTGCACACGCCCAACATCGACCGCCTGGCCGCTGCCGGGGTGCGCTTCAGCCGCGCCTATACCCAAGGCACCATCTGCGGGCCGTCGCGCATGTCGGCATACACCGGGCGCTATGTGAGCAGCCACCAGGTGGCCTGGAACAGCGTGCCGCTGCCGCTGGAGGAGCTGACCCTGGGCGACTACCTGCGCCCGGCCGGCATCCGCACCGCGCTGGTGGGCAAGACCCACGCCACGCCGAACCTTCAGGCGCAGCAGCAGCTGGGCATCGACGCCGACATGGCCAGGCAGCTCGATGAAGTGGGTTTCGAAGCCTATGTGCGCCATGACGGTATCTACCCCGACGACCCGCAGTTCGCCGACAAGCGCGAGAGCGCCCCATACACCCATTACCTGCGCGAACACGGCTATGGCGGCGACAACCCCTGGCACGACTGGGCCAATGCAGCGCAGGGCGAAGATGGCGAGGTACTCAGCGGCTGGCACATGCGCCACGCCGACCGCCCCACGCGCCTGCCCGAGCAGCATTCGGAGACGGTGTACACCACCGACCGCGCCATCGACTTCATCACCGAACAGGGTGAGCAGCCGTGGTGCCTGCACCTGTCGTACATCAAGCCGCACTGGCCGTACATCGAGCCGGCGCCGTACCACGCGCTGTATGGCGCGGCGCAGGTGCTGCCGGCGGTGCCGGGCGGGCGCAGCGATCACCCGGTGTATGGCGCGTTCCGTCAGCATCAGGAGAGCGTGAACTTCTCCCGCGAGGAGGTGCGCCTGAAGGTGATCCCCACCTACATGGGGCTTATCAGGCAGGTGGACGACCAGCTCGGACGGCTGTTCGAAGTGCTTCGACGCACCGGGCGCTGGGACGACACGCTGATCGTGTTCACCAGCGACCACGGTGATTTTCTGGGCGACCACGGGCTGGGGGAGAAGGAGTTTCTGCTGGAGCAGGCGGTGGGTGTGCCGTTGATCGTGCGCGACCCGCGTGGGGCGGCAGATGCCACCCGCGGCACGGTGGATGCGCGGCTGGTGGAGACCATCGATGCGCTGCCGACGTTTCTGGACGCACTGGGATTGCCGGGGGCCGAGCATCGGCTGGAGGGGCGGTCACTGGTACCGTTGCTGCACGGCACGGCGCAGGGATGGCGCGAATATGCGATTGCCGAGTACGACTATGCATTCCAGACCCCGGCGCGGGAGCGGCTGGGGCAGCCGATCGACCGTTGCCGCATGACCATGGTGCGCAGCGAGCGCTTCAAGTACATCGCGTATGACGGCTTCAGGGCGCAGCTGTTCGACCTGCAGGAAGACCCGCAGGAGCGGCACGACCTGGGCGATGATCCGGCGCATGCCGGCGTGCGCGAGGTGCATCAGGGGTACCTGTTGCAGTGGCTGCGCGGGCTCAAACGCCGCACCACGATCAGCCATGCGGAGATCGAGCGGCGGGGGGAGCGGTTCCGCTACGGGGAGCCGCAGGCGGACAGCGTGGTGAAGATCGGGGTGTGGTGAGGCGGGCCGCTTCGCGGCCCGTCGCGGGTCAAGCCCGCTCCCACAGGTACTCCACTGCCCCTTGGATCAGTGATATCCCTGTGGGAGCGGGCTTGACCCGCGATGAGGCCCGTAAGGCCTCAGATATTGCCGACCTTCTGCCACACCTTCGGCTTGAAGAACAACGTCTCGCCACGGGCCAACCCGGTCAGGCTGTCGTGGTCCTTGACCACCTCGGCCTCGATCAGCTCGCTCTGCCCTTCCACCTTCAGCGTCACCCGCGTGGTCGCGCCCAACGGGCGTATGTCACGCACTTCAGCTGCGTGGTGGCCTTCCACCTCCTGTCGCGACAGCGACACTTCGTGCGGACGGAACAGCACGTGCTGGTCCTCGCTCAGGTGCAGGCGGTTGGAGTCGCCCAGAAAGTGGTAGACGAAGTCGCTGGCCGGGTTCTCGTATACCTCGCCCGGCGAGCCGATCTGCTCGATCACGCCCTTGTTCATCACCACGATACGGTCGGCCACTTCCATGGCTTCTTCCTGGTCGTGGGTCACGAACACCGAGGTCAGGTTGATGTCTTCGTGCAACCGCGCCAGCCAGCGACGCAGCTCCTTGCGCACCTTGGCGTCCAGCGCACCGAACGGCTCGTCCAGCAGCAGCACCTTGGGCTCTACCGCCAGCGCCCGCGCCAGGGCGATACGCTGGCGCTGGCCACCGGACAGTTGCTCGGGGTAGCGGTCGCTGAGCCAGTCCAGCTGCACCATGTTCAGCAGCTCGTGGACCTTCTCGGCAATGCGCGTCTCGTTCGGGCGCTCGCCCTTGGGCTTCATGCGCAGGCCGAAGGCGACGTTGTCGAACACGCTCATGTGGCGAAACAGCGCGTAGTGCTGGAACACGAAGCCGACGTTGCGATCACGCACGTCGTGCCCCGACACGTCCTCGCCATGGAACACGATGCTGCCCTGGTCCGGCGTCTCGAGCCCGGCGATGATGCGCAGCAGGGTGGTCTTGCCGCAGCCGGACGGGCCCAGCAGCGCTACCAGCTCGCCGCTGTGGATATCCAGGTTGATGCTGTCCAGGGCCTGGAAAGCGTTGAAGCGCTTGCTGACGTTACGAACTTCGATCGACATGAATTATTCCTCCGCGGCGCTGTGGCGCAGGCGGTTAATGCGGGACTCGCTCCACTGCTTGAGCAGCAGGATGAAGAGCGCCAGGATCAGCAGCAGGCTGGCCACGCTGAAGGCCGCGACATGGTTGTATTCGTTGTAGAGGATCTCGACATGCAGCGGCAAGGTGTTGGTCACCCCGCGAATATGCCCGGACACCACCGACACCGCACCGAACTCGCCCATCGCGCGCGCCGTGCACAGCACCACGCCATAGATCAGGCCCCATTTGATGTTGGGTACGGTGACGTGCCAGAACATCTGCCAGCCGTTGGCCCCGAGCAGGCGTGCAGCCTCCTCTTCCTGGGTGCCCTGCTCCTGCATCAGCGGGATCAGCTCGCGCGCCACGAACGGCACGGTGACGAAGATGGTCGCCAGCACGATGCCGGGCAGGGCGAACACGATCTGGATGTCATGGTCCTGCAGCCACGGGCCGAAGAAGCCCTGGGCACCGAACATCAGCACGTAGACAAGACCGGCGATCACCGGCGACACCGAGAACGGCAGGTCGATCAGGGTCACCAGGATGCTCTTGCCGGGGAAGCTGTACTTGCTCACGCACCACGCCGCGCTGACCCCGAACACCAGGTTCAGCGGCACCGAGATGGCCACCGCGATCAGGGTGAGCTTGAGCGCCGACAGCGCGTCGGGCTCGAAGATCGCCTCGAAGAAGGTGCCCAGGCCCATCTTCAGGCCCTGGGACACCACGATGAACAGCGGCAGCAGCAGAAACAGCGCGAAGATCAGCCAGCCGAGGCCGATCAGCACGCGCCGTGAAATCGCGCTGCCACGGCGGGCAGCGTTGGCCGAAGCGGCCACACCAACGGATGATGCAGACATGGGTCAGGCCTCCTTCACGGGGTTTCGATGCGCCGCTGCAACAGGTTGATCAGCAGCAGCAGGATGAAGGAAACCACCAGCATCATCACGCCGATGGCGGTGGCGCCGGTGTAGTCGTACTGGTCGAGCTTGACCATGATCAGCAACGGCAGGATCTCGGTCTTCATCGGCATGTTGCCGGCGATGAAGATCACCGAACCGTACTCGCCCACACCCCGTGCGAAGGCCAGCGCGAAGCCGGTCAGCCAGGCCGGCAGCAGCGCCGGTGCCAGCACGTAGCGGAACACCTGCAGCGGCTTGGCCCCCAGGCACGCGGCGGCCTCTTCGACCTCGCGCGGGATGTCGGCCAGCACCGGCTGCACCGTGCGCACCACGAACGGCAGAGTCACGAAGGTCAGCGCCAGGGTGATGCCCAGCGGCGTGTAGGCGATCTTGAAGCCCAGGTCGGTGGCGAACTGGCCCACCAGACCGGACGGCGCATACAGCGCGGTCAGGGCGATGCCGGCCACGGCGGTGGGCAGGGCGAACGGCAGGTCGATCATCGCATCGATGACCTTGCGCCCTGGGAAGGTGTAGCGCACCAGCACCCAGGCCAGCAGCGTGCCGATCACGCCGTTGATCAGCGCCGCATAGAACGCGGTGCTGAAGCTGAGCTTGAGCGCGGCCAGCACCCGGGGTGCGGTGACGATGGTCCAGAACTGGTCCCAGGTGAGCTGGGCGGCATGGATGAACATGGCCGCCAGCGGTATGAGCACTATCAGGCTGAGGTACACCAAGGTGTAGCCCAGCGTCAGCCCGAAGCCGGGTATGACGGGGGAGATACGACGCGACATAGAAGTCCCTGGTTTAACGCACGAAGCCCGAGACGAATCCCGGGCCCATGCTGGCTACTGAATGGCGATTATCCTAACGGCCACGCATCACTGCGCCGTGTAGATCTGGTCGAACACACCACCATCGTTGAAGAACTTGGGCTGCGCAGTTTTCCAGCCACCGAAGTCTTTGTCGATAGTCACCAGTTCGAGTTTAGGGAACTGCTTGGCGTATTCGGCAGCGACCTTCTCGTCACGCGGGCGGTAGAAGTTCTCGGCGGCGATCTTCTGGCCGGCCGGGCTGTACAGGTACTTGAGGTATTCGGTGGCGATCGCGGTATTGCCCTTTTTCTCGGCGTTCTTGTCCACCACCGCCACCGGCGGCTCGGCCAGGATCGACAGCGACGGCACGACGATGTCGAACTTGTCGGCGCCACCGTCTTCCTTAAGGGCCAGGAAGGCTTCGTTTTCCCAGGCCAGCAGCACGTCGCCCTGACCGTTGTTGACGAAGGTGATGGTCGAGCCGCGGGCGCCGGTGTCCAGTACCGGCACGTGCTTGAACAGCTCCTGCACGTATTCCTGGGCCTTGGCTTCGCTGCCGCCGGCCTTCAGGCCGTAGGCCCAGGCGGCGAGGAAGTTCCAGCGCGCGCCACCGGAGGTTTTCGGGTTGGGCGTGATCACCGACACGTCCTTCTTGATCAGGTCGCCCCAGTCCTTGATGCCCTTGGGGTTGCCCTTGCGCACAAGGAACACGATGGTCGAGGTGTACGGGGTGCTGGCGTCGGGCAGGCGGGTCTGCCAGTTCTCCGGCAGGGTCTTGCCGAGCTTGGCGATTTCGTCGATGTCGCCGGCCAGGGCCAGGGTCACCACGTCGGCGCGCAGGCCGTCGATCACCGCACGGCCCTGCTTGCCCGAGCCACCGTGGGACTGCTGGATCTTGACCTTGTCGTCCGGGTGCGCCTGTTGCCAGTGCTTGATGAATTCGGCGTTGTACTGCTGATACAGCTCGCGGGTGGGGTCATAGGACACGTTCAACAGCTCGTAGTCCTTGGCGATGGCGGAACCGGCAAACACGGCACTGGCCAGTGCGGCCAGGGCATAACGGCGGATGGACATGGTGAAGCTCCCGATTGGCGTATTTTTTTCTAATTAGAGGGCTGAATCAGCTGGGCTTGTTGCCTGGATTCTGCAGGCGGAATTTTTCCTTGCGTTCGATCTGCACGACCTGGGCGTTGTGCACGGTGATTTCCACCGCGCCGAAACGCAGGTCGCGCAATGCGCTCTGGATCTCGCGCAGAATGGTGGCTTCGTCCTGTCCGTCAACGCTACGCAGAGATGCGCTCATGCTCGTGCTCCTGGAAATAAGGGGTGCCGTGCAGCTGCATCTGAAGGGGACGACTGCGCCTGGCTTGAGGGCAATCTTAGAGAGGGTGGAATATTCTTAAAAATACTATTTAAGAATTTTTATATAACTAAAAAGTGTAGA
>NZ_JAFKEC010000087.1 GCF_017848315.1 Pseudomonas palmensis
GGGGGTGGCACAGGGGCGGGCGTCGGTCACTCAACTGCTGCGCAATCTGGATCAGGCCCCTGGCCTGGGCGAGGTGCAGTTGCAGGAGATCAAGGCCACCGCCGCCGGCGAGGTGTTCCACCTCAGTGCGCAGGTGCAGCCATGAGCCCGGCTCTCGACTGGTACCTGGTGGCAGCGTGGCCTCGGCGGTACAAGGCGCTGTTGCTGGCGGCTTGCCTGCTGCTGGCGCTCGGTAGCGGTTATGGGCTGCACCTGCGCGGGGCGAACGCTTCGCTTGAGCGGGCGCTGGCGCGTGGAGCCGAGTTGCAGCAGGCCTGGCAGGCGCAGGCAGACCAGGTCGCCCGGCTGGACGAGCAGCAGGCCCGCTTGCTCGGCCTGGAGCAACGCCTGCGGGAGGCCCAGGCCCGGCTGCTGCCAGCGGGCGGCATGCCCGGCCTGCTGCAGGCTGTCGCCCGGGCCGGGCGGGGCCTGGTGTTCGAGCAGGTGAAGGTGTTGCCGGCGCACCCGCAGGCCCTGCATGCCGAAATGCCGGTGCACCTGCAGGTGGTGGGCGACTTCGCCGCGCTGGCCGGTTTTGTCGACGCCCTGGCCACACTGCCTGAGCGCGTGACCCTGCATGACCTTCACCTGGCGCCGCTGGCGGGGCGTGGGCAACTGCGTCTGCAGATGCACCTCAAGGCCTATGCGTCCGGCCTGCCGGTCGACCCCGTGGCGCAGCCGGCGCCGGTGCTGGCGGAGGCGCGCGATCCCTTTGCCGCGCCGCCGCCCGCAGCGCTCGAATTTGCGCTGGAACACGTGCCGCTGGAACAGATGGAACTGGTCGGGCACCTGGCCGACCGTCGAGGCGGGGTGGCGTTGATCCGTGTTGCGGGGGCGCTGTACCCGTTGCGCGAAGGTGACCGGCTGGGGCCGGACAAGGGGCGGGTGGTGCGCATCGATGCGCAGCAGGTCGAGCTCGAGGAGCAGGTATGGGTCGAGGGCGCCGGCTGGGTGGAGCGCTCGCAGGTGATCGAAGCCAATGGGGTGGCTCGACACGTCGTCAACTGACCAGGGAGGTCGTGGATGAACAGGATGTTCAGCCTGTGTGCGGTACTGATGGTGGCGCTGCCGGTAGCAGGTGCAGGCCTTGGGGCCGAGGGGGCAGGGTATGGCGGCGAGCCGCTGTCGTTGAGTTTCCAGGATGTCGAGGTGCGTTCGGTGCTCAAGGTGCTGGCCGACTTCACCGGGGTCAACCTGGTGGCCAGTGATGCAGTGCAGGGCAAGGTGACCCTGCGCCTGCACGAGGTGCCCTGGGAACAGGCACTGGACCTGGTGCTGCGCAGCAAGGGCCTGGGTCGGCGTCAGGAGGGCAACGTGCTGCTGGTGGCGCCTTTGGCCGAACTGGCCGGGCACGATACCCAGGCCCGTGCGGCGCAGGCCCCGCCAACGCTGGTGCGCGAACTGCTCACGGTCAGCCATGCGCGGGCCGGGGACATCGTGCAGCTGTTCCAGGCCATGGTCGAGGACGACGACCCCGGCGCGATCACGGTCGACGAGCGCACCAACACCATCATTGCCAGCCAGCCGTCGGCACGCCTGGCCGACCTGCGGCGGCTGCTCGCGCAGCTCGATGTACCGGTTCGCCAGGTGATGATCGAGGCGCGCATCGTCGAGGCCAATGTCGATTACGAAAAAAGCCTGGGGGTGCGCTGGGGCGGGGCGGTGCAACTGGGCGGCGGCCTGCGCGCAGGCGGGTTGGCCGCCGACGGACTGCCGTTCGTCGACCTGGGGGTGGAACGGGCCACCTCGGGTATCGGCCTGGGGTTGGTGCGCGACAGTGTGCTGCTCGACCTGGAGCTCAGCGCGATGGAAAAGACCGGCAATGGCGAAATCATCTCCCAGCCCAAGGTGGTCACCGCCGACAAGGAAACCGCGCGCATTCTCAAGGGTACCGAGGTGCCGTATCAGGAGTCGGGCGCCAACGGCACTACGTCCACCACCTTTCGCGAGGCCTCGCTGTCGCTGGAGGTGACCCCGCAGATCACGGCCGACAACCGGGTGATCATGACGGTCAAGGTCACCAAGGACGAGCCGGACTACCTCAATGCCCTCAACAGCGTGCCGCCGATCCGCAAGAACGAGGTGAATGCCAAGGTTCAGGTGGGGGATGGCGAGACCATCGTGATCGGCGGGGTGTATGCCACCGTGCAAAGTAATGTTGTCGACAAGGTGCCATTTTTCGGCGATGTGCCGTATGTTGGGCGGCTGTTTCGTCGCGCTGTCATCCAAGAGAAAAAATCCGAGCTGCTGGTCTTCCTGACTCCGCGTATCATGAGTGACCGGGCGATTGCTGTGAGTCGTTGATTCTGTGCGAAATTTGATACTTGTAGGGCCGATGGGTGCCGGTAAGAGCACCATCGGTCGCTTGCTGGCCAAAGAGCTGCGCCTGCCGTTCAAGGATTCCGACAAGGAAATTGAGCTGCGCACGGGCGCCAACATCCCGTGGATCTTCGACAAGGAAGGCGAGCCCGGCTTTCGTGATCGCGAGCAGGCGATGATCGCCGAGCTGTGCGAGGCCGACGGCGTGGTGCTGGCCACCGGCGGCGGCGCGGTGATGCGCGATGCCAACCGTGCGGCGCTGCATGCCGGGGGGCGCGTGATCTACCTGCACGCCTCGGTGGAGCAGCAGGTGGGGCGTACCGCCCGTGACCGCAACCGGCCGCTGCTGCGCACGGCCAACCCGGAGGCCACGCTGCGTGCCTTGCTCGAGTTGCGCGACCCGCTTTATCGGGAAATCGCCGACCTGGTGGTGGAAACCGACGAGCGGCCGCCGCGCATGGTGGTTCTGGATATTCTGGAGCGCTTGCAGAAGTTGCCGCCCCGTTAAGGCTTGACTATCCTCGGCGGCCAGTCATGCCCTGGCAGGGCACTTCGTTATTGCGCGGGTCGGGTCTTCGATGCCGCGCCTTTGTTCTTTGTGGGGACACATGCAGACACTTAAGGTCGAACTGGGCGAACGCAGCTACCCGATCTACATCGGCGAAGGCCTGCTGGATCAGCCTGAACTGCTGGCGCCGCACATTGCCGGCAAGCAGGTCGCCATCGTATCCAACGAGACTGTCGCGCCCCTTTACCTGCAACGCCTCACCCACAGCCTGGGGGCCTACTCGGTACTGCCGGTGGTGCTGCCCGATGGCGAGGCCTTCAAGAACTGGGAAACCCTGCAACTGATCTTCGACGCCCTGCTGACGGCGCGCCACGACCGTCGCACCACCGTGATCGCCCTGGGCGGCGGGGTGATCGGCGACATGGCCGGCTTTGCCGCCGCCTGCTACCAGCGCGGCGTGGACTTCATCCAGGTGCCCACCACGCTGCTGTCCCAGGTGGACTCGTCGGTGGGCGGCAAGACCGGCATCAACCACCCGCTGGGCAAGAACATGGTCGGTGCCTTCTATCAGCCCAACGCGGTGCTGATCGATACCGCCAGCCTCAAGAGCCTGCCGCCGCGCGAGCTGTCGGCGGGCCTGGCCGAGGTGATCAAGTACGGCCTGATCTGCGACGAGCCGTTTCTGGGCTGGCTCGAAGACAATGTCGATGCGCTGCGTGCGCTCGACCAGGCTGCACTGACCCGCGCCATCCAGCGCTCCTGCGAGGCCAAGGCGGCCGTGGTGGGGGCTGACGAGCGCGAGTCGGGCGTGCGTGCCACGCTCAATCTCGGTCACACCTTTGGCCACGCCATCGAAACCCACATGGGCTATGGTGTGTGGCTGCACGGTGAAGCCGTGGCGGCTGGCACGGTAATGGCCCTGGAAATGTCCATGCGCCTGGGCTGGATCAGCCAGGCGCAGCGCGACCGCGGCATTCGCCTGTTCCAGCGCGCCGGCCTGCCGGTGGTGCCTCCGGCCGAAATGACCCCGGCCCACTTCATGGAACACATGGCGGTCGATAAAAAGGTGCTCGACGGTCGTCTGCGCCTGGTCCTGCTGCGCCATATGGGCGAAGCCGTGGTGACCGACGACTATCCGCAAGAGATTCTTCAGGCCACGCTGGCGGCGGATTACCGCGCAATCGTGGCCCAGCTTTGAGGTTGACGAGAGTTCGATGACTAGTTTGCATGCCGACGAGGCCTTTCTCGGCCATTACCAGTTGAACCATGACCCCTTCGCTGCGCGGGTGCCTGGCTTCAAGTTCTTCCCTGCCCAGCGCAAGCCGGTGCTGGGCCAGTTGCATCACCTGGCCCGCTACAGCCAGTTGCTGCTGGTGGTCACAGGCCCTCTGGGCAGCGGCAAGACCCTGCTGCGCCAGGCCCTGGTGGCCAGCACCAACAAGCAGTCGGTGCTCAGCGTGGTGGTTTCGGCGCGTGGCGCCGGCGATGCAGCCGGCCTGCTGGCCCAGGTGGCGCAGTCGCTGAACGTGGCCAAGGCGCAAGTCACCGAGATCCTCGCCCAGATCGTGCAGTTGGCGCTGACCGGTCAGGAAGTCTACTTGCTGGTGGACGATGCGGAACAACTTGGCGAGTCGGCACTCCAAGCCTTGCTGGAACTGGCGGCGGGCACACCGGAAGGTCGCCCGCACGTGTTCCTGTTCGGCGAGCCGTCACTGATCGCAGCCCTGGATGAACTCAATGCCGAGCAGGAGCGTTTCCACGTCATCGAGTTGCAGCCCTACACCGAGGACGAAACCCGGGAATACCTGGAGCAGCGTCTGGAAGGTGCCGGGCGCGGCATCGAGGTGTTCACCAGCGAGCAGATCGCCGAGATTCACGAAAACTCGGACGGCTGGCCTGGAGCAATCAACCAGGTGGCCCGCGATACCATGATCGAAGCCATGCTCGCCACCCGCTCGCCGGTGAAGCGACCATCAATGGGGTTCAATATGCCGAAGAAACACGTGCTGGCGTTGTCTGCCGTGGTAGTGGTTGCCGTGGCGGCAGCCGTGCTGATGCCCAAGAAGGGCGACCAGGCGCCGGCCACTGCGCCTGCCGAGCAGGCGCAACTGCCCCTGGGCCAGGGCAAGCCGGGCAATGCCCAGTCGAACAACGGTGGCCCGGCCATCGAGTTCGCCGGTTCTTCGCAGCCGATGCCGCTGCCACTGGTGGGCCAGTCCCAGCCGGTGATGCGCGGCCCGCTGGCCGAGGCGGCCGGCATGGGTGATGGCGAGGAATCCGGCCCGGCTGGCGACACTGCACTGCAGCCGCCTACCGTTACCACCACTGCACCGCCCGCCGGTGTCACTGCAGGCCCGGCGCCTACGATGGCCCAGCCGGTTGTACCGGCGCAGCAGCCTGCCGCGCCAGTGGCCAGCAAGCCGGTTGCACCTGCCGCCAAGCCCGCCCCTGCGCCCGTGCAGGTGGCCACGGCCAAGCCGGCACCCAAACCTGCAGAAACACCCGCTGCCAAGCCCGCTGCGGGCGGTAGCTGGTACAGTGGCCAGGCGCCAGGCAACTACGTGGTGCAGATCCTGGGCACCAGTTCCGAGGCATCGGCCCAGGCGTTCGTCAAGGCCGAGGGTGGCGACTATCGCTACTTCAAGAAAACCCTGCAGGGCAAACCCCTGTACGTGATCACCTACGGCAACTTCTCCAGCCGCGATGCAGCCGTCGCTGCAATCAAAACCTTGCCAGCCAAGGTCCAGGCTGGTAAACCTTGGCCTCGTACCGTTGCCAGCGTCCAACAAGAACTGGCTGCGACCCGCTGATACATGGTCGGGTGGCACTACCCCCGCCACCTGCTGAGCGACTCCTGAACCCCGGTCTAGCCTGCTGCGTAACACGCGGCAGGCTTTTCTGTCCCAGACTGCCGGCCACAAGCCCGTGTTGCAGTCCAGGCTGAAACGCTTCAGACTCAAGAAATTCCTTTACCACGGATTCTTGTATAAAAACATTCAAAAATGCGACATGGATTTTCACTGATGCGTCAGTAAATTTGTGGGCTTCACTGTCGCTGTGCAACAATGGCATTCGTATTGCCCCCGCAAAGCTGACGTTCGTTCGGCGTGGATGGTAAGTGGTTGTATTAAAAAGAGATTTGCCTTGGTGAGAGGCGAACCTGGTGAGAAAGTGTCTATGAAAACAGGTCTGTACCATCCCGAAGAATTCAAGGATAACTGTGGTTTCGGCCTGATCGCCCATATGACGGGCGAACCCAGCCACCACCTTTTGCAAACGGCTATCCAGGCCCTGACCTGCATGACCCACCGTGGTGGGATCAACGCCGACGGCAAGACCGGCGACGGCTGCGGGCTGCTGATGCAGAAGCCCGATCGGTTCCTGCGGGCCGTGGCCCTGGAACAGTTCGGCAGCGAGCTGCCCCGCCAGTACGCGGTCGGCATGGTGTTCTTCAACCAGGACACCGCCAAGGCCGAAGCCGCACGCGACAACATGAACCGCGAGATCCTCGCTGCCGGCCTGAGCCTGGTGGGCTGGCGCAAGGTGCCGATCGACACCAGCGTGCTCGGTCGCCTGGCGCTGGAGCGCCTGCCGCAGATCGAGCAGGTGTTCGTCGGTGGCGAAGGCCTGAGCGATCAGGAATTCGCGATCAAGCTGTTCAGTGCCCGGCGTCGCTCGTCGGTGGCCAACGCCGCCGATGCCGAACACTACATCTGCAGCTTTTCGCACAAGACCATCATCTACAAAGGCCTGATGATGCCGGCGGACCTCACCGCCTTCTATCCGGACCTGAGCGACGAGCGCCTGCAGACCGCGATCTGCGTGTTCCACCAGCGCTTCTCCACCAATACCCTGCCCAAATGGCCGCTGGCCCAGCCATTTCGCTTCCTCGCCCACAACGGCGAGATCAACACCATCACCGGCAACCGCAACTGGGCCCAGGCGCGGCGTACCAAGTTCGCCAACGACCTGATCCCGGATCTGGAAGAGCTCGGCCCGCTGGTCAACCGCGTGGGCTCCGACTCCTCGTCGATGGACAACATGCTCGAGCTGATGGTCACCGGTGGCATCGACCTGTTCCGTGGCGTGCGCATGCTGGTACCGCCGGCCTGGCAGAACGTCGAGACCATGGACCCCGACCTGCGCGCGTTCTATGAATACAACTCCATGCACATGGAAGCCTGGGACGGCCCGGCGGGCATCGTGCTCACCGAAGGCCGCCATGCCGTGTGCCTGCTCGACCGCAACGGCCTGCGCCCGGCGCGCTGGGTCACCACCAAGAACGGCTATATCACCCTGGCGTCGGAAATCGGCGTGTGGGACTACAAGCCCGAAGACGTCATCGCCAAGGGCCGCGTGGGCCCGGGGCAGATCTTCGCGGTCGACACCGAGACCGGCCAGATCCTCGACACCGATGCGATCGACAACCGCCTCAAGTCGCGCCACCCGTACAAGCGCTGGTTGCGCCAGAATGCCCTGCGCATCCAGGCCGACCTGAGCGACGACCAGGGTGTGGCCAGCTACGACGGCGACCAGCTCAAGCAGTACATGAAGATGTTCCAGGTCACCTTCGAGGAGCGTGACCAGGTGCTGCGCCCGTTGGGTGAGCAGGGCCAGGAAGCCGTGGGCTCGATGGGCGACGACACGCCGATGGCGATCCTGTCCCAACGCGTGCGTTCCACCTACGACTACTTCCGCCAGCAGTTCGCGCAGGTCACCAACCCGCCGATCGACCCGCTGCGCGAAGCCATCGTGATGTCGCTGGAGATCTGCCTGGGTGCCGAGCGCAACATCTTCCAGGAATCCCCCGAGCACGCCTCGCGGGTGATTCTCAGCTCGCCGGTGATTTCGCCGGCCAAGTGGCGCTCGCTGATGAACCTCGACCGCCCGGGCTTCGAACGCCAGGTGATCGACCTCAACTACGAGGAAAGCATCGGCCTGGAAGCGGCCGTGCGCAACATCACCGAACAGGCCGAAGAAGCCGTGCGCAGCGGCAAGACCCAGCTGGTACTGAGCGACCGTCATATCGCACCCGGCAAGCTGCCGGTGCATGCGTCGCTGGCCGTGGGCGCCGTGCACCATCGCCTGACCGAACTGGGCCTGCGCTGCGACAGCAACATCCTGGTCGAGACCGCCACCGCCCGCGATCCACACCACTACGCGGTGCTGATCGGGTTCGGCGCCTCGGCGGTGTACCCGTATCTTGCCTACGAAGTGCTGGCCGACCTGATCCGCACCGGCGAAGTGCTCGGTGACCTGGACGAAGTGTTCAAGTACTACCGCAAGGGCATCTCCAAGGGGCTGCTCAAGATCCTCTCCAAGATGGGCATCTCGACCATCGGTTCCTACCGGGGCGCGCAGCTGTTCGAAGCCGTGGGCCTGTCCGAGGAAGTGGTCAACCTCAGCTTCCGTGGCGTGGCCAGCCGCCTCAAGGGCGCGCGCTTCGTCGACATCGAGAACGAGCAGAAGCTGCTGGCCGCCGAAGCCTGGAGCCCGCGCAAGCCGATCCAGCAGGGCGGCCTGCTCAAGTTCGTGCACGGTGGCGAATACCACGCCTACAACCCGGACGTGGTCAATACCCTGCAAGCCGCCGTGCAGCAGGGCGACTACGCCAAGTTCAAGGAATACACCGCACTGGTCGACAAGCGTCCGGTGTCGATGATCCGCGACCTGCTCAAGGTGAAAACCCTGGAGCAGCCGCTGGACCTGAGCGAAGTCGAGCCACTGGAGGCCATCCTCAAGCGCTTCGACTCGGCGGGTATCTCCCTGGGCGCGCTGTCGCCTGAGGCCCACGAAGCCCTGGCCGAGGCGATGAACCGCCTGGGCGCGCGCTCCAACTCCGGCGAGGGCGGCGAAGACCCGGCCCGCTACGGCACCATCCGCAGTTCCAAGATCAAGCAGGTGGCCACCGGCCGCTTCGGCGTCACCCCCGAATACCTGGTCAATGCCGAAGTGCTGCAGATCAAGGTGGCCCAGGGCGCCAAGCCGGGCGAGGGCGGCCAACTGCCGGGCGGCAAGGTCAACGGCCTGATCGCCAGGCTGCGCTATGCGGTGCCGGGCGTGACCCTGATCTCGCCACCGCCGCACCATGACATCTACTCGATCGAAGACCTCTCGCAGCTGATCTTCGACCTGAAGCAGGTCAACCCGCAGGCGCTGGTCTCGGTCAAGCTGGTGGCCGAAGCCGGGGTAGGCACCATCGCCGCCGGCGTGGCCAAGGCCTATGCCGACCTGATCACCATCTCCGGCTACGACGGTGGTACCGGCGCCTCGCCGCTGACCTCCATCAAGTATGCCGGTGCACCGTGGGAACTGGGCCTGGCCGAAACCCACCAGACCCTGCGTGGCAACGACCTGCGCGGCAAGGTGCGGGTACAGACCGACGGCGGCCTGAAAACCGGCCTGGACGTGGTCAAGGCCGCGATCCTCGGCGCCGAGAGCTTCGGCTTCGGCACCGCACCGATGATCGCCCTGGGCTGCAAGTACCTGCGCATCTGCCACCTGAACAACTGCGCCACCGGCGTGGCCACGCAGAACGAAAAACTGCGCAAGGACCACTACATCGGCACCGTCGACATGGTGGTCAACTTCTTCACCTACGTGGCCGAGGAAACCCGTGAATGGCTGGCCAGGCTGGGCGTGCGCAGCCTGGGCGAGCTGATCGGGCGTACCGACCTGCTGGAAATGCTCCCCGGTGAAACCGAGAAGCAGAAGCATCTGGACCTCAGCCCGTTGCTGGGCAGCCCGCACGTTCCGGCCGACAAGCCGCAGTTCTGCGAAGTGGACCGCAACCCGCCGTTCGACAAGGGCGTGCTGGCCGAGAAGATGGTGCAGATGGCCCTGCCGGCGATCCGTGACCTGGCCGGCGGCGAATTCGAGCTGGATATCTGCAACTGCGACCGCTCCATCGGCGCGCGGATCTCTGGTGAAATCGCCCGCCTGCACGGCAACCAGGGCATGGCCAAGGCGCCGCTGACCTTCCGCTTCAAGGGCACTGCCGGGCAGAGCTTTGGGGTGTGGAACGCCGGTGGCCTGAACATGTACCTCGAAGGTGATGCCAACGACTATGTCGGCAAGGGCATGACCGGCGGCAAACTGGTGATCGTGCCGCCAGCGGGCAGCCCGTTCGAAACCCAGCACAGCGCCATCGTCGGCAACACCTGTCTGTACGGCGCCACGGGCGGCAAGCTGTTCGCCGCCGGCACCGCGGGTGAGCGCTTCGCGGTGCGCAACTCCGGTGCCCACGCCATCGTCGAGGGCACGGGCGATCACTGCTGTGAATACATGACCGGGGGCTTTGTCTGCGTATTGGGCAAGACCGGTTACAACTTCGGTTCCGGGATGACCGGTGGTTTTGCCTACGTGCTCGACCAGGACAACAGCTTCGTCGACAAGGTCAACCACGAACTGGTGGAGATCCAGCGTATCAGCGGCGAGGCGATGGAGGCTTATCGCAGCCACCTGCAGCGCGTGCTGGGTGAATACGTCGAAGAAACCAACAGCGAATGGGGTCGTGAGCTCTGGGAAAACCTGGATGACTACGTGCGTCGCTTCTGGCTGGTCAAGCCGAAGGCGGCCAACCTGAAGAACCTGCTGTCCAGCACCCGTGCCAACCCGCAGTGATATGCGCCTGAAGAGTTTGATGAGGTTTTGAACATGGCTGAACGTCTGAGTAATGACTTCCAGTTCATCGAGGTCGGGCGCAAGGATCCGAAGAAGAAACTGTTGCGTCAACGCAAGAAAGAGTTCGTGGAAATCTACGAGCCCTTCAAACCCCAGCAGTCGGCCGAACAGGCCCACCGCTGCCTGGGCTGTGGCAACCCGTACTGCGAATGGAAGTGCCCGGTGCACAACTTCATTCCCAACTGGCTCAAGCTGGTGTCGGAGGGCAACATCCTCGCCGCCGCGGAACTGTCGCACCAGACCAACACCCTGCCTGAAGTGTGCGGCCGGGTGTGCCCGCAGGACCGCCTGTGCGAGGGTGCCTGTACCCTCAACGACGGCTTCGGCGCGGTGACCATCGGCTCGGTGGAGAAGTACATCACCGACACCGCCTTCGCCATGGGCTGGCGCCCGGACATGTCCAAGGTGGTGCCCACCGGCAAGCGCGTCGCGGTGATCGGTGCCGGCCCTGCGGGCCTGGGTTGTGCCGACGTGCTGGTGCGCGGCGGGGTAGCCCCGGTGGTGTTCGACAAGAACCCCGAGATCGGCGGCCTGCTGACCTTCGGCATCCCCGAGTTCAAGCTGGAAAAGACCGTGCTCAGCAACCGCCGCGAAGTCTTCACCGGCATGGGCATCGAGTTCCGCCTGAACACCGAGGTGGGCAAGGACGTCACCATGGACCAGTTGCTCGAGGAATTCGATGCGGTGTTCATGGGCATGGGCACCTACACCTACATGAAGGGTGGCTTCCCTGGCGAAGACCTGCCGGGTGTGCACGACGCGCTGGATTTTCTGATCGCCAACGTCAACCGCAACCTGGGCTTTGAAAAGTCCCCGCAAGACTTCGTCGACATGAAGGACAAGAAGGTCGTGGTGCTGGGCGGTGGCGACACCGCGATGGACTGCAACCGCACCTCCATCCGCCAGGGCGCCAAGGCCGTGACCTGTGCCTACCGGCGTGACGAGGCGAACATGCCCGGCTCGCGCAAGGAGGTGAAGAACGCCAAGGAGGAGGGCGTGAAGTTCCTCTACAACCGCCAGCCGATCGCGATCGTGGGTGAAGACAAGGTCGAGGGCGTGAAGGTGGTCGAGACCCGTCTCGGCGAGCCGGATGCCCGTGGCCGTCGCAGCCCCGAGCCGATTCCGGGTTCCGAAGAGATCATCCCGGCGGACGCTGTGGTCATCGCCTTCGGTTTCCGCCCCAGCCCTGCGCCGTGGTTCGAGCAGTTCAGCATCCAGACCGACAGCCAGGGCCGTGTGGTGGCGCCGGAGCAGAACCGCTTCAAGCACCAGACCAGCAACCCCAAGGTGTTTGCCGGTGGCGACATGGTGCGCGGTTCGGACCTGGTGGTGACGGCTATCTTCGAGGGGCGCAATGCCGCCGAGGGGATCCTGGACTATCTGGAGGTCTGATCGGGCCTCTTCGCCAGCAAGGCTGGCTCCTGCCAAACCTGTAGGAGCCGGCCTTGCCGGCGAAGCTTTTAACTAAATCTATTGACCTACCACAGGTCGATAGACAAAAGGCACGGTTCATACCGTGCCTTTTACGTTGGTGTCTGAGAAAATGCCCCCACTTTTTTTCCGGATGCCGACATGACTGCCTTGAAGAACGATCGTTTTCTGCGCGCCCTGCTCAAGCAACCCGTAGACGTCACCCCGGTGTGGATGATGCGCCAGGCCGGCCGCTACCTGCCGGAGTACCGCGCCAGCCGCGCCAAGGCCGGTGACTTCATGAGCCTGTGCATGAACCCGCAGTTCGCCTGCGAGGTCACGATGCAGCCGCTGGACCGCTACCCGCTGGACGCCGCGATCCTGTTCTCGGACATCCTGACCATCCCTGATGCCATGGGCCAGGGCCTGTATTTCGAAACCGGCGAAGGCCCGCGCTTCAAGAAAGTCATCAGCACCCTGGCCGACATCGAGGCGCTGCCGATCCCCGACCCGCAAAAGGACCTGGGCTACGTGATGGATGCGGTCAGCACCATCCGCCGCGAGCTCAACGGCCGTGTGCCGCTGATCGGCTTCTCCGGCAGCCCGTGGACCCTGGCCACCTACATGGTCGAAGGCGGCTCGTCCAAGGACTTTCGCAAGACCAAGGCCATGCTCTACGACAACCCGCAGGCCATGCACCTGCTGCTCGACAAGCTCGCGCAGTCGGTGGTCAGCTACCTCAACGGGCAGATCCTGGCCGGCGCACAGGCCGTGCAGATCTTCGACACCTGGGGTGGCAACCTGTCGGCGGCGGCGTACCAGGAGTTCTCCCTGGCCTACATGCGCAAGATCGTCAGCGGCCTGATCCGCGAGCACGAAGGGCGCAAGGTGCCGGTGATCCTGTTCACCAAGAACGGCGGCCTGTGGCTGGAAAGCATTGCTGATGCCGGCGCCGACGCCCTGGGCCTGGACTGGACCTGCGACATCGGTGAGGCGCGCCAGCGCGTGGGCAGCAAGGTGGCCCTGCAGGGCAACATGGACCCGACCGTGCTCTACGCCAAGCCCGAGGCCATCCGCGCCGAAGTCGGGCGTATCCTGGCCAGCTATGGCCACGGTACCGGCCACGTGTTCAACCTGGGCCATGGCATCACCCCGGAAGTCGATCCGGAACATGCCGGTGCCTTCATCCACGCCGTGCACGAACTGTCGGCGCAGTACCACCAGTAACGGGCAACTGCCTGGCGGGTGCCGCGTATCGCGGCCCCGCCACTGACTTTTCACGCTCCCCCGCCGATCCGTCCTACTGCCCGTCCGAGCCCCCTCCCTTACCATTCCGACCTCGATGCACAGCCGTGCCATTCAAGGAAGGAACCCGTGCCCAAGGATACCCGCGCAGTACAGCATCCCCTGCTGGCGGCAACCTGCCAACGGCTTGCCGAGCACGGTGACAACCAGCAACTGACGCGTCAGGGCATCCGCCTGGCGTTGCTGTGTCCGGCGATCCTGATGTGCGCCGTGCTGGCCATCTTCGCGTTCCTGCTGGGTGTCGTGATCCCTGATGTCGTGCAGATATTCGCCCATCACCAGCAGGCGTTGCCGGCCACGATCCGCATTTCGATGGCGCTGAACGAGAGCGGGCAGCGCTTTGCGCTGCCGTTTGCCGGTGTGCTGGTCGCCGCCGGCGTGTTCGCACGGCTCGCGTTGCACGCACTGCGGCGTCGACTGAGGTGGCACGGTTTGCTGTCGGACGTAAGGGTTGAACGAGCCCTGGGCCTGTTTGAGCCATTGATGCTGGCGATGACGGGCGGTGTGATGCTGTTCATCGGGCTGGCCATCCTTATGCCGATTCTGAGCCTCACCGCGTTGCTGGCCTGATCGGGTTTCCCACCATCGCGCATTAAGCTTCAGTTCAGGCGTGGGGATTAACCTGAGCGCATCCCCACTTGAAACGGAATGCCCACCATGAAAACTCGTTACCTGGCTCTGCTGCTTGCCTCGCTGTTCACCACTGGCGCGATGGCCGCCGGCTACACCGGCCCTGGCGCCCAGCCGGTCACCACGGTCGCGGCAGCCAACGACGCCGCCGACGACACTCCGGTGGTACTGCAGGGCTTTGTGGTCAAGAAGCTCAACAACGACGACAAGTACGAATTCAAGGATGCCAGCGGCACCATCACCGTCGAGATCGACAACGAAGACTTGCCGGCGGTGGCCTTCAACGACAAGACCAAGGTCAAGCTGACCGGTGAGGTCGAGAAGAACCTGATGTCCCGCGAGATCGATGTCGACCTGGTCGAAATCATCAACTGAACAGCTTCGCCGGCAAGGCCGGCTCCTGGTAGGAGCCGGCCTTGCCGGCGAGGGGTATCAGCCCTTCACATTCCCCGGCAGCGCCGGCAGCTTGCTCAGGTGCAACGCCACCAGCAGTGCGATCACCAGCAGGCTGCCGATGAACAGCCCGATGCCGTTCCACCCACCGTAATGCCAGAACACCCCGCCTGCCGTGCCCGCCACGCTCGACCCCGCGTAGTAGCTGAACAGGTACAGCGAAGAGGCCTGCCCCTTGGCCGTGAGCGCACGCCGGCCGATCCAGCTGCTGGCCACCGAATGCGCGCCAAAGAAGCCGAAGGTGAACACCAGCATGCCGACGATCACCAGCACCAGGGGCGAGAACAGCGTCAGCAGCAACCCACCGAACATCAGCAGGATGCTCATCCAGAACACCTTGCGCCGCCCCAGCTTGTCCGACAGTGCGCCGATCTGCGCCGAGCTGTAGATGCCTGCCAGGTACACCACCGACAGCAGCCCCACCAGCGCCTGACTCATGTGGTACGGCTCGGCGAGCAGCCGGTAGCCGATGTAGTTGAACAGCGTGACGAAGGCGCCCATCAGCAGAAACGCTTCCAGAAACAGCCACGGCAGCCCGGCGTCGCGAAAGTGCTGGGTGAAGCCGTTCAGCAGGCTGCGCGGGTTCATCGAGCGTGCACTGAAGTTGCGCGACTCGGGCAGGATCCTCCAGAACACTGCCGCCGCGACCAGTGCCAGGCCGCCGATCACCAGCATCGCGGTGTGCCAGCTGACGAAGTCGATCAGTACCCCGGTGATCAGGCGCCCGCTCATGCCGCCGATGGCGTTGCCGCCGATGTACAGCCCCATGGCCAGGCCGATGTGCTGCGGATGAATCTCTTCGCTCAGGTAGGTCATGGCCACCGCCGCCAGCCCGCTCAGCGACAGGCCCACCAGGGCACGCATGGCCAGCACGCCGTGCCAGCTGGGCATCAATGCGCTGGCGATGGTGCACAGCGCGGCGCAGAACAGGGCGAACACCATCACCGGCTTGCGCCCGACGCGGTCGGAAATCGGCCCGGTCACCAGCAGCCCGAACGCCAGCAGGCCGGTCGACACCGACAGCACCAGGCTGCTCTGGGCGGCATTGATGGAGAACTCGTGGGACAGCAGCGGCATCATCGGCTGCACGCAGTACAGCAGGGCGAAGGTGGCAAAACCGCCACAGAACAATGCCAGCACCGTGCGCATGAACGCAGGGGTGCCTTTCTCGATCCAGCTTTCGTTCAGGGGGGCGGCGGTGTTCGCCGGGGCAGGGGGCAGCTCATGGGCAACAGCAGTTTTCACGGGGACCTCGAAAGGGGCACGGCCTCGCAGGCAGTGAAAAAAGCATATAGCTGGCTATTGATCTTTTCCAATATATTGTTCGACCTGTTTAAGAGGTTTTACGACCTATTGGAGTTGCCATGGAACTGCGCCACCTTCGCTACTTCATCGCCGTGGCCGAAGAGCTGCATTTTGGCCGTGCCGCACAGCAACTGGGCATCTCTCAACCGCCGCTGAGCCAGCAGATCCAGGCCCTGGAGCAGGAGCTGGGTGCACGCCTGTTCGAGCGTACCAACCGACGGGTGGCACTCAGCGAAGCCGGCCGGCTGTTTCTCGACGAGGCGCGCCAGGTGCTGGCGCAGGTCGACAAGGCCGCCGACGTGGCGCGGCGTGCCCAGCTCGGCGAGCTGGGTGAGATGAAGATCGGCTTCACCTCCTCGGCGCCGTTCAACTCCAGCATCCCCAAGGCCATCAATGCGTTTCGCCAGCGCTTCCCGGCGGTGCACCTGAACCTCAAGGAAATGAGCAGCCGCGACGTGGTGGATGCCTTGCTCGACGAGTCCATCGAGGTCGGCCTGATGCGCCCGATGAGCGTGCCCGATGGCGTGGTGATCACCGAACTGTTCCGCGAGCCGCTGGTGGCGGTGCTCAATGCCGCGCACCCGCTGGCCCAGGGCAACGAGCAGGGCCTGCCGCTGGCGGCCCTGGCCCAGGAGCCGTTCGTGTTCTTCCCGCGCAGCTACGGCAGCGGCCTGCACGCGCAGTTGCTCAGCCTGGCGCGCTCGGCCGGCTTCAGCCCGCACTTTGCCCAGGAGGCAGGCGAGGCCATGACCATCATCGGCCTGGTATCGGCGGGGCTTGGGGTGTCGGTGCTGCCGGCGTCGTTCAAGCGCATGCGCATCGACGGGGTGGCGTACCGCACCTTGCTCGACGCCGACGCGGTGACAGCGGTATGGCTGGCGCAGCGGCGCGAGGACGTGTCGGCGATGGCCCGGGCGTTCACCGAACTGTTGATCCGCCAGGCCCAGACGCAGGGCTGAAAGGCACTGGCTAAACCGGCGCAACCCTCACATACTCGGTAGTTCCTTTCACATGGAGGTCTGTTCATGCGGCGCGTGGTGTTCAATCAGAAAGGTGGCGTGGGCAAGTCGAGCATTGCCTGCAACCTGGCGGCCGTCAGTGCCAACGAAGGCTATCGAACCCTGTTGATCGACCTGGACGCCCAGGCCAACTCGACCCAGTACCTCACCGGCCTGACCGGCGAGGACATTCCCATGGGCATTGCCGACTTCTTCAAGCAGACCCTGTCCTCGGGGCCGTTCGCCAAGAAGAACAAGGTCGACATCTATGAAACCCCGTTCGACAACCTGCATGTGGTAACCGCCACGGCAGAGCTGGCCGACCTGCAGCCCAAGCTCGAGGCCAAGCACAAGATCAACAAACTGCGAAAGCTGCTGGACGAGCTGTCCGACGATTACGACCGCATCTACCTGGACACCCCGCCTGCGCTGAACTTCTATGCGGTTTCAGCGTTGATCGCCGCTGATCGCGTATTGATCCCCTTCGACTGCGACAGCTTCTCGCGTCAGGCGCTGTACGGCCTGCTGGCCGAGATCGAAGAGCTCAAGGAAGACCACAACGAGGGCCTGGAAGTCGAGGGCATCGTGGTCAACCAGTTCCAGGCGCGCGCCAGCCTGCCGCAGCAGATGCTCGACGAACTGATTGCCGAAGGCTTGCCGGTGCTGCCGGTGTACCTCAACAGCTCGGTGAAGATGCGTGAGTCCCACCAGGCCAGCCTGCCGCTGATTCACCTGGAACCGCGGCACAAGCTGACCCAGCAGTTCGTCGAACTGCATACGCTGCTGGAAAACGCCTAGACCCCCTGGCTGCGCAGCCATTCCAGCAGTTGCTGGAGTGTGAAGGCGCCGCTCTGGCGCGCCACTTCGCGGCCATTCTTGAACAGGATCAGGCTGGGAATGGAGCGTATGCCCAGTTGCCCGGCCAGTTGCTGATTGGCTTCGCTGTCGAGCTTGGCCAGGCGGCAGCGTCCGGCCAGTTGGCCGGCGGCCTGTTCGAAGACCGGGCCGAACGCCTTGCAGGGCCCGCACCAGTCGGCCCACACATCGATCAGCAATGGCAGGTCGCCCTTGATCTGGCTGGCGTAGTCGCCCTGTTTCAATTCGAATGGCTTGTGCAACAGGACCTCACCCTTGCAGCGCCCGCACTTGGGTGCGTCCCTCAGGCGTGCGGCGGGGATGCGGTTGAGGCCGTTGCAGTGGGGGCAGGGGA
>NZ_JAFKEC010000088.1:0-11239 GCF_017848315.1 Pseudomonas palmensis
CTCAGTAGTGAAACGATGCATCGCCGATGGTAGTGTGGGGTTTCCCCATGTGAGAGTAGGTCATCGTCAAGATTAAATTCCGAAACCCCTATCTGCATCTGCAGGTAGGGGTTTTGTCTTTGTGGGCCGAAAAAGCTGCGATCACGCAGCTATTTCTCCGTAAGGACGCGTCCTACAACAGGTATGCAATCCTTCAGCGCATAGCTATCATGCGTGCCTCATTGTGAGTCGAGATTGGCATGCTGAAGTTGTTGAAACTCCTCAAGGATGGTCGATTCCATTCCGGCGAGGCCTTGGGTGCTGCCCTGGGCATCAGCCGCAGCGCCGTGTGGAAGCAATTGCAGCATCTCGAGGCTGAATTGAGTCTGCCGGTGTACAAGGTGCGAGGGCGGGGCTACAGGCTGGCTGCGCCTTTGTCGCTGTTGGACGTCAGCGCCATCGAGAGTGCCGGTACAGGCCGGCTCTGGCCAATGCACATCCATGAAGAGATTGACTCGACAAATGCCGAAGCGTTGCGCGCGATCAGTGCCGGTCGCCAGGCACCCTTTCTGGTTCTGGCTGAGCATCAGAGCGCAGGGCGCGGTCGCCGTGGCAGAAACTGGTCAAGCCCCTTTGCGCAGAATCTCTATTACAGCCTAGTGCTGCGTATCGACGGTGGCATGCGGCAACTGGAAGGCCTGAGCCTTGTGGTGGGTTTGGCGGTCATGCGTACCCTTCAGTCCGTCGGAGTGAATGCTGCGGGCTTGAAGTGGCCAAATGATGTGCTGGCCAACGGTCGCAAGATCGCAGGTATTCTTCTTGAGCTTGTGGGGGATCCCGCTGATGTCTGTCATGTGGTGCTGGGTATTGGTGTGAACGTGAATATGCAGACCAACAGCGAGGTCGATCAGGCATGGACATCCGTCCGGCTCGAAACAGGGCAGCAGGTTGATCGCAACCAGCTGGTTGCGCTGCTCAATGAGAATCTGCAGGTTTACCTGGAGCGACATCGTCAGTCGGGTTTTACCGACTTGCAGGCGGAGTGGGAGCAAGGGCACCTGTGGCAGGGGTGTGCAGTATCGTTGATAGCCGGCGTCACCAGGGTCGACGGCGTTGTGCTCGGTATCGATCGTCAGGGCGCGCTGCGTCTTCAGGTCGAAGGTGTTGAGAAGAGCTTTAGTGGTGGTGAGCTCAGTTTGAGGTTACGCGATGATTCTTGAGCTCGATTGCGGTAACAGTTTTATCAAGTGGCGGGTTATCCGCACCGACGCATCGGTTGTTGGCGGCGGCATCGTCGATACCAACCAGGCGCTGATCGAGGCTGTTGAGGCGCTTGCGGGCGATACCCCGGCCCGTTGCCGCCTGGTCAGTGTGCGTACAGAAGAAGAGACCGATCATCTTGGTGATGCCCTGGTGAAGGCGTTCGGGCTGTCGATAGTGCGCGCGCGCTCGGCAACTGCATTGGCCGGGGTTACCAATGGCTATGACGATTACGAGCGTCTTGGGCTCGATCGGTGGCTGGCTTTGCTTGGCGGGTACCATCTGGCCAGAAGGGCATGCGTGGTCATTGATCTGGGGACTGCTGTCACATCGGATTTCGTATCGGCGCAGGGGGAACACCTGGGAGGTTTCATCTGCCCTGGGATGCCATTGATGCGCAATCAATTGCGTACCCATACCCGGCGTATCCGCTATGACGACGAGTCCGCCGAGCGTGCATTGTCGAGTCTGCAGCCTGGGCGCTCTACCGTCGAGGCGGTAGAGCGCGGCTGTACGCTCATGCTGCATGGATTTGTGTTGACTCAGCTCGAGCAGGCGCGCTCATTGTGGGGTGAGGATTTTACCCTGTTCATTACCGGTGGCGACGCAGGCCTGTTGCACCAGGTGGTACCGCAAGCCCGAATCGTTCCCGACCTGGTGTTCGTAGGCCTGGCGATGGCCTGTCCGCTGGAGTGAGGTGTGTATGCGCTGGTTGTTTCTGTTATTGCTGGTCCTCAATGTCGTCTACTACGTCTGGCACCAGCAGGAGGCACCGTTGAGGGCGAAAGAGGTGACATCGCTGTCGCTCTACAAGGGAAGTCAGCAGGGTATTCGTCTACTCAGCGAGTCTCGCGAGGCGCCATCGCAGAAGGACGATGAGTGTCTCTACCTTGGGGCATTGGCTAGCCCCGAGCTACTGAATAGCCTTCGTCAGCGTCTGATCAGCCTGGATATCCGGGCGCGCAAGGTAGTGGGGAGGCTGCCCGACAGTCAGGGGTGGTGGCTGCAGATAGCGCCTGAAAGCCGTCGCTTGCTGGACGCAACGGTGCTCGCCGGACTTTCCCATGATTTCAAAGACTTAAAAGATAAAATAATGTTGTGCGAAGGCGTTGCAACTATCGAATAGTTTGCATAGAATGGCGCCCGCTCCACAGCGATGACCACTAGGTGGTAACGCAGTGAAGCAGTTGTCAAAGTAGCTAACCTCAAGATTTTAATGAGAAAAAGCTTGACAGCAGGACGGCAAGAGTAGAAAATGCCGGCCACATTGGAGGGGTTCCCGAGCGGCCAAAGGGATCAGACTGTAAATCTGACGTCTACGACTTCGAAGGTTCGAATCCTTCTCCCTCCACCAGTTTAGCGAGAGCTGCAAGCTCCGCGGGTATAGTTTAGTGGTAGAACCTCAGCCTTCCAAGCTGATGATGCGGGTTCGATTCCCGCTACCCGCTCCAGGTTTGCTGTTGTTGCACAGTGTTACGCTCTTGTAGCTCAGTTGGTAGAGCACACCCTTGGTAAGGGTGAGGTCAGCGGTTCAAATCCGCTCAAGAGCTCCATATGACAAGGCAGATATGAAAATATCTGCCTTTGTTTTAATGGTCGGTTTGATCTGCTTATTACTTCTACCGGGGGACAGTCTCGATGGCTAAGGAAAAGTTCGAACGTAACAAGCCGCACGTGAACGTCGGCACCATTGGTCACGTTGACCATGGTAAGACGACGTTGACCGCCGCGCTGACTCGCGTTTGCTCCGAGGTTTTCGGTTCTGCCAAGGTTGACTTCGACAAGATCGACAGCGCCCCGGAAGAAAAAGCACGTGGCATCACCATCAATACTGCGCACGTCGAGTATGACTCGAACATTCGTCACTATGCGCACGTTGACTGCCCGGGTCACGCCGACTATGTAAAAAACATGATTACCGGTGCTGCTCAGATGGATGGCGCTATCCTGGTTTGCTCGGCCGCTGATGGTCCGATGCCGCAAACCCGTGAGCACATCCTGCTGTCCCGTCAGGTTGGCGTTCCGTACATCGTGGTCTTCCTGAACAAGGCTGACCTGGTAGACGACGCTGAGCTGCTGGAGCTGGTCGAGATGGAAGTTCGCGACCTGCTGTCCACCTATGATTTCCCAGGCGACGATACCCCGATCATCATTGGTTCGGCTCGTATGGCGCTGGAAGGCAAAGACGATAACGAAATGGGCACCACCGCTGTCAAGCGTCTGGTCGAAACCCTGGATAGCTACATTCCAGAGCCTGAGCGCGCTATCGACAAGCCGTTCCTGATGCCAATCGAAGACGTATTCTCGATCTCGGGTCGTGGTACCGTTGTTACCGGTCGTATCGAGCGTGGCATCGTCCGCGTTCAAGACGCCCTGGAAATCGTTGGTCTGCGTGACACTACCACCACTACCTGTACCGGTGTTGAGATGTTCCGCAAGCTGCTGGACGAAGGTCGTGCTGGCGAGAACTGCGGCGTGCTGCTGCGCGGCACCAAGCGTGACGACGTTGAGCGTGGCCAGGTTCTGGTCAAGCCGGGTTCGGTCAAACCGCACACCAAGTTCACCGCAGAAGTCTATGTTCTGAGCAAGGAAGAAGGCGGCCGTCACACTCCGTTCTTCAAAGGCTACCGTCCACAGTTCTACTTCCGTACTACTGACGTGACTGGTAACTGCGAGCTGCCAGAAGGCGTTGAAATGGTAATGCCAGGTGACAACATCCAGATGACTGTCACTCTGATCAAGACCATCGCGATGGAAGACGGTCTGCGCTTCGCTATCCGTGAGGGCGGTCGTACCGTCGGTGCGGGTGTAGTGGCAAAGGTTATTGAATAAGTAGTTGATTTCTCTCGATCAGGCCGGCATAATGGTCGGCCTGATAAGCTTTTAGGTCAGTAGCTCAATTGGCAGAGCGACGGTCTCCAAAACCGTAGGTTGGGGGTTCGATTCCCTCCTGACCTGCCAGATTCACCTTGTGTGTCTGGCTTTCTTTTCACAGGATCCTCCTAGATGACTCCCAAGTCTGAAGCCCAAGACTCTCGTTTTGATCTGCTCAAGTGGCTGGCTGTTGTCGCTTTGGTGGTGGTAGGCGTGGTCGGAAATCAATATTACTCCGCTTCGCCGATTCTGTATCGCGTTATTGCACTCCTCGCTCTTGCTGCTGTTGCTGGCTTTGTTGCCTTGCAGACTGCAAAGGGCAGGTCGTTCTTTGCGCTGGCAAAGGAAGCTCGCACCGAGATTCGTAAAGTCGTATGGCCAACCCGCCAAGAGACCATGCAGACCACCCTTATTGTGGTGGCTGTTGTCCTGGTCATGGCGCTGCTGTTGTGGGGGCTCGATTCCCTGCTCGGCTGGTTGATTTCCTTGATTGTTGGCTAAGGGTGTCCTGTGGCTAAGCGTTGGTATGTTGTGCATGCTTACTCGGGTTACGAGAAGCATGTCATGCGCTCGCTCATCGAGCGCGTAAAGCTGGCTGGCATGGAAGATGGCTTCGGCGAGATTCTGGTCCCCACTGAAGAAGTGGTTGAAATGCGCAATGGCCAGAAGCGCAAAAGCGAGCGTAAGTTCTTCCCGGGCTACGTGCTGGTTCAGATGGACATGAACGAAGGGACTTGGCACTTGGTCAAGGACACCCCTCGTGTCATGGGCTTCATTGGTGGTACCGCAGACAAGCCTGCACCCATCACCGATAAAGAAGCCGAGGCCATTCTGCGTCGCGTTGCCGATGGCAGCGACAAGCCGAAGCCGAAAACGCTGTTCGAGCCAGGTGAAGTGGTTCGTGTTGTAGACGGTCCGTTTGCTGATTTCAACGGCACGGTCGAAGAGGTTAACTACGAGAAGAGCCGGCTCCAGGTAGCGGTGCTCATCTTCGGTCGCTCTACTCCGGTGGAGCTTGAGTTCAGCCAGGTCGAAAAGGTCTAGCAGAACGACGCATCCCATACCCCGCAGCCCTATGTGCTGCGGGGTTTTGTCGTCACTGGGATAAAACGCAAGTAATCCGGGGAGCCTTCTGGCGCTTGTACCCGATATTGGAGTAGCTCATGGCTAAGAAGATTCAGGCTTACATCAAGCTGCAAGTAAAGGCCGGCCAGGCCAACCCAAGTCCACCCGTCGGCCCAGCACTGGGTCAACACGGTGTGAACATCATGGAATTCTGCAAGGCCTTCAACGCCCGTACCCAGGGTCAAGAAGCCGGCCTGCCGACTCCTGTGATCATCACTGTATACAGTGACCGTAGCTTCACTTTCGAAACCAAAAGCACCCCTGCTTCGGTTCTGCTGAAGAAAGCAGCTGGCCTGACCAGCGGTTCTGCGCGTCCGAACACCGTCAAAGTCGGTACTGTGACCCGTGCTCAGCTGGAAGAGATCGCAAAAACCAAAAATGCTGATCTGACCGCTGCTGACATGGAAGCGGCCGTGCGTACCATCGCCGGTTCCGCTCGCAGCATGGGCCTCAACGTGGAGGGTGTGTAATGGCTAAGCTGACCAAGCGCCAAAAGGCTATCGCTTCGAAAATCGAAGCGGGCAAAGTCTACAACTTCGAAGAAGCAGCAGTGCTGCTGGCCGAACTGTCTACCGTGAAGTTCAGCGAGTCCTTCGACGTAGCCGTTAACCTGGGCGTTGACCCACGTAAATCCGACCAGGTCGTTCGTAGCGCTACCGTGCTGCCACACGGCACTGGCAAGACCGTACGTGTTGCCGTGTTCACCCAGGGTCCAGCTGCCGAGGCCGCTCTGGCTGCCGGCGCTGACCGTGTAGGCATGGACGATCTGGCTGCCGAAATGAAAGGCGGCGACCTGAACTATGACGTCGTTATTGCCTCCCCGGACGCAATGCGTGTTGTAGGTCAGCTGGGTCAGGTTCTGGGTCCTCGCGGCCTGATGCCTAACCCTAAAGTTGGCACCGTAACTCCAGACGTAGCCACCGCGGTCAAAAACGCCAAGGCTGGTCAGGTTCGCTACCGTACCGACAAAAACGGCATCATCCACACTTCCGTTGGCAAGATCGGCTTTGAAGCCGTCAAGCTGAAGGAAAACGTTGAAGCCCTGATCGCTGATCTGAAGCGTATCAAGCCAGCTTCCTCGAAAGGTATCTACGTCAAGCGCGTTACCCTGAGCACCACCATGGGCCCAGGTCTGGTAATCGATCAAGGTTCCCTGAACGCGTAAGACCGCGATGGGCGCGAGCAATTGCGCCCGTCAGCAAAAATTGGGGTCCCTGCCTGGCGGGGGCTATCCAAGACCGTAGGCGGCGCAAGCCTTAAACCTCAAGCCTACGCAGATGGTGCCCCTGATTCCTTACCGAGTCAGACACCAAAACGACATTCGGCTTCGGCTGGATGAAACGGTAACAAGCAGGAGTTTTACCCGTGGCAATTAAACTCGAAGACAAGAAGGCCATCGTCGCTGAAGTCAACGAGGCTGCCAAAGTCGCTCTGTCCGCTGTCGTGGCTGATGCCCGTGGTGTGACTGTAGGCGCAATGACCGGACTCCGTAAAGAGGCTCGTGAAGCTGGCGTTTACGTACGTGTTGTACGTAACACCCTGCTCAAGCGCGCTGTTGCCGACACTGAATTCAGTGTCCTCAACGACGTGTTCACCGGCCCTACCCTGATCGCGTTCTCCAACGAACACCCGGGCGCTGCTGCTCGTCTGTTCGCTGAGTTCGCCAAGGGTCAGAGCAAGTTCGAGATCAAGGCAGCTGCGTTCGACGGCAAGTTCCTTGCCGCAAACCAGATCGACGTGTTGGCTTCCCTGCCGACCCGCGACGAGGCCATTGCGAAGCTGATGAGCGTGATCCAAGGCGCGACCAGCAAGCTGGCTCGTACTCTGGCAGCCGTTCGCGACCAGAAAGAAGCTGCTGCTGCCTAAGGCACCGCAAGCCCTTTCGAAATCATACGTTTAATTTGATGGCTGCGTAGGCTGTCACCCCAATACAGGATTTAAGTCATGTCTCTGACTAACGAGCAAATCATCGAAGCAATCGGCCAGAAAACCGTTCTGGAAGTTGTTGAGCTGATCAAAGCAATGGAAGAAACCTTCGGCGTTACCGCTGCTGTTGCCGCTGCTGGCCCAGCTGCTGCCGCTGCCGTTGTTGAAGAACAAACCGAGTTCAACGTTGTTCTGGTTGCCGCTGGCGACAAGAAAGTAAACGTGATCAAGGCTGTTCGTGAACTGACCGGCCTGGGCCTGAAAGAAGCCAAGGAAAAGGTTGATACCGCTCCTCAAGTCGTTGCTGAAGGCGTTTCGAAAGAAGCCGCTGACAAAGCCAAGGCTGACCTGGAAGCAGCAGGCGCTACCGTCGAACTGAAGTAATTTCGACTGTGCGTCTCCAGCCCGAGCGACAAGCGAAAGGCTGATGGCTGGTGGCTTTTGCCACCGGCCTTTTTCCGTTATTGGCAGCCGATCAGGTCGGCGCCGATGACGAGCGGTAACCACCGATGACGGTGGCGCAAACCATGGGGTTTGCACGATTTTCTGGCTGCTCCCGTCGGGAGAAGCCAAACAAGCAGGTGACCAAGCTGGGGAACGCTGATGGCTTACTCATACACTGAGAAAAAACGTATCCGCAAGGACTTTAGCAAGTTGCCGGACGTCATGGATGTGCCTTACCTCCTGGCCATCCAGCTGGATTCGTATCGTGAATTCTTGCAGGCGGGAGCGACTAAAGATCAGTTCCGCGACGTGGGCCTGCATGCGGCCTTCAAATCGGTTTTCCCGATCATCAGCTACTCCGGCAATGCTGCCCTGGAGTACGTTGGCTATCGTCTGGGCGAACCGGCCTTTGATGTCAAAGAATGCGTACTGCGCGGGGTAACCTACGCGGTACCGCTGCGCGTGAAAGTCCGCCTGATCATTTTCGACAAAGAATCGTCGAACAAAGCGATCAAGGACATCAAAGAGCAAGAAGTCTACATGGGTGAAATCCCCCTGATGACTGAAAACGGTACCTTCGTAATCAACGGTACCGAGCGTGTTATCGTTTCCCAGCTGCACCGCTCGCCAGGCGTGTTCTTCGACCACGACCGTGGCAAGACGCACAGCTCGGGCAAGCTGCTGTACTCGGCGCGGATCATTCCTTACCGCGGCTCGTGGCTGGACTTCGAATTCGATCCGAAAGACTGTGTATTCGTCCGTATCGACCGTCGTCGCAAGCTGCCGGCTTCCGTACTGCTGCGCGCGCTGGGCTACACCACCGAAGAAGTGCTGAACGCGTTCTACACCACCAACGTATTCCACGTGGCTGGCGAAAAGCTCAGCCTGGAACTGGTGCCACAGCGCCTGCGTGGTGAAATCGCGGTCATGGACATCCATGACGACAGCGGCAAGGTGATTGTCGAGCAGGGTCGTCGTATTACCGCTCGCCACATCAACCAGCTGGAAAAGGCTGGTGTCAAATCCCTGGACGTGCCGCTGGAATACGTTCTGGGCCGCACCACCGCCAAGGCGATCGTGCACCCGGCTACCGGTGAAATCCTGGCCGAATGCAACACCGAGCTGACCACCGAAGCACTGGTGAAGATCGCCAAGGCTCAGGTCGTTCGCATCGAGACCCTGTACACCAACGACATCGACTGCGGTCCGTTCATCTCGGATACCCTGAAGATCGACTCCACCAGCAACCAACTGGAAGCGCTGGTCGAGATCTATCGCATGATGCGTCCTGGCGAGCCGCCAACCAAGGATGCCGCAGAGACCCTGTTCAACAACCTGTTCTTCAGCGCCGAGCGTTACGACCTGTCGGCTGTTGGTCGCATGAAGTTCAACCGTCGTATCGGTCGTACCGAGATCGAAGGTTCGGGCGTGCTGAGCAAGGAAGATATCGTCGAGGTCCTCAAGACCCTGGTCGACATCCGTAACGGCAAAGGCATCGTCGACGACATCGACCACCTGGGTAACCGTCGCGTGCGCTGTGTCGGCGAAATGGCCGAGAACCAGTTCCGCGTTGGCCTGGTGCGTGTAGAGCGCGCGGTCAAAGAGCGTCTGTCCATGGCTGAAAGCGAAGGCCTGATGCCGCAAGACCTGATCAACGCCAAGCCGGTAGCGGCGGCGGTGAAGGAGTTCTTCGGTTCGAGCCAGCTGTCCCAGTTCATGGACCAGAACAACCCGCTGTCCGAGATCACCCACAAGCGTCGTGTCTCGGCACTCGGCCCTGGTGGTCTGACCCGTGAGCGCGCAGGCTTCGAAGTCCGTGACGTACACCCGACCCACTACGGCCGCGTGTGCCCGATCGAGACCCCTGAAGGTCCGAACATCGGTCTGATCAACTCCCTGGCGGCCTATGCCCGCACCAACCAGTACGGCTTCCTTGAGAGCCCGTACCGCGTGGTGAAAGAGGGTGTGGTTACCGACGACATCGTGTTCCTGTCGGCGATCGAAGAAGCTGATCACGTCATCGCACAGGCTTCGGCCACGATGGACGCGAAGAAGCAACTGATCGACGAACTGGTAGCGGTCCGTCACCTGAACGAATTCACCGTCAAGGCGCCGGAAGACGTCACCCTGATGGACGTTTCGCCAAAGCAGGTAGTTTCTGTTGCCGCATCGTTGATTCCGTTCCTCGAGCACGACGACGCCAACCGTGCGTTGATGGGTTCGAACATGCAGCGTCAGGCTGTACCGACTCTGCGCGCCGACAAACCGCTGGTAGGTACCGGCATGGAGCGCAACGTTGCGCGTGACTCCGGCGTTTGCGTCGTGGCTCGTCGTGGCGGTGTGATCGATTCCGTCGACGCCAGCCGTATCGTGGTGCGTGTTGCAGATGACGAAGTTGAAACCGGCGAAGCTGGTGTCGATATCTACAACCTGACCAAGTACACCCGCTCGAACCAGAACACCTGCATCAACCAGCGTCCGCTGGTGAGCAAGGGTGATGTGGTTCAGCGTAGCGACATCATGGCCGACGGCCCGTCCACCGACATGGGTGAGCTGGCTCTGGGTCAGAACATGCGCATCGCGTTCATGGCGTGGAACGGCTTCAACTTCGAAGACTCCATCTGCCTGTCCGAGCGTGTGGTTCAGGAAGATCGCTTCACCACGATCCACATCCAGGAACTGACCTGTGTGGCCCGTGACACCAAGCTTGGCCCAGAGGAAATCACCGCGGACATCCCGAACGTGGGTGAGGCTGCGCTGAACAAGCTGGACGAAGCCGGTATCGTCTACGTGGGTGCTGAAGTCGGCGCTGGCGACATTCTGGTCGGCAAGGTCACGCCAAAAGGCGAGACCCAGCTGACGCCAGAAGAAAAACTGCTGCGTGCGATCTTCGGCGAGAAGGCCAGCGACGTCAAAGACACCTCCCTGCGTGTGCCGACCGGCACCAAGGGTACTGTCATCGACGTACAGGTCTTCACTCGCGATGGCGTCGAGCGCGACAGCCGTGCGCTGTCCATCGAGAAGATGCAGCTGGACGAGATCCGCAAGGACCTGAACGAAGAGTTCCGCATCGTTGAAGGCGCAACCTTCGAACGTCTGCGCAGCGCCCTGAACGGTCAGGTCGTCGAAGGTGGTGCCGGCCTGAAGAAAGGTTCGGTCATCTCCAACGAAGTGCTGGACGGTCTGGAGCACGGCCAGTGGTTCAAACTGCGCATGGCCGAAGACGCGCTGAACGAGCAACTCGAGAAGGCCCAGGCCTACATCGTTGATCGTCGCCGTCTGCTGGACGACAAGTTCGAAGACAAGAAGCGCAAGCTGCAGCAGGGCGATGACCTGGCACCGGGCGTACTGAAGATCGTCAAGGTCTACCTGGCAATCCGTCGTCGCATCCAGCCGGGCGACAAGATGGCCGGTCGTCACGGTAACAAGGGTGTGGTCTCCGTGATCATGCCGGTCGAAGACATGCCGCACGACGCCAACGGTACGCCGGTGGACGTGGTACTCAACCCGTTGGGTGTACCTTCGCGTATGAACGTCGGTCAGATCCTCGAAACCCACCTGGGCCTGGCGGCCAAGGGCCTGGGCGAGAAGATCAACCGCATGCTCGAAGAGCAGCGCAAGGTCATCGAGC
>NZ_JAFKEC010000088.1:11249-16169 GCF_017848315.1 Pseudomonas palmensis
GAGATCTACAACGAGATCGGTGGTCGTCAGGAAAGCCTGGAAGACTTCTCCGACCAGGAAATCCTCGACCTGGCGAAGAACCTCAAAGGCGGTGTGCCAATGGCCACTCCAGTCTTCGACGGTGCCAAGGAAAGCGAAATCAAGGCCATGCTGAAACTGGCAGACATGCCGGAAAGCGGTCAGATGCAGCTGTTCGACGGTCGTACCGGCAACAAGTTCGAGCGTCCAGTGACCGTTGGTTACATGTACATGCTCAAGCTGAACCACTTGGTGGACGACAAGATGCACGCGCGTTCCACTGGTTCTTACAGCCTGGTTACCCAGCAGCCGCTGGGTGGTAAGGCGCAGTTCGGTGGTCAGCGTTTCGGGGAGATGGAAGTGTGGGCGCTGGAAGCATACGGCGCGGCATACACCCTGCAAGAAATGCTCACAGTGAAGTCGGACGATGTGAACGGTCGGACCAAGATGTACAAGAACATCGTGGACGGCGATCACCGTATGGAGCCGGGCATGCCCGAGTCCTTCAACGTGTTGATCAAAGAGATTCGTTCGCTCGGTATCGATATCGATCTGGAAACCGAATAACACGTGACGCGAATCGGGAGCGCGGCTGAAAAGCCCGCTCCCTGCTCCGCCAGGAGGAAAGGCCTTGAAAGACCTACTGAATTTGCTGAAAAACCAGGGTCAAGTCGAAGAGTTCGACGCCATCCGTATCGGATTGGCCTCGCCTGAGATGATCCGTTCGTGGTCGTTCGGTGAAGTAAAAAAGCCGGAAACCATCAACTACCGTACGTTCAAGCCTGAGCGTGACGGCCTGTTCTGCGCCAAGATCTTTGGCCCAGTCAAGGACTACGAGTGCCTGTGCGGCAAGTACAAGCGCCTGAAGCACCGTGGCGTGATCTGCGAGAAGTGCGGTGTTGAAGTCGCGCTGGCAAAAGTTCGTCGTGAGCGCATGGCGCACATCGAGCTGGCCTCGCCTGTTGCCCACATCTGGTTCCTGAAGTCGCTGCCGTCGCGTATCGGCCTGCTGATGGACATGACCCTGCGTGATATCGAGCGCGTTCTCTATTTCGAGAGCTATGTCGTTATCGACCCGGGCATGACCACCCTGGAAAAAGGTCAGCTGCTGAACGACGAGCAGTACTTCGAAGCGCTGGAAGAGTTCGGCGATGACTTCGACGCCCGCATGGGTGCCGAGGCCGTCCGCGAACTGCTGCACGCTATCGACCTGGAGCACGAGATTGGCCGCCTGCGCGAAGAGATTCCGCAGACCAACTCGGAAACCAAGATCAAGAAGCTGTCCAAGCGACTGAAGCTGATGGAGGCCTTCCAGGGCTCGGGCAACCTGCCTGAGTGGATGGTCCTGACCGTTCTGCCGGTTCTGCCGCCAGACCTGCGTCCACTGGTTCCGCTGGATGGCGGTCGTTTCGCGACCTCCGACCTGAACGACCTGTACCGTCGGGTGATCAACCGTAACAACCGTCTGAAGCGCCTGCTCGATTTGTCTGCGCCTGACATCATCGTGCGCAACGAAAAGCGCATGCTGCAGGAAGCGGTCGACGCACTGCTCGACAACGGCCGTCGCGGCCGCGCCATCACCGGCTCGAACAAGCGTCCTCTGAAATCCCTGGCCGACATGATCAAGGGTAAGCAAGGTCGTTTCCGTCAGAACCTGCTCGGTAAGCGCGTTGACTACTCGGGTCGTTCGGTAATTACCGTAGGTCCGACCCTGCGTCTGCACCAGTGCGGTCTGCCGAAGAAAATGGCCCTCGAGCTGTTCAAGCCGTTCATTTTCGGCAAGCTGGAAATGCGTGGTCTGGCGACCACCATCAAGGCTGCCAAGAAGATGGTCGAGCGCGAGTTGCCAGAGGTGTGGGACGTTCTTGCCGAAGTGATTCGCGAACACCCCGTACTGCTCAACCGTGCACCGACCCTTCACCGTCTGGGTATCCAGGCGTTCGAGCCGGTACTGATCGAAGGCAAGGCCATCCAGCTGCACCCGCTGGTCTGTGCCGCGTACAACGCCGACTTCGACGGTGACCAGATGGCCGTGCACGTGCCGCTGACGCTGGAAGCCCAGCTCGAAGCGCGCGCGCTGATGATGTCGACCAACAACATCCTGTCGCCAGCCAACGGTGAGCCGATCATCGTTCCTTCGCAGGACGTTGTACTGGGTCTGTACTACATGACCCGCGAAGCCATCAATGCCAAGGGCGAAGGTCGCGTATTCGCCGACCTGCAGGAAGTCGACCGCGTATTCCGCGCCGGCGAAGCGGCCCTGCACGCCAAGATCAAGGTTCGTATCAACGAAACCGTGAACGATCGTGATGGCGGCAGCGTTAAGAACACCCGCATCGTCGACACCACTGTCGGCCGTGCACTGCTGTTCCAGGTTGTACCGCCAGGTCTGTCGTACGACGTGGTCAACCAGCCGATGAAGAAAAAGGCGATCTCCAAGCTGATCAACCAGTGCTACCGCGTGGTTGGTCTGAAAGAGACCGTCATCTTCGCTGACCAGCTGATGTACACCGGTTTTGCCTACTCGACCATCTCCGGCGTTTCCATCGGTGTTAACGACTTCGTTATCCCGGATGAAAAAGCCCGCATCATCGGTGCTGCCACCGACGAAGTGAAAGAGATCGAGAGCCAGTACGCCTCCGGCCTGGTAACCCAGGGCGAGAAGTACAACAAGGTCATCGACCTGTGGTCCAAGGCGAACGACGAAGTGTCCAAGGCGATGATGGCCAACCTCTCGAAAGAGAAGGTCATCGACCGCGAAGGCAACGAAGTCGAGCAGGAGTCCTTCAACTCGATGTACATGATGGCTGACTCCGGTGCCCGGGGTTCGGCAGCTCAGATTCGTCAGTTGGCCGGTATGCGTGGTCTGATGGCCAAGCCGGACGGCTCGATCATCGAGACGCCGATCACCGCGAACTTCCGCGAAGGTCTGAGCGTACTGCAGTACTTCATCTCGACTCACGGTGCGCGTAAGGGTCTTGCGGATACCGCGTTGAAAACCGCGAACTCCGGTTACCTGACCCGTCGTCTGGTAGACGTGGCGCAGGATCTGGTGGTTACCGAGATCGACTGTGGCACCGAGCAGGGTCTGGTCATGACCCCGCACATCGAAGGCGGCGACGTTGTAGAGCCGCTGGGTGAGCGCGTACTGGGTCGTGTAATCGCCCGTGACGTGTTCAAGCCTGGCACCGACGACGTCATCGTTCCGGCCGGTACCCTGGTCGACGAGAAGTGGGTCGAGTTCATCGAGCTGAACAGCATCGACGAAGTGATCGTGCGTTCGCCGATCAGCTGCGAAACCCGCTACGGCATCTGCGCCAAGTGCTACGGTCGCGACCTGGCTCGCGGTCACCAGGTGAACATCGGTGAAGCTGTCGGCGTTATCGCTGCACAGTCGATCGGTGAGCCGGGTACCCAGCTGACCATGCGTACGTTCCACATCGGTGGTGCTGCAAGCCGTACCTCGGCTGCCGACAGCGTCCAGGTGAAGAACGGCGGTATGGTTCGTCTGCACAACCTCAAGCAGGTTGAGCGTGCCGACGGCAACCTGGTTGCCGTATCGCGTTCCGGCGAGTTGGCGATTGCCGACGAGTTCGGTCGTGAGCGCGAGCGTTACAAGCTGCCTTACGGCGCCGTGATTTCGGTGAAGGAAGGCGACAAGGTCGACGCTGGCGCCATCGTCGCCAAGTGGGACCCGCACACCCACCCGATCGTTACCGAAATGAAAGGTACCGTGACCTTCGTGGGCATGGAAGAAGGCATCACGATCAAGCGTCAGACCGACGAATTGACCGGCCTGACCAACATCGAGGTTCTGGACGTCAAAGACCGTCCGGCTGCAGGCAAGGAAATCCGTCCTGCAATCAAGATGGTCGACGCCAGCGGCAAGGATCTGCTGTTGCCAGGTACCGACGTACCGGCTCAGTACTTCCTGCCAGCCAACGCCCTGGTCGGTGTGGCTGACGGTGCACAGATCGGTGTTGGTGACGTTATCGCGCGTATCCCGCAAGAAACGTCCAAGACCCGTGACATCACCGGTGGTCTGCCGCGCGTTGCCGACCTGTTCGAAGCGCGCCGTCCGAAAGAAGCCTCGATTCTGGCTGAAGTCAGCGGTACCATCGCCTTCGGTAAAGAGACCAAGGGCAAGCGCCGTCTGGTCATCACTCCGAACGATGGCAGCGATCCGTACGAAGAGCTGATTCCGAAGTGGCGTCACCTGAACGTCTTCGAAGGCGAACAAGTGAACCGCGGCGAAGTCATCTCGGACGGTCCTAGCGATCCGCACGACATCCTGCGTCTGCTGGGTGTTAGCGCGCTGGCCAAGTACATCGTCAACGAGATCCAGGACGTTTACCGTCTGCAAGGCGTGAAGATCAACGACAAGCACATCGAGACCATCCTGCGTCAGATGCTGCGTAAGGTCGAGATTGCCGAGTCGGGTGACTCCAGCTTCATCAAGGGCGACCAGATGGAGCTGACCCAGGTACTGGTAGAGAACGAGCGCCTTGGCGCGGAAGACAAGTTTGTCTCCAAGTTCACTCGTGTACTGCTGGGTATCACCAAGGCCTCGCTGTCCACCGAATCGTTCATCTCGGCGGCTTCCTTCCAGGAAACCACCCGCGTACTGACCGAAGCGGCGGTAACCGGCAAGCGCGACTACCTGCGCGGCCTGAAAGAAAACGTGGTCGTGGGTCGTCTGATCCCGGCCGGTACCGGTCTGGCCTACCACAGCGAGCGCAAGCGTCGCCGTGATGCCGACAAGCCGTTGCGTGTTAGCGCCAGTGAAGTGGAAGCTGCACTGACCGAAGCGCTGAACTCCAGCGGCAACTAAAGCGTAGGGCCCTGGCGGCCCTCACCCGATCTTCGCGACATAATCTGTTGCGAAGGGGAGGGTGGGGGATG
>NZ_JAFKEC010000089.1 GCF_017848315.1 Pseudomonas palmensis
CCCACCAGCACCGCCTTCTTCAACAGGCTGTAGTGATTGCTGGCAAAATTCCCCGCCACCTGCACCCGCAGCAATTCATGCTGCTGGTGGTACAGCCATTCCTCGCGTCCGCTGTAATGACTGTTGAGCAGGCAGCGATGCTCGGCCAGCGCCTGCGGCGTGGTCGGCGTGCCGTGGCGCTCCAGGTACGCCGGGCTGGCGCAGGTCAGCTCCTGCATGGCCAGCAGCGGCCGCGCCACCAGGCGCTCGTCATTGCCCGGGATCTGTCGGATGGCCAGGTCGAAGCCGTCGCGCAGAAGGTCGCGGTAGGCATTGTCCAGTTCCAGTTCGATCTGCAACTGCGGGTACTGGTTGCCCAGCTCCAGCAGCAGGCCTTCGAAGAAGGTTTCACCCAGCGACACCGGCACCGTCACCCGCACCGGGCCCGACAGGTCATCCTTGAGCCGCGACAGCGCCTGACGCGCCTGGGTCACCTGGCGCACCAGCGCCTGGGCCTGGGGCAGCAGCGCTGCGCCCGCGGCGGTCAGGCTCAGGCGCCGCGTGGTGCGGTGCAGCAGCTTGACCGAATGGCTGCTCTCCAGCTGGCTGATGCGCTTGGACAACTGCCCCTTGCTCCAGCCCAGCTGCTCCGCGGCCAGGGTAAAACTGCCCGCATCCATCAACACCGCAAAGGCCGCCAGATCGTCCAGCTCGCTCATGGATTGTTTCCGCATGAAAACCAAAGGTTGCCTATTAGCAGGCTTATTCACGCAAAAATCCACCCTAGACTGAAACCTCACCCCACACGCGAGAAACAGCCCCATGAAAATCATTCTGATCGGCGCCGGCGGTACCATCGGTTCGGCCGTGGCCCGTGAACTGGAACAGCGCCACGAGGTGATCCGGGTCGGTCGCAACAGCGGCGACCTGCAGGCCGATATCAGCGACAGTGCCTCGATTCGCCGCCTGTTCGAGCAGACCGGGCGCTTCGATGCCCTGGTGTGCGCCGCCGGCAACGTGGTGTTCGCGCCCCTGGACGAACTGGACGAACAGGGGTTTGCCCTGGGCCTGAACGACAAGCTGATGGGCCAGGTCAACCTGCTGCTGATCGGTCGCGAGTTCATCAATGACGGCGGCTCGTTCACCTTCACCACCGGCGTCACCAGCCACGACCCGATCCGTACCGGCACCTCGGCCAGCCTGGTCAACGGTGCCATCGACGCCTTCGTGCGCGCCGCCGCCATCGAGCTGCCACGCGGGCTGCGGGTCAACGCCATCAGTCCGACCGTGCTGCTCGAGGCCATGCCCGACTATGCCCCCTACTTTCGCGGCTTCAAGCCGGTACCGGCGGCCGACGTGGCGCTGGCCTACGCCAAGAGCGTGGAGGGGCTGCAGACCGGGCAGACCTATCACGTGGGCTAGGGCCTTGTGATTGCGCCCCAGGCTGCGTAACGTGACGGCACTTTTCTGGACCCGATGCTGGAGCCCCCCGATGCGTGCCGCCCCTTCGCTGCTGTTAGCCGCCCTGCTGCCCCTGTTCGCCGGTTGCCAGATGCTGGCAGACAAACCCGAGACGGTGTCCACCGTCGGCATGACTCGCCTGCAGGGCGAGCTGTCCGCCGCTGGCGGCCAGTTGCTGTTCAAGCCGTGCGAGGAGAGCCGCCGCTTCGTGGTCCGCGACACCGGCAACACCGGCCTGCTGCAGGAAGCTTCGGCACTGGCGGCAACCCCCGGCACCCTGTTCGCCGACGTGCGCGGCAAGCTAGCCGGCAGCCAGCAGGCCGGCAACGATGGCCAGCTCGACGTGCAACAGCTGTACCGCGTCGAGCACTCCTCCAGCGCCTGCAGCGACCCGAACTTCAAGCGCCTGATCCTGCGCGCCAGCGGCCATGAGCCGGACTGGAACATCAAGGCCAGCGGCCAGGGCATGGTGCTCGACCGCCCTGGCCAGCCCTCGTTGGCGGTGCCGTACCTGGAAGAACAGATGCCCGACGGGCGCCTGTCACTGAGCACCGAAGCCAATGGCCAGCGCATCGACCTGTGGGTCGCCCCGCAGCGCTGCGTGGACATCGCCACCGGCGCGGTCAGCCACCTGAGCGCCGAACTGCGCATCGATGGCCAGACCCTGCGTGGCTGCGGCTACTACGGCGGCTCGCGCAACGACTGACCGGCCGCACGCGTTTAAGCTGCCTTAAGCGCCTGCGAACAGCTTATACTTGGCGGTTTGTGCAAAGCCGCCGGCCCTTTGATGGCCGGGATACTGGACCCTGTCATGCTACGAATCACTGAACTGAAGTTGCCGCTGGATCACCCGGACGAAGCCCTGCGCGAAGCCATCGTGCAGCGCCTGGGGATCAGCGACGACCAGCTGCTGGACTTCACGCTGTTCAAGCGCAGCTACGATGCGCGCAAGAAGAACACCGAACTGCTGTTCATCTACACCATCGACCTGACAGCCAGCAACGAAGCTGAGCTGCTGCAGAAGTTCGCCGACGATCACAACATCACCCCGGCCCCGGACGTCAGCTACAAGCCGGTCGGCCAGGCACCGGCCGAGCTTGCCGAACGCCCGATCGTGGTCGGCTTCGGCCCGTGCGGGATCTTCGCCGGCCTGCTGCTGGCACAGATGGGCTTCAAGCCGATCATCCTCGAACGCGGCAAGGAGGTGCGCCAACGCACCAAGGACACCTGGGGCCTGTGGCGCAAGAGCGTACTCAACCCCGAGTCCAACGTGCAGTTTGGCGAAGGCGGTGCCGGCACCTTCTCCGACGGCAAGCTGTACAGCCAGATCAAGGACCCGAAGCATCACGGCCGCAAGGTGCTGCACGAGTTCGTCAAGGCCGGTGCGCCGGACGAGATCCTGTACGTCAACAAGCCGCACATCGGTACCTTCCGCCTGACCGGCATGGTCGAGAACATGCGCCAGCAGATCGAAGCCATGGGCGGCGAGGTGCGTTTCGAGCAGAAGGTCACCGACCTGATCAGCGAGGGCGAGCAACTGACCGGCGTGGTACTCGAAAGTGGCGAACAGCTGCATTCGCGCCACGTGATCCTGGCCCTGGGGCACAGCGCCCGCGACACCTTCCGCATGCTGCATGCGCGGGGCGTGTTCATGGAAGCCAAGCCGTTCTCCATCGGCTTTCGCATCGAGCACCCGCAGACCCTGATCGACAAGGCCCGCCTGGGCAAGTATGCCGGACACCCGAAACTCGGCGCGGCCGACTACAAGCTGGTGTACCACGCCAAGAACGGACGTTCGGTGTACAGCTTCTGCATGTGCCCGGGCGGCACGGTGGTAGCTGCCACCAGCGAACCGGGCCGCGTGGTGACCAACGGCATGAGCCAGTACTCGCGCAACGAGCGCAATGCCAACTCTGGCATCGTGGTCGGCATCACCCCCGAGCAGGACTACCCGGGCGGCCCGCTGGCCGGCATCGAACTGCAGGAACGTCTGGAGAGCCTGGCCTATGAGCTCGGTGGCAGCAACTACCAGGCACCGGCGCAACTGGTGGGCGACTTTGTCGCCGGCAAGCCATCCACCGCCCTGGGCAGCGTGGAACCCTCGTACAAGCCGGGCGTGAGCCTGGGCGACCTGGCGCTGAGCCTGCCGGCCTTCGCCATCGAGGCGATCCGTGAGGCACTGCCGGCGTTCGACCGCCAGATCAAGGGTTACAACCTGCCCGATGCGGTGTTGACCGGCATCGAGACGCGTACCTCCTCGCCGCTGCGCATCACCCGTGATGCCAGCCTGCAGAGCCTGAACCTGAAGGGGTTGTTCCCCGCTGGTGAGGGGGCTGGGTATGCAGGCGGGATTCTGTCGGCGGGCGTGGACGGAATTCGCGTGGCCGAGGCAGTGGCGCGCAGCATGCTGGGGCTGGACCTGGAAGCGTGAGGTAGGGCTTGCGCGCCGTTTCGACGGCAAGATCGGCCCCTGCTGGGGTTGGCCTTGCTGGCGGAAAAGCCGCAATAGCATATAACAAAAAAGAATATAGTTTTTGTTCTAAAGCATATCCCCACAGGGTAGGGTGTTCCTCTTCGAATTTCAGGATGGAGGAGCACCCTTGCCTCTACGCAGCACATTCACGCGTTTCTTCCAGCTCGAATCAGCCAGCGGCCTGCTGCTGATTGCCGCGGCTGCCCTTGCGCTGATCATCAACAACTCCCCCCTCTCCTACCTCTACAACGGCCTGCTCGACGTGCCCGTGGTGGCCCAGGTGGGCGCGCTGCAAATCGCCAAGCCCCTGCTGCTGTGGATCAACGACGGCCTGATGGCACTGTTCTTTCTGCTCATCGGCCTGGAGGTCAAGCGCGAGATCATCGACGGCCACCTGTCCAGGCCCTCGCAGATCGTGCTGCCCGGCGCAGCCGCCATCGGCGGCATGGTGGTGCCGGCACTGATCTACTACTTCCTCAACAAGGACAACCCCGCCGCCGTGGCCGGCTGGGCGATCCCCACCGCCACCGATATCGCCTTCGCCCTCGGCGTGCTGGCCCTGCTCGGCAAGCGTGTACCGGTGTCGCTCAAGCTGTTCCTGATGACCCTGGCGATCATCGACGACCTGGGCGCGATCATCGTCATCGCCCTGTTCTACTCCGGCGCCCTGTCCAGCCTGTCGCTGATGCTGGCCGCCGCCTGCCTGGTAGCGCTGGTGGCGATGAACCGGATGGGGGTGGTCAAGCTGGGGCCGTACATGGTGATCGGGTTGATCCTGTGGGTGTGCGTACTCAAGAGCGGCGTGCATGCCACGCTGGCCGGTGTCACCCTGGCGCTGACCATCCCGCTGCGCACTCGCAACGCCGAGCCGTCGCCCCTGCTGGCGCTGGAGCACGCCCTTCACCCCTGGGTGGCGTTCGGTATCCTGCCTCTGTTCGCCTTCGCCAATGCCGGCGTGTCGCTGGCCGGCGTCACCGCCGAGAGCTTTACCCACCATGTGCCGATGGGCATCGCGGTCGGCCTGCTGCTGGGCAAGACCGTCGGGGTGTTCGGCCTGACCTGGCTGGCGATCAAGCTGGGCCTGGCCGCCCTGCCCAGTGGCGCCAACTGGGGCCAGGTGCTGGGGGTGGCGATCCTGTGCGGCATCGGCTTCACCATGAGCCTGTTCGTCGGCTCGCTGGCCTTCGTGCCGGGCAGCAGCGAGTACGCCGGCATGGACCGCATGGGCATTCTCACCGGTTCCATCCTGGCAGCGGTGATCGGCTACGCGGTAACCGCCATGGCCAGCCGCAAGGCCGTCGGCGGTTGATGCCGAACCGGCAATGAAAAACCCCGACCGGCGGTGCCGAGTCGGGGTTTTGTTTGCACGCCCTCATAGCCAGAGGGCTGCAGGACAAGGTTCAGTGAGAAACCCGGCTGGTGCCATCCACGGTCATGATGCGAACGCGCTCGCCCACCCGGAAGATTTCGTTCTGCTGAACCTGCTGGACATAGGCGCGCATGCTGCCATCGTCTTCACGCACGGTGATTTCCACACCCTGGGTGCGGGTCAGGCCTTCCTCGGCTGCAGAACCTGCCAGGCCGCCGGCTACCGCACCGATGACTGCCGCGACGATACTGCCACGACCGCCGCCTACCGCGCTGCCGGCCACGCCACCCACGATGGCACCGGCGCCGCCGCCGATCGGGGTCTTGGTGCCTTCGATCTTGACCGGACGCAGCGACTCGATGGTACCCATGCGCACTTGCTGCACGCGACGGGCTTCATCGCGGGAATAGGAATCGCCGGTCAGGTTGGAGGTACAGCCGCCAAGCAGCAGCGACATCGTGGTGAACGACGCCACCAACAAAACTGATTTACGCATAGGATCATCTCCAGAAGACAGGTAGTCATTAGACTCCGCGCGTTGACCACTGTCACGACACACGGTGTATAAAATTGCTTCCATTCAGCGTCGGTACAGGCACTTGATCCCCGCCATGACCCCAACACTCAACAGGCAAGGATAGACATGGATTACTTCATCATCGCCGTAACCACCCTGGCGGGTCTGTATTTTCACGGGTGGCTGTATGTACGCATCAAGCGCTGGATGGACCGCGACCTGGCCCTGTCGCTGGCCGGGGACGACGAGCACAAACGCGTATTCATGCTACAACGTCTGGACAGCGCCAGGGCGCAAAAGGTCAAACGCAAGGAATTGGCGGCCTGGCTGGAACGCGCGGCCGCCGAATACCGCGCCGGTTAAGGGGCCAGGCGCTCGCGCAGCCACAGGCCCTGTTTGAGCCGGTAGTTGAGACGATCATGCAGGCGGCTCGGGCGGCCCTGCCAGAACTCGATGCGTTCCGGCAGCAGGCGGTAGCCACCCCAGTGCTCGGGGCAGTGCGGCTGGGTATCGCTGAAGCGCTGCTCGGTGGCCTTGACCAGATCCTGCAGCTCTTCACGGTTGGCGATCACCCGGCTCTGCGGCGATGCCCAGGCGCCCAGGCGGCTACCCAGCGGGCGTACCTGGTAATACGCATCGGATTCCTGCGCCGTGACCTTCACCACCTTGCCTTCGATGCGCACCTGGCGTTCCAGGGTGGGCCAGAAGAAGGTCATGGCGGCGAACGGGTTGGCGCGCAGGTGATGGCCCTTGGCACTTTCGTAGTTGGTGAAGAAGGTGAAGCCCTGCTCATCCAGCCCCTTGAGCAGCAGGATACGGCAATGCGGACGCCCCTCGCCGTCCACCGTTGCCAACGTCATGGCGTTGGCTTCGACGGGCGGCTGCTCGGTCTTGACGGCATCCTCGAACCATTGGTGAAACAACGCGAACGGCTCTGCCGGCGCCTGGGTTTCGGTCAGGCCGTCGCGAGTGTAGTCGCGGCGCATATCGGCCAGGGTCTGGGTCATGCTGCGTTTCCTTGACGATCAGTTGGTCTTCGCAGGGCTGGTGCTGCTGGCAACGACTTTCTTCGCGGCCGGGGCGGCTTTCTTGGTGGCGGGCTTGGCAGCGGCCTTGGCCGGTGCCTTGACGTCCTGCACGGCAACCAGTTCGGCCGGGCTAGGGGTCGGCTGCTGGTACTTGGCCACCAGCGCCAGCATGGTGTTCTGTGGCGTCAACAGCAGCTCGACGCGGCGGTTCAAGGCGCGGCCCTGCACACTGTCGTTGGCGGCGCGCGGCGCCACCGACCCCATGCCACGCAGCATCAGGCGATCACGCTGCAGGCCGCTGAGGCGGAAAATCGCCGATACCGACTGGGCGCGCTCCTGGCTCAGCTTCTGGTTGGCAGCAGCTGCGCCGCTGCTGTCGGCATGGCCGAGTACCAGCACGGCGGTCTTGGAGTCGGTCTCGATCACCTTGGCCACGCGCGTGATCGGGCCGAGGGTGGCCGGCAACAGCATGGCGGGGCGGTCAGGGTTGTACGAAGAGTCGACCGGCACGGTCACCACCAGCACGTCTTCGCGGCGCTCGAGCTCGAACTTGCTGTCCTTGATCGCTTCGCGCAGCTTGGGCTCGTAGTCGTTGAGCCAGGCCTGGGTGGCCTTGACGTCGATCTTGGGTACCGCCTGGGCCTGGCTCTGGGCCTTGTCGCTGTTTCCGAACGGCCACCACCAGCGGCTGCTGCTTTCAGACTTGGCATCAGCCTGGGCAACCTTCTCGGTGACCACATCCTTCACGTCCTTTTCGGCCACCTTGTCGGAGCCGAAGGGCCACCAGCCATGGCCGCCATCGGCCGAGCCGTTCTGAGGGTGCTGTGCGCAACCGGTCACGGCCAGGCACAGGGCGAGAGCTAAGGTTTTATGTGAAGACATCAGCGATACACCATGAAAATGAAAGAAATTTGACCCGACAGCGCAGGCTGTTGGAATCCAGAATAGACAATGGGTTCCGGTTGCAGGGACTTACCCGATCAAAGGCAGCCGGCCAGCACCCGAACCAGTTTCTGTGCCCGTGGGTCCATCAGGACATACGGGCCCAGGGTATTGGTGACAAAGCCAAAGGCCACGTCGTGTTCCGGATCGGCAAAACCGACCGAGCCGCCGGCCCCCGGGTGTCCGAAAGCCTTGGCGCCCAGCCCGAACGTGGCGTTGGGCACCTGTGGCTGATCAAGCATGCAGCCCAGGCCGAAGCGGGTCTGGGTCAGCAGGGTCATGTCCTGGCCCAGGCTGTGTTCGCGGGTCAGTTCGTCGAGCAGTTCCGATTCCAGCAGGCTGCCGTCCAGCAGCCCGGCATAGAACCCGGCCAGGCTGCGTGCGTTGCCGTGGCCGTTGGCCGCCGGTTGCTGCATGCGTCGCCACTCAGGCTTGTTGGTACTGGTCAGGATGGCTGGCGGGTTGGTGAAGGCGCGGGTGGACAACGCCTCGGGCTCACGCATCGTCACCTGCAGCAGCCGCTTGGCTGCCTCGTCACCCGGGTTGCCTTTGCCCCGGGCGATGTGCGCGACACGGTAGAACTCTTCATCGTCCAGTCCCACATGGAAATCCAGCCCCAGGGGCCTGGCGGTGCGCGCCACGATCGACTCGCCCGGGCCGCGGCCGTCGGCGCGGCGAATCAGCTCGCCCAGCAGCCAGCCGTAGGTGATCGCGGCGTAGCCGTGGGCGGTGCCGGGGGTCCACCAGGGGGCTTCGGCGGCCAGGGTGTCGACCATGGTCTGCCAGTCGTACAGGGCTTCGGCGGGCAGCAACTGGCGGATCGCCGGCAGGCCGGCCTGGTGGCACAGCAGTTGGCGCAGGGTTACCGAGCTCTTGCCGGCCTGGGCAAATTCTGGCCAGTAGCGAGCGACCGGTGCATCCAGCGCCAGCTTGCCTTCGGCCACCAGTTGCAGGGCGGTGACGGCGGTGAAGGTTTTTGTGCAGGAGAACAAGTTGGCGATGGTATCGCTGTGCCAGGCTTGCTGGCCGTCCTTGTCGGCGGTGCCGGCCCACAGGTCGAGGACCGTTTCGCCACCGACCTGGATGCACAGTGCGGCGCCGCGTTCCTGGGGATCATCGAAAAGTGCTGCGAAGGCTTCGCGTACCGCCTCGAACTGGAGTTCGTAATGACCTTGAATCTGCACCCGTAATTACCCCGCCGTACTGCGCCACAAAATGGCTGGCATTGTTCCAGCACTGGAGGTTTTTGGGAACACCGCAAAGCCAGGCGGTCCCCTTGCGCTCTCAGGCGCCTACCGTGCCGGCATCACCAGCGGCTTGTTCAGTTGCTCCACCACCCCAAGGTTGCTCTTGCGCACACTCTCCACAAACCCCTGAAACGGCACGTCGGTAATCCCCACCAAGCCGAAATGCCCATTCTCACCATCGAGCAAACGCCCGCTGGCCGGCTGATCCAGGTACTGGAACCAGTGCACCCCCACAATCGAAGGCTCCTTCAAGGCCGCCTTGACGAAGTTCGCATAGGCCGGCCCACGGTCCTCCTCACGCGCCACTTCCATCGGCCCCGGTCCGAACGGCCCACGATCACGCGAGCCAAACTGGAACTCCGACACCAGCACCGGCTTGTCCAGCGCATTGAGCTGGGCAAAGTCGTAGCCATCCTGCGGCGTGGGTGCATACACATTGAAGCTCACCACATCACAGTACTTGGCACACGCCGCCACCGCTTCAGGCGTACTGACCGCAAACCGCCCACCCAGCAGCAGGTGATTGGGCGCATGCCATTTCAGCGAGTCGGAGATGGTCTTGAAGTAGGTCTCGGCAAACACCCGCTGGAAATACTTGAAGTCGGCCTCGATTTCCGGGTGCGCGGGGTCGGGCAGCGGCGGCTCGAAACCCGGGTCCTCCATCAGTTCCCACGCCGTCAGTTCGATGCCCCACGCCTTGGACAGGCCTTCCTGGTTGCGGTACTTGTCGCGCAGCTGCTTGAGAAAGGCACGCTTGGCCGGCGAGTCGGTGGTCAGGCGCAAGGTGCCGTAGGCCAGCGCATAACGCTGCTTCGGTTCATTACCCGGCACCGCCCAGGCCAGCTCGTTGTCGGCGAAATAGCCAATCAGCCACGGATCGTCGCGATGGTCGCGCGCGGCAATCGCCACAGCACGTTCGGTGGCCATGGCAAAGCGCGGGTCGAACGGGTCGGGCATCGCACCCCACCAGTCCACCCCCGTGCTGATGCTGGTGTAGTCGCCGCCGATGGACAACGGCAGGGTGTAGGCCAGGCGTTCGCTCTGCAGGCCGTTGTCGCTCCAGTTGCCCAGGGTGTTGAAACCCCAGGCCTGCAGGCGATCCAGGCTCTGGCCCTGCCAGCGCGCCTGGTCGAACGTCGGCGTGGCGTGGCCACGGCCCAGGTTGGCGGCGTAGAAGTCGAACCAGCGCCCCTTGCCGAAACCGCGCCCCTGGGAAGAACCGTTGCCGTCCAGGTTGTCGCCCTGGCCGTAGTACTGCGCCAGCGGGGTCTGCGCCTCGGGCAAGGCGGTGAACATCGACTCGCGCCCTTCCACGTAGGTGCGACCGCCATCGGCCGCCACCGCATTGACCCCCAGCGAGTAGAACGGATGCCCCAGCGGCGTGACCAGAAACCAGCGACCCTCACGCTTTTCGGTGCGAAAGAACCCCTTGGCCTCGAATGCCTCAGCGCCAAGCAGGCCGCCGAACGTGTCCAGCTTGAGCTTGCTGCGCTCGTCCAGCCAGCCCTTGAGCTGCTGCTGCTCGCGCTGGGCAGCCGCCTTGAGCTGGTCGTCACTGCTGATCTTTTCGGGCCAGCGACCACGGGTGGACTGCCCATAACCGTCGATGAGGCCGGCATAGGCGGCCTTTTGCAGCACGTCGTCGTCCTGCACGCCAAAGCGCTCGATCAGCAGGCTCTGCGCCACCTTGGGCCTGGGCATCGACAGCGTGACCGATACCACCTGCTTGAGGTCGGCCTTGCCCTCGCTGCTGGTCAGCAGCACCCGCTGGCCCTGATGACGGAACGGCATCGGCGGGCCGACACGCATGCCCTGGGTCAGCGGCGAGCTGGCGGTCAGCGGTACCATCACGGTCTGTGCCGGGCCGGCCGGCAGGTCGATGCGGCTGGTGAGGGTACTGCCGTCGCTGCTGAGCACCGTCACGTCGACGCTCAGCGCCCAGTCCATGGCGCTCTGCATGCGCAAGGTCAGCGCGGTAGCGCCCGTCCAGTCCCACACCCCGGTCTGCGGGCTAAGGCGCAGGCTCGGGCGCTCCACGGGGTTGAACACCACGCGCCGCAGTACCTCGCCCTCGGCTGTCTGCTCCGCGTTGTACTGCGGCAGGCTGGCATCTTCGGTCACCACATTGACCACCGCGGCCGGGCGAACGAAGTTGAACAGCGTCTGTTGCCCGGCCAGCAGCGGCGAGCTGAACAACAGTGCAATCACGGCAGGCAGGGTACGGCGCAACATAGGGCTGGAGTTCTCCTTGATGGCCCTTGCGGGCCTTGATCTGTGCAATAGACAACGGGGCACTGCAAAGCGCTGTGCCGCTCAGGAAATTTCCCGGCGAAACGGCGGCAGCGCATTGAGGATAGCCTTGCCGTAGCGCTGGGTGACCACGCGCCGGTCAAGCAGGGTGATGGTGCCGCGGTCCTGTTCGGTACGCAGCAGGCGCCCGCAGGCCTGGATCAGGCGCAGCGAGGCATCCGGCACGGCGATCTCCATGAACGGGTTGCCGCCACGGGCCTCGATCCACTCGGCCAGGGCCGCCTCGACCGGGTCGTCCGGCACCGCGAAGGGAATCTTGGCAATGACCACGTGCTCGCAATACGCACCCGGCAGGTCGACCCCTTCGGCAAAGCTGGCCAGACCGAACAGCACGCTGGAGTCCCCGCCGTCGACGCGCGCCTTGTGCTTGTTGAGGGTTTCCTGCTTGGACAGGTTGCCCTGGATGAACACCTGCTTGCGCCAGTCGCGGTCCAGGCCGTCGAACACGTCCTGCATCTGCTTGCGCGACGAGAACAGCACCAACGAGCCACGCGAGCCTTCCACCAGCTCGGGCAGGTCGCGGATGATCGCGGCGGTATGCGCCGGAGCATCGCGCGGGTCGGCGCGCAGGTCCGGCACGCGCAGCACGCCCGCATCCACGTGGTGGAACGGGCTGGGCACCACCGCCGTGACGGCCAGCTTGGGCAGCCCGGCGCGCATGCGAAAGCGATCGAACTTGCCCAGCGCGGTCAGGGTGGCCGAGGTCACCAGGGCGCCATGGGCGACGTTCCACAGGTTGCGGCGCAGCATCTCGGCCGCCAGGATCGGGCTGGCGTTGACCTCGATATCGAACAGCGCACCGCTTTCGGCCAGGGTCAGCCAGCGCGCCATCGGCGGGCTGTCTTCCGGGTCTTCGGCGGTAAAGGCGGTCCACAGCTCCCAGTTGCCCTGGGCACGGGTCTGCAGGCTGCCGAACAACGGGTACCACTCCTCGGCCTGGTGGCTGGGGATGCCGATGCTGACTTCGGCGTCCATGCCTTCCTTGAGCAGGTCGGTGAGTCGGGTGAACAGGTCGGTCAGGCGCGAAAAGCCCTTTTTCAGTTCGATGCCCATCTCGCGCATGTGCTCGGGCACCACGCCGCCGACGAAGCGATAGCGCGGGCGTTCGCGACCTTCCATGTCTTCGCCCGGGCGAAACTCCGCCACCTGCTCGCAGGCGCTGAACATGAACTGCTGCTGGGCCTTGATCTCGCGGGCCAGTTCCGGCACCTGCTCGATGTACTTGCCCAGGTCGCCCGGCAGCGGGTTCTGCGCCAGCAGCTTGGCCAGGTTCTTGGCGGTCTGCTCGAGCCAGTCGGCGGTCGAGCGCAGGCGGGTGTAATGGGCAAAATGGCCGATGGCCTTGTCGGGCAGGTGATGGCCTTCGTCGAACACGTAGATGGTGTCGCGCGGGTCGGGCAGCACGGCGCCACCGCCCAGGGCCAGGTCGGCCAGCACCATGTCGTGGTTGGTGACGATCACATCGACCTTGCCCATGCCCTCGCGGGCCTTGTAGAAGGTGCACTGCCCGAAGTTGGGGCAGTGGCGGCCGGTGCACTGGCTGTGGTCGGTGGTCAGGCGCGACCAGTCCTGGTCTTCCAGGGCCTGTGGCCAGCTGTCGCGGTCGCCGTCCCATTTGTTGCCGGCCAGCTTCTCGATCATGCTGGTGAACAGCTTCTGACTGGCCTCGTCCACCTCGATGCGAAAGCCCTCCTCCTCGAACAGCTGCGCGGTGGCGGTCTGGGCGTGGCCTTCCTGCAGCAGCAGGTCGAGCTTGGACAGGCACAGGTAGCGCCCACGCCCCTTGGCCAGGGCGAAGCTGAAGTTCAGGCCGCTGTTGCGCATCAGGTCCGGCAGGTCCTTGAACACGATCTGTTCCTGCAGGGCCACGGTGGCGGTGGCGATCACCAGGCGCTTGCCAGCAGCCTTGGCCGCGGGAATCGAGGCCAGGCTGTAGGCCACCGTCTTGCCGGTACCGGTGCCGGCCTCGACCGCGACCACGGCGGGCTCGCCGCTGCGGCGGCCTTCGTCGTCCACGGCGATGTCGCCCAGCACCTTGGCCACTTCGGCGATCATCAGACGCTGGCCGTAGCGGGGCTTGAGGCTCTTGGCTTCGAGAAAACGCGAATAGGCGCCCTGAATCTGGGATTTGAGTTCGTTGCTGATCATGGTGTCGGGGCGCCCGGAGGGCTGGATAAATTTTCAGTGTTTCGAATGGGTCGCTATCATACCCCGCTATTGCCCCTTGCGCCGAATGGAGTTCCCGATGACCGCCTTTGCCATCCCCTACAGCATGCATTTGCTGGCCGCCCTGATCTGGGTGGGCGGCATGTTCTTCGCCTGGCTGATCCTGCGCCCGGCCATGGTGGCCGCGCTTGACGGCCCTTCACGGCTGACGCTGTGGGTAGAAGTGTTTCAACGTTTTTTCGTGTGGGTCTGGGTGGCGGTCGCGGTGCTGGCGATCACCGGCGTGGGCATGATGCACATGCGCTTCTCGGGGTTCGAGACTGCGCCACGTTATGTGCAGGTGATGATTGGCGCAGGGATTGCGATGTTTGCGCTGTTTCTGAGAATCCAGGCGCTGCTGCTGCCAGAGTTGCGCAAGGCAGTGAAGGCGCAGGACTGGCCCGCCGGGGCCGCAGTGCTCGGGCGCATTCGGCGCCTGGTGGGGATCAACCTGCTGCTGGGTATTGCGGTGGTGCTGGTGGCGTCGAGCCGGCTGCTGGTGTGAGGTGATCGCTTCGCCAGCAAGGCGGGCTCCTGCAAAGGCCACGTTTGCCTGTAGGAGCCGACCTGGCCGGCGAAGCGGCCCTGAAGATCAGAGGCGCTGAAGAATCAGCTCCCCGTCAGCCCCGGCCGCCCCCGGTTGCCCGGGCTGCCCGGGTCTTCCCGTCGCCCCTGCATCGGTGCGGTACACCAGGCACCCCTTGCTGGCCCCGCCTGCGCCCGGTTTGCCCGGCGCACCCGCCAGCCCCGGCGCACCGCCGTCGAGCCTGACCTTGATCTGCTCGGCCGGGAAGCTGGCCGGCAGTGCCAGGCGCACCCGGCCTCCGGGCGCCCCGTCATGGCCATCGCCACCGTTGTCGCCATTGGCGCCACGGCTGGCCTGGCCCCAGGTGCAACCACCCGCCTTGCCGTTACCACCATCGAGCCCCACATACCCCGGTGCCCCCGCGCCGCCACGGGCGTCGATGGCCAGTTCTGAAGCCTCCAGCGCCTGAATGCGCAAGCTCAGGTCACGTCCGGGCCTGGCGACCCGCTCATAGGTACCCGGCGCACCGTGGGCAGTAATCTCACTGCCCTGGCCCAACTGCGCCTGGGCCACTTCCATGCTCAGCGCATGCTCGGCCGGCACGATGGCAATGCGCGCCTGGTTGCCCAGGTGCAGCTCATCCACCTTCAATTCCACCAGGCTCGCCGGCAGCACCAGGGTGGCCGAATCCGCCACCTCCAGGCGCTGCAGGTGCACCACGCTGGCCTTGTTCGGCAGGCGCAGCACCGAGTGCGCCGCCACGCTGATCGCATCGGCCAGGGCCAACGGGCTGAACAGTGCTGCCAACAACACGACCTTACGCATGACCAGCCTCCTGGCGCGGGGCCGGTATCGATTGGATATGAAAGATGCCGACCAGCAGAATCTGCAAACGGTCGAACCAGCGATGGCTGCGCTCACGCAACCGTCCGTTGAACATCAGCACCTCGAGCACGTGCAGCACCAGCAGCATGGCCCCCGCGAGGTTGATCAGCTGGTGGAACGGCTTGTCTGCCGGCATCAGCAGATTCACCAGTACCACCCACCAGAACACTACCGTCAGGGCCTTGCCCAGCCCCCACAACGCCTTCATACCCGCGCCCCTTGTTGTTGCGTTTTCTTGTTTGGCGGCCCGCTTACGCGACACAGGCACTGCACGCCACATTACCGGCTGGCACCCTCCGGATGCCAGCCCCGCTGTCGATCAATTGAGGTGCAATTCGACCCGGCGATTCTGCGCGCGGCCCGCATCGGTTTCGTTGTCGGCAATCGGCTCGCGCTCGCCACGCCCCTGGCTGGTGATTTTCTGCGGTGCCAGGCCCTGGCTGATCAGGTACTCGGCCACGCTGCTGGCACGCCGCTCGGACAACGCCTGGTTGTAGGCATCGCTGCCACGGCTGTCGGTGTGTCCGATCACCTTGATGCTGGCCACGCTCGGGTCATTGAGCTTGCCGGTCAGGGTACGCAACTGCTGCTGGGCGGCCGGGGTGAGTTCGGCCGAGTCGTAGGCGAACATCACGCTGCCCTGGTCGTTGAGGGTGATCACCTCGGGCTCAGGCGCCGGAGCCTTCTCGCTCGGCGGGTATTGGGGCAACGGGCAACCGTTGTGGCTCACCGGGGTGTTGGGCGGGG
>NZ_JAFKEC010000008.1 GCF_017848315.1 Pseudomonas palmensis
GTGGCGGCGGCGGCAGTTTCGGCGGGGGCGGGTCCTCCGGCGGCTGGTAACTACACGACAAGAGACACACACGTACATGGCATTGCTCAGTGAATACGAACAGCGTCAGGTGGCCCAGGCCATCGCCCAGGTAGAACAGCGTACCGATGCCGAGCTGGTGACGGTGCTGGCGGCGCGTGCCGACGACTATGCCTATATCCCGTTGCTGTGGGCCAGCCTGCTGGCGCTGGTGGTGCCGGGCGTCCTCTATTACCTGAGCGGCTGGCTGAGCGTGCATGGCCTGCTGCTGGCGCAGTGGCTGACCTTCATCGTGCTGTGCCTGGTGTTCCGCCTGCCGCGCCTGACCAGTTGGCTGGTGCCGCGCAGGGTGCGCCACTGGCGTGCGTCGAACCTGGCGCGGCGCCAGTTTCTGGAGCAGAACCTGCATCACACCGTGGGCCGCACCGGGGTGCTGATCTTCGTCAGCGAGGCCGAGCGGTATGTGGAGATCCTGGTGGACGAGGGCATCTCCAGTCGCCTCGACAACCAGGCCTGGGACGCCATCGTGCGCACCTTCACCGCCCAGGTGCAGCAGGGCCAGACCCTGCAGGGCTTTGTCACCTGCATCGAGGCCTGTGGCGAGCTGCTGGCGGCCCATGTGCCGGTGACCCAGGCGCGCAACGAGCTGCCCAACCGGCTGGTGCTGCTGGGCTGAGGCATGCGCGCTGATCGACAAATGCTGTGCCTGGGGCGGTCATCCACGTAAAATGCGCGCCATTGCGCGCCTGCGGGCGCCCCCCGCAACCCGAGGCACCCACTCCCCATGTCCGCAACCCCCACCGTCCAGGCCGCGCCGGATGCGCGTGCGCAGTTTCTGGCGCTGCTCGCCACCAGCCTGCACCAGCACACCTTCATCAAACTGGTGCTGGCGCGCCATGTCGGCGCCGAGGTCGACCTGCAGCGGGTAACGGCCAAGCCGCTGACGATCAAGGGGCAGGCCAGCCTGTCGTTCGTGTACCGCTACAAGACCCGCGACATCACCCGCAACCTGGCGCTGGACGAGGCGCTGACGTTGATCGGTGAGCTGTTGCCGGCTTCGTTTCGCAACGCGCACCTGCTCAGCCTGAACGACGAGGTGCAGCTGGAGTTCACCAAGAAGGGCAAGCCGATGCTGCATCGCAACGCCGTGCAGCAGGCGCGCGAGGTGGTGACCGGCGAGCATGATCGCGAGAAGAAGCGCTACCTGGAGCTGAGCCGGCCGTTTCTGCACGACCTGGGCGTGACCGACAAGCAGCAGGCGCTGATTCCGGCGATGTCGCGCAAATGGAAGCAGATCAACAAGTTCATCGAGGTGTTCTCCCATGCGCTGAGCAGCGCGCCACTGGCGGCAGATCAGCCGGTGCGGGTGGCGGACTTCGGCTCGGGCAAGGGCTACCTGACCTTCGCGATCCATGACTACCTGCGCAACACCCTGCAGCGCGAGGCGCAGGTGACGGGCGTGGAGTTGCGCCCGGACATGGTCGAGCTGTGCAATGCCGCCGCCGCGCGCCTGGAGCATCCGGGGCTGAGGTTCGAGTGTGGCGATGTGCGCAGCGTGGTGCCCAGCGCCATCGAGGTGATGATCGCCCTGCATGCCTGTGACATTGCCACCGACTACGCGATTCATACCGGTATTCGCTGTGGCGCGGCGATCATCATGTGCTCGCCGTGCTGCCACAAGCAGATTCGCCCGCAGATGCACAGCCCGGGGTTGCTCAAGCCGATGCTGCAGTACGGCCTGCACCTGGGGCAGCAGGCCGAGATGCTCACCGACAGCCTGCGTGCGTTGTACCTGGAGGCCTGTGGCTACGAGACCAAGGTGTTCGAGTTCATCTCGCTGGAGCACACCAACAAGAACAAGATGATCCTGGCCACCCGGCGGCGCGAGCCGGTGGCGGCGCAGGCGTTGCTGGAGAAGATCCAGGCGCTCAAGGCGTTCTATGGGGTCAAGGAGCATTGTCTGGAGACGCTGCTGCGGGCCGATGGCTTGATTCCTGTCTGAACCTCACCACCGTCATCGCGGGTCAAGCCCGCTCCCACAAGGATCACCCTTACCTGTGGGAGCGGGCTTGACCCGCGATGGCGGCACCTCAGACCTTGACCGGTGCCGGATGCACCCGCGCCTTGCGCCCCAGCACCACCGTCAGGATCACCCCGCCGGCAAACACCCAGGTGATCGGCGCCACCTGCTCGCCAAAGAACAGCGCCGACAGCGCGATGGTGAAGAAGATCTGCAGCAGCTGCACCTGGCTCACCCGTGAGATTCCGCCCAGCGCCAGCCCGGCGTACCAGGCAAAAAAGCCGATGAACTGCGAAAACAGCGACACATAGCCGAACGCCCACCAGGCCCGCGGGCTGATCGCGCCTTCATGCTGCAGCGCCAGGTACACCACCGGCCCCAGCAGCAGCGGGCTGGACAGCACCAGCGCCCAGCAGATCACCTGCCAACCGCCCATCTCCCGCGCCAGGCGGCCGCCTTCGGCATAGCCCAGCCCGCCCACCGCAATCGCCGCCAGCATCAGCAGGTCACCGGCCTGGATGTGTCCGGCGCCCATGATCATCGCGTAGGCCACCACCAGTGTGCTGCCCAGCGCCGCCCATGCCCAGAACGCCGTGGAAGGTCGCTCGTGGGACAGCCACGCCGCATACACCACCACGCACAAGGGTTGCAGGCCGTTGACCAGTGCGCCGTGGGAGGCCGGCACGCTCTGCATGGCCCAGGCCGACAGCACCGGGAAACCGAGAATCACCCCCAGCGCCACCAGGCTCAGGCCCTTGACCTGCTGCCAGGTGGGCCACTTTTCACGGCGCCACAGCAACAGCGCCGCTGCCGGGATCGCGGCCACCAGGGCCCGGCCCAGGCCGTTGAGCAGCGGGTGCATCTCCTGCACCACGATGCGGGTCATGGGCAGGGTCAGGCTGAAGATGATGACGCCGAGCAGGCCGAGGGCCAGGCCGGTGTTTTCGCGGGTAGACATGAGCGCGCCTGAGGGCTGGAGGGGCCGCTCATTGAGCCACAGGTGGGGTGGGTAATCTGGTTACAGTTGGCAACAAAGGTGTCCGTACAGTTGGGCGTCGCGCCGGACTTTTCGCCGGCAACGCCGGCTCCTACAGGCTTCACGCCCTCCTGTGGGGGCCGGCCTAGCGCCGACGCCGCCCCACTGCCTTGGGCGGCGGCGCGGGCACATTCGCCAGCGCGCCCAGCGGGTGCGTGGTGGCATCGAAAAAATGCAGTTCGATGCCCGGGTACGCTTCGAACACCCGCGCGTAATGCTGCTTCTGGCTCACGATGGCCGCCTCGTTCACCGGCAGGATCGAAATGGCCAGGTGTGTCGGCTGCGCCTGGCTGATCGCCTCCACCAGGTGCCGGTCGGCACGGTCCAGGTGATGCCCGAACACGCACAGCCCCTCGCGCTGCGTCGCCAGCGCGGCGTAGCACCAGGTCAGGTAATCGGACCCGCGAATCGCCCGCAGCTTGTTGTCGCTGCTGTCTTCATTGACGAACAGCGGCACATCGCCCGGGGTGTTGATGGCAAAGCCGTCGAGCAACTGGCTGCCGCTGGCCGCCCGCTGGCGCGTGGTGCCGTGCTGGGTGCGCAGCAGGTGCAGGCCGCCATGCAGGTAGTGCATCCGCGTGCCCGGCCCCTGAGCCCGGCTGACGTCGAAATCGCCTTCCTCGTCGAACAGCTCGGCAAAGCCGTGCGGCGCCTGGTTCACGGCCCAGTGACAGAGCAGGTCGTAGTTGCTGGAAAACACGCGCTGGTAGGTGCGCAGCTCGGCGTTGATCGCGGCCAGGTGGGCAGTGGGCAGCAGCTTCCAGGGAATGTGCACGCTGCGCACGGCGTGGATCAGCGCTTCCTTGATCGCGTAGTAGCGGTTGAGCGGTGCCGACGAACTGATCGCCAGCGCGGCATTGACCTGCACGGTGGTGTTCAGGGCACTGAGCACCGGCGCGAACAGCTCGCTGTTCATCGATTTGAACAGTGCCTGGTCGGTGAGGCCGAGGGGCTTGTGGCGCACGCGCTGGGCCAGCTCGAACAGCGAAAAGTAGGCGAACGGGCGCCAGATGGCGCGGCTGGTACCGTTGCCCAGCAGCAGGCTGGTGCACGGGTGGGCGGTATTGAGGTGCGGCCAGGCCGCCAGGGTTGCGTCGACGTCGGCGAGGGGCATGTGGATCTCGTAGGGATTTGTTGCACGTTGGCAGGGCGCGACTGTAGCACGCCGGCGCGTTGTCATCAGCGCTCCGGAACCTGCGGTGTCTGCCACAGGGTACTGAGGGCTGGCCGAAGGCAGAGGGAGTGTGTGAGAATGATACGAATTCCCATTAATGTTTTGTCTGCCTTATCACGCGCCGGACGCCCATGACCTCGCTTTCAACCCCCTGGACGGCCGGCGCGCCGTCGTTTGCGGCTGTCGCCGACGAGCTGCTCGCGCACTACACCGACCTGCGTCGCTACCTCGGCAGCCGACTGCGCAACCCCGATGATGCGGCCGATATTGCCCAGTCGAGCTTTGCCCAGGCCTACGCGCATGCCCTCAATGCCCCGGTGATCAATGCCCGTGCGCTGCTGTTCCAGGCGGCGCGCAACCTGTGCATCGACCAGTTTCGCCGGCGCAGTCGCGAGCTGGCGGCGCTGGAGGACTGGCTGACACGGGCCGATGGGCTCACCCCCAGCGTGGAAGAGATCCTGATTGCCCGCGAGCAGTTGCAGCAACTGATTGCGCGTATCGAGCGCATGCCGCGCCTGCGCCGCGAGGTGTTCGTGCGCGTGCGCCTGCATGGCCAGAGCCATCGCCAGGTGTGTGACGAGCTGCAGCTGTCGGCCAAGGCCGTGGAGCTGCACATCGGCCGCGCGGTGTTCGACCTGTCCGAACTGAGCCAGGCCTGCCGTCATGTCTGACGCGCGGCCGGTTTCGCCCCGCAAGGTACAGCAGGCGCTGGGCTACCTGGCGGGGCTGCACAGTGACGACCCCTCCCGTGTGCGCGAGGTGAGCGGGCAGTTGCAGCGCTGGCGCAACAAAAGCAGCGAGCATGAGCGTGCCTGGCTGGAGGCCGAGCAGCGTTGGCAGATGATCCATCGGCTGACCCCGCAGTTGCGCGGCTCGCTGGCCCCCGAGCCGGTCAACCTCGGCCGGCGTCGCCTGCTGCGCCAGGGTGCCGGCCTGCTGGCGGTGGTCGGGTGCAGTGCATGGCTGGGTTGGCTGTGGCAGCGCCGGCCACAGTTCGACCAGGTGCTGCTGACCGAACACGCAGCGCCCGCACGCAATGTACTGCTGCCCGACGGCAGCCAGATGGTGCTGGCGGCCGAATGCAACGTGCAGGTGAAGTACAGCAACGGCCAGCGCGAGGTCATGCTGGCCCACGGCAATGTGTTTTTCGACGTGGCCCACGAGCGCCTGCGCAGCTTCCTGGTCAGCACCCGGCTGGGGCAGGTGCAGGTGCTGGGCACCGCCTTCAGCGTCAGCGACCGTGGCGGCGATATCCAGGTGGCGGTGACCCGCGGTCATGTGAAGGTGCGCGGCCTGGATGGCGAGCCCCGCGAACTGCTGGCCGGCGACCGGGTGCGCCTGGGCGAACCCGGCGTGCCGGGGCCGGTGGAGCATCACCCGCAGGCGGCCCCGAACGCCGAGTACTGGCGCCAGGGCTGGTGGTCGTTCACCGATGCACCGCTGGCCGAGGTGATCGACGAATTCAATGCCTATAGCAACCGTCAGGTGCGGCTTGGCGAGGGAGCGGCCGGGCTGCGCCTGACCGGCAGCTTCCCCAGCGACCGCCCCGACATATTGCTGAACGCCTTGCCCAGGGTGCTGCCGCTGAGCCTGATGCAGAAGGGTGAGTACACCTGGCTGCAGCTTCGTTGAAATTTTTTTGAGGGGTAGTGGCCAGCTAGCGCGTCTTCCTGGCAACTCCCTAGCTCAAAGGACAGATCATGTCGTTTTTCCTCGCCCGGACCACGCGTTCGTCACCTTCTTCGGTTATCCCCAGCACCCTTCGCCACCTGGTGCTGGCCTGTGCTCTTGGCGCGGCCAGCCTGTCGGCCGTGTCGGCCGAGCTGAGCGCAGGCACCCGCGTGCTGGCGCTCGACCTGCCCAGCCAGCCGCTGGATAGCGCGGTGCAGGCGCTGTCCCGCGAGGCGGGGGTGGCGATTGCCGCCGACAGCCAGTGGCTGGCCGGGCGCAATGCCCCGGCGCTGCAGGGCCGCTTCACCCTGCAACAGGCGCTGCAACGCCTGCTGGACAACAGCGGCCTGGTGGCCAGCGAAGAAAACGGCGTGATCATCCTGCGTCGCCCCGAGAGCGACGGCGCGCTGACCCTGGGTGCCACCACGGTCAATGCGCAGGTGGGCAACAGCAGCAACCCGCCCGAGCTCTACAGCGGTGGCCAGGTGGCACGCGGTGCGAAGGTGGGCATGCTGGGCAATCGCGACATCATGGAAACCCCTTTCAACATCACCGCCTACACCGCCCAGCACATGGAAAACCAGCAGAGCGGCACGGTGGGCGCGGTGCTGCGCAACGACCCGTCGGTGCGCTTCAGCACCGGTGAAGGCCACACCTACGAAAACTTCATGATCCGCGGCTACTCCATCGACTCCACCGAGCTTGCGGTCAACGGTCTGTATGGCCTGGCGCCCGATGGGCATGTGCCCACCGAGTTCCTGGAGCGCGTCGAGGTGCTCAAGGGCCCTGGCGCACTGCTCACCGGCATGGCCCCCAACGGCGGTGTGGGCGGGGTGATCAACCTGGTGCCCAAGCGGGCCGGGGATGCGCCACTGACGCGCCTGACCACCAGCTACGTATCCGACGGCTACTGGGCCGAGCACCTGGACCTGAGCCGGCGCCTGGGTGAGGAGAACCGCCTGGGCATCCGCTTCAACGGCGTGTACGGCAGCGGTGACACCGGGGTCGACGACCAGTCCAAGGACCGCACCCTGGCGTCCCTGGGCATGGATTACCGTGGCGATGGCTGGAAGCTGGAACTCGATGCCTACGAAAGCCACGAAAAGATGCAGAACGGCAGCCCGATGATGGCCGGCTTCAGCAAACTGGGCTACGTGACCAAGGCGCCCAAGCCGGATTCCAACATCCTCGACGGTATTTCGGCCAAGCAGATCAGCAAGGCGGTGATCCTGCGCGGCGAATACGAGCTGTCGGACGACTGGACGGCCTACGCCAGCGTCGGCGGTGCGCGTACCCGCTACAAGGGCTTCCTCAACGGCACGCGCTCGATCATCACCTCCGGCAACGGCGACGCAACCGCCGAAACCTACAACCAGGGCGGCTATACCCATAGCCTGTCCACCGAAGCGGGTGTGCGCGGCAACTTCAGTACCGGTCCGGTGACCCACCAGCTGGTGCTCAGCACCACCTTGCTGCACCAGGACATCGGTCGCGCCGCCACCGTAACCGGGGCAAAGTACACGACCAACATCTATCACCCCGGCAAGCCGATCATTGCCGGCAACATCGGCTCCAGCGACAAGACCGGCGACAACACTCTGTCGAGCTTTGCCGTGGCCGATACCCTGGGCTTCGTCGACGACAAGCTGTTGCTGACCCTGGGCGTGCGCTCGCAGCGGGTGCGCCAGAAGATGAGTTCGCCTTCGTATGACGAGCATGCGCTGACCCCGGCACTGGGCGTGGTGCTCAGGCCGTGGGAGGCGGATGTCTCGCTGTACGCCAACTACATCGAGGGCCTGACCCAGGGCGGCATGGTCAGCGACCTGTCGGCTGCCAACTATGGCGAGCAGTTCGCCCCGTACAAGTCCAAGCAGGTGGAAGCCGGGGTCAAGTGGGACCTGGGCGACTTCACCCACACCGTCAGCGTGTTCCAGATCGAGAAGCCGAGCATGATGCTCGACACCGCCAGCAACCGTTACACCGACGATGGTCAGCAGCGCAATCGCGGGGTGGAGTGGAACCTGTTCGGTTCGCTGACGCCGAGCGTACGCCTGCTGGGTGGGGTGACCTATACCCGTGCCGAGCTGACCAAGACCGCTGGCGGCAAGCTCGATGGCAACGCCGCGCGCGGGGTGCCGCAGTGGTCGGCCAACCTGGGCGGCGAGTGGGACACGTCCTGGGTCGAGGGCCTGACCCTGACCGCGCTGGCCATCCACAGCAGCTCGCAGTACCTGGATTCGGCCAACGAGCTGAAGATTCCGCAGTGGACCCGCTATGACCTGGGCGGTCGCTACAGCACGCGCATCCTGAGCAAGGACGTGGTGCTGCGCGCCAGCCTGGAGAACGTCGAAAACCGTGCCTACTGGGCCGGTGTGTTCAACGACGGCTACGCCACGGTCAGCGAGCCGCGCACGCTGAAACTTTCGGCCAGCATCGACTTCTGAGGTGTACATGCAACGACTCAAGACATTTTGCGCCGGCCTTGCGCTGGCCAGCCTGACCGGCGGCGCCGCAATGGCGGCCTCGCTGGTGCCCGGGCACAGCGTCAGCGGCGCCATCGGCCAGGGCCGGCAGCCGGTATGGACCGTGCCGCTCAAGGCCGGTGACTTCGTGCAGGGGCGCGTGGAGGGCGACGTCAGCGTGCGCCTGCTCGATGCCGACGGTCAGCCGGTGCGGTTGCTGGTGGACGGGCTGGACATGGTGCGCGACTTCATGTTCATCGCCCCCCATGACGGCCTGTATGGCGTGCGCGCAGAAGCCATCTCCACCCGCCCGCAGGCTGCCTATTCGCTCAAGCTGACCGGTGTCACCAGCGTGGCCGAGCAGCAGGCCCAGCAGACGCGCCTGCAAAGCCCGGTGATGCGCGAGCTGGCGGCGCATGTGGCCAAGGGGGGCGATACCCAGGCCTTCTGGAAGGCCCGCGAGCAGCAGGGTACGCCCCTGGTCGAAGCGCTGGCGGAGCAGCCCGGGCAATCGCTGGTGACCTTCCTGTGGCGAGGTGCCCGGCACAACGTTCGGGTATTCGGCGCGCCGTCGGGCAACCATGATGAGCTGCAGCGCCTGGGCGACAGCGATGTGTGGTTTCGTAGCTATGTGGTGCCTTCCAGCACCCGGATGAGCTACCAGATGGCACCGGACGTACCGCCCTCCACTGACCGCCGGGTGATTCTGGCCAGCTCCCGGCAAGACCCGCTCAACCCCAACGGCTTTGCCGATGGCAGTGGCGATCGCTGGCTGTCGCGCTCGCGCCTGGAGCTTGCCGACGCGCCTGCGCAGCCCTGGGTGGCGCAGCGCCCCGGGGTAGCCCGGGGCACGCTGGAGCGCCAGGTGCTGACCAGCAAGGTGCTGGGCAACCAGCGTGACGTGTACCTGTACCGGCCGCCGGGCTGGACACCGGGGGCGGCGGGGCAGGGGCTGCTGGTGCTGTTCGATGCGCATGCCTACACCCGGCAGGTGCCCACCCCGACGCTGCTCGACAACCTGCTCGCCGATGGCCTGATCGGCCCCACTGCTGCGCTGATCATCGCCAACCCCACCGACCTGTCGCGCCAGGTCGAGTTGCCACCCAACCCGCAGTTTGCGCGGTTCATGGCCGAGGAACTGATGCCCTGGGCGAAGGCGCGCGGGCTGTCGGCCCCGGCCGACCGCACGGTGGTGGCAGGTTCCAGCTACGGCGGGCTGGCCTCGGCCTACCTGGGGCTGCAGCATCCGGAGCTGTTCGGCAATGTGCTGAGCCTGTCGGGGTCGTACTGGTGGGCGCCGGAAGGAATGGAGCCTGGCTGGCTGACCCGCGAGTACGTGCGTGCACCGCGTGCGCCGCTGCGCTTCTACCTGCAGTCGGGGTTGTTCGAGGGGCCGAAGATTCTCGACACCAATCGCCAGTTGCGCGACGTGCTGCAGGCCAAGGGGTATCCGGTGGTGCAGGTGGAATACCCGGCCGGGCATGACTACCTGCAATGGCGTGGGTCATTGCCGTGTGGGTTGATCGCCCTGATCGGTAGCGGGCAGGGGACGCCGCAGGCCTGTGAGCCGCGTTGACCCTGCTGGCCGCTTCGCCGGCAAGGCGGGCTCCTGCAACATCGCCAGGAGCCGGCCTTGCCGGCGAAAGGTTTACTGCGCGACAGCCGCCTCGCGCCTGACCTTGTTGCGCCACAGTCGGTAGGCGCGAATGCCTGCCCGCACCGAGCCGTACAGCAGCTCGCTGCCCATCTCCCGCGCCAGCCCCGAGCGCACCAGCATCCGCAGGAAGCTGCCGCGGGCCCGGGCGATGCCCATCACGATGCCCTGGGCCATCAGGGTTTCACGCACTTCGCGCAGCGCCGCGATGCCGCTCACGTCGATCGAGCTGACCGCCTCGGCGTCGAACAGCACGGCGCGGGCTTCCACCTCCTTCTGCACCGCGTCGAGCAGGCGCATCTTGAAGTAGTCGGCGTTGAAGAACAGGATCGCGTCGTCGAAGCGGTACACCACCAGCCCTGGCACCGTGCGCGCGTCCTTGTGGCGGCGGATGTCCACCTGGCCCTCGATGCCGGGCGCCCAGCCCAGCACTGCATCGGTGGGCTGGTAGATGGTGTAGAGCAGGCGCAGGATCGCCAGGGTCACCGCGATGATGATGCCCGGCAGCACGCCCACGCCCAGCACGCCGACCGTGGTCAGGATGCACAGCCAGAACTCGAAGCGGCTGAGGGTGTAGATCTTGCTCAGCGACTTGACGTCGATCAGGCCCCAGCCGGCCATCAGCAGCACGGCGCCCAGGGCTGCCTGCGGGATCCACGCCATGGGCACGGTGAACAGCAGCAGGCACAGCGCGATCACCAGCGCCGCGATGATGCCCACCAGCTGGCTCTTGCCACCCACCATGTCGTTGACTGCGGTACGCGAGTCGGCGCCGCTGATGGCAAACCCCTGCGAGGCGCCGGCGGCCAGGTTCGACACGCCCAGGGCGAGGAATTCATGGTTGGCGTTGATCGCATAGCCATGGCGTGCGGCAAAGCTGCGTGCGGTCAGCATGGCGCTGCAGAAACTGACCGTAGCGATACCCAGGGCGTCACGCAGCAGGCTTTTCATCTCTTCGAGGTTGGTCTGCGGCCAGGCGAGGGTGGGCATGCCCGAGGGCACGTGACCGAGGACTGCCACGCCGAAGCGGTCCAGGCCGAACAGGCCGGCCACCAGGGTGGCGATGGCCACGGTCACCAGCGCTGCCGGCAGCTTGGGGTAGCGCCGAGGCAGCCAGATCAGCAGAGCCAGGCCGGCCAGGCCGATGAACAGCGTCAGCCAATGGATTTCGTTCAGGCGTTCGAGCAGGTTGATCAGGCTGAGCACGAAGCCGTTGCCCTCGATCTTGAACCCCAGCACCTTGCCCAGCTGGCCGGCCAGCAGGCTCAGGCCGATACCGTTGAGGTAGCCGATCAGAATCGGTCGGGAGAAGAAACTGGCAATGAAGCCGGCCCGTGCCAGGCCTGCGGCGATCAGCATCAGCCCCACCAGCACCGTGACGATCACCGACAACTGTGCCACGCGCGCCGGGTCGCCCATGGCCAGCGGCGCCACGGCACCGGCGACCATGGCGCAGGTGGCAGCGTCGGGCCCGACCATCAACTGGCGCGAGCTGCCCACCAGGGCGTACACCATCATGGGCAGGATGCACGCGTACAGCCCGACCTGCGGCGGCAGGCCGACGATCTGCGCGTAAGCGATGGCGATGGGGATCTGGATGGCGGCAACCGACAGGCCGGCCTGGAGGTCAGGGCGAAACCATTCGGCACGGTAACGCAGCAGGTTGGCGAGGCCGGGGAGCCAGCGGGAGAGAAACATGGACCGATCCTTGTGATGTTTCGGAGCAGCGGTGGGTTTTACCAAGGTCTTTGGGGGCGGTGTTGATCTGAATCAGGCGGGCGCAGATTTATCGCAGAATACCGTGCCCTGCGTTGCCCGCCTACCGAGTGCATGGGCAGCAAATTGCTTGCCGGGGCTGGAGTGACCACAAAAAACCCGCCATATGGCGGGTTTAGGGTGAGGCGCAGGACCGGCTGTTAGAGGTCTCTGCACAGCATCGTCTTACCGATGTTTCTGAGCGCCTCTGCATATTGCCTGCGCCAGTTTGCGCGCCAGTACGCGGCGTCAGGGAAGGTGCCGTCCGTGGAGCGAGCGGCCAGCACGTCGCTTGCAACGACCTCCTCGGGTTGTTGCTGGCTCAGCATGGGGAAGGCCATGTACGCCCGGAATCGCTTTGAATAGACCTTGTCGATCGCCGTACCCGTATAGGGTGAATGGCTGACCAGGCGCTCGCAGCCTTTGCTGGACAGAATGTAAGCATGGGTACCTTTGGCCCGTACACGGGCTATTCCCCTGTGCCAGGTGAGCCATACCCTCCCCAGATTCGCTCCAAGATAAAACAGTTCGGGTTCCTTCCCGTTCAGGAAGGTGTTGATCTGGTGCACCTGGCGTGGGTCGAAGGTCAGCAGGGTGGCGTCATCCTCGAGCACCAGTACCCGCCGATATTTACGCTCCAGAGCCATTTTTGCGCAGGTCACGTGGGAGTCGAAGCAGCCCCGCTCGGGATTCTCGCTATCGCGGTCCACGATGAGAAATTCGATGTTCAACCCGCTGCCTTCGAACTCCCGGGTCAAAAGGTCTCGACGGTCAGTCCGCTCCCGCAGGCTGATGCAGAAAACTCCGTCGATCTGCAACTGGCTAAGATCCTTTTGCTTGGACAACTCATCCCCCATGGATTTACCCAACTGAAATTTTCACCCTCTTGCTATCCGTCTTGGATGCGGGGTATCGATTAAGGGCATTATCCAGAACTGCCTGTAAGCAAGCCACTGTCATATGAGGCTGCGAGCATATTCAGTTGGATGGTTCGAGTGCTGAGGGAGCTTGTAACGGGGAGGGGGGAAGTGACTGGAGCGGGTGAAGGGAATCGAACCCTCGTTATCAGCTTGGGAAGCTGGAGTAATGCCATTATACGACACCCGCTTTCAGGCGCACTTTGTACCAGAACTGCGAGACGATTTGAAGCCCTTATTGCAATCGGCGGCTCGCGAGCCGTAGCGCCGGTCTGCCGCAGACCGGCGCTACACTGGCCGCGACCACTCAGATGGCCTGCGCATGCTGGCCGTGCACGAAGTGATACGGGGAGCGCGTTTCACGCGGTTGCGGGCCTAGAAACTCCAGCAGCACCTCGCGGGTGTCGCGGCAGGCCGCCTTGTGTTCCATGTCCAGGAAATGGCCGGCGCTGCGAATCGGCCTGAAGTGGCTGTGGCGCACGTGCCGGGAAAACTGCCGGGCATCGTGGGCAGTGGTGTATTCGTCCCATTCACCGTTCATGAACAGCACCGGAATGTCGATGGCCTGTGCGGCCCGCAGGGCCCGCCCAAGGTCGTGATCCAGCACCTGATGGATGTGGAAGTGCATCTGCGCATACTCATGCTCGGCCAGGCTGCTGACGTGGCGATGATTGAAACGCTTGAACAGCGAGGGCAGGTGCTTGCCGATGGTGTCGTTGACCAGTTTGCCCATCTGCTGGCGGTCGCAGGTGCGCAGGTAGTGCGAGCCGCGCTCCAGGTAGTCGCGCATCGGTTCGTTGATCACCGGCGAGAACGAGCTGACCACGGCCTTGCGAATGCGCCGCGGCTTGCTGGCCAGTGCCAGCAGGGTGCAGGCACCGCCCCATGAAAACGACATCAGGTGGTCGGCGGCGAAGTGGTCGATCAGCTCCAGCAGGATCCGGCCTTCGGTTTCCTTGGTCAGCAGGTGGTCGTTGCGGTTGTGTGCCCGGGACTTGCCCGAGTAGGGCTGGTCGTACAGCACGACGTTGAACTGCGGATGCAGGTTGCGCACCGTCTGGGCGAAAGAAGCTGTGGTGGCGAGCGAGCCGTTGATCAGGATGATCGTCTTCTCTGCGGCGTCCGCGCGATAGAACTCCGTGTAAACCCGGTACTGACCCTGTATATCCAGCACAGCAATTTCTGGCCTCATGTCATCGACTCCTGGCGCAAAAAGGGTATCCGTGCAAGCAAGCTTGCCCGGTCTTCATGACAGGTAGGCATACGCCTTGAAATGAAACGAGGGGCCCTGTGTCGATCCGTTGCCGGCTGGTCGACGGGTATTGTTGTTAGGTGGGCAATCTGCCGGACGCCAGCGCTTCGGGGCGCCGGTCACCTGCAAAAAGGTGCCTTGGACTGCGTTCGTGACCGATTGGTCACATGCAGACTGACGGTTGGATTCAAGCAGGCGCCCGGCCAACCCGCAAGTGCCGTTGGCGCAATCGATGATTTTTTTGCCGAGCGGTCGTGGCGTCAGATGGCCAGGATTTCATCCTGGCTCAGCGCACGGTATTGCCCCGGGGCCAGCTGCGGGTCCAGGTGCAGCGGGCCCATGCGCTCGCGGTGCAGGCGCGTGACCTTGTTGTCGAAGAAGCCGAACATGCGTTTGACCTGGTGATAGCGCCCCTCGACGATGCTCAGGCGCGCGCTGTGGCTGCCCAGCAGGGTGAGCTCGGCGGGGAGGGTGGTGAGGTTTTCGAAGGCGAAGTAGATGCCCTGGCCAAAGGTTGGCGCATAGGCGTCGGTGATCGGCTGCTCGGTCTCGACGTAGTAGGTTTTCGCCAGCCCTGTCTTGGGCTGGGTCAGGCGACGTGACCACTGGCCATCGTTGGTCAGCAGCAGCAACCCGGTGGTGTTGAAGTCCAGGCGCCCGGCGATGTGCAGGTCGTTCCGGTCGGGTTCGTCGAGCAGGTCGAGCACGGTGCGGTGCTGCGGGTCGACGGTGGCGCTGACGCAACCCATCGGCTTGTGCAGCATCAGGTAGCGCGGTGCACGCCCGGCTTGCAGCACCTGCTGGTCGACCTCGACGCGGCTGAACTCGCGTACCTCATGGTGCGGGTCGGCGATGGCCACGCCATCCACCCGCACCCGTCGTTGCACCAGCAGCAGGCGCACCTGCTGGCGGTTGAAACATGGCAGGTTGCTGAGAAAACGGTCGAGGCGCATGGCGGTTGGGCGTACAGAGGTGGGCGCGCAGTCTAACGGTTCGGCGCAGGCTTGGCTGCCTGCAATCGGGCATCGACCTGGGCGCATCGCGGGCACAGGCAGGCACTGTTGCGCAAATGCGCCGGCAGCGCTTCGAGCACGCGGGGATCGATCTGCACGCTGTAGCACCAGCAGGCCTGGGTGGCGCTGCGCGGGTCGGCGAGGCTGCACTGGTTGCTGGCGCCGCAGGCGGGGCACAGGCGGGTATCGTTCATGGTGGTGGCTACCGGGGGCGACGTTTTACAGTTCCGAGCAGACGCGATTGCGTCCACCCTGTTTGGCGCGGTACAGCGCATCATCGGCGCGGGCGATCAGGGTGTGCAAGGTATCGTCGGACCGATGGGCGCTCAAGCCGATGCTCACGGTCAGGTCGAGCACCTTGTCGGCATAGCCGAAGGCCAGTTGCTCGGTGCGCAGGCGAATCTTTTCGGCAACCGCCCGTGCGGCGTCAGCGTCGGTGTTCTTGAGCAGCACGAGAAACTCCTCGCCGCCCCAACGACAGATGATATCGGTATGGCGCAGGCAGCTTTCCAGGATGCGCGCGAACTGGCGCAGCACTTCGTCGCCGGCCAGATGGCCGTGGGTATCGTTGAGGACCTTGAAGTGGTCCAGGTCGAGCAGCAGTGCCACCAGCGGCATGGGCTCGCGCTCGGTGTCGCGCAGGGCCTGTGCCGCCAGCAGGTCGAAGGCGCGTCGGTTGGGCAGGCCGGTCAGGCTGTCGAGGGTTGCCAGGGTCTGGATGTTGTCCTGATGGCGACGGATCATCGCATTGAGCAGCGCCAGCACCACCAGGGTGATCATCGCGCAGATCACCAGGTTCATGTACAGCGACTGGCGTGCACTGTCCAGGGCCGTGCCGTCGCGCTTGTCGACGAACAGGTACCAGTCGAGCTCGGGGATCAGGCGCACATTGAGAAAGTGGCTGTGCCCATCATGGTTGTATTCGCGGTTGCCCTCCACCGGCACGGGCATTTTCTGCTGCAGGTCGGCCAGCGCTGGCACCTCGCGCAGCGTGAGCCCGCTGTGTACGCCTTCGGGGCCGCCGGCAGACCCGGTGAGCACGATGCGACCGCTGGCATCGACGAAATACACCGTACGCTGATAGCGCAACTGGTAGTCGCTCAGGCGCCTGATCACCGCTTCGACCGTCAGGCCGACGCCAGCCGCGCCGATGAACCTGCCCTGGTAGTCGAACACCTTGTAGTTGATGAAGACGGTGGGCTTGTCCTGGTTGGCCATGTCCAGGTCGACGTTGATCTCGTAGGGCGTGTCCATCGCCTTGACGCGCGCGTACCAGCGGTCACGCTCGGTGCGCGGGTCGACATGCTTGAGTACGCCCTTGGCCTGGTAGTAGATGCCGCTGGCCTCGGAGACAAAAAACGCCGTGTAGGCATTCTGATGCGCCATCACTTCATTGAGGTAGCGGGTGATGGGCATCGGGTCCTGTTCGCCGGCCAGGGCCCAGTCACGCAGGAAGGTGTTCTGGGCCATCATCGAGGCGATCACCACCGGGCGCACCAGGTCCCGCTGGATTTCGGAGTAGACGGTATCGGAGGTCAGCGGCAGCTCGGTGTTGATGATGTTGTCGCGGATCTCGCTGCGCGAGGCAAAGTAGCTGAGCAGCGACGTGGCCAGAAAGCCGCAGCCAAGCAACAACAGCAATGCCAGCATCAACGAGCGTTGCGAGAACAGGGCGTAACGAAGCGGCATGGCAGATCCGTGGCGGGTACCGATGCGTCTTATTCTAGAGGGGCGCGCAGAAAATAACTGGACGATTTTCAGGGGTATCGGCCTTGTCACAATTTATTTCGAAAAACGCACGGCACGTCGATTCGGTGGTCTTAGCCTATGTCGATGAACGCTTGCCGATCGACGCCGACCAGCGCCGCTGGGATGTGCAGTTCAGCGGTCCGGGAGGCCGCCATGTATCGCCGACTTTTGCTGATTGTTGTGCTGGGTGTGCTGACCACCGCCTGTGCTCCGTATTACGGTGGCCAGGGCTACTACCGCAGTGATGTGTACACCGTGGACCGCTATGAATACCGTGGTTACGACCGTGGTTATCCCTACAACAGGGGGTACTACGTGGTGCCGCAGCCTCGCTATTACGCCCCCGCGCCGCGTTACTACCGACCGGCGCCCGTGCCTCAGTACCGCCCGGTACCGGGGCATGGCTACTACAATGTGCGCCCCGCCCCAGGGCGTTACTACCAGAACCCGCGCTATGGTCAGGGGCAGCAGTGGCATCAGGGGCGGGACAATGACCATGGGCGCGATCATGGGCGTGGCCGGGGTCGCAGCGACAACGGCTGGGGCGATCGCAATTCGCACCGGTAAACATCGCATTCGCTGGCTTCACACAAGGTCAGCCAGCGGATGCCGCCCCTCCCATGCCTTGCTGAAGTGCGCCTGCACCACTGCCTGGGGGACCTGAGCAACTTCCTGCCAATGCCAATGCGGCGTCTGGTCCTTGTCCACCAGGCGCGCGCGTACCCCTTCGCTGAACTCCGGATGCCGGCAGCAGTTCAGGCTCATCGCATATTCCATCTGCAGCACCTGCCCCAGCGACAGGTAGCGCGCCCGCGCGATCTGCTGCCACACCAGGTGCGCGGTCAGCGGGCAGCCTTCGGTGAGGGTGCGTGCCGCCTTGGCCAGGACCTCGTCGTCGTGCATGCGCCACTGTGCGATCGCCCGCCAGGCACAGGCCGGGTCGCTGACATCGAGCAGCGCGTCGATCTGCGCCCGGCGTGGCAGCCATCGGGCCGGCGGCAACTCGGCCAGCGCCTGCTGCTGCAACGCCTTGAGCAGGCTGTTGAGCTGCATCGCGGTCTGCTCCTGCCAGTTCAGTTGCAACAGCCCTTCAATCAGCTCGTCCTGCTGGTTATCGCCCATGAAGCGGTCCGCCAGGCCCAGGTCCAGTGCATCGCGTGCATTGATCGGCGCGCCGGTCAGCCCAAGGAACAGGCCAAGACGCCCTGGCAGCCGGTTCAGGAACCAGCTGGCGCCCACGTCCGGGTACAGGCCGATACTGATTTCCGGCATCGCCAGGCGGCTGCTCGGGGTCACGATGCGTACCGTGCTGGCCTGCAGCAGGCCCATGCCGCCGCCCAGCACATGCCCGTGCCCCCAGCACAGCAGAGGCTTGGGGTAATGGTGCAGGTCATAGTCGAGCCGGTACTCGGCGGCGAAGAAGCGCGCCGCCAGCGGCGGTACTTCACCAGGCTGTGCGCGGCACGCCTCCACAAGACTGCGCACATCGCCCCCCGCGCAGAACGCCCGGTCACCCAGCCCGCGCAGCAGCACGCAGACGATGCCGTCATCCTTGGCCCAGCTTTGCAGGTGGGTGCTCAACTGCTCGATCATCGGCAACGACAGGGCGTTGAGCGACTGGGGCGCATCCAGGCTGGCAACGCCGATGCGGGCGCCATCGACGCCGGTGAGTACTTCGAACGCTACGGCCATGGGCCACCTCACTGCGGTTATCCCGACAAGTATGGCTACTGTCACCGATCATGCCGGTCGCCGGTCGGATCGATTGACAAGCGCTGGCAGCTTTCCTAGTGTCCGCCCCCATTGCCTACGGGAGTGCCCATGACCAACGATGACCGCATCAAACTCGAACCGAGCTGGAAAGACGCTCTGCGCGGCGAATTCGAACAGCCCTACATGCAGCAACTGCGTGAGTTCCTGCGTCAGGAATATGCGGCCGGCAAGGAGATCTATCCCCCGGGGCCGTTGATCTTCAATGCGCTCAACTCCACACCGCTGGACCAGGTCAAAGTGGTGATTCTGGGGCAGGACCCCTACCACGGCCCGGGCCAGGCACACGGCCTGTGCTTCTCGGTGCAGCCTGGGGTGCCCGCGCCGCCGTCGCTGGTGAACATCTACAAGGAGTTGCAGCGCGACCTGAACATCCCGATCCCGAACCACGGCTACCTGCAGAGCTGGGCCGAACAGGGCGTGCTGCTGCTCAATACCACCATGACCGTGGAGCGCTCGATTGCCGCGTCGCATGCCAAAAAAGGCTGGGAGTCGTTCACCGACCGCATCATCCAGCTGGTCAGTGAGCGCCAGCCCGCCACCGTGTTCCTGTTGTGGGGCAAGCATGCCCAGAGCAAGTCTGCGCTGATCGACGGTACCAAGCATCTGGTGCTCAAGTCGGTGCATCCTTCACCGTTGTCGGCCTACCGTGGCTTCATCGGCTGCGGGCATTTCAGCCGGGCCAACAAGTTTCTGGAACAGCACGGGCTGGCGCCGGTGCAGTGGGCGCTACCGGCGTTGTAAGCGCACCTACCTGGTATTTCTGTCAGTTTCGCGAAGCGTATTCCGCCATTACATTTGCGCCATAGCTGTGAGAGGTGAGAGCCGAGCAGCGCCCTGAAATGGTTTTGACCACCAGGCCCGAGGAATACGCAGATGACCAAACTGAGCATGATGGGGTCAGGCCGCAGCGGCCAATCGATCGGTATTTTGATTCTGCCTACATTGCGGGTTCCTGCTGCACTGCCTCTGCTGGCCGACGAGGCAGGGGTGTATACAATTCCACTGGCCAATCAGACCCGGCCGCTGGCAGTTCTCATCGAGAGTGCCTGGCCAGGTTACGAACAAGACTATTTTGATGGCGCAATACTGCATTTTGATCTGATATGGGGCAGCGCCGTATCGAGTGGGGCTGAAATCGGTGTAGTGGTTGGAAGCTGGGAAGTGCCAATGACGGCCGATCCCGCAGACCTTTTTCCGCTGGATGCGGCTATACCTGAGCCCTACCTGCGCACTCAAGGAATCTTCTACGTTTCCTACCGGGTATGGATCACAGAGGTACTCAACCCGGAGACCTCCCAGCCCGCCGCAGTGTTTCTTGACAAGACCGCCCCCAACAACGGCCAAGCCGGTAATCCCCCCGCATTGAATGAAAACACGCGCACCATCGATCAAGCTTACCTGGTACGCAACAACGACAGGGTTATCGTCAGGGTCGAGCTGTGGCCGGACGTGCGGTTGGAGGATGTGATCGAAGTCTTCCTTGAACCGTCGAAAGGCCCCCTGTTCGACCCCCTGGCGAGGCTGCAGATCCAGCAGTCGCACAAGGATCAGGGCTTTGTCGAGTTGACGATCAGGGGCGACGATGTTCGCAGGAAAGCCAACGGTTCGCGAGTGCTCTACTACTGGCTGATGGATCGCGCTAGCAATCGGGGAGCCATCTCCTTGTCCTTGCCCCTGACCGTGAATGTGGCGCAGCCAATTGTGCTGCCTGCGCCTCAGGTGCCGCTGGCTGAAGATGGTTTGGTCGACCTTGAGGACGCCCGTCGCGGTGTGCAGGTGCATATTCCACGTATCGTAGACGCGCGTACTGGGGACACCCTGCAAGCCTATTGGAATGGACGCACATTGGCACCTTACACCGTACCGTCCACCGCCACCTGGCCCGTTAGGTTGCCTGTGGCGTGGGAAATCCTGGCCGCCGATGGCTTTTCGGGGCGCACTGCTTGCAAGGTGTATTACACGCTGACTCGGGAAATCATCTCAACCTCCTCAACAGTTGCATTCGAGATAGACCTGAGTGTCGCAGGCCCCGACCCTGAAGGCCCCGATCCTATTCACCGATTGCTAAAGCCGGTAGTGGTGAAAGGCAGAACAGGTGACAACATCCTGACCCGCCAGGACATGAACCTGCCAGTCACTGTCGAGGTGACGCTGTATGCAGTGCCTGAGCCAGGCGAAATACTTGAATTGTATTGGGGTAATAACGCCGACGTGGTCGCTACCTACACCGTGAAGGCAGGCGATACCGCAGGCAGCGTCGTCAGGTTTTCCCCCGTGCCCTATGCCGCAGTGCTGGCTGCGGGAGATGGGCCCGCGATTGCGGTGTTCTACTGGACGTTCAATGGCGTCAACCGCCATCGTGCCCGTGATACGCATGTGCGGGTTGCTGTCCAGCCAATCGTTGGCTTCAAACCGGTAAAATTTCCTGATGTCACGCTCTGGGGGTGGATCAACTGCCAGAAAAAACCCTGGAACGGTATACGTATCAGCGTGCCAGGCAACCCTGGATTGTGGGGCGTAGGGGACAACGTCGAAGTGTCCTGGCAACTGTTTCGCACTCTTGAGGGGGCTTCATCAACGCCCCCCACGGGATCACTGACTGATGTTGTTTATTTCGATCCCATCAAGCTGTCTACCCCGGCGCAGGTTAATAACGGCTTTATGTTTACGATGACACGCTTTGCCGATTTGGTCCTACAACCCCTTAAGCGTGCCAATGAGGCAGATGGCAAGGATGTCGAGGGGGTTGCAGTAGTGAATTACAGAGTGGCCAGAGCGGATGGACAGGGTGGTGAATCCGATCGGGAGATGACTTTCATATCGCTACAACTTCCGAATGGCTCGGTATGTGATGGTAGCAACGTTTAGCCGCGGTTAAATCGGCCAGGTACTTCGCACCTGACGTAGGAACGTGGTAGCGGCATTAGCAAGTATCGAACGTATGAAGCAATCAGCGACGCACAGGCTGATTGAGGAAGCGTCACGTGCCTGTTGTGTGTTTAGCAAATCTACCTGAAATGGAGAGTCAAGATGACTATTTTAGAAAAGGCAAATACCGGTGAAGCCGCCAAGGCAAAAAATCCCGCGATTGCAGAGTACCGGGCCAAGCGTGATCAGGATAATAAAACTGCATTGGAAGAGGGTCTTCAAGCAGTTGTTACGCACAGTAATGAACTTAAAGCCGCCAAGGCGCCCACGGGGTTCGGGGTGATGAGCGTCGGCGGGGTGAATGCAGTTGAAGATTTTGTGATGGATAATGTATTGCCTGCTGCAGACGATGGTAAGGTCAATCTTTTTCACCGAGACCAGTTCAAGTCGGGGCTAATGTTGGAGATTCCATTGTGGGTGCCTTCGGGGGGGGATGATGGCAGTTTCGATTATGTAACTCTGCATGTAAATGGTGTTCCGGTTGTCAACGGCGTAGAAGACGGTGTGCAGTATACCTACAAGTTTGAAGTGCCTGTTGCTGCCACCGATCTTCCTGGTCGTTTCGTCATCCCTTTCAACAGTTTGAAAGTGGGCGGGGATGGTATCAAATTGATTGGGTACTCGGTATATAGTAATGAGACGGGCAACAAAGAAGAATCTGAAATTCAACTGCTGACACTGGATTTGCTGGACCCCGCGTTGAACGATAACCCCGCGCCAATCGAGTACCCTGCCGACGTGACTGATGGCGTCGTTACCTTGAAATACCTTGCTGAGCACAGCGGTACATTGACGCTTCATGTTCCTCCTTATTTTGATTATTACCCGGGCGACAAATATCAGTTGTACATCGCTGGTAACCCGGTACCTGTTCGCAGTGGCGACGTTCCCCCAGAGGCAGAGGACGATGGCTTCGACATCGAACTCGATGAGGACACTATCAAAGCGATTGGCGAAGGTGTTTCGGTGCTCCAGTACAAGCTTGAGGACCGGGCTGGGAATCGCTCGGACTTTTCCATCCCGGTTCACCTGACGGTGCGTCTGACCCCCGAACCCGAGGACCTGCTGAAGCCGCTGGTACCCGCTGCACCGATTAGTCGGGAGGACGCTCGCACTGGCGTGGAAGCTATCGTGCCGGCTTTTAAAAACGCTCAGGCAGGCGATGAAATTCGGGTGTATTACCGTGATGAGGACACTGTAAAAGTCATTATCTGGCCGAATGATCGGGTCACCTTTAACTGGGATGAGATTGCTTTGCCCAATGACCAGGTGAAAGACCCAGCGGTACGGGTATGGTATGACGTCATTCGTGGCAAGAACACCTGGACATCGCCCGACACCGAGGTGGCGGTTGACTTGACCACCATAGGCCCCGACCCTGTCGGGCCTGGACCGATCAACGCCACGCTGGTACCGGTTCGCGCTCAAGGCAACAGTTCGAAACAACCTGGTTTTATTCGCCCAGCGGATGTCGGCTCAGGTGCGGTTCTGCTCTTTACCGTGTACGAGAATGCGAAAGTGGGTGAGTTCGTCCGGTTGTTCTATGGTCGAAAAGACAATGCAGTTACACACACCATCGCCGCAGGCGAAACACCGGGGACTGTCATCTCTATCCCGATTCCCTGGAATTTCGTCGAGAGCCTGGGCAATGGCACCATCGCGATCGGTTACGAAATCCAGGAAACCGAAACCACCGGCAACCCGCAACAGGCGGTCGATGGCAGCGTAGAGGTCAGTATTGCCACCGTGACGGTAACTGCAAAAGTGACATTCCCGGATCGCATTGGCGGTAGCAGCGATGTACCGGGTACAACGCCAGTGACCGCTTTGGGTATATTGAATTGTGAACGTCCTCGTCCTTTGCCAGACGGTATCAGGTTGGCGATCGCAGAGCGTGCGGGAGTGTTATCCAAAGATGATCTTGTATTTATTACACTCAGCGTGTGCAGCGATAAGGCCGGTTCAATAGTTGTCACTGACAGGACGCGGGAAATACCGGTGGTTGTCAGTGATCAAGAGGCTACTTCAAATCGAATCGAGCGTGTGTTGCCACTGCTCAAGTCTTACTTCGAAATCGCTGACCAGCCTGGCAAGTACTATGAATTGGGGTCGTTCCGCGCCAGTTGGCGGATCGTAAAGGCCGGTAATATTCCGGGTAGCTCTCAGGCATCGGCCGTGCGTTATGCCCTGCGTAAGCCAGGTGGCGGTTTGTGTCTGCCTCAGAGCTGACAGTCGCGTGCTGGGGGAAACCCCAGCACGCTGCGTTGGTGAGGAATTAAATGCAAGCTACCTAGGAAATTTCCTACATATCTCACTATTCAATACCCCTAGGCTATGTACCTTTGAAGTTACGAGTCGAGGCAGTCGCCTCAATTCAACTGATTATTTTTCAAGGGGTCCATGCATGCGAACTACAATCGATAAAACAAGCGCAAAAAAGCCGCTATTTGTATTTATGAATATGTTGATGCTATTGCCATGGGCGCTTGCAAGTGAGCAGGCATTGGCCATTCTAGTTGATAACCAGACGCTGACACTTACCGCTGCAGATGCACCGGATACTTATGATCTCGTCAATGGTGCAGTGCTGACTACCCAGGATGCTTCCACGTTGGCCATTCGTGTTACCGCGTCGACCGTGCAGCTCAATGGCGGCACTATCTCGGGCGGCAGTTCCAACGGCTTGCACCTGTTTGGCAGCAACGCGACCGTGAATGGGGCAGTTGTTTCCTCAACGGGCGCTGTCGGGATGGCCATAGCACGGGTAGGGGCCGCACCGTCCACCGCCACTGTCAGCAACAGCACTATTACCGGCGCTAGGCTGGGGGCCCAGGTGTCCGCCAGGAGCACATTGAACATCAGCGGGACCACGGTCACTGGCAGCAATGCCGACGGCATCGGCCTAGCGATCCTTGGCGGCACTGTCACCGCTACTTCCGGTACGCAATTCAACGGTACAGCGGCCGGAGTTCGCATCGGGCGCGAGTCAGCCATCAATTCGCAAGCGCCGACACTCACCTTGGATAACTCCAGTGCCACTGGCGGTACGGGCCCTGCAGTTCTGGTGCGCACTGATACAGTCGCTGAAATCAATGTTAGAAATGGTTCGACCTTGAACGGTGGTAATGGCGTCATTCTTGAGGTCCAGGGCCCTGCCACGGCCAACCTGAACGTGGCAGCTTCTTCGTTGCGCGGAAATGTGCAAATTGCTGATACCGCCACCGCTAACCTGAAACTTGATCAGGCGTCTCTGGTGGGGGATGTAGTTGTTACACCTGGTGCCAACGCGTCGTTGGCGCTTGACAACCGCTCGCAACTCACCGGCAACTTGAATGGTGTGCAGCAGGTAAACATCAACAGCAACTCCAACTGGACCCTGAACGCCAACAACACCATCGGCGACCTGGCCATGACCGGGGGCCGCATCACCTTCGGCGACGAAAACTCGTTCTATGAACTGAATGTGCAGAGCCTGTCGGGCAATGGCGAGTTCTACATGGCGTCCAACTTCGCCAGCGGCGCCACCGATTTCCTGAACGTCACCGGCAACGCCAGCGGCACCCATGGGCTGATGGTCGGCACCAGCGGTACCGACCCCGCCAGCGTGGAGCGCCTGCAGCTGGTTCATACGGGCTCGGGCGATGCGCAGTTCAGCCTGCTCAACGATCGCCAGGAAGTAGACTTGGGTGCCTACTCCTACAAGCTGGTGAAGGACGGCCAGGATTGGTACCTGGACAGGGAAACCCGCACCATCAGCCCGATGACCCGCACGGTCATGGCCCTGTTCAACACCCCGATCACCATCGCCTACGGCGAAATGACCTCGCTGCGCAGCCGCATGGGGGAACTGCGTTACAACCAGGGCAAGAACGCCGGGGTGTGGATGCGTGCCTACGGCAACCAGCACAACATTGCCGACGCCTCGTCGGGCGTAGGGTACCAGCAGAACCAGCGCGGACTGACCTTCGGGGCCGATGCGCAACTGGGCGAAAGCAACTGGACCCTGGGCCTGCTGGCCGGCCACAGCCGCTCGGACCTGAACCTGAGCTACGGCAGTTCGGGCAGCATCGACAGCTACTATGTGGGCGGCTACGCCACCTGGATGGACCCTGAGAGCGGCTATTACGTCGACAGCGTGCTCAAGTACAACCGCTACCAGAATGACGCCAAGGTCGGCCTGAGCGATGGCACCCGCACCAAGGGCGACTACGACACCCACGGCATGAGCGCCTCGGTCGAAGTCGGCAAGCACATCAAGCTCGACGATGGCTACTTCATCGAACCCTTCGCCCAGGTGGCCGCTGCGGCGGTGGCCGGCAAGGACTTCACCCTGGACAACGGCTTCGACGCCAATGGCGATGTCAGCCGCTCGCTGCTGGGCAAGGTCGGTACCACGCTCGGCAAGACCATCTCGCTGGGCGGCGACAGCATGATCCAGCCCTATGTGAAGGCCGCGTTTGCCCATGAGTTCGCACAGCGCAACCAGGTGCAGGTGAACAACAACGTGTTCAACAACGACCTGTCCGGTTCGCGCGCCGAGCTGGGCGCAGGGGTTGCCTGGACCGTCGCCAAGGACTTCCAGGTGTACGGCGAGGCTGGCTACATGAACGGCAAGAACATCGAGATGCCGTACAGCTTCAGCCTCGGCGCAAGCTATCGCTTCTGATCAGGCGAGCAGTAGAAAAGAAAAGGAAGCCTCGGCTTCCTTTTCTCGTTTCAGGGGTTGGCGGATGTTCGTTCGCCCGCCCAGTGCCGGAACAACGGCTCGGCCAGAAACAGCACGAACAGCAGGCGCATCACCTGCAGCGCGGTCACCAGCGGTACCGACAGTTGCAGGGTTTCGGCGGTCAGGCTCATTTCGGCGATACCGCCGGGCATCATGCCCAGGGTCAGCGAGCGCAGGTCCAGCGCCGTCAACGCGCTCAAGGCCCAGGCCGCGAGGCCCGCCAGCAGCATGGTCAGCGCCGTGGCGACCAGGGTACGGCCCAGAAACGACGGCGCGCGACGAAAGAACGCGCGGTTGAAGTGACAGCCCAGGCCGCTGCCGATCAGCCACTGGCCGAGCTGGCTGGCGCCGTCGGGCAGGCCGGTGTGCAGGTTGGCGCCGATGCTGATGCTCGAGGCCACCAGCAGCGGGCCGAACAGCCACGGGTTGGGCTGGCGCAGGCGCTGCCAGAGCAGTGCGGCCAGCACCCCGAGCGGCGCGATCAACGCCAGCCAGTAACCATCCACCGTACCGGCATGGCTCAACGGTACGCCGTCGCCGAGCAGGAACTTGAACGCTGCGGGCACGCACAGCACGACCGCCAGTACCCGCAGGCTCTGCCCGGCGGCGACGCGGCTGAGCACTGCGCCGTTGCGTGCACCCAGGTTGACCATCTCGCCCGAGCCGCCCGGCATGCTGGAAAAGAACGCCGTGGCCCGGTCTTCACCGGTGCGCAGTAACAGCCATACGCCGATCAGGCTGGATACGCTGGTGATCAGCGCGCCGAAGAAGATCAAGCCGAAATGGCTGGCCACCTGTTCGACCACCTGGGGGGTGAAGTGCAGGCCGATGCCGACGCCGATGATCCACTGGCCGCACTTGCGCCCGTTGGGTATTTCACCGATCTGCCAGGGCGTCAGGCAGCGCACCAGAATCACCGCCAGCAGCGAGCCGACCATCCATGGCAGCGGCCAGCCGACCAGGCTGGCGAGATATCCGCCGGCCAGGCCGACCAGTGGAGTGGCCCACCAGGTGCGCAAGGTGGATTCAGACATCGGCCAGGGCACGACGCTGGGCGCTGCGGCGGCGCCATATACGCAGCAGCGGCAGGGTCAGCATCAACGCGACCATCGCCCACACCCCCAGGCTGATCGGGCTGGCCCACAGAATCTCCAGTTCACCGTTGGAGATCGACAGCGCCCGGCGCAGGTTCTGCTCCATCAGCCCGCCGAGAATGAAGCCCAGCAGCAGCGGCGACAGCGGGAAGTCCAGCTTGCGCAGGATGTAGCCGAAGATGCCGATGCCGATCATCAGGAACAGGTCGAAGGTGGTGGCATGCACCGCATACACGCCGATCGCGGTAATGATCGCGATCACCGGCACCAGCGCCCAGTTGGGCACCGACAGGATGCGGGTGAACAGGCGCACCATGGGGATATTGAGGATCACCAGCATGATGTTGGCGATGAACAGCGAGGCGATCAGGCCCCAGACGATGTCCGGCTGCTGTTCGAAAAGCAGCGGGCCGGGGGTGATGTTGTACAGGCTCAAGGCACCGATCATCACCGCCGTGGTACCCGAGCCCGGTACGCCCAGGGTCAGCATCGGCACCAGGGCGCCGCAGCAGGAGGCGCCGATGGCGGTTTCCGGAGCGGCCAGGCCGCGCTTGTCACCCTTGCCGAAGGTGCCGCTGGCACCGGCCAGGCGTTTTTCGGTCATGTACGCCACGGCACTGGCCAGGGTCGCACCGGCCCCGGGCAGCACGCCCATGAAGAAGCCGAGCAGGCCGCAGCGGATGTTCACCACGAACACCGAAGCGGCTTCCTTGAGGTTGAACAACATGCGTCCGGTGGCTTCCACGGCCTTGTGCCCGTGGTGAGTCTTTTCCAGCAGCAACAGGATCTCGCTGATGGAGAACAGGCCCAGCACCAGCACCACGAACTGGATGCCGTCGGTGAGGTGGATGCTGTCGCCGGTGAAGCGGTACACACCGCTGTTGGCGTCGATGCCCACGGCCGAAAGGAACAGCCCGATCAGGGCGGCGATGAAGGTCTTGAGCGGCTTGTCGCCGGCCATGCCGCCCAGCGCCACGATGGCGAACACCATCAGCACGAAATACTCCGCCGGGCCGAAGGCGATCGCCCACTTGGCCAGCAGCGGGGCGAACAGCACCATGCCGCAGGTGGCGATGAACGCACCGATGAACGAGCTCCAGGCCGACAGCGACAGCGCCACCCCGGCCAGGCCCTGGCGAGCCATGGGGTAGCCGTCCAGGGTGGTCATCACGGTGGAGGCTTCACCGGGGATGTTGAGCAGGATCGAGCTGATGCGCCCGCCGTATTCGCAGCCCAGGTACACCGCGGCCAGCAGGATCAGCGCCGATTCCGGCGGCAGGCCCAGGGCGAACGCGATGGGGATCAGCAGCGCCACGCCGTTGATCGGGCCCAGGCCCGGCAGCAGGCCGACCACCGTACCGATCAGGGTGCCGCACAGTGCAGTCACCAGGTTGTAGGGGCTCAGGGCAACGCCGAAGCCCTGACCGAGGTAGCTGAAAGTATCCATGTCAATTCTCCAGAACGTCGAGCAGGCCCAGGGGCAGGGGCACATCCATGGCGCGGTCGAACAGCAGGTACAGGGCGATGCTCATCAATCCGACGATGACCGCACTGGGCAGCCAGCGTCCGCCGTACAGGCGCGCCATGGGGATGCCGATCAGCGTGCTGCTGAGGATGAAGCCCAGGGATTCGAAGGTGGCGGCGAACACCAGCAGCAGGCCGGTGCACAGGCCGATCTTGATCAGGCTGGCGCGGTCCAGCTCTGGTTCGTCGTCCTTGCGCACGATGGGCGTGGGACGGATCGCCAGGTAGAGCAGGGCGATGGCCATCAGGCCGAGCATCAGCAACGGATAGGCGCGCGGGCCGACCGGTTCGTAGGAGAAGGCGGCCTGGTAGGGCCAGGCCATGACGGCCAGTGCGGCGCAGGCGGCCAGCAGGGTCAGGGCGAAAAGGCGTTGCAGGATCATGGGGGAATCCTCGAAGGGCAAACCTGCACCCGTAGGAGCCGGCCTTGCCGGCGAATGACGCGCCACCGACCTGGCGGGACCGCGGTGATTCGCCGGCAAGGCCGGCTCCTACAGGTGAAGCGATGGGTTACTGGATCAGTCCGAATTCCTGGGCCAGTGCCTTGTAGTCCGCTACCTGCTGCTTCACATACACGTCCAGCGCTTCACCGGTCATGGCGAACGGGAACAGCTCGCGCTGGTCACGCAGCTTGTCGAATTCATCCGAGGCCAGCAGCGTGTCGAACGATGCCTTCCACCAGGCATAGTCCTCGTCGCTCACCTTCGGCCCCAGGTAGAACCCGCGTACTACTGGCCAGACGATGTCGTAGCCCTGTTCCTTGGCGGTAGGGATGTCCTTCATCTCGGGCTCGTCCAGGCGTTCGGGGGAGAACACCGCCAGCAGGCGCATGTCGCCGCTCTGGATGTGCGGCATCGAGTCGGAGATGTCCGTGCTGCCCACCTGGATGTGCCCGCCCAGCAATGCGGTGGCAATCTCGCCGCCGCCTTCCAGTGCCACATAGCGCAGGTCGCGCGGGTTGATGCCGGCGGCCTTGGCAATCAGTGCGGTCTGCATCCAGTCCTGGCTGCCAACGGTACCGCCCGAGCCGATCACCACCTTGCCAGGGTCTTTTTTCAGTGCCGCCACCAGGTCATCGAGGGTCTTGTAGGGCGAGTCCTTTTTCACCGCGATGGCGCCGTAGCTGGTGCCTACCGCTGCCAGCCAGCGCACTGCGTTCTCGTCGAAGCGGCCGAACTTGCCCTGGGCCAGGTTCAGCAGCGAGCCGCTGGACCACGCCACCAGCGTGCCGGCGTCGGCCGGGCGCTGGGCCACCACCGCGTTGTAGGCCACCGCGCCGACTCCGCCGGGCATGTAGGTGACGCGCATCGGCTTGCTCAGGATCTTCTCGTTGAGCAGCGCGCTCTGCACCAGCTTGCAGGTCAGGTCAAAGCCGCCGCCGGGCGAGGCCGGGGCAATGCACTCGGGGCGTTTGGGTTCGGCGGCCAGCACGTTGCCGGCCAGCAGCAGGCAGCCGGTGGCCAGGGCGATCTTGCGCAGTGAAAAAGTCATCGTCAGTCTCCGTGAACATTGTTGTTATGGGCGGATTACCAAAGCGCCACGCTGTAGCTCACCAGCAGCCGCACTTCGTCGGCGTCGCGGGAGAAGTTGGAACGGAAGGTGGCGTTACGCAGGCGCACGGCGACGTTCTTCAGGGCGCCGCTCTGTACCACGTACTTGAATTCGGTATTGCGCTCCCACTCCTTGCCTTCGCCACCGCCGGCGCGGCTGACGTTGTCGCCACTGAGGTAGCGGCTCATGAAGCTCAGGCCGGGTACGCCGAGCTTGGCGAAGTCGTAGTCGTAGCGCACTTGCCAGGAGCGCTCGTCGGCCTGGGCGAAGTCGTTGATCTGCACGAAGTTGACCAGGTAGGGGTCGGCGCCATCGACGTAGGGGAAGGCGCTGTCGCCCGACAGGTGCTGGTAGCCGGTGCTCAGCTTGTGGCCGCCGAGGGCATAGCTGAACAGGCTGCCGAAGGCGGTGTTGTCGATCCTGCCGCCGCGGGCCTGGCCCTGGTCGCCGCTGAACGCCACACGCACATCGGCGCCGAAGGTGCCCGGGCCGAACGGCTGGGTCGCGAGCAGGCCGACGAAGTGCTGGCGGTACACGTCGTCGAGCTGGGCGAAGTGATAGCTGCCGGTGATGCGGTCGGTGAGCTTGTAGTCCATTCCGGCCATGTCGAAATGGTTGCCCTCGGCCGTGCCCAGGAAGCGACCGTTCTTGTTGTTGAGGGCGATGTCTTCCTTGTTGGTGTCGTTGCGGTCCTTGACCTTTTCAAGGCGGCCACCGGTGAAGGTCAGGTGCCTGATTTCCTGGGAGGTCAGCAGCCCGCCCTCGAATGTCTGCGGCAGGATGCGCCCGTCGTTGGGGCGCAGGGTGGGCGTTTGCGGGATCAGCGTACCGACCTTCAGCTCGGTGGCCGACACCTTGACCTTGCCGGTCAGGCCGAGCTTGGAGTACTCGTCGGCGGCGCGCCCGTTGTCATGGGTCGGCAGCAGGCCGGTGCCGGTGCGGCCCTTGCCGGAGTCGAGCTTGACCCCGAGCATGCCCAGGGCGTCGACGCCGAAGCCGACGGTGCCTTCGGTGTAGCCCGATTCCAGGTTGAGCATGAAGCCCTGGGCCCATTCCTCGCGCTTGGACTGCATGGTACTGGGCTCGTTGTGGAAATCGCGGTTGAAGTACATGGTGCGTGTTTCGAAGGTGGCGGTGCTGTCTTCGATGAATGCGGCCTGGCTCAGCGGGGCGACGCCGACAATGGCGAGGGCACTGGCGATGGCAGAGGGACGAGGGTGCAGGCGACGGGCAGGCGCAGGCGCCTGAGGCTGGGTGGACAGCATCGTGGGGTGACTCCGTTATTGTTCTTATTCGGGTCGAACGCTTCGGTTCGATCTACGGCCTGTACAACGGGCCGTCAGGCGATGCTAGGGGCTCAACCTTTCGCTAACCTTTCAGTGGCCTTTCAATGTTTCGATGGCTTCACAGGCGCCCGCCGCGCTGTAAACTCCGCGCCATTGAACGCGACACGACCAGGAGAAATCGATGCGTGTACTGCTCGTCGAAGACCATCTGCAACTGGCTGAGAGCGTGGCCCAGGCCCTCAAGAGCACAGGCCTGACGGTGGATGTGCTGCACGATGGAGTTGCTGCCGACCTGGCCCTGGCCAGCGAGGAATATGCCGTGGCGGTGCTCGATGTGGGCCTGCCGCGCATGGACGGCTTCGAGGTGCTGGCGCGCCTGCGGGCCCGCGGCAAGACCGTGCCGGTGCTGATGCTGACCGCCCGCAGCGACGTCAAGGACCGGGTGCACGGCCTGAACCTGGGGGCTGACGACTACCTGGCCAAGCCGTTCGAACTGACCGAGCTGGAGGCGCGGGTCAAGGCCCTGCTGCGCCGCAGCGTGCTCGGTGGCGAGCGCCAGCAGACCTGCGGCCCGCTGGTGTACGACCTGGATACCCGGCGCTTCACCCTGGGGGGCGAGCTGTTGGCCCTGACCTCCCGCGAACAGGCCGTGCTCGAGGCGCTGATCGCCCGCCCTGGCAGGGTGATGAGCAAGGAGCAACTGGCGGCGCAGGTGTTCGGCCTGGACGAGGAGGCCAGCCCCGACGCCATCGAGATCTACGTGCACCGCCTGCGCAAGAAGCTCGACGGGCATGCCGTGGCGATCGTCACCTTCCGTGGGCTGGGCTATCTGCTCGAGCACCGTGATGCGTGACGCCGGCAGCCTGCGCGGGCGCCTGCTGTGGAACCTCGCCCTGCTGCTGGTGGTGCTGATGGTGGCCAGCGGGCTGAGTGCCTACTGGAACGGTCGCGAGGCCGCCGACACTGCCTATGACCGTACCCTGCTGGCCTCGGCGCGCACCATCGCCGCAGGGCTCTCGCAACGCGACGGCACCCTCAGCGCCGATGTGCCCTACGTGGCATTGGACACCTTTGCCTACGACAGCGCGGGGCGGATCTACTACCAGGTCAACGACATCCATCAACGCCTGATTTCCGGCTACGAAAACCTGCCCGCACCGCCGCCCGATACCCCGCGTACCGATGACTATCCGGCCCTGGCGCGCTTCTACGATGCGCGCTACCTGGGCCAGGACGTGCGGGTGGTCAGCCTGCTCAAGGCGGTGAGCGAGCCGAACATGAACGGCATGGCGGAGATCCGCGTGGCCGAAACCGAAGAGGCGCGCGTGAGCATGGCCCGCAGCCTGATGGCCGATACCCTGCTGCGCCTGGGCATGCTGGCGATGGGGGCGTTGCTGCTGGTGTGGTTTGCGGTCAGCGCCGCATTGCGCCCGCTGGAGCGCCTGCGCAGCGCCGTGGAAGAACGCCAGCCCGACGACCTGCGCGCCCTGCCGGTGGTTCAGGTTCAGCGCGAACTGGGGCCGCTGGTGCGTGCACTGAATCACTTCACCGAGCGCCTGCGGGGCCAGTTCGAGCGCCAGGCGCAGTTCATCGCCGACGCCGCGCACGAGTTGCGCACCCCCCTGGCGGCGCTCAAGGCGCGGGTGGAACTGGGCCTGCGCGCCAAGGACCCGCAGGAGTGGCGCACCACGCTCGAACTGGCGGCCCAGGGCACCGACAAGCTGACCCACCTGGCCAACCAGCTGCTGTCGCTGGCACGGGTGGAGAACGGTGCGCGCGCCATTGCCGAGGGCGGTGCACAGTTGCTCGACCTCAGCCAGCTGGCCCGCGAGCTGGGCATGGCCATGGCGCCGCTGGCGCATGCACGGGGTGTGGCATTGGCACTGGAGGCCCAGGCGCCGGTGTGGATACGCGGCGAGCCGACGCTGCTCAACGAATTGCTGAGCAACCTGGTGGACAACGCCCTGGCGCACACCCCGGCCAATGGCAACGTGATTCTGCGGGTGACGGCCCCGGCGGTGCTGGAGGTGGAGGACGACGGGCCGGGGATTCCCCCGCAGGAGCGCGAGCGGGTGTTCGAACGCTTCTATCGGCGTAGTGCGCAGGGCACCGGCCTGGGGCTGGCCATCGTCGGTGAGATCTGCCGCGCACACCTGGCGCAGATCAGCCTGCACGATGGCGAGCGCGGCGGGCTCAAGGTTCGGGTCAGCTTCAACCCGGGCGACTGATCAGGCGCGAAACATGTGCTTGGCGCCGATCAGCTCGCTGACCTGCAGGTGGCTGTTGGGTGGCAGCTTCAGGTGACGCATCGCCGGCAGGCGCGCCAGGGCATGTTCGTTGCCATCGCTGAGGGTGCGCGCGATCTGCACGATGTCGACATAGTCGAGCTTGTCGGTGCTGCGCTCCAGGTTCTGCGACAGGCTCGGCAGCCCGGCCAGTTGCTCGGGAAATTCCCACACGCTGAGGATCTTGTCGCCCAGTACCGGGTGGATCAGGTCGATCACATGGTTCAGGCAGACCGGGTCGGAGAGCAGTTCGTTGTGTTCTTCGGCATAGGTCAGGATCGGCAATGCGCCGATCTGGTGGACCAGCCCGGCGAGGGCGCCCTGGTCGGGCTTGAGCTGGGTGAAGCGCAGGCACAGCTCATAGCTGATGCCGGCCACTTCCAGGCTCTTGGCCCATATTTCACGCATTTTCTGTTCGACCACCGGTGAGCGCGCATGGAAGATCTGCTCGATCACCAGGCCGATGGCCAGGTTGCAGCTGTAGTTGATACCCATGCGGGTGATGGCGGTCTGCAGGTCGGTGACTTCGGTGGCCGCACGCAGCAAGGGGCTGTTGACCACCTTGATCAGGCGTGCCGACAACGCGGCGTCGCGGCCGATCACCTTGCTCAGGGTGCTGACGCTGATCTCGCTGTCTTCAGCCGCTTCGCGGATGCTCAGGGCCACTTCCGGCAAGGTCGGCAGCACCAGGTCATCGTTGTCGATGGCGCTGAGCAATTGTGCTTCAACGATCTGGGCCAGCGTGTTCATCGTGGATTCTCTAGCGCATTCAGGGGCCCCACCGCCACACGCGGCGGGGCAGGTGGGCTCAGCGCTGGATTTCGCGATCGCGGTCCAGTTCGTAAGGCAGGCTCAGCAGTTCCAGGCGCGGGCCCTCGGGGCTGCCCAGGTGCAGGTTGTCGTCTGCTACCGCATCGGCAGTCAGCACCGCCAGCAGCTCGCTGCCCTGCGCGCTCGTGGCGGCCAGCACCACCTCACCCACCGAGGAGGCATGGGTAGGGGAGAACACCTCGGTGCCAGGGGGCGGAGCAGTACCCTCGGCCAGGGCCAGGCGATACAGGCGACGCTTGAGCTTGCCCAGGTACTGCATGCGCGCGACGATTTCCTGCCCGGTATAGCAACCCTTCTTGAAGCTGACGCCACCCACGGCCTGCAGGTTGATCATCTGCGGGATGAACAGCTCGCGAGTCTGGGCCATCACCTGGCCGATACCGGCGCGGATCTGCCCCAGCAGCCAGGCGTCCAGCGGGCCTTCGTCGAGGTGCTCGGCCAGTTGCTCGCGTACGGCTGCGGCCTGTTCGGCCGGTACCCACAGTTCGGTGCGGCCCGGCGATGCGGCAATCGCGAACAGGGGGTCGTGCCGGCTGATGGCGCCATCTTGCGTCGGCGGCTCGATGCCCAGCGCCAGCAACGCCTTGTCGCCATGCTGCAGGCCGAAGCGCGCCCAGGCACTGCTCTCGTCGGTGAGCTTGGCCTTGGAGAACACGGCGTACTTCTTCAGGTCGGCCAGTTGCGGCTCGAGCAGTTCGTGGGTCATTGCCAGCACGAAGCCGTCGGCGTGGGGCACGATGCGAAAGCTCGACTGCATGCGCCCTTTGACCATGCAGCGCGCGCCGAGGCTGGAGGTGTGCTCGTCGAGGTAATTGATGTTGCAGGTCAGTTGACCTTGCAGAAACTTGCCGGCGTCAGAGCCGCGGACGGCGAGGACGCCCTCGTGGGACAGGGGGCAGAAAAAAGCGGAGTCGGCCATGGGTCTTCGCAGGTAATCAGGACTGGGGGTCATCATAGAGTGCTGTCGGCAAAATAGGTAGCCGACCTAGACCAACGCCTTGTGCCGTTCACAGGCTCGGCCTGTATACTGGCGGCCAATTTGAGGAGGGCTCCATGGTCGTCGAACAATCTGAACTCAACCGGCTCTTCTGGCATAGCCGCCGCGGCATGCTGGAGCTGGACGTGCTGCTGGTGCCGTTTACCCAAGAGGTGTACAGCACCTTGAACGACGTCGACCGCGCGCTCTATGTCCGGCTGCTGACCTGTGAAGACCAGGACATGTTCGGCTGGTTCATGGAACGCAGCGAGTCCGACGACCCTGAGCTGCAGCGCATGGTGCGCATGATCCTGGACCGTGTCCAGCCCAAGTGACCGCTTCGAGTGTCGCTGGCAGGGCTCGCGGGTCCTGCTGGCGGCCTACCTCGCATGCCAGTTGCTGGCGCTGATCGCGCTGTGCCTGCTGGCCATTTCGCTATACATGACCCTGCTTGGCCTGGCGCTTTGCCTGGCACACGCAGCCTGGGTCGTGCCCCGGCATATCCTGCTTACCCACCCGCGTGCCGTCACCGGCCTGCGCCGTGATCCTTCTGGCTGGCACCTGTTCAGCGCGGCCACGGGCTGGCAGCAGGTGCAACTGCGCCGCGACAGCCTCGCCTTGCCCGCCCTGGTAGTGCTGCGTTATCGCCGGCCGGGGCGGCTGTTCAGCCAGAGCCAGTGCATCGCCCCCGATGCGCTGGAACCGGTGCTGCACCGGCGCCTGCGCTTGCGGTTGAAGTTCAGTCGGCGTAGGTGGGCGGCCGTAGAATAGTGTCCAGCGCTTCGGGCAGCATGTCCGGGTAGTCCAGGGTGTAGTGCAGGCCCCGGCTTTCCTTGCGCTGCATGGCCGAGCGGATCATCAGCTCCGCTACCTGGGCAAGGTTCCTCAGCTCGATCAGGTCGCGGCTGACCTTGTAGTTGCTGTAGAACTCGTCGATTTCGTCCAGCAGCAGACGTACCCGGTGCTGGGCGCGCTGCAGGCGCTTGCTGGTGCGCACGATGCCGACGTAGTCCCACATGAACCGGCGCAGCTCGTCCCAGTTGTGCGCAATGATCACATCTTCGTCCGAATCGGTGACCTGGCTGGCATCCCAGCAGGGCAGGGCCTGGGGCATGGCCACGCTGTCGAGCCTGGCGAGGATGTCGGCTGCCGCCGAGCGGCCGTAGACGAAACATTCGAGCAGCGAGTTGCTGGCCATGCGATTGGCGCCGTGCAGGCCGGTGAAGCTGGTTTCGCCAATGGCATAGAGCCCCGGTACGTCGGTCTGGCCGTGGTCGTCGACCATCACGCCGCCACAGGTGTAGTGCGCCGCCGGTACCACCGGGATCGGCTGGGTGGTGATGTCGATACCGAAGGTGAGGCAGCGTTCGTACACGGTCGGGAAGTGGCTTTTGACGAACTCCGCAGGCTTGTGGCTGATGTCCAGGTACACGCAGTCGACGCCCAGGCGCTTCATCTCATGGTCGATGGCGCGGGCCACGATGTCGCGCGGGGCGAGTTCGGCGCGCGGGTCGAAGCGCGGCATGAAGCGCTCGCCGTTGGGCAGCTTGAGCAGGGCGCCTTCGCCGCGCAGTGCTTCTGTGATCAGGAAGCTCTTGGCCTGCGGGTGGTACAGGCAGGTGGGGTGGAACTGGTTGAACTCCAGGTTCGCCACCCGGCAGCCGGCGCGCCAGGCCATGGCGATCCCGTCGCCGCAGGCGCCGTCCGGGTTGCTGGTATAGAGGTAGACCTTGGCCGCCCCGCCGGTGGCCAGCGCGGTGAAGCGGGCGCCAAAGGTGTCGACCTCGCCGCTGGCACGGTTGAGCACATAGGCCCCCAGGCAGCGCTCGCCGGCCTGGCCCAGGCGCCGTTCGGTGATCAGGTCGACCGCCACGCGCTGTTCCAGAAGCTCGATGTTCGGGCGCTGGCGGGCCTGCTCCAGCAACGTGGTGAAAATCGCCGCGCCAGTGGCGTCGGCCGCGTGGATGATGCGCCGGTGGCTGTGGCCGCCCTCGCGGGTCAGGTGGAACTCGAAGCCGCGTTCATCGACGCCGGCCTGTTCGTCACGGGTAAACGGCACGCCCTGGTCGATCAGCCACTGGATCGCCTCGCGACTGTGCTCGACCGTATAGCGCACCGCGTCTTCATGACACAGCCCGCCGCCGGCATTGAGCGTATCCTCCACGTGGGACTGTACCGTGTCGGTGTCGTCGAGCACGGCGGCAACACCGCCCTGTGCCCAGAAGGTCGAGCCGTTGGCCAGCTCGCCTTTGCTCAGTACGGCGATGCGCAGGTGCGCCGGCAGGTTCAGGGCCAGGCTCAGGCCGGCGGCACCGCTGCCGATCACCAGAACGTCATGTTGGAATTGTTGGCTCATGTCAGGGATATCCGAGCGAGGCGACCACTAGTATAAGGACGGGGGTATCGGCACAATAGTCAGGTGTTTATGGCATTGTGAAACTATCGTGAAACGGGCTGGGTTGCCTTTATAACAGCCTCGAGGGCCTGATTTCCATGACGTGCGGTGCGACCTGATGCTTGCATGTGGGAACTTTCCTGGAACCCTGCCTATCCATAGAAGGTTGCCTGCATGCCAGGACGCGGCGGCGACGGGAGGCCTGGGGCTGATATCGGCTCTGCCTGCGTACACGAGACCAGAATATTGACGCAGCCGGCCGTGACCGTGCTGCGTTTTTCGTGCGAGCCGTTCAAGGGCCGCAGGAAACTTGCTTGGAGGGGAGAACTTTTGCGAAAAGCCCGAGTCTATGGTTGCAAGCCTGAACGATGGCCGCTGCAGCACTCCTCCAGGTCCACCGAGGAGTGTTCATGCTAACCCAGGAAGAGGATCAGCAGCTTGTCGAGCGCGTGCAGCGTGGCGACAGGCGAGCGTTTGATCTGTTGGTGCTGAAGTATCAGCACAAGATTCTCGGGTTGATCGTGCGTTTTGTGCACGACACCCATGAAGCCCAGGATGTGGCACAGGAAGCGTTCATCAAGGCTTACCGTGCGCTTGGCAATTTCCGTGGCGACAGTGCGTTTTATACCTGGCTGTACCGCATTGCGATCAACACGGCGAAAAACTATCTGGTATCCCGCGGTCGACGGCCGCCAGACAGTGATGTCAGTTCCGAGGATGCGGAATTTTACGATGGCGATCATGGCCTCAAGGATCTCGAGTCACCAGAGCGCGCGCTGTTACGAGATGAAATCGAGGGCACCGTCCACCGAACCATCCAGCAGCTGCCAGAAGATTTGCGTACGGCGTTAACTTTACGTGAATTCGATGGTCTGAGTTACGAGGACATTGCGAGCGTCATGCAGTGTCCGGTGGGTACCGTGCGCTCTCGAATTTTCCGCGCTCGGGAGGCCATAGATAAAGCCCTGCAGCCGTTGTTGCAGGAAACCTGAGACAGCGGCGACAGCCAAGAGAGGAACCGCCATGAGTCGTGAAGCTTTGCAGGAATCGCTGTCCGCGGTGATGGATAACGAAGCGGACGAACTGGAGTTGCGTCGGGTATTGAATGCCGTCGACGACAATGAAACCCGTGCCACCTGGTCGCGTTACCAGGTTGCCCGAGCAGCGATGCACAAGGAACTGCTGCTGCCAAAACTGGATATCGCCGCCGCGGTCAGTGCCGCACTGGCTGACGAAGCCACGCCGGTCAAGGTTGCCCGTGGTCCATGGCGCAGCCTGGGTCGTCTGGCTGTTGCAGCTTCGGTGACCGTTGCAGTACTGGCAGGTGTGCGCCTGTACAACCAGGACGACATCAGCGGTGCCCAACTGGCTGCCCAGCAGCCTGTGCAGCAAGGCGTGACTGTACCTCAGGTGCAAGGCCCGGCAGTACTGGCAGGCTACACCGAGAGTGCCGAACAGCCGACCGGCCCAATGGCAAATGGCGTGCTGCAAGGTCAAAGCGGCTGGCAGGACGAACGTCTGCCGGGCTACCTGCGCCAGCATGCTCAGGAAGCCGCCGTGGAAGGGACTGAAAGTGCTCTGCCTTATGCCCGTGCGGCCAGCCTGGAAAATCGCTGAGTAAGGAGGATCATGCGCGCGCCAACTCTACTACCGCTCTTGCTCGGAGGATGTCTGTCGGTGCCGGCCCTGGCCGCCAACTCCTCCACTGATGCCGCAGACTGGCTCAACCGTCTGGCCAAGGCCGAGCAGCAGCAGAGTTATCAGGGTACTTTCGTCTACGAGCGTAACGGCAGCTTTTCCACCCATGACATCTGGCATCGGGTGCAGGAGGGCAAGGTTCGTGAACGCTTGTTGCAACTCGATGGCCCAGCCCTTGAGGTTGTGCGGGTAGATGGACGTACCCAGTGCGTGAGCGGCGCCCTGGCCCGCGGAGTGGGCAATGCGGCGCAGTCTTCGCCCCGTGTACTGGACCCCTTGAAGCTGATGAACTGGTACGACCTGAGTGTGGCAGGGCGCTCCCGGGTGGCCGGTCGCGATGTCGAGATCATCACCCTCAGGCCGCGCGATCAGCATCGTTATGCCTTCGAGCTGCACCTGGATCGACAGTCGGGTTTGCCCCTCAAGTCGTTGCTGCTCAACGACAAGGAGCAACTGCTGGAGCGCTTCCAGTTCACCCGGTTGGAGACCGACAAGGCGCCGGACGATGCCCAACTGCAGCCCAGCAGCAACTGCAAGGCGGTGGCCCAGGCCACTCAGCAGGTTGCCGAGGCCGCATCGGGATGGCGTTCCGACTGGTTGCCACCCGGCTTCGAGCTGGTCAACAGCGCGGTACGCAAGGATCCGGAGCACAAGAGCACCGTCAGCAGCCTGATGTACGATGATGGCCTGGCACGCTTCTCGGTGTTCCTGGAGCCGGTTGCAGGCAATTCGGGCATCGACGCCCGTACCCAGCTTGGCCCGACGGTCGCGGTTTCGCGCCGGCTGACCACGCCCAAGGGGGATGTGGTGGTCACCGTGGTAGGGGAGATCCCCATCGGTACGGCCGAGCGGGTCGCTTTGTCGATGCGTGCCCAAGACGCCCACGCCAGCCAATGACGAGCCACAGGTAATGCGTTGATGATCGATGGGCCGCCAAGGCGTTGACATGATTCGTAAGCCTTCGAATTTGCAAAATTCTCCAGATTTATCTATAGGTCAGTTCTTTCGGGGGCTGGCCTTTACTGCTGTTGCAGCATCAACAATGCCGATCCACCGAGCCTGGTCGCAGCCTTTCGAGGATGTTGCCGGGCTTTGTGCGTTGGCTGGTCCCTACTGCTTAACCACGCTCGTTGTGACGGGAGCCGTATGTCAATACCTCGCTTGAAATCCTATCTGTCGCTGTTCGCCGCCGTGCTCATGCTCGGGCAGGTGCTCAACGCCCAGGCCGAAGCCCTGCCTGATTTCACCACCCTGGTCGAGCAGGCCTCGCCGGCGGTGGTCAACATCAGTACCAAGCAGAAGCTGCCTGATCGCAAGTATGCCGCGGGTCAGATGCCTGACCTCGAAGGCCTGCCGCCGATGTTCCGAGAGTTCTTCGAGCGCAACATGCCACAAGCCCCGCGCTCACCCCGTGGCGATCGTCAGCGCGAGGCCCAGTCGCTGGGTTCGGGCTTCATCATTTCAGCCGACGGCTACATCCTCACCAACAACCACGTGGTGGCCGATGCCGATGAAATCATCGTGCGCCTGTCCGACCGCAGTGAACTGCAGGCCAAGCTGGTCGGCACCGACCCGCGTACCGACGTGGCATTGCTGAAGGTCGATGGCAAGAACCTGCCCACGGTCAAGCTGGGCGACTCCGAGAAACTCAAGGTGGGCGAGTGGGTATTGGCCATCGGTTCGCCGTTCGGCTTCGATCACTCGGTGACCAAGGGTATCGTCAGCGCCAAGGGCCGCACCCTGCCCAACGACACCTACGTGCCGTTCATCCAGACCGACGTTGCGATCAACCCGGGTAACTCCGGTGGCCCGCTGTTCAACATGAATGGCGAAGTGGTCGGCATCAACTCGCAGATCTTCACCCGCTCGGGCGGCTTCATGGGCCTGTCGTTCGCTATCCCGATCGATGTTGCACTGGATGTTTCCAACCAGCTGAAAAAGGACGGCAAGGTCAGCCGTGGCTGGCTGGGCGTGGTGATCCAGGAGGTCAACAAGGACCTGGCCGAATCCTTCGGCCTGGACAAACCGGCCGGCGCGCTGGTGGCCCAGGTGCTGGAAGATGGTCCGGCAGCCAAGGGCGGCCTGCAGGTGGGCGACGTGATCCTGAGCATGAACGGTCAGCCGATCGTCATGTCGGCTGACCTGCCGCACCTGGTCGGTGGCCTGAAAGATGGCGCCAAGGCCAAGCTGGAAATCATCCGCAACGGCAAGCGCCAGAACCTGGACGTGACCATCGGTGCACTGCCCGATGAAGATCAGGACGTGACCACCGGTGCCAATGGCGGCGTCGAGCGCAGCAGCAACCGCCTGGGCGTATCGGTAGCCGACCTGACCGCAGAGCAGAAAAAGACTCTGGAGCTCAAGGGCGGCGTGGTCATCAAGGAAGTGCAGGATGGTCCGGCCGCGATGATCGGCCTGCGTCCCGGTGACGTCATCAGCCACTTGAACAACCAGGCCATCCTTTCGGCGAAGAACTTCACCGAAATCGCCAAGGAACTGCCGAAGAACCGTTCGGTGTCGATGCGCGTGCTGCGTCAGGGCCGTGCCAGTTTCATCACCTTCAAGCTGGCCGAGTAAGGCCTGACCGAGAAGGTCGCGGTAAGAAAAAGCCCGACGCCGATGCGTCGGGCTTTTTCATGGGCGCGCAGTCAATTGCGAAAGCGTGCCAGAAGACCGGAGAAACCCCATGCGTGCTGGCTGTTCAAGCCAATCAGTGTGGCGGCGGGCGTCATTGCGACGGCGATCATCTTTCTGTCCTTGGGGTAGTCCTGGAAGGCGATACCTTGGTTGCCAAAGGCAGTATCCAGTCGGCCATGGACTGTATAGCGGGCACGGTAGATGCGCTGACCGCCCAGGCCAAACACCACCAGCTTGCCGTCCTGGTGCAGCGCTGCGGCTTCCCATTCGTCTTCGGTGTGCGTGTTGAAGGTCAGCACCGTCGGGTTGCCGTGGTTATAGGTCGCGTCCCTCACACCTTCGGCATCGAATTGCCAAGTCATGGCGTTGGTGTCTTCGGGGCGCTCGCCGGGCAGGTTCCCCGCGACGATCAGGTGGCCATCGGGGCGTTGAATCAGCGTGTTGAAGCGGATGTTGGCGTTTCGACGCGGAGCAAGCCAGCGGAGCCAGCGCGGCAACCAGTGCAGCCAGCGTGACAGCGGGGATTCATACAGCTTGAAACCGTATCGGTCGCCAAAGGACGGGTCGGGTGTGCCGTCGTTTCTGAAGCGTGCGATGAAGCCTCGGGTCTCAGGCCTGTTGCGCAAGGTCCCGGCAACGAGAAATGTACTTTCCTGCGCAATGACATTGGCGATCTGCACCGTCCCGTAGGGGTGCGTGATCTCGATGAGCTGACCGCTCGGGAAACCGGCATTGCCGGCAAGATCCAGTCGATAGACGCAAGCATGGGTAGCCAGCCAGTCCGACTCCAGCGTAACACTGGCGAGCAGGTGTCCGGCCTGCAGCTGGAGTGAGGTGGAATGCAGCTTCAGGTGAAGGCTGCTGTCCTGATCCAGGGCAAGGTAACCGTGGGGGGAGGCATAGCTGGTGTCCAACGCGCCCCGCGCGTCGAAACGTGCCACCACCAGCCTGTAGGGCTTGCCGGCGCTGTTCATCCATCCCAGCATCCATATCTTCGCGCTGGCATCGACGACGATGGCTTCCGCGCCCGATTCGGCCACCGGGTCGAATGTTCCGAACACTATCCCTTTGTTGCCGAACGTCGGGTCCGGATCACCTTTATCATCGAAGCGAAGCAAGGTATAGCGGGACTGCTCGTGGTCCCCGGTCAGGCCACACACGGTGATTGTGTCATCGTGTATTGCCACATCAGTGATGAACCGATCGGTGTCCGCAATTTGCGGTAGGGAGCGCTCGCCGTTGTCACCAAAGCTCGTATCGGGGCTTCCGGGGACTGCTGGTTGAACATGTGCCATGGCCATTTCTCCGTCTGGTGCCCTATATTCGGGTCTGCGCGAGCGGCCATCTACTGACAGAAATATCAGGCACCATGAAACTGGAGGGGCGGGCGTGGCGGCTGGCCCCTTCATAAGGTACAATTCCCGGCTATTTTTCGGCGGGCGTTCGCCCCGCAGCCTTTTTGAGTGTTGACCCGTGAGTGATTTGAGTCATATCCGCAATTTCTCCATCATCGCCCACATTGACCATGGCAAGTCGACCCTGGCCGACCGTTTCATCCAGATGTGCGGTGGCCTCACCGCGCGCGAGATGGAAGCGCAGGTACTTGACTCCATGGACCTCGAGCGCGAGCGCGGGATCACCATCAAAGCCCATAGCGTTACCCTGTATTACAAGGCGAACGACGGCATCACCTACCAGCTGAACTTCATCGACACCCCCGGCCACGTCGACTTCACCTATGAAGTCAGCCGTTCGCTGGCCGCCTGCGAAGGCGCGCTGCTGGTGGTCGATGCCGGCCAGGGCGTGGAGGCCCAGTCGGTCGCCAACTGCTACACCGCCATCGAGCAGGGCCTGGAGGTCATGCCGGTACTGAACAAGATGGACCTGCCCCAGGCCGATCCGGACCGCGTCAAGGACGAGATCGAGAAGATCATCGGCATCGACGCCACCGACGCCGTGGCCTGCAGTGCCAAGAGCGGCATGGGCGTGGACGAGGTGCTCGAGCGCCTGGTGCAGACCATTCCGGCCCCTACCGGCGACATCGATGCACCGCTGCAGGCGCTGATCATCGACTCCTGGTTCGACAACTACCTGGGCGTCGTGTCCCTGGTGCGCGTGCGCCATGGCCGAGTCAAGAAGGGCGACAAGATTCTGGTCAAGTCCACCGGCAAGGTGCACCTGGTCGACAGCGTGGGCGTGTTCAACCCCAAGCACACCGCCACCGCCGACCTCAAGGCCGGCGAAGTGGGCTTCATCATCGCCAGCATCAAGGACATTCACGGTGCACCGGTCGGTGACACCCTGACCCTCAGCTCCACGCCCGACGTGGAAGTGCTGCCAGGCTTCAAACGTATCCAGCCCCAGGTATATGCCGGCCTGTTCCCGGTCAGTTCCGAAGATTTCGAAGATTTTCGTGACGCGCTGCAAAAGCTGACCCTGAACGACTCGTCGCTGCAGTACCTGCCTGAGAGCTCCGACGCACTGGGCTTCGGCTTCCGTTGCGGCTTCCTCGGCATGCTGCACATGGAGATCATCCAGGAGCGCCTGGAGCGCGAGTACGACCTGGACCTGATCACCACCGCGCCGAGCGTGATCTTCGAGGTCAAGCTCAAGACCGGTGAAACCATCTACGTCGACAACCCGTCCAAGCTGCCAGACGTGTCGTCGGTGGAAGACTTCCGCGAGCCGATCGTGGCCGCCACCATCCTCGTGCCGCAGGAGCACCTGGGCAACGTCATCACCCTGTGCATCGAGAAGCGTGGCGTACAGCGCGACATGCAGTTCCTCGGTTCCCAGGTGCAGGTGCGCTACGACCTGCCGATGAACGAAGTGGTACTGGACTTCTTCGACCGCCTCAAATCCACCAGCCGCGGCTATGCTTCGCTGGACTACCATTTCGACCGGTATCAGTCGGCCAACCTGGTCAAGCTCGATGTACTGATCAACGGCGACAAGGTCGATGCCTTGGCATTGATCGTGCACCGTGACAATGCGCACTACAAAGGCCGCGCGTTGACCGAGAAGATGAAGGAACTGATCCCGCGGCAGATGTTCGATGTGGCAATCCAGGCCGCCATTGGCGGGCAGATTGTGGCGCGTACCACTGTCAAGGCGCTCAGAAAGAACGTACTGGCCAAATGCTACGGTGGCGACGTTAGCCGTAAGCGCAAGCTGTTGGAAAAGCAGAAAGCCGGTAAGAAACGCATGAAACAGGTGGGCAACGTGGAAATTCCACAGGAAGCCTTCCTCGCCGTGCTCAGGTTGGATAGCTAGGTCCTATGTCACTAAATTTCCCGCTGTTGCTAGTCATCGCCGTTGCCGTGTGTGGACTGCTGGCCCTGATCGATCTGCTGTTCCTGGCCCCGCGCCGGCGCACGGCGATCAACACCTATCAGGGCAGCGTCAGCCAGCCCGAGATGGCGGTGGTCGAGCAGTTGAACAAGGAGCCGTTGCTGGTCGAGTACGGCAAATCGTTCTTCCCGGTGCTGTTCATCGTGCTGGTGCTGCGCTCGTTTCTGGTCGAGCCGTTCCAGATCCCTTCGGGGTCGATGAAGCCGACCCTGGAAGTGGGCGACTTCATCCTGGTGAACAAGTTCTCCTACGGCATCCGCCTGCCGGTGATCGACAAGAAGGTCATCGAGGTCGGTGACCCGCAGCGTGGCGATGTGATGGTGTTCCGCTACCCGAGCGACCCGAACGTCAACTACATCAAGCGTGTGGTCGGCCTGCCGGGCGACCAGGTGCGCTACACCAGCGACAAGCGTCTGTTCGTCAACGGCCAGCCGATTGCCGAGCAACTGGTCGGCAGCGAGCCGGGCACCCTGGGCAGCGCCGAACTGTACAAGGAGAAGCTGGGCGAGGCCGAGCACCTGATCCGCAAGGAGATGAGCCGCTATCGCATGCCGCCGGACCAGCAGTGGGTGGTGCCTGCCGGGCACTATTTCATGATGGGCGACAACCGCGACAACTCCAACGACAGTCGCTACTGGGATGACCCCAACATTCCCAAGGAGCTGCTGGGCATGGTTCCCGACAAGAACATCGTCGGCAAGGCCTTCGCCATCTGGATGAGCTGGCCAGAGCCCAAGCTCAGCCACTTCCCGAGCCTTTCGCGGGTTGGCCTGATCAAGTAACACCCTAACGGCGCTGTCCTTCGACAGCGCCGAATGCTTTTCTGGCATAGGCTGTACAAGGGCGTCCACAAGACGCGCCCCGGCCGGACGTCAGGCATGAACAAAACCGTCTTTCAGGATTTGCATTTGAACAACGCGTTAACCCCGTCGGCTTCGAGCCGGACAGAACTGTGTGAGCCCGGCGCCCTGGCGCCGCTGCTGAAAATCGACCACGAACAGCGCGTGGGTACACTGTGAGCGTTTCCTTGAGCCGCCTCGAGCGCCAGCTCGGCTACACCTTCAAGAACCAGGAGCTGATGCTGCTGGCCCTCACGCATCGCAGCTTTGCCGGCCGCAACAACGAACGGCTGGAGTTCCTTGGTGATGCGATCCTCAACTTCGTCGCCGGCGAGGCCCTGTTCGAGCGCTTCCCCCAGGCCCGCGAAGGCCAGCTGTCGCGCCTGCGCGCCCGGCTGGTCAAGGGTGAAACCCTGGCCGTGCTGGCCCGCGGTTTCGACCTGGGCGAGTACCTGCGCCTGGGCTCGGGCGAGCTGAAAAGCGGCGGGTTCCGGCGCGAGTCGATCCTGGCCGATGCCCTCGAGGCGCTGATCGGTGCGATCTACCTGGACTCGGACATGCACACCGCTCGCGATCGCGTGCTGGCATGGCTGGCCGGTGAGTTCGAGAGCCTGACCCTGGTCGACACCAACAAGGACCCGAAAACCCGCCTGCAGGAGTTTCTGCAGTCGCGGGCCTGCGAACTGCCCCGCTACGAAGTGGTGGATATCCAGGGTGAACCCCATTGCCGGACGTTTTTCGTCGAATGCGAAGTGACCCTGTTGACTGAAAAAAGCCGAGGGCAGGGCGTGAGCCGGCGTATCGCCGAGCAGGTCGCGGCCGCCGCAGCACTGATCGCCCTGGGCGTGGAGAATGGCAATGACTGAACAGAACACTACCCGTTGCGGCTACGTCGCCATCGTCGGCCGCCCCAACGTGGGCAAGTCGACGCTGCTCAACCACATCCTCGGGCAGAAGCTCGCGATCACCTCGCGCAAGCCGCAGACCACCCGCCACAACATGCTCGGTATCAAGACCGAAGGTGATGTGCAGGCGGTGTACGTCGATACCCCCGGCATGCACAAGGGCAACGAGAAGGCGCTCAACCGCTACATGAACCGTACCGCCTCGGCGGCGTTGAAAGACGTCGACGTGGTGATCTTCGTGGTCGATCGCACCAAGTGGACCGACGAGGACCAACTGGTGCTCGAGCGCGTGCAGTACGTGCAGGGCCCGGTGATCCTGGCCATCAACAAGACCGACCGCATCGAGGACAAGGCCGAGCTGATGCCGCACCTGCAATGGCTGCAGGAGCAACTGCCCAACGCCGAGATCGTGCCGGTCTCGGCGCAGCACGGGCACAACCTCGATGCCCTCGAAGCACTGATTGCCAAGCACCTGCCGGAAAACGAGCACTTCTTCCCCGAAGACCAGATCACCGACCGCAGCAGCCGCTTCCTGGCTGCCGAACTGGTACGCGAGAAGATCATGCGCCAGCTCGGCGCCGAGCTGCCGTACCAGATCACCGTCGAGATCGAGGAATTCAAGCAGCAGGGCAACGTGCTGCATATCCATGCACTGATCCTGGTCGAGCGTGACGGCCAGAAGAAGATCATCATTGGCGACAAGGGCGAGCGCATCAAGCGCATCGGCACCGAGGCGCGCAAGGACATGGAGCTGCTGTTCGACGCCAAGGTCATGCTGAACCTGTGGGTCAAGGTCAAGGGTGGCTGGTCCGACGACGAGCGCGCCCTGCGTTCGCTGGGCTACGGCGACCTCTGAATGCCCTGGCCCGACACCGGCCGGTGTCGGGCCCACCTCTTCGTGAAGCGCTGAATCATGGACATGCCAGACGGCCAACCGGCCTTCGTGCTGCACAGCCGGGCGTACCGTGAAACCAGTGCGCTGGTCGACTTCCTTACCCCCCAGGGGCGCCTGCGCGCCGTGCTGCGTCGTGCACGCGGCAAGGCCGGCAGCCTGGCGCGTCCGTTCGTGCCGCTGGAGGTGCAGTTCCATGGGCGCGGCGAGCTCAAGAATGTCGGTCGCATGGACAGCGCAGGCGTTGCGGTCTGGCTCAACGGCGACGCGCTGTTCAGCGGGCTGTACCTCAATGAGCTGCTGATTCGCCTGCTTCAGGCCGAAGACCCGCACCCGGTGATGTTCGAGCAGTACGCTGCCACCTTGCAGGCACTGGGCGCGGGGCGCCCGCTGGAGCCGTTGCTGCGTGCCTTCGAATGGCGCCTGCTGGACGAGCTGGGGTATGGCTTTGCGCTTGAGCACGACATCAATGGCGATCCGCTGGTGGCCGATGGCCTGTACCGCCTGCAGGTGGACGCGGGCCTGGAGCGGGTGTACCTGGTGCAGCCAGGCTTGTTCAGTGGCGCGCACCTGCTGGCCATGGCCGAGGCCGAGTGGTCGATGCCGGGCGCGCTGGGCGCGGCCAAGCGCCTGATGCGCCAGGCGCTGGCGGTGCACCTGGGCGGGCGTCCGCTGGTCAGCCGGGAACTGTTTCGCAAGCCTTGATCACGACGTATGCTGTGAGGCTCAATTTTCAGGAGAGTCTCTTCGTGACCACCAGCAACCGCATCCTCCTTGGCGTGAACATCGACCACGTGGCGACCCTGCGCCAGGCCCGTGGCACGCGATATCCGGACCCGGTCAAGGCCGCGCTGGACGCCGAAGAGGCGGGTGCCGACGGCATCACCGTGCATTTGCGCGAAGACCGTCGGCATATCCAGGACCGTGACGTGCTGGTACTGAGCGAGGTGCTGCAGACGCGCATGAACTTCGAGATGGGCGTCACCGAAGAGATGATGCAGTTTGCCGAGCGCATTCGCCCGGCGCACATCTGCCTGGTGCCCGAGACACGCCAGGAACTGACCACCGAAGGTGGCCTGGACGTGGCGGGACAGGAGGCGCGGATCAAGGCGGCGGTGGAGCGCCTGTCGCGCCTGGGGTCGGAGGTGTCGTTGTTCATCGATGCCGACGAGCGCCAGATCGAGGCCTCGCGCCGTGTTGGCGCGCCGGCGATCGAACTGCACACCGGGCGTTACGCCGATGCGCAGACCCCCGCCGATGTGGCCGAAGAACTCCAGCGCGTGGCCGATGGCGTGGCCTTCGGCCTGGCTCAGGGGCTGATCGTGAATGCCGGGCATGGCCTGCACTACCACAACGTCGAGCCGGTGGCGGCGATCAAGGGCATCAACGAACTGAACATCGGCCATGCACTGGTGGCCCATGCGTTGTTCGTGGGCTTCAAGGGTGCGGTCAGCGAGATGAAACAGCTGATTCTGGCAGCCAGCAACCGCTGAATGCGTCGTGACCTTCGCCGGCAAGGCCGGCTCCTACAGGCGCTGCGATTCCTGTAGGAGCCGGCCTCGCCGGCGAAGCCGCCTAGCCAAATATCAGACTGAACCGCGTAGGCCCCTGCGCCGCGCTGGTCACCTCCACCTGCCCACCATGCACCTGCATGATCGACTGCACGATGGCCAGCCCCAGCCCCGTGCCGCCCTCCACCCGCGAGCGCCCGCAGCCCACCCGGTAGAACCGCTCGAACAGGTGCGGCCAGTGCACCGCCTCGATCCCCGGCCCCTCGTTGCGCACCCAGCATTGCACGCCCCGTGCGCTCTGCTCGATGCCGATTTCCACCAGGCGGCCCTCGGGGCTGTGGCGAATTGCATTGCTCAACAGGTTCGACAGCGCCCGCTGCAGCATCAGCCGGTCGCCCTGCACCGTGCCCCAGCCGCTGACTTTCAGGGTGATCGCCTTGCATTCGGCGCTCAGCGCGAACAGCTCCACCACCCGTTGCGCCTCGTCGGCCAGCGCCACCGGCTTCAACGCCAGTTGCTGACGCGGCGCGTCCACCTGGGCCAGGAACAGCATGTCGGTGATGATCCGGTTCAGGCGCGTCAGCTCCTCGATGCTGTCCTCCAGCGCCACCCGGTAATCCTGCGCCGAGCGCACCCGTGACAAGGTCACCTGGGCCCTGCCCATCAGGTTGCTGATCGGCGTGCGCAGTTCGTGCGCCAGGTCATCGGAAAACTGCGACAGACGCTGCACGCCGCCATCCAGCCGGTCGAGCATCACGTTGATGCCGCGCGCCAGGGCACTCAGTTCCTGGGGCAGCTTGTCCTCGGGCAGGCGGTGGCTCAGCTCCTGCGCCGACACCTGGGCGGCAATCCGCCGAAACCTGCGCAGCGGCAGCAGACCACGCTGCACCAGCTTCCAGGCGGCAATGCCGATCAGCAGCAACAGCAGTGGCAACGCCAGCAACGTCGAACGCAGGTAGGCCTGCAGCAGGCCGAGGTCGTCGGCCCGGTTGAGCGTCAGCAGTACCCGCACCGGGGTGCCGTCACGCAGGGTCATCAGGCGCGCGGCGGTCATCAGGCGGGCCTCGGCGCTGTCCTGCCATTCGCTGTAGCCCAGCGCTGTCCCGGCCGCGATACGCCGCAGCGGCTCGGCCTCCACTGCAGGCCCCAGGCTCAACAGGGCCGGGTGGCGTCCGGTCTGGGCGATGATGTTCAGGCTCAGATCGTCGTGGCCCATCACCAGGTCGAGCAGGGGGTGGGCGCGCGAGCCCAGGTCGCTGGCCTTCAGGTCCACCCCCAGGCTGTGCTCGATCTGCTCCATCTTGCGTGCCAGCACCTTGCGGGCGCGGTTGTCCAGTTCGTGGTCCAGCGCCAGTACCGCCAGGCTCGCCAGCAGCAGCACCAGCGCCGCGCCCATCAGGCTGACGCTCAGGCCCAGGCGCAACGACAGTCGTGCCGGTTTCATTCGCGCGCTTCCAGCACATAGCCCACGCCGCGCAGGGTGTGGATCAGCTTGTCCTCGAAGGGGTCGTCGATCTTGGCCCGCAGGCGCCGGATCGACACCTCCACCACGTTGGTGTCGCAATCGAAGTTCATGTCCCACACCAGCGAGATGATCTGCGTGCGCGATAGCACCTCGCCGCTCTGGCGCATCAGCAGGTGCAGCAGGGCGAACTCCTTGGCCGTCAGGTCGATACGCTGGTTGCGCCGGTAGGCGCGGTGGCGGCTGGGGTCCAGCTCAAGGTCGGCGACCCTGAGCGTGGCCGGCGCCAGGTTCTGCTCGCTGCGCCGCAACAGGCTGCGAATGCGTGCCAGCAGTTCGGGAAACTCGAACGGCTTGAGCAGGTAATCGTCGGCGCCCAGGTCCAGGCCCTTGACCCGATCCGAGAGCCGGCCGTGGGCGGTCAGCATCATGATACGGGTCGAGGACTCCGCCCGCAGGCGTTGCAGCACGCTCCAGCCGTCGAGCTGCGGCAGGTTGACGTCGAGGATGACCAGGTCGTAGGCGTGCTGGCGGGCCAGGTGCAGGCCGTCAATGCCGGTGGCGGCGCAGTCGACGATGTAGCCGTTCTCGCTCAGGCCCTGCTGCAGGTACTCGGCGGTACGGACTTCGTCTTCGATGATCAATAGGCGCATGGGGTACTCGCGGCGTGCAAAACGGCAATTCTCAACCCTTGAGTCACTTCAGGGTCAAGGCGTGTCGCGCATGGTAAGCCAAGCCGGTCCTGAGCGGCGCTGGATAACAGATTTGTAATCCTGGGGTCATGTTGACGATAAAGCCCGCTCCCTAAAGTGCCCGCTTCGAAATGGGCGCGGGGGATTCACGCATGACGTGCAGGCACAGGCTTCATCCACAGCGCGTGGCGCGGCTGGCGGCGCTGGCCGGGGTGCTGCTGGGGCTTTCGACAGCGCTGCAGGCGAGCGTGCTGACGCTTGATGCCGCCTTGCGCACCGCGCAGGACAACAACCCCGAGCTTGCCGCGGCGCGCTGGGGCACCGAGATCGCCCTGGGCGAACGCAACCAGGCCGGCCTGCTGCCCAACCCGGAGTTGAGCTGGGAGCAGGAAGATACCCGCCGCGGCTCGCAGACCACCACCGTCAGCCTCAGCCAGCGCCTGGAACTGGGCGGCAAGCGCGGTGCGCGGGTGGAGGTGGCCCAGCGGGAGCAGGCCCTGGCGGCGCTGGAACTGGAACGCCAGGGCAATGCCTTGCGCGCCGAGGTGCTGGCTGCGTTTCATGCCGCCGTGCAGGCCCAGGAACGGCTGCAACTGGCCGAGCAGTCGCTGCGCCTGACCGAGCGTGGCCTGCAGGTGGTGCAGGGGCGGGTGCGGGCCGGCAGCGCTTCCCCCATCGAAACCACCCGCGCGCAGGTGCAGGTGTCCGAGATGCGCCTGGAACGAGGCCGTGCCCAGCAGGCCGTGGCCGTGGCCTATCAGCAACTGGCCAGCGTGACGGGGGCGCCGCAGGCGGGGTTCGAGCGGGTGGCAGGCATGCCGTCCGACGCCCTGACCCCAGCCGAGGGCGACACGCTGCTTGCCCGCCTCGAGCGCACGGCCGAGCTGCGCCTGGCCCGCCTGCAGATCGAGCAGCGCGAGGCTGACCTGGGGCTGGCTCGCAGCCAGCGCATCCCCGACCTCACCGTCAGCCTGGGTAGCCAGTACAGCGAGGCCGACCGCGAGCGCATCAATGTGGTCGGGGTGTCGATACCGCTGCCCTTGTTCGATCGCAACCAGGGCAATGTGCTGGCGGCGGCGCGGCGTGCCGATCAGGCCCGCGACCTGCGCAACGGCGCCGAACTGCGGGTGCGCAGCGAAGTGGTGCAGGCGCTGGTGCAGTGGCAGGTGGCTGCGGGCGAGGTACAGGCCTTCGACCGCTCGATACTGCCGGCGGCGCAGCAGGCGGTGGACGCCGCCACGCGGGGTTTCGAGCGCGGCAAGTTCAGCTTTCTCGAGGTGCTCGACGCCCAGCGCACGCTGGTGGCGGCGCGCACCCAATACCTGGCGGCGCAGGCCCAGGGCAGCGATGCGCGAGTCCGCCTGGAACGACTTTTCGGCGACCTGGCCACCGCCAGCCGCTGACCCCCGACGATTTGCCGAGGAATGTGCATGAACAGCAAAACCATCACGCTGGTGGCCGTCACCCTGACCCTGGGCGTTGGCCTGGGGGTTGTGCTGGGTCACCAGATGAATGCGCCGCAGGCCTCCCACGCGGCGCATGCCGAGGCGGGCCATGGCGATGAGGAAAAGGGCCATGGCGACGACGCCCATGGCGAGGAAGGCCATGGCGAAGAACAGCAGGAGGGCCACCTGACCCTGAGCGACGAGCAGATCCAGGTGGCCGGTATCGAGCTGGCCACCGTGGCCCCGCGCACCTTGAGCCGCAGCCTCGGCCTGCCGGGCGAGATCCGCTTCGACGAGGACCGTACCGCGCACCTGGTGCCGCGTGCGGCCGGGGTGGTGGAATCGGTGGCCGTGGTGCTCGGCCAGCAGGTCAAGGCCGGGCAACTGCTGGCGGTGATCGCCAGCCCGCAGATCTCCGAGCAGCGCAGCGAGCTGGCGGCCAGCCAGCGGCGACTGGAACTGGCGCGCGGCACCTTCGCCCGCGAGAAAGACCTGTGGCAGGAGGGCATCTCTGCCGAACAGGACTACCTGCAGGCGCGCCAGGCCCTGCAGGAAGCCGAGATCGCCGCCACCAATGCCCGGCAGAAGATCAGCGCACTGAGTGGCAGCGTGGTGCTGGCCGGCGGCAACCGCTATGAACTGCGTGCACCGTTTGACGGGCAGGTGGTGGAAAAGCACCTGGTGCCGGGCGAAGTGGTCAGCGAGAGCAGTGCGGCCTTCACCTTGTCCGACCTGTCGCGGGTATGGGCAACCTTTGGCGTGGCCCCGCGTGACCTGGCCAGGCTGCGCGTCGGCATGCCGGTGACGGTGCTGGCCAGTGAACTGGGCGAGCAGGCCAGCGGCACGGTCAGCCATGTGGGCAGCCTGCTCGGCGAGCAGACCCGCACCGCCACCGTGCGGGTCACCCTGGACAACCCTCGCGGCGCCTGGCGCCCCGGCCTGTTCGTGGCGGTGCGGGTGCCTACCGAACGCCTGGACGAGGCGCTGGCGGTACCGGAGGCCGCGCTGCAGACCCTCGAAGAGCAGCCCACCGTGTTCGTGCGCAGTGCAGAGGGCTTCACCGCCCAGGCGGTGACCCCGGGTGTGGTGGCCGACGGCTTCGTGCAGATCAAGGCGGGCCTGCAGGCCGGCCAGCAGGTGGCGGCACAGGGCAGCTTCATCCTCAAGTCGGAGCTGGGCAAAGCCAGCGCCGAGCATTCCCACTGAGCCCCCACGAGTACTCCTCATGTTCGAACGGATCATTCAATTTGCCATCGAGCAGCGCCTGATCGTGATGCTCGCGGTGCTGCTGATGGCCGGGCTGGGGCTGGCCAGCTACCAGAAGCTGCCGATCGATGCGGTGCCCGACATCACCAACGTGCAGGTGCAGATCAACACCTCGGCGGCGGGCTTTTCACCGCTGGAAACCGAGCAGCGCATCACTTTCGCCATCGAGACTGCCATGGCCGGCCTGCCGGGCCTGGAGCAGACCCGTTCGCTGTCGCGCTCGGGGCTGTCGCAGGTGACGGTGATCTTCGACGAGGGCACCGACCTGTTCTTCGCCCGGCAACTGGTCAACGAGCGCCTGCAACAGGCGCGCGGGCAGTTGCCCGACGGCGTCGAGGCGGCCATGGGGCCGATCTCCACCGGCCTGGGCGAGATCTTCCTGTGGACCGTGGAAGCCGCGCCGGATGCGCGCAAGGCCGACGGCAGCGAGTACACGCCCACCGACCTGCGCGAGATCCAGGACTGGATCATCAAGCCGCAGTTGCGCAACGTGCGCGGCGTGGCCGAGATCAACAGCATCGGCGGCTACGCCAAGGAGTACCAGATTGCCCCCGACCTCAGGCGCCTGGCCGCCTACAAGCTGACCCTGGGCGACCTGCTGACGGCCCTGGAGCGCAACAACGCCAACGTCGGTGCCGGCTACATCGAGCGCCGTGGCGAGCAACTGCTGATTCGTGCGCCGGGGCAACTGGCAGGCATCGACGACATTGCCAACATCGTGCTGGCCACTGTCGACGGCACCTCGATTCGCGTACGCGATGTCGCCCAGGTGGGCATCGGCCGCGAACTGCGCAGCGGCGCGGCTACCGAAAATGGCCGTGAGGTGGTGCTGGGCACCGTGTTCATGCTGGTCGGCGAGAACAGCCGCACCGTGTCGCGGGCAGTGGCCGACAAGCTGGCGCAGATCAACCGCACGCTGCCGGCAGGTGTCAGCGCGGTCACGGTGTACGACCGCACCGACCTGGTCGACAAGGCCATCGCCACGGTGAAGAAGAACCTGGTGGAAGGTGCGATCCTGGTGATCGCGGTGCTGTTCCTGTTTCTCGGCAACATCCGCGCCGCGCTGATCACCGCCATGGTGATTCCGCTGTCGATGCTGTTCACCTTCACCGGCATGTTCGGCAACAAGGTCAGTGCCAACCTGATGAGCCTGGGTGCGCTGGACTTCGGCATCATCGTCGATGGCGCGGTGGTGATCGTGGAGAACGCGATCCGCCGCCTGGCCCACGCCCAGCAGCACCATGGCCGCCTGCTGACCCGCTCCGAGCGCCTGCACGAAGTGTTCAATGCCGCCCGCGAGGCGCGCCGCCCGCTGATCTTCGGCCAGTTGATCATCATGGTGGTGTACCTGCCGATCTTTGCCCTGAGCGGGGTGGAGGGCAAGATGTTCCACCCCATGGCCTTCACCGTGGTGATTGCCCTGCTGGGAGCGATGCTGCTCTCGGTGACCTTCGTGCCGGCGGCCATCGCGCTGTTCGTCACCGGCAAGGTCAAGGAAGAGGACAACCTGCTGATGCGCAGCGCCAAGGCCGGCTATGCGCCGCTATTGCGCTGGGTGATGGGGCACCGTGGGCTGGCGTTTTCCCTGGCCGGGGCGTCGGTGCTGCTGTGCGCGGTGCTGGCCGGGCGCATGGGCAGCGAGTTCGTGCCCAGCCTCAGCGAAGGCGATTTCGCCCTGCAGGCGCTGCGGGTGCCGGGCACCAGCCTGAGCCAGTCGGTGCAATTGCAGCAGCGCCTGGAGGAGAGTGTGGTCAGCCAGGTGCCGGAGGTGCAGCGCGTATTTGCGCGCACCGGCACCGCCGAGATCGCCGCCGACCCGATGCCGCCGAACATCTCCGACAGTTACGTGATGCTCAAACCGCAGGCGCAGTGGCCCGACCCCGGCAAGTCGCGCGAGCAACTGATCGCCGATATCCAGCGCGCGGCGGCGCGGGTGCCGGGTAGCAACTACGAGCTGTCGCAGCCGATTCAACTGCGCTTCAACGAGCTGATTTCCGGGGTACGCAGCGATGTGGCGGTCAAGGTCTTCGGCGACGACATGACGGTGCTCAACCGCACGGCAGCACAGATTGCCGCAACCTTGCAGGCGGTGCCGGGGGCATCGGAGGTCAAGGTCGAGCAGACCTCGGGCCTGCCGGTGCTGACCATCGAGGTCGACCGCGACAAGGCTGCACGCTACGGGCTCAACGTCGGCGATGTGCAGGACACCATCGCCGTGGCCGTGGGCGGCCGCCAGGCCGGCACGCTGTACGAGGGCGACCGGCGTTTCGACATGGTGGTGCGCCTCTCGGACGACGTGCGTACCGACATCGAAGGCTTGTCGCAGCTGCTGATTCCGGTACCGGCCAGTGCGGGCAGCGACGGCGGTATCGGCTTCATCAGCCTGGCCGAGGTGGCCAGCCTGGCGCTGGTGCAGGGGCCCAACCAGGTGAGCCGCGAAGACGGCAAGCGCCTGGTGGTGGTCAGCGCCAACGTGCGTGGCCGCGACATCGGTTCGTTCGTGGCCGAGGCCGGCGAGCGCATCGATACGCAGGTGGAAGTGCCGCCTGGCTACTGGACGCGTTGGGGCGGTCAGTTCGAGCAGCTGCAATCGGCGGCCAAGCGCCTGCAGGTGGTGGTGCCGGTGGCATTGCTGCTGGTGTTCGGGCTGCTGTTCATGATGTTCAACAGCGTCAGGGACGGCCTGCTGGTGTTCACCGGCATCCCGTTCGCGCTGACCGGCGGGGTGGTGGCGCTGTGGCTGCGCGACATTCCATTGTCGATTTCGGCGGGGGTGGGCTTCATCGCCCTGTCGGGGGTGGCGGTGCTCAACGGGCTGGTGATGATCGCCTTCATCCGCAGCTTGCGCGAGCAGGGCCGGCCGCTGCGCGTGGCCATCGACGAAGGTGCGCTGACGCGTCTGCGGCCGGTGCTGATGACCGCGTTGGTGGCGTCGCTGGGGTTCATTCCGATGGCACTGGCCACTGGCACCGGTGCCGAGGTGCAGCGCCCGCTGGCCACCGTGGTGATCGGCGGCATCCTCTCGTCCACCGCGTTGACCCTGCTGGTGCTGCCGGCCCTGTACCACTGGGCGCACCGCAAGGAGGAGGAGCACAATCTTGCAGCACTGTAATGTGCGGCTCACCTTGGCGTTAGCTTGGGCTGCTTATGATCGGTTCGAATCCAATCATGAGGGAAGGTCGATGAACCTGAGCAAGTACGCACTGATCGCCGCGTTGCTGCTGGGCAGCAGCGCGGCAATGGCCGAAGGCGGCGCCGAGCGCACCAAGGCGTTCTGGGCCGAGTTTCGCAAGAGCCAGGAGCGGGTGCATGGGGAGGGCAGGAAGGAGGTAGCGCAGAAGAAGGAGCAGGTGCAGCAGCAGGTGGTGAAGGACTGACGCACGCCGTGTTCGCAAGGGCCTCTGCGCCGGCAAGGCCGGCTCCTGCAGGCGAAGAGGCCCCCTTCTGATTACTTGCGCGCCACCAGCACCGCCCGCCTGGGTGCCGGCAGGCCTTCGACGGTTCGGGTCGGGTCGGTAGGGTCGAGGAAGTCGCTCAGCGACTGGTAGCGCATCCAGTCGGTGCTGCGTTGTTCCTCGACGCTGGTCACGCTCACATCCACGCAGCGCACATCGCTGAAGCCGGCGCGACGCAACCAGCGCTCCAGTGCCGGCACCGAGGGCAGAAACCATACATTGCGCATCTGCGCATAGCGGTCTTCAGGCACCAGCACCTGATGCTCGTCACCCTCGACCACCAGGGTTTCCAACACCAGTTCGCCCCCCTTGACCAGGCAGTCCTTGAGCGCCAGCAAATGCTCGATCGGCGAGCGGCGGTGGTAGAACACCCCCATCGAGAACACCGTGTCGAAACCTTCCAGGTTGGCCGGCAGGTCTTCCAGGGCGAACGGCAAGTGCCAGGCGGGAAGGTCCGGCAGGTAACGCTGCACGGCCTGGAACTGGCAGAAGAACAACCAGTTGGGGTCCACGCCGATCACGCTGTCGGCGCCGGCGCCGAGCATGCGCCATTGGTAGTAGCCGTTGCCACAGCCCACATCCAGCACGCGTTTGCCGCGCAGGTCCAGGTGCGGCGCGACCCGTGACCACTTCCAGTCCGAACGCCATTCGGTGTCCACGTGCACGCCGAACAGGTCGAACGGGCCCTTGCGCCAGGGCGACAGGCCCATCAGCGCGGTGCGCACCTGTGCGCGGGTGGCGTCGTCGCAGTCGCTGTCCAGGCGCAGGCCGTGCAGCAGGTCGACCTGGCTGGGCTCCAGGGCCGGCAGCGCATCCAGTGCGCTTTGCCAGCGCTCCAGGTCGCCATGGCCCTTTTCCAGCTTGGCATCGAGTTGCGCTTGCAGGCCTTGGGCCCAGTGCGCCAATGGGGTGCCCGCCATGCGGCGGACCAGGGGAGTCAGATCGATCATGGCAGGGCAATCAGCGAGGCGAAGTTCAGGCACTGGAACCACGGCACCACCTGCGAGAAACCGGCTGCCAGCAGGCGCTGACGGTGTTCCTCGAGGCTGTCGGGTTTCATCACGTTTTCGATGGCACTGCGCTTCTGGGCAATTTCCAGTTCGCTGTAGCCGTTGGCGCGTTTGAAGGCCACGTGCAGATCGGTGAGCAGGGCCTGTTGCTGCGGGTCGGCAAAGCGCAGCTTCTCCGACAGGATCAGTGCGCCGCCAGGCACCAGGCACTGGCGAATGCGGCCAAGCAGGGCCAGGCGTGCCTGCGGCTCGATGAACTGCAGGGTGAAGTTCAGCGCCACCACCGACGCCGGCTGCAGGTCCAGCGCGGTGATGTCGGCCTCGATCACCTGCACCGGCAGCAACTCCTGGTGCATCGCGTCCTGGTGGCTGAGGTATTCGCGGCAGCGCTCGACCATGGCCGGGGAGTTGTCTACTGCCAGCACCTTGCAGCCCTCGCTGCGTACATGTCGGCGCATCGCCTGGGTCACCGCACCGAGCGAGCTGCCCAGGTCGTACAGCAGGGTATCGGGCTGGGCGAACTGGGCAGCCAGCACGCCGATGTTCTCGACGATCGTCGGGTAGCCGGGCACCGAGCGCTTGATCATGTCGGGGAAAACCCGCACGACATCTTCGTTGAAGGTGAAATCGGGGACCTGCGCCAGCGGGGTGGCGAACAGGCGATCGGGCTCTTTGCTCACGGGCAATCCAGGCGTTCGGCGGTAAAGGGCCGGCATTTTAGCCAATGTTGCAACAGGATGCATGGCCGACTGACCGGCGCGGCTGGCCGCTGCATTCCAATGCCGGCTTCGAGGAAAGCCTGCCGGCTATTTGTCTTGCCGGCGGGTCCTTAGAGTGAAGTGGCTTGACCCTATTGGCTCACTCACAAGGAATGTGAAATGAAACTCGAACCTGGCGCGCGCTCGTACGATACCGGTGAACTGGAAAAGGAAGCGGCCCTGCTGCCCAGAAACCTGATCGAAGGCATGAACCAGCGTGATGGCGAAAACGAGGGAGGGCTGACGCTTTCCCGCGAACATATCGTCACGCTCAATCAGTATGTGAAGTATGTCACCGGCCTGCCGACCGAAACCGCGTCGCTGGTGCCCTGGCTTGGCTACACCGACATCAAGGAGCCGGTACTGTCGGTCAGTGCCATGCGCACGACCTTTCTCAACCTGCACAAGCATGCCCGCGCCTGGGGCACGCTGTCCGACGAGTGCAAGAAGCTGTCCGCCGAGCTGGGGGTGTGTGCCCGTGGCATCAACACCACCGGCGAGGGGGTGATGCAGGAATGCGAGAAGACCAAGGCCCTTGGCGGGCGGCGTGATACGTGGGAGTCCGTGCAGTTCGCAGCGCCGGTTGCGTTGAGCTTCGGCGACCGGGAGATCGTCTCGTCGCTGGTGGACTACATGGAGGTGCTCAAGGATGAAGTCGAGCATTTTCACGCGCGTGTAAGCAGTGTGCGCAGCCACACCGAAACCTTTCGCGACACCGCGCGTTTCGAGCTGATGAACGAGGTCGCCCTCAAGACCGACGCCATCGAGCGTCACCAGGCCAGCGGTGCCACCCAGGCCCTGCGCGATGAGCTGGCGGCGCTGGACAAGGAAATCGACAACCTCAACAAGCAGTACGACGAGTACGTCAAGGCGGCCCTGTCCGGGCTGGCGGCCGGCCCGCTGGGGGCGGTCATCTCAGGCTCGATCTACGGCTCCAAGGCCGAAAAGGTGCGCAAGACCCGCAACCGGGTGCAGAAGGAACGCAAGGCTGTCGGGGCGCGCCTGACGGCGGCGGTCAACCTGGAGGGACGCCTGCAGGTACTCACGACCCATATGGATGAACTGGCCACCCGCCTGCAGGAGGTGGTGACCGCTTCCTCGCACCTGCAGACGGCCTGGCAGACCATCGGCACCTACATCGAAGCGTCCATCGAAAAGCTCGAAAAGATGAACGACAGCCGGCAGCTGGGCATTTTCATCATCCATTTCAGAAACTTTCTCTCGCAGTGGGCGTTTATCGAAGCCTGCTCCATCACCATGAGCCGGGTCTTCGACGACACGCTGTGGGCCCAATAAGGAGCTACCCATGAGCAACATTCTTCAATTTCCGCTGGGCTGGGATGATCCGCAGTTCGACAGGGTCCTGCGTGCCGGTGCCGCCTACCTGAAGGCCGCCCAGGACAGCCGCTATGCCTTCCTGCCCCTGTTGCACGAGCGTGTGGAGCGCAATGCACGCTGTCTTGACGACAACCTCCAGCAACTGATGCGCCATGCCGATCGCATCATCGTCGCGATCAAGAGCAATGACCTGGGCGGCCTCGAAAAGGACATCGACCCGAACGATGATCCCGAGGACATTGCGCAGTATCTGGAGGTGGCACAGGACGCCATCGGCGAGATTGCCGTCAAGCTCAACGATCAGTTGGGGCAGTTGCGCACGGCCACGGCTCAGATCACGGCCATCCCGGTCTATGACTCCAGTGCCGACAAGGCTCGCTATCAGGGCGAGCTCGACAGGCTGGCGGCCAATAGCAAGGCCTGCGAAGACGAACTGGCCGTGCGGCGCGAGGCCCTGGCCAGTCTTGACGAGGCGATCAAGGTACTTGAGGCGGCCAAGGTGGAATCCACCTTCGGCGGCCTGTTGCCGACCACCGAGCAGCTCAAGGCGGCGGCGGATGTCATCGCCACGGGCGGACTGTCGGTCGAGGCAGTGCAAGGCGCGCTGAAGAAAATCGGCGAAATCATCGGTGCGGCAATGGAAGGCATGCGCTATGCAACGATGCTCGAGCAGCGCCGAGGGATGCAGAAGCAGCACGATGAACTGCAACTGCAACTGACCGCGATGGCACGGGACAAGACGCGCCTCCAGGCCCAGTGTCAGCACCTTGAGGCTTATGCCGAGCTGGTCACGTCACGCGAGCAATGGCTGGCCGGCATCAGGCGCATCGCCGTGCAACTGAAGCCGGTTTGGGATCGGCTCATCGCCTGCAGCATCGACGATGTGCAGGCGTTGAGAGCGGTCAGCGAGCTGGTCGAGGCGTTGAAAGCCTACAAGAAAAAGATCAAGGCCGAGTATGTTGCCGGCCTTTGAGTGAAGGGCGCAAGGCGCTGCAGGCTGTGCTGGCCAGCAGCGCCTTGCGGCTTCTGGATTGCTCTGGTGATGACCCACAATGAACAACATTATTCAAAGACTGAGGCATCCACTGCCTCAGGATGAGCTGGATACCCAGATAGCCCTGATTCCGCTGCAATTGGTGCAGGATCTGGAGGAGGAGGGGCGAATCGACCTGACGTTCACCCGCGAACACGTTGCCGTGCTGGATGCCTACATGGACCATGTGATGGCGATACCGACCCGACGGGAGGCCTTTCTGCAGTGGTTGGGATACTACCGTCACCCGGACCCCGAGCTCGACTTCTACCCGATGCAGGTGTTGTTCCATCGCATCAATCTCCACGCCGACTCATGGGGGCGGTTGAAGCAGAAAAGCACTCAGTTGCCCATCGCGCTGATCAACTGTGCAAGCTCCATCAGCCTGTCAGGCGAGCGTGCGCTGCTGGCCTGTGAACGTACCAAGGCGTTGGGCGGGCGCAGGGAGGCTTGGCAAGGCATGCAGTTCGAGGTGCCCGTGCGGCTGGATGCACCAGACCGAACCCTTGTGCAGGAGATGGCACGGTGGGTGGCCAACCTCAAGAACTCGGCGGGCGTCTTCCAGTTCCAGGTCGGTGAAGTACGCAAGGAGACCGACAGGTTTCGTGATGACGCCCGGTTCGAATTGAGGCCGGCACTGGGGCGCAAGATCGAGCGCCTGGTGGCATCCGGCACAAAGGAAGGGAACCTGGGGCTACTGGCGCAGCGCATGCGAAATCTGGTGGTACGCCTGGAAGACGTCACCACTGCTGCGTCGCACCTGCAGACCGCCTGGCAGTTCATCGAGACCTATCTGGACGCCTCGATCGGCAAGTTGCACAGCATGCAGGACAGTCAGCAACTGGCCAGATTCGTCATTCACTTCAAGAATTTCCTGGCGCAGTGGTCATTCATCGAAGAGTGTGCCAGGCGTCTTCAGAAACGCCTCGAGTAAATGCTCCGCGGCGCAGCCTCAGCGTACCTGGATGTCGCAGTCGAAGCTCATCGCCGGCTTGACCTCCGGTGCCCAGGGTTGCTGATACACCAGCAGCAGGTGGCCGCTGCCGCTGGCGCTGGCCTTGAAGCGCCACAGCGATCGGCCGGCACTGCCCACCAGGCCGGTGTCTTCGGGGTTGCTGTAGACCTCGGGGCCCAGCGCCGCAAGTACGCCGTTGGCCGGATTCTGCAGCAGCCAGCGATAACCGGTACTGGGGTTGCTGGGCAACGCCAGGGTGATGGCCTGGCCGACATCGAGCGTGACCGGGCACTGGCTCTGTTTTTCCACCAGCAGCGGCTGTGGAGGTGTGGGCTGGCTGGCACAGCTGGCCAGGAGTATCAGGCTCGAACTCAGTAACACACGGGATGCGGTCATCATGACTCCTGGCTCGGGGAGGGTCCGGGCAGCCGATAATAGGGAAAGTGTGCTGCCTTGGGAAGATTCTCACGCTTCGCTGCCGGGTGCCCGCGCGGGCTGCCTGCAGCCCGCGCTGTTTCTGTTACCGCTGTTTCAGAACAGCACCTTGGCCACGTCGCTGAAGCGCCTGGCAAAATGCACCTGCAGGCCGGCCTTCAGGTAGCCGGGCAGTTCTTCGAAGTCGCCGCGGTTGGCCTCCGGCAGAATCAGCTCGTGGATCTTCTGCCGGCGCGCCGCAATCACCTTCTCGCGTACCCCGCCAATCGGCAATACCTGCCCGGTCAGGGTCAGCTCGCCGGTCATGGCCACGCCTTTTTTCGGTGCCTGGTCGCGTGCCAGGGACAGCAGGGCGCTGGCCATGGTCACCCCGGCACTCGGGCCGTCCTTGGGCGTGGCCCCTTCGGGCACGTGCAGGTGAATGAAAGACTCGTTGAAGTAGCCCACCTCACCACCGTACTGCTTGAGGTTGGCGCTGACGTAGCTGTAGGCGATCTCGGCGGATTCCTTCATCACCTCGCCCAGCTGGCCGGTGAGCTTGAAGCCGCGGTTGAGGGTGTGAATGCGGGTCGCCTCGATCGGCAGCGTGGCGCCGCCCATGCTGGTCCAGGCCAGGCCGGTGATCACGCCCTTGCCCGACAGCACCTGCTCGCTGCGAAACACCGGCATGCCGAGTGAAGCTTCGAGGTCCTTGGGGCCGATCTTTATCACTGCATCGGGTGTGTCGATCAACTGCACCACGGCCTTGCGCACCAGCTTGCCCAGTTGTTTTTCCAGCTGGCGCACCCCGGCTTCACGGGCATAGCCTTCGATAACCGTGCGCAATGCGCTGTCGCTGATACCCAGGCTGGCCTTGGCCACGCCGGCCTTGGCCAGTTGCTTGGGCCACAGGTGACGCTTGGCGATGGCGACCTTTTCCTCGGTGATGTAACCGGACAGGCGGATCACCTCCATGCGGTCGAGCAGCGGCCCGGGGATGGCATCGAGGGTGTTGGCGGTGCACACGAACAGCACCTTGGACAGGTCCAGGCGCAGGTCCAGGTAATGGTCGAGGAAGTCGACGTTCTGTTCCGGGTCCAGGGTTTCGAGCAGGGCCGAGGCCGGGTCGCCCTGGTAGCTCTGGCCCATCTTGTCGATCTCGTCGAGCATGATCACCGGGTTCATCACCTCGACGTCCTTGAGCGCCTGCACCAGCTTGCCCGGCTGGGCACCGATGTAGGTGCGCCGGTGGCCCTTGATCTCGGCCTCATCGCGCATGCCGCCGACGCTGAAGCGATAGAACGGCCGCCCCAGGGACTCGGCGATGGACTTGCCGATGCTGGTCTTGCCCACGCCCGGCGGGCCCACCAGCAGCACGATCGAACCGCTGATCTCGCCCTTGTAGGCGCCCACGGCAAGGAACTCGATGATGCGATCCTTGATGTCATCCAGGCCGGCGTGGTGCTGGTCGAGCACCTTGCGTGCATGCCTGAGGTCGAGCTTGTCCTTGCCGTACACGCCCCAGGGCAGGGCGGTGGCCCATTCCAGGTAGTTGCGGGTGACGGCGTACTCGGGCGAGCCGGTCTCCAGGATCGACAGCTTGCCCATTTCTTCGTCGATGCGCTTTTGCGCCGCAGCGGGCAGGGTCTTGCCTGCCAGGCGCTGCTGGAACTGCTCCAGGTCGGCGCTGCGGTCGTCCTTGGTCAGGCCCAGCTCCTGCTGGATGACCTTGAGCTGTTCCTTGAGGAAGAACTCGCGCTGGTGCTCGCCGATCTGGCGGTTCACCTCGGCAGAGATCTCGTTCTGCAGGCGTGCCACCTCGACTTCCTTGCGCAGCATCGGCAGCACCTTTTCCATGCGCTTGAGCATGGGCACGCAGTCGAGTACTTCCTGCAGCTGGTTGCCGGTGGCGGAGGTCAGGGCGGCGGCAAAGTCGGTGAGCGGCGAAGGGTCGTTGGGGCTGAAGCGGTTGAGGTAGTTCTTCAGCTCTTCGCTGTACAGCGGATTGAGCGGCAGCAGTTCCTTGATCGCGTTGATCAGGGCCATGCCGTAGGCCTTGACCTCGTCGGTCGGCTGGCTGGGCTGGTGCGGGTATTCGACTTCCACCAGGTAGGGCGGGCGGTGGTGCTTGAGCCAGGTGCGGATCCGCACGCGGGTCAGGCCCTGGGCGACGAACTGCAGCTTGCCGTTCTCGCGGCTGGCGTGGTGCACCTTGACCAGGGTGCCGTACAGCGGCAGGGCCGAGGTATCGAAGTGGCGATGGTCTTCGGGCGGGGTGTCCATGAAGAACAGCGCCAGGTTGTGATGCGGGGTCTTGGCCACCAGGTCCAGGGTCTCGGCCCAGGGTTCTTCGTTGACGATCACCGGCAGTACCTGCGCGGGGAAGAACGGGCGGTTGTGGATCGGGATCACGTAGACCTTGTCCGGCAGTTGCTGGCCGGGGATGGCGAGGGTGCGACCGGTGTGGTCGGAGGCGTCGAGATGCTCGACTTCAGCGTCTTGGTCGGGATGTTCGGGGAGATCCTGCTGGTCGCTCATGGGGCACCTGCGTGAATGACTATGGTGCTTAGATGGGGCGGGAGGGGGGAGGTTTCAATGGGCGGACAGGTATGTGCAGTGCCGGGCGGCCCCTTCAGCGACAAGGCCGGCGAAGGGCTGCACGGCAGCCCAGGTTCAGCGGTCGATCACTGCGCCAGTTTGTAGGCGATCACGTAATCGCCCATCTTTGTGCCCAGCGAACCGTGCCCGCCAGCCATCACCAGCACGTACTGCTGGCCATCCTTGCCGGTGTAGGTCATCGGCGTGGCCTGGCCGCCAGCCGGCAGGCGCGATTTCCACAGCTCCTTGCCGGTGTTCACGTCATACGCACGCAGGTACTGGTCCAGGGTGCCGCTCAAAAAGCCCAGGCCGCCGGCCGTCACCATCGAGCCGCCCATGCTCGGTACACCCACCGGCAGGCCGATCGGAATCGGCGAGCTGTCGCGGCTGGTGCCGTTCTTGTGCTTCCACACCACCTTGTTGGTGGTCAGGTCGATACCGGCCACATAGCCCCAGGCCGGGGCCTGGCACGGTACGCCCAGGGGCGACATGAACGGGTGCATGATCACCGCGTAAGGTGCGCCGGTGTTGGGCTGCACGCCGCTGGTCTCGCTTTCGCGCTTGCTGCCCTCGGCCACTTCGGCACGCGGCACCATCTTCGACACGAAGGCCATGTAGTTGGGGCTGGTGAACAGCAGCTGACGCACAGGGTCGACCGACACGCCGCCCCAGTTGAACACGCCCACGTTGCCCGGGTAGATCAGGCTGCCCTGCTCCGACGGCGGGGTGTACTGGCCCTCGTAGCGCAGTTCGCGGAACTGGATACGGCACAGCATCTGATCGAACGGGCTGGCGCCCCACATGGCCGCCTCGGTCAGGTCCGGGCCCAGCAGGTTCAGGTCCGAGCGGGCCTGGGTCGGTGCGGTGTGGTCGCCCTTGACCGCGCCCTGGGGCGCCGGGATCTCGCGGATCGGCACGATGGCGCTGCCGTCACGACGGTCGAGCACGTACAGGCTGCCCTGCTTGGTCGGGGCGATCAGCGCAGGTTTGACGCCGTCGGCGGTCTTCAGGTCGAGCAGGGTCGGCTGGCTGCCGACGTCCATGTCCCACAGGTCGTGGTGGGTGAACTGGTAGTTCCAGCGTACCTTGCCGGTGGCCAGGTCCAGGGCGACGATGCCGGCACTGAACTTCTCGGCACCTGGGGTGCGGTCGGCGCCCCACTGGTCAGGGGTCTGGTTGCCCAGTGGCAGGTACACCATGCCCAGCTTCTCGTCGACGCTGGCCAGCGACCACATGTTGGCCGAGTTGCGGCTGTAGGTCTTGCCCGGTGCCAGCGGCGCGGTCTCGTCCGGGTTGTCGCTGTCCCAGTTCCAGACCAGACGACCGTCATGCACGTCGTAGGCACGGATCACGCCCGAGGGCTCGTTGGTGGACTCGTTGTCGGTGACGTGGCCACCGATGATCACCAGCTCGCGAGTGATCGCGGCAGGCGAGGTGGAGTAGTAGCCACCGGCGGTGAACGGGCCGATGCCCTGGGTCAGGTCGACCACGCCCTGGTTGCCGAAGCCTTCGCAGACCTTGCCGGTGTCGGCGTTGATCGCGATCAGGCGCGCATCGGCGGTGGGCAGGTACAGGCGACGCGGGCAGCTGCGCACCACGGCCTGGCCGGCTTCGGAGATTTTCGGCGCAGGGGCGCCGTCCATGTTCACGTAGTTGTTTTCGTCGTAGTACGACACGCCACGGCAGGTCATGTGGGCAAAGCCCTTGAAGCCCACCGGGCTCTTGATCTGCGGATCGAAGCGCCAGATCTCGGCACCGGTATCCGGGTCCAGGGCCAGCACCTTGCTGTGCGCGGTGCAGGCATACAGCTTGCCATTGACCTTGAGCGGGGTGTTCTCGTTGGTCAGCTCGACCGGGTCATCGCTGGTCGGCAGGTCGCCGGTGCGAATGCGCCAGGCCTCTTCGAGCTTGTGCACGTTGTTCGGGGTGATCTGGCGCAGCGGCGAGTAGCGGTCACCGAATTCGGTGCGCCCGTAGGCCTGCCAGTCGCCATCGGGCATGGCCGGCGCGGTGCTGCTCAGCTCGGTGCTGTCGCGGCCCAGCTCGCCCTTGATTTCACCCGGGAAGGTGAACTGGCTTGCCACTGCGGTGGCGCCCGACAGCACCACCGCCAGGCTCAGCAGGCCGGTGTTGAGCTTGCCGGGCTGGCCCAGCAGCGGGCGGCGTGCCCACGGCAGCAGCAACACCACGCCCAGGGCGAACCACAGCGACAGGCGCGGTACCAGTTGCCACCAGTCCAGGCCGACCTCCCACAATGCCCACAGGGTGCTACCGAGCAGCACCAGGCCGTACAGGCCCAGCGCGGTGCGGCGCAGTGCCAGCAGCAGCACGCCCGACAGGGCAAAGCCGATACCGGCAATCAGGTAATACAGCGAGCCGCCGAGCTGGCTCAGCTTGATACCGCCGGCCAGCAGCGCCAGCCCCATCAGCAACAGCAGCACGCCGAGCAGTCTCGGCAGCCAGCGGGTTCTACTCAAGGCACCATCAGTGCTCATCGTGTGTTCTCCATCAAGGTGAAAAGGTTCGAGCCGCAGGGCCCGTTCAGAAGCTGCTCTGGATCTTGAGGCCGCCGATCAGCGCGTCGTCCACGTGCCCGACCCCGCCCGGGTGGCGGATGTACTGCAGGTTCGGGCGCACGGTCAGCCACTGGGCCAGGTGGATGCCGTAATACAGCTCGGCGCTGTACTCGGTGTCCTGGACGGGCAGGAAGGCGGGGTTGTCGTAGTCGAAGAGGGCATTGGCGCGGTTGCGGGCCTCGGCGTTCCTGCGATAGGCCGGGTTGACGTGCACGCGAGCGAGGGCGAAGCCGATGTCGTCCTTGGCGCGGGCATCGAACAGCCCTTTGTAAACCACACCTGCCTGAACATAGTTGTCGATGGCATTGGTCTTCTTGTCGTGCAGCGTGGCATTGGCAAAAACGCTCAGGCCACGTGAGTGATCGCTGGCCAACGACGTCACCTGCTGCTGTGCCCCCAACCAGAACCCGTGCTTGCTCGAGCTGCTGCGATAGTCCTGGCCACTGAGGGCTGCCGGTTGGCCGTTGCCGTCCTTGTAAACATCTTGTGCCTTGGCACTACTGTAGTAGTAACCGGCGCGATATTCCCCTTTGAGGCCGTCGATGGCCGGCGTCCACACCAGTTCCACCGGCAGTACCGCGCCCTGGGTGCCGCTGCCGCTGAGCTTGAAGCCGTTCTGGCGCTCGAGGTTGGAGGGGTTCTGTTCGTAGGCACCGACCTGGGCGTAGAGTTCCGGCGTTAGGTGGTACTTGACGCGCAGGGCCCACTGGCTCACCGGCCAGTTGTACCAGATGCTGCCGGCCCAGTTGCCCACCTGCGAGCCGCAGAAGGCCAGGTTCTGGAAGTCGCAGGGGAAGCTGTTGAAGTCCTCGCCCTGGCCGAAGCGCCCGACCTTCACGTCGAGGTCGCCGTCCAGGTACGTCTGCTTGAACCACATCTGGGTCAGCCGCCAGGTCTGGCCACGGCCCCAGACTTCCTGGGCCGAGGTGAAGCCGCCCACCCGCGGATCGTTGATGCGATCGTTGCTGATGTTGTTGCCGTGGCGCTCGGTCACGGTCAACTGGAATTCGGCGCCCTGCCAGCCGAGGATCTTCTGCAGGTCCAGGTGGCTGCCCAGGCTGAACTGGTCGCTGTAGCGGGCGGTGTTGCTGTGGTCGTGGCCACCGTGCAGGTTGCTGCCCATCTCCCCGGTGTAGCCCAGAGTGAAGTCGTAGCCGCGCTCGGCCAGCGCCGAGCGTGTGCCGCCCCAGTCGCCGAGCATCCAGGGCGAGTTGCCGTCGAAGAGGGGGGCGGCCTGCAGGCTGCAGGCCAGCGTGCTGGCGGCCAGGCCTGCCAGCAAGGTCGCGGCGGCGGGGGGCAGATGATGGAACTGATGCATGAGATAGCGCTGTCTTTTGATTGTTGGAAGAACGGCAAATTGCCCGAGATGCAGGCATCGTCGAGGGCAAGGCAGTATCAGGAATAGGTGAAGCGGTTCAGCTTGAGGCGGGGAGGATATAGGCGAACGTGCCGGAAAAAAAGCCGGATCAGCAAGAGTGACCGTTGCCGGATGGGTAACAATCCGGCAACGGTGTGGGTTCAGAAGGTGGTTCGCAGGCCTACCTGTACGCTGCGACCCGGCGCTGGGGCGATGTCGCGCAGGATCGAACTGGCATAGCGTACGGTCTGGTCGGTGAGGTTTTCGCCGCGCACGAAGGCCAGCCATTCACTCTGGCCGATCTCGAAGCGATAGCCCACGCTGGCCCCCAGGGTGGTGTAGCCGTCGGTGCTGGTTTCATTGGCCGGCTTGCGATGCTGGCTGCTGGCATGCTGCACGTCGACCCGTGCCTGCCAGCGTTCAAGGTTCCAGGTCAGGCCGCTGTTCAGGCGCAGCGGGGCAATGCGTGGCAGGTCTTCGCCGGTATCCAGGTTCTTGGCGCGGGTGTAGTCGCCAGACAGTTCCAGGGCGAAGCTGCCGTAGGCGTTTTCCAGCAGTTGCCAGCGGTCCTGGGCTTCGATGCCGTAGAAGCGGGCGCGCACGCCGTGATAGAGGTATTCGGGCACGTCGCCATGCTCGTGATCATGGTCGTGATCGTGATCGTCATCCCCGTGATCGTGATCATGCCCTTCGCGCAGGTTGCCGCTGGCCAGCAGGCCGATGTAGTTGCGGAAATGGCTGTAGAACACGCCCACGCTGCCCTTGTGCGTGCCGTTGTCGAAGCGCAGGGCCAGGTCGCTGGAGATCGCCTTCTCCTTCGAAAGCCCCGGGTCGCCCACCTCGTAGGTGCCGGTGGCGACGTGAGCGCCATTGGCATACAGCTCGTAGAAGGTCGGTGCACGTTCGGTGTAGCCCAGGCTGGCGGCCAGCGACCACACCGGGGTCAACTGGTACACCGCACCCGAGGACAGGCTGGCGGCGGTGAAGCTGCTGGCGCTGTCGGCCTGGGCGAAACGTTCGCTGCCCTGGCTGTCGGGGTCGACCCGGGTGTGCTCCAGGCGTGCGCCCAGGCTCAGGTCGAGGCGGTCGGTGGCCTTCCACTGTTCGAGCACGAACAGCGCCAGGCTGTCGGTATCGGTCTGCGGCACGAAGGCTTCTTCGCCCAACGCCGAGAACTCGTTGCGGGTGACCTGGGCGCCGATCACGCCTTCCACCGGCCCCAGCGGCTGGTGCCGAGCCTCGACGCGGGCCTCGTAGCCCTTGTTCTTGAAGGTGGTATGCACCTCGCCGCCTTCCAGCTCCTGATGCTTGTAGTCGGTGTAGCCGGCGTCGAACTTGAGCGAGCTGAACGGGCCGTCGAGGTCGCGCAGTTCGGAGGCAAAGGCGTAGTGGTCCTGTTCCATGGCCAGACGAACGCCGGGCTCGGCCACCGAACCGTAGTTGGCATCGTAGCGGCTGTAGGACATTCCCGCGTAACCGTGTTCCCAGTTGTACGAACCGCCGACGGCACCACCGTCCTGGCGCCCGTCGCTGTTTTCCAGGCGATGCTTGCCGCCGGGTTCGTCGGCATCGCGCACCTTCGAACTGCGGGCGTAGCCGGGGATGCGCAAATCGTTGAACTGGCGGCTGTTGGCGTCCAGGTGCAGGGCGAAGCGGCCATCGCCGGCTTCCAGCTTGCCCGCACTGCTGCGGGTGGTGTCGGCGCCCCCGTAGCGCAGCTCGCCGGCACCATGAATGCCTTGCACCGGCGCGTCGGGGATGCGGTTGTCGAAGGTGTTGACCACCCCGCCGATGGCATTGCCACCGTAGAGCAGGGCGGCCGGGCCGCGCACGATCTCGACGCGCTCGACGTTCACCGGGTCCAGTGGCACGGCGTGGTCGTACGACAGCGAAGAGGCATCCAGTGCACCCACGCCGTTGCGCAGGATACGGATCCGGTCGCCGTCCAGGCCGCGGATCACCGGGCGGCTGGCGCCCGGGCCGAACCAGGTGGAGGCGACGCCGGGCTGGGTGTTCAGGGTTTCGCCCAGGCTGCCCTTTTGCTGCAGGGTCAATGTGTCGCCTTCGAGCACGCTGCTGGGGGCTGCCAGCGGGGTGCCCAACGGGTTGGCGGTGATGACCTGAGGTTGCAGTTCAACCGCGTGGCTGGGCAGCGAGGCCAGCCACAGTGCGGCGGCAAGGGGGGAGAGGTGGAGCGGCAGGTGACGCATGGTGGGGTCCTTGGCAGTTATCGTTTTGGTTACAATATAACATTACCGTAAAACAATAAATGCCAAGGTGCTGTCCAGAGCCTTCGAGGTCACTAGAATCACCTCAGGTGCCCTTGATCGAGAAAGGCCGCACCAGGTGCTGACGCGCCGCCGCACCTGGGCTAAGGTGCGCACCTTCGTTTGGCTGGAGCACAGGCATGACTGCCGCTGACAACAACCCGCTGCATGGCGTGACACTGGAACAGATCCTCACCGCGCTGGTGGCGCACTACCAATGGGAAGGGCTGGCGCAGCGCATCGATATCCGCTGCTTCAAGAGTGACCCGAGCATCAAGTCGAGCCTGACCTTCCTGCGCAAGACGCCCTGGGCGCGGGAGAAGGTCGAGCGCCTGTACCTGAAGCTGCAACGCGGTCGCTGAGCCGATGCCGGTGGCTGACCGTCGCATGGGCATCGGCCTGCTGGCGGGCCTTGGCTGGGCGGCGTTGACCATCCAGCTGTATCTGGTGCTGCTGGCGCGCTGGCAGGATCAGGCCAGCCTGCTGGGCGGGCTGGTGAATCTGTTCGGTTATTTCACGGTGTTGAGCAATACCCTGGTGGCCACGGTGCTGACCCAGGCGGCCTTTGGCCGTGAATCGGCGGCGCGGCGCTGGTGGCTGTCGCCTTGGGTGAGTTCCGGGGTGGCGGTGAGCATCGTGTTCGTGGCGCTGGCCTACAGCCTGTTGCTGCGTCACCTGTGGCAACCGCAGGGCTGGCAGTGGCTGGCCGATGAGCTGCTGCACGACGTGATGCCGGCGGCCTATGCGCTGTACTGGTGGTGGTGCGTGCCCAAGGGGCAGTTGCGTTTCACCCACCTGCTGGGCTGGCTGGTGTATCCGCTGGGGTACTTTGGGTATGTGCTGGCGCGCGGTCACGGTATCGGTTTCTATCCGTACCCGTTCGTCGATGTGGCGAGCCTGGGCTATGCGCAGGTGCTGCTCAATGCGCTGGCCATGCTGGGGGGCTTCATTCTGGTCGGCGTGCTGCTGATCGTCCTCGACCGCTGGCAGGGCAGGCGCCTGGCACGGGCCCAGGCGCAACCCTGAAGGTCGACGCTTATTCCTCGTCGTTGGGGTCCAGTCGCCAGTAGGCGGCCGCCTTGAGGTACGCCTCGTTAACGCCTTTCTCTTCCAGCAGCAGGCTCTTGGCCTTGCGCGTCAGCGCCTTTTCCAGGGCAACCCAGGCGTACAGCGTGCCCGACGGCAGGCTCAGGTCGCGCAACACCTGCAGCACGTCCTGCTGGTGGCGCCGTACCCAGATCACCTCGACCTGCGCCGCGCTGGGCAGCGGCTGGCGTTCCTGGTCGTCCTCGATTTCGATCACCGCCAGCACCTTGCGTCCGGCTGGCAACTCTTCGAGCCGGCGGCCGATGGCCGGGATGGCGGTTTCATCGCCCACCAGCAGGTAGCTGTCGAAGATGTCCGGCACCACCAGCGAGGCGCGTGGCCCGGCGATATGCAGGTAATGGCCGGGTTCGGCCTGGGCCGCCCAGGTGGAGGCGGGGCCGTCGCCGTGCAGCACGAAGTCCAGGTCCAGCTCGCCGGCGGCCAGGTCGATGCGCCGCGGGGTGTACTCGCGCATGGTCGGTCGCACGTCGGTGGCGCCGGGGTTGTCCAGGGCCACCTGTTCTGCGGGGGAGCAGGCGAACATGAGTTTGACGTGGTCGTCGCTGCCGACGCTGAGAAAGCCCTGCAGCTCGGCGCCGCCGAGGGTGATGCGGCGCATGCGCGGGGTCAGCTCGGTCACGCGCAGTACCTGCAGGCTGCGGCGCTTGATCTCGTGGTTGACGCGATGGATCGAAAGGTTGGGGCTGTCCGTCATTCGGAAGTCTCCTGGGTGGGGGTTGCCGGGCCGGCAACGATGGCTTTTGCGGTGTCGTTGAGCAGGGTGCGTACCCGCTCGATCTCTGCGGGGTTCCAGCGCCCGGCATGGATCTGCAGGGCATGGCGCAGGTTGTGGACGGCTTCGTGGATTTCCGGCGGACGGTCGTGCACGCGCATCGAGCGCTTGCTCACCTCGATGCGCGTGCGCACGCCGTCCAGGGCGATGGCCTGGTCGACCAGCGACTGGCGCCCGGCGTCGGTGACGCTGTAGAGCTTCTTGCTGCCGTGGATTTCGCCGCTGATCAGCTCGCTCTCTTCGAGAAAGGTCAGGGTCGGGTAGATCACGCCGGGGCTGGGGCTGTAGCCGCCGTCGAACTCGGCCTCGATCTGGCGGATCAGGTCGTAGCCGTGGCCGGGCTTTTCCGAAAGCATGGCCAGCAGCAGCAACTTGAGATCGCCGGGGGCGAACACGCGGGGGCCACGGTCGCCGCGTTCACGGCCGTGCCGGCGCTCGAAGCCGTCATGGCGCTCGCCGCTGTCGCGGTGGGGTGGGTGATGGTCACGCATGGACTGTCTCCTGTCTGCGTTTCGATGTATCTAAAGATATTACTCAAGATATATCTTAACGCAAGACATGGAGATGATTATTTTTCGCATTTAGCGCTGATCTGTTTCGCCGGCAAGGCCGGCTCCTGCACGCAAGCGTGTGGTTGCTGCAGGCGGGCGAATGGCGTCAGGGCGTCGAAAGGTCTTGCGTTGCCACCAGCGGCGGCGTGCACAACGTGTTGCCCCCCGGCTGCAGGTATGGCAGCAGTATCGGCGCCATGCCCTTGAGCACCTGCACCGGCAACGCCGAGGTGAACTTGAATGCCTCGGCCGCGCGCCCCGGCACGAACGCCGTCAAGGTGCCGAAATGGTTGTCGCCCAGAAAGAACACGAACGTCGCGGTGCGGTTCAACGAACGCGAACCGATCAGCCGCCCGCCAGCACCGAAGCTCTCGATGCGGTTGTCCCCGGTGCCGGTCTTGCCGCCCATGGTCAGCAGGGTGCCATCGGGCAGCTTGAAGCTCCCCGACACCCGTCGTGCCGTACCGGCGTCCACCACCTGCGACATGGCCCCGCGCAGGGCCCGCGCCACTTCCACCGACAGCACCCGCTGGCCCCGGTCCGGGTCACCGGCCAGGCGCAGTTCATAGGGCGTGTCGGCGGCGAAGTGCAGGGTGTCGATACGCAGCACCGGAAGGCGCACGCCGTCGTTCTGGATGATGCCCACCAGTTCGGCCAGCGCCGCCGGGCGGTCGCCCGAGCTGCCGATGGCGGTGGCCAGCGATGGCACCAGGTGATCGAACGGGTAGCCCACGCGCTTCCAGCGCTGGTGAATGTCGAGGAACGCCTCGATCTCGACCATGGTACGGATACGGCTGTCACGGGCGCCCTTGTGCCGGCTCTTGAACAGCCAGCTGTAGACTTCCTGGCGTTCGAAATGGCTGGCCAGCACCGCGTCCTGAAAGCTTGCGGTGGGGTTCTTCAGCAGGTAGCCCAGCAGCCACAGGTCCAGCGGGTGCACCCGGGCGATGTAGCCCTGGTCGGGCAGGTCGTAGGTGCCCGGGCCGTAGGCGGCATACAGGCCTTCCAGACGCTGGTCGGTCAGTTGGTCCTTTTTCAGTGGTGGCCGCTTGGCCGCCCCTGGCTCGGCCTTCATGTGCGCGCGCACGAAGGCGTTGAAGGTGGCCTGGTCGGCCTCGGGGAACAGGTAGCGGTGCACGGCGGCCAGGCGGATCGGCGTGACCCGCAGGCTGTCGAGAAAGGTGTCCAGGCGTTCCTGGGAGGTCTTGCGCTGGTACTTCTTCCAGAACCGGCGCATGAAGTCGGTGCCCTCGCGGTCGGCGAAGCGGGCAAGGTACTCCTGGCGCCGCGGCTCGGCATCGTCCTTGAGCAACTTGCCGCTGTTGCCCGGTGCCGAATAGGTGCTGTAGCGCACCAGGTCGCGCATCAGGCGAATGAAGGGCAGGTTGATCGACTCGCGCAGGGCATCCTTGAGGGTCGGCATGCGGCCGTTGTCCTCGCGGCGAAAGTTGTTGAACACATGCATGCCGCCGCCGGTGAAAAAGGCTTCGCCGGGGCTGGCCGAATACTTGCGCTCCAGCGCCGCGTCGAGCATCGCGGTGATGTTGCGGTCCTTGTTGCGGGCCAGGTAATCCAGGGCCCAGCGGCTGATGAAGTCGGTGTCGGCCACCTCCACCTTGCTCAACTGGGCCGGGGTCATGTCGACGTACTTGTCGTGCAGCTCGGCGATGATTTCCAGGTACTGGGTCAGCACCCGCAACTTGGCGGTGGAGCCCAGCTCAAGCTTGCTGCCCTCGTTGATGTCGAACGGCTGGTCGGTGCTGTCGGTCTGTACCCGTACCCGCGAGCCGTCGGCGGTGCGTTCCAGCAGGGTGAAGCTGTAGCGCACCTGGGTGGTGCTGGTGGGGGTCAGCAGGCGTTCGCCAATCAGCCCCATCTGCGCCGCAAAGGCCGGGTCGGCGAGGCTCTTGAGGTACTCGCTGACCTGCCCCTGCAGGTCGGCCTGCAGCGTGCTGGTGGCCGACAGGTCGAGGCGGTCCAGGTCGTACAGCGGGCGCCCCAGCGCCGACGACAAGCGGCTGCGGGCCACGCTGATGCCCTTGTTGGTGACGATGGGCACGATGGTCGGCTGCGCCACCCAGTCGCGAAACACCACCTTGCTTGCCAGCGCGGCATCGGCCAGCGGGCGGTCGATGATGTTGTTGGCGGCCAGCAGGCGCACGTGGCTGTCGGTGAGGGTGGCCAGTTCGTTGCGACCCTTGGACAGAAAGTGCGACGGGCGGCGCTGGGCGATCATCAGCGACAGCACCTGGCGCAGTGCCAGGCCACGCGCGGCCAGGCTGGCCGGGTCGCTGTCGGTACTGGCCAGGGTCTTGTTGACCTCGGCAAAGTCGGCGCCGTACCACACCCGCAGGCCCTCGGCCATGCCGTGCACTTCGCCGTGGCCGGGCACCGCTGACAGCGGCACGCTGTTGAGGTAGTCGCGCACGATGCGCTGGCGTGCGCCCAGGGTCTGCGGCCCGTCCTGGTAGGCGCGCACGCTGGCCGAAATCATCTGGCGCAGTTTCTCGCTGCCCGACACCGTGAGGCCATCGGGGGAGTGGCGGTATTTTTCCAGCTGCGTGGCCAGCGTGCTGCCGCCGGCCGACTGGCCGGGCAGGGCCAGGTGCTTGGCGACCTGACTGTAGGCGGCCATGGCGAAGCGCGGCCAGTCCACCGCCGGGTTGCTGCGCGGATCGGCGGGGTCGAGCAGGTCGCGGTTCTCGATGAACAGCAGGCTGTGCACGATCACCGGCGGGATCGAGGCGAAATCCGGGTAAAGGTGCTGCGGGTAATGGAACTGGTACAGCGCGTCGCCCTTGCAGTCGGTGATCGACAGGCCGGCCTGGATCTTCTCGGCATAGGGCACGAAGAACCCGTGCTGCACATAGTTCATCAGCGCCGGCGAAAAACGCGCCTGCTCGACGATCACGTAATCGCGCTTGAACAGCCGCGGCAGGAACTCGCCCAGCGCGCTGTAGCCCAGGCGCTTGTCGAACGGGCCTTCGCCCGGGTAGATGACGGCATCGCTGGGGCCCTTGTGCATCGAATAGCTCAGGGTGGCGGCGAACTGGCTGAACTCGCGCGCCTGCAGGCGCGAGGTGTGCATTTCACGGGCGATCGCCAGGCCCAGCAGTACCAGGGCCCCCAGCACCAGCAGGCCGAACAGCCACCAGCCATAGCGCCGGCGGGGACGTTTGGGCAATGCGGGAGTATCCGGTTGTTCTGCGGCAGCCTGCGTCTTGTCTGGTTCCGTTTGCCACTGTGCGCCCATAGTGTTCAGCCCGGCTGCGTATGTTCGTCTCGCTTGCCTGAAGCTTAGACGCTGGTCGCAATTGATGAAAAATTTGTGGGTTGCCAGCGGCAGGTTCGCCAATCACGGCGCGAACATGCGCCTTTGGTGCAAGGTTGTGTTGCCCCGTTTTGGTGCTATGTTAGCCGCCCGGTTGACACCCGCACGGCCAAGCGCGGGAAATGCCACTCCGAATAAGCGGTAATTGCCGAGAGTTCTCGCCAAATATCGGGGTTTATATAGTGAAAAGCCCTGTAGCGGCCTTCCTATACTGCTCGCCCCTTTCGCTCGGCCGGTGCTCCGCGCACCGGTCGACGTGCTTGCCCACAAGGTGAGCCCGGCGCGGCGAAACAGCAGCCTATCGGCGCTGTACAGCCTGCACGAAGGGTTATATCCAATAACAAAATGAGGTTGTATTCCTATGCCAGTCGGCAACCACCCTTCTCATGGTGAGACCGCCCAGGGCGGCCCACTCAAGCGGGAACTCGGCGAACGTCACATTCGCCTGATGGCGCTGGGCGCCTGTATCGGTGTCGGGCTGTTCCTCGGTTCGGCCAAGGCCATCGAAATGGCCGGGCCGGCGATCATGCTGTCCTACATCATCGGCGGCCTGGCGATCCTGGTGATCATGCGCGCGCTGGGCGAGATGGCCGTGCACAACCCGGTGGCCGGGTCCTTCAGCCGCTACGCACAAGACTACCTGGGCCCGCTGGCGGGCTTTCTGACCGGCTGGAACTACTGGTTCCTGTGGCTGGTGACCTGTGTCGCCGAGATCACCGCGGTGGCCATCTACATGGGCATCTGGTTCCCGGACGTACCGCGCTGGATCTGGGCGCTGGCGGCGCTGGGCAGCATGGGCGCGATCAACCTGGTGGCGGTGAAGGCCTTCGGCGAGTTCGAGTTCTGGTTCGCCCTGATCAAGATCGTGACCATCATCGCCATGGTGCTGGGCGGCATCGGCGTGATCGCCTTCGGCTTCGGCAACGACGGTGTGGCGCTGGGCATCTCCAACCTGTGGAGTCACGGCGGCTTCATGCCCAACGGCGTGACCGGCGTGCTGATGTCGCTGCAGATGGTGATGTTCGCCTACCTGGGCGTGGAGATGATCGGCCTTACCGCCGGTGAAGCGCGCAACCCGCAAAAGACCATCCCGCAGGCCATCGGCTCGGTGTTCTGGCGCATCCTGCTGTTCTACGTCGGCGCGCTGTTCGTGATCCTGTCGCTGTACCCGTGGAACGAGATCGGCAGCCAGGGCAGCCCGTTCGTGATGACCTTCGAGCGCCTGGGCATCAAGACCGCAGCCGGCATCATCAACTTCGTGGTGATCACCGCGGCGCTGTCGTCGTGCAACGGCGGTATCTTCAGTACCGGGCGCATGCTCTACAGCCTGGCGCAGAACGGCCAGGCCCCGGCCAGCTTTGCGCGCACCTCGCGCAACGGCGTGCCGCGCAATGCACTGCTGCTGTCGATCGGCGCGCTGCTGCTGGGCGTGCTGGCCAACTACCTGGTACCTGAAAAGGTCTTCGTGTGGGTGACCTCGATCGCCACCTTCGGCGCGATCTGGACCTGGGTGATGATCCTGCTGGCGCAACTGCGCTTTCGCGCCGGGCTGAGCCAGGCCGAACGGGCCGCGCTCAAGTACCGCATGTGGCTGTGGCCGCTGAGTTCCTACCTGGCCCTGGCGTTCCTGATCCTGGTGGTCGGCCTGATGGCCTACTTCGAGGAAACCCGCGTGGCGCTGTTCATCGGCCCGGCGTTCCTGGTAATGCTGACGGTGCTGTACCACGTGTTCAAGCTGGCGCCCAAGGGCGACAGTGAAGCAGTGGCGGCATCCAGCGCATCCTGATGTACACAACCCCGGCCCAGGCCGAGGTTTTTGTGTGGCTGTACTGCCCCTTCGCCGGCAATGCCGGCTCCTGCAGGTGAGGAGTCGGCGACGTCGTTACGCCGCTTCGGCGTTGGGCTCGAAACTGTCTGCCCGCGCCATCTGCCACATCCGCGAGTAGAACTCGCCGTTCACCTCGCCGGTAAGCAGTTCACCCGGCTTGAGGAACACGTGCAGCTGCGAGAACAGCTTGATCTCGGTGGCCGACATGCGCCGCACCAGGTGCTTGGCCTCCAGCTGCGAGGGGTGATCCAGCCCGGCGGCGGCGAGCATCTCGGCCAGCGCCTTGAGCGTGTTGCGGTGGAAGCTGAACACCCGCTGCGCCTTGTCCGGCACCACCAGCGCCCGCTGGCGCAGGCCGTCCTGGGTGGCCACGCCGGTCGGGCACTTGTTGGTATGGCAGCTTTGCGACTGGATGCAGCCGATGGCGAACATGAAGCCGCGCGCCGAGTTGGCCCAGTCGGCACCGATGGCCAGCACGCTGGCGATATCGAACGCACTGACGATCTTGCCGCTGGCGCCCAGCTTGATCTTGTCGCGCAGGTTCAGCCCCACCAGGGTGTTGTGCACGAACAGCAGCCCTTCGCGCAGCGGCACGCCGATGTGGTCGGTGAACTCCACCGGCGCGGCGCCGGTGCCGCCTTCCTTGCCGTCGACCACGATGAAGTCGGGCAGGATGCCGGTCTCGAGCATGGCCTTGGCAATGCCCATGAACTCCCACGGGTGGCCCAGGCAGAACTTGAAGCCGACCGGCTTGCCGCCGGACAGCTCGCGCAGCTGGGCAATGAACTGCATCAGCTCGATGGGGGTGGAGAACGCGCTGTGGCGCGACGGCGAGATGCAGTCTTCGCCCATCATGATGCCGCGGGTGTCGGCGATTTCCTGGGTCACCTTGTGCTTGGGCAGGATCCCGCCGTGGCCGGGCTTGGCGCCCTGGCTCATCTTGATTTCGATCATGCGCACCTGCGGGCTGCTGGCCTGCTGCGCGAAGCGCTCGGGGTCGAAGCGACCGTCCGAGGTGCGGCAGCCGAAGTAGCCGCTGCCCAGTTCCCAGGTCAGGTCGCCGCCATGTTCGCGATGGTAGGGGCTGATGCTGCCCTCGCCGGTGTCATGCGCGAAGTTGCCAAGCTTGGCACCCTGGTTGAGGGCGCGAATGGCGTTGGCGCTGAGCGAGCCGAAACTCATGGCCGAGATGTTGAACACCGAGGCCGAATAGGGCTGGGTGCACTGCGGGCCGCCGACGATCACCCGAAAGCTCTCGGGGTCGCTGAGCGGTGCCGGGCGCATGGAGTGGCCGATGAACTCGAAGCCCGACTGGTAGACGTCGATCAGGGTGCCGAACGGCTTGTCGGCGGTTTCGTTCTTGGCCCGCGAGTACACCAGCGAGCGCTGGGCGCGGGAGAAGGGCAGCGCATCGCTGTCGGATTCGAGCAGGTACTGGCGGATTTCCGGGCGGATGCCCTCCACCAGGTAACGGATATTGCCCAGGATCGGGTAGTTGCGCCGCACCGCATGGCGGCTCTGCAGCAGGTCGAACAGGCCCAGCAGGCTGAGCAGGCCGGTGACCAGGGTGAAGGGCCACAGCCAGTCGTGGTGCAGGAACGGCAGGCTGGCGAGGGTGAACACGACACACGCGGCGAAGAAGGCATAACGGCTGAGGAGGGAGAGGCTCATGCGGGTTCCTTTTGCAGGCAATCCAAGACCTTATATCGAATGGGGGATTGGATGCCAGTGAACCCATCAAGACAGCGTTGCGGCCTTCGCCGGCAATGCCGGCTCCTGCACACACCGCAAAGCTTCGGGATCAGTGATGGACATCGCGCACCACCCGCTCACGCAGCGCCGCATCCTCCTGCACCCAGTACTGCGCCTTGCCCGCCACCCGTGCCGCCACCGCCACGCCGTCGCGGTACACCACCCGGTTGCCGCTCACCGCTGCCACCTTGCTGCCGGGCAGCAAGGTGCCCACCAGGTTCAGCGGGTCGCTGGCACTCACCGCCACCAGGCTGCCATCCAGCGGGCGCCTGCGTACTTCGCGCAATACGCCGATGGCCTCGGGCAAGGCGAACTGTTCGCCGGCCAGCCCGCTGATGAAGCGACCGCCACGGATCTCGCCACGCGCCTCCAGGCGGTGCAACGTGCGCAGCAGGTCCCGCCAGCTCGGCAGCCAGTCGGCCTCGCGTTCGAGCAGCCGCCAGCACACCACGCCATAGCGGCGCAGCAAGGTCAGGGCCACCTGTTCCAGGGCGTCCTCGGCCGGCGTGCCGGCGCGGCGCAGCAATGCCCAGCGCCCGGCGTCCTCCATGCCGCCACTGAATGCCCCGCGACCACGCCGATGGCTGCGTGCCTGGCGCTTGCTGGCCGGGGTGATCAGTGCACGCAGGCCGGCAAAGCTGTCGGCACTGATCTGCCCGGCCGCCACCAGTTCCTGCAGGGCTGTCTCCAGCTCGCTGGGCAACAGGCGTGCCTCGTCGCGCAGTTCATCGAAAAACAGTGCGCCGTGCTCGCTGAGCGCGGCCAGTACACGTTGCGCGCGGGGCGACGGTGCCGGGGCGTCGTCGGTGGCGGCCAGTGCTCGCCACAACCCCAGCCGCGCCCGTGGCAGCAGCACGACAGGGGTGCTGCGCAGGGTACTGGCCGCAGCCTTGCCCGAAGGGGCCAGGCGAGCCCACACGAACTTGCCGGCCCGGCAGGCATCGTCCAGCCACTGCCCGCTGTAGTCGCGCAGCCGGCTCGGCAGCAGGTCGCTTTCCCAGGCCGAGGCCGCTGCGGCGAAGCCTTCCAGTTGGGTCAGCGCCTCGCCCAGCGCCGCCGGGCCCTCCAGCCGGGTGCCGGGCGAAAGGTGCTGCCAGTCGAACAGAAAGCGCATGAAGTCCTGCAGGCTGACCGGCTCGATTTCGCGGCGCAGGCGCTTGAGCGTGTAGCGGTGGATGCGCGCCAGCAGGTGGCGTTCGCACCATTGTTCAGGGGTGTGGCCCGGGCTGAAGTGCCCGCGCATCACATAGCCCTCCGCTTCCAGGCGCAGCATGGCCTGCTCGACCTGTGAGGGGCTCAAGCACAGCGGCGCGCCGATCTCGCTGCTGGTCAGCGGGCCGAAGCCGCTCAGGCGCGCGCGCAGCAGTTCCACGGCAGCACTGTCGGCATCGATGGGCTGATCGAACCCGGGCAATGGGGTGGGCGCCGCTTGCGGGTACAGCGCCAGCAGCCACGGCAGGCGTTCGCGGGCCAGCCACAGGCCGCCACCCTGCGGCAACTTCAGGTGGCAGGCGCGTGCGCCGGCGGCCAGTTGCTGCAGCCATGCCAGCCAGCCCGGGTTGGCCTGCACCTCGGCATCGCACACGGCCGCCAGGCTCATCAGTGCCTCGTGCATTTCGTCGGTGCCGCCTGGCAACGGCCAGGCCTCGGCACGCACTGCGGCAATCGCCTGCGGATCCAGTGCGCCCAGGTCGTCGGCACTTTGCGGGTCGCTCCAGCGCCGGTTGAGCACGGCCTGGGTGCGCCGCTCTTCCAGCGGTGCGTCATCGAGAAAGGCGTATGGACGTGCATTCAGGATCGCCGCCGCCAGGGGCGAAGGCGCCGGCAGGTCGCGGCAGATCAGGCGGATGCGCTTGTCTTCGATGCGCCGCAGCAGGTTCAGCCAGCCCTCGCAATCCATCGCCTCGTGCAGGCAGTCGTCGAGGGTCTGCTCCACCAGCGGGTGGTCGGGAATCTCGCGCTCGCCGACGATGTTTTCCAGGCACGCCAGTTGGTCGGGGAACACGGCAGCGGTGAGGTCTTCGCTTTTCATGCGCTGGATCTGCGGGGCGACCTTGCGCCCGCCGGCATAGCGCGGCAGTGCCAGCGACACCCCGGCGTTCCAGCGCCAGCGCACGCCGAACAGCGGCGCATCGAGCACGGCCTGGGTCAGCAGGTGCTCGGCACTGGCGCTGGAAATGTAGCGCCACACCTCTTCCAGGGCAAAACTGTGGCCGGCCGACAGCGACAGGATCAGCGCATCCTCGCTGGCTGCCGCCTGCAACTCGAAGTTGAAGGTGCGACAGAAGCGCTTGCGCAGTGCCAGCCCCCAGGCGCGGTTGATGCGGCTGCCGAAGGGCGAGTGGATGATCAGCTGGGTACCGCCGGACTCATCGAAAAAGCGCTCCATGATCAGCGTGTCCTGCGAGGGCAGGGCGCCGAGGGCCTGGCGGGTGCGGGCCAGGTAGTCGAGCAGTTGCTCGGCGCTGTCCGCGTTCAGCCCGAGCGTGGCGTGCAGCCAGGTCAGCAGCGGTTGCAGCTGGCCGCCGCTAATATCCAGGCGCTGGTCGATTTCGGCTTGCAGGCGTGCCACCGCGAAGGACAGCTCGTCGCTGCGCCCCGGCGCCTCGCCCAGCCAGAAGGGGATGGTCGGCGGTTGCCCGTGGGCATCCTCTACCCGTACCTTGCCGGCCTCCACGCGCAGGATGCGGTACGACGCGTTGCCCAGCTGGAAGATGTCGCCGGCGATGCTCTCCACCGCGAAGTCTTCGTTCACGCTGCCGATGTTCAAGGCCTGGGGTTCGAGCAGCACGCGGTAGTCGGCGTTGTCCGGTATCGCCCCGCCACTGGTCAGGGCAGCCAGCTGGCTGCCGCGCCTTCCACGCAACTGGGCACTGACCGCATCGCGGTGCAGGTACGCGCCGCGCACGCCCTGGCGCCCGCTGTAGCCTTCGGCGAGCATGCGCAGCAGGGCCTGGTAATGCGTCTGGTCGAGATTGGCGTAGGGCATCGCACAGGTGAGGCACGCAAACAGCGCCTGTTCGTCCCAGGGCTGGCAACTGACCTCGGCGACGATCTGCTGGGCCAGCACGTCCAGCGGTGCGTTGGGGATATGCAGCTCGTCCAGCTCGCCACGGCGCACGCAGTCGAGCAGGGCCACGCACTCGATCAGCTCGTCGCGGGTGGTGGCGAACACACGACCCTTGGGGGTGCCGTCCACCTGGTGGCCGGAGCGGCCAACCCTCTGCAGCAGCGCGGCAATCGAGCCAGGCGAGCCGATCTGGCACACCAGGTCGACCTCGCCGATGTCGATGCCCAGCTCCAGCGAGGCGGTGGCCACCAGCACCTGCAGCTCGCCGCGCTTGAGACGCTGCTCGGCGTCGAGGCGAAATTCCTTGGCCAGGCTGCCATGGTGCGCGGCCACCGCCTCGCGCCCCAGGCGCTCGCTCAGGTGGCGCGCCAGGCGCTCGGCCAGGCGCCGGGTGTTGACGAACACCAGGGTGGTGCGATGCTCGCGGGCCAGTTGCGCGAGGCGATCGTAGACCAGCTCCCACACATCGTTGGCCATCACCGCGCCCAGTGGCGCGCGCGGTACCTCGATGGCCAGGTCGCGCTGGCGCGCATGGCCGATATCCACCAGGGCGCAGGGGCGCTGATGGCCCACCAGGTACTGCGCCACCCGCTCGATCGGACGCTGGGTGGCCGACAGGCCGATGCGCCGCAGCGGGCGCTGGCACAGCGCCTGCAGGCGTTCCAGGCTCAACGCCAGGTGGCTGCCGCGCTTGTTGCCGGCCACGGCGTGGATCTCGTCGACGATTACCGTGTGCACCGAGGCCAGGCCCTGGCGCCCGGACGTCGAGCCGAGCAGCACGTACAGCGACTCGGGGGTGGTCACCAGGATATGCGGGGGCTGGCGGCGCATGGCCGCGCGTTCCTTCTGCGGGGTATCGCCGCTGCGCACTGCGGTGCGCAGGGTAGGGGTGGGCAGCCCGAGGGCGGCCAGTTCGGCGCTGATACCGGCCAGGGGGGCCTGCAGGTTGAGCTGGATGTCGTTGGACAGCGCCTTGAGCGGCGAGACGTACACCACCAGCGTCTGTTCGGGCAGCTCGCCGCCGGCTTGCAGGGCCTGGGTGAAGAGTTCGTCGAGGACCGCGAGGAACGCGGTGAGGGTCTTGCCGGAGCCGGTGGGGGCCGCCACCAGCAGCGATTGCCCGCTGCGGATCAGCGGCCACGCCTGGGCCTGGGCGGCGGTCACCGTGGCGAAACGGTGCTGGAACCAGGCACGGACGGCGGGGTGGAAGGCATCGAGTACCGGGTGATTGCGGGCGGGCAGGTTCATCAGCTGTTTATGCGGCCGTTGCGCCCTGGTTGCAAGGGGCTTTCGTCAGGCTGCTGCGGCCGCTTCGCCGGCAAGGCCGGCTCCTACAAGGAATGCGCCGAACCTGTGGGAGCCGGCCTTGCCGGCGAAGCGCTCAGCAAGATTGAAAGCCCTGCGCCAGCATGTGATCCTAGCGCGCCTTCCCCGCCACGAGCCGCCTACCATGAGCAAAACCATCCGTATCGCCGCTGCCCTGTTGCTCGATGCTCAGGGCCGTACCCTGTTGGTACGCAAGCGCGGCACCCTGGCCTTCATGCAGCCTGGCGGCAAGATCGAACCCCACGAGCAACCCGTCGATGCCCTGGCCCGCGAGCTGTTCGAAGAGCTGGGCCTGCGCATCGACCCGCAGCAGGCGCAGTACCTGGGCCAGTTCAGCGCACCGGCGGCCAACGAGCCGGGTTTCGAAGTGCAGGCCGAGCTGTTTCAGTTGCACACCGACCTGACGCTTGAACCCGCAGCGGAAATCGAGGAAGCCTGCTGGGTCGACGCCCACCAGGTGGATCACCTCGAACTGGCGCCGCTGACCCGCGACCTGATCCTGCCGCTGCACCTGCAACGGGCCGCGCAATGATCCCGCTGCACGAATGGCTGCTGTTCAGTGGCGCCGCGCTGCTGATGGTACTGACCCCCGGGCCGAACATGATCTACCTGATCTCGCGCTCGATCTGCCAGGGGCGCATGGCCGGCGTGACGTCGCTGATCGGTGTGGTGGGCGGGTTTCTGGTGCACATGACGGCCGCAGCTGTGGGCCTCACCGCGTTGTTCATGGCCGTGCCGCTGGGTTACGACCTGCTGCGCTGGGCCGGTGCCGGCTACTTGCTGTGGATGGCCTGGCAGGCGGTCAAGCCGGGTGCGCGCTCGCCGTTCGAGCCCCGTGAGCTGGCCCCGGATTCACCGGCGCGGCTGGTGACGATGGGGTTTCTGACCAGCGTGCTGAACCCCAAGGTGGCGGTGTTCTACCTGTCGGTGCTGCCGCAGTTCATTTCGCCCGAGCACGGCTCGGTGCTGGCGCAGAGCCTGACCCTGGGCCTGACCCAGATCGGCGTGAGCTTCACCGTGAACCTGCTGATCGCACTGTTCGCCGCCGGCCTGTCGGCCTGGTTCGCGCGCTACCCGCTGTGGCTGATGTTGCAGCGCTACGTGATGGGCTTTGTGCTGGCGGCCCTTGCGCTGCGCCTGGTGCAGGAACAACGCAAACTGGCTTGATGCTTGCCGCTTGAACCTTCAGCGCACTGCACTGACCCCATCTAGGGTCGAGAACGAGGTGTCCTTGGCGGTCAGCAGAAAGTCGCGCATGTACGGTGCATCGAGCATGTCGCTGCGCACTGCGGCGTACAGCGTGGCGAACAGGCCCTTTTCACCCAGGCGCTTGCCCTTCACGTAGCCGCGCGAGCTGTACTCGTGCAGGGCCCAGTGCGGCATGCCGCATACCCCGCGTCCGCTGGCCACCAACTGCATCATCATCACCGTCAGCTCGGCGGTGCGCACCTGCCCGGGCTCGATGTCGGCAGGCTCCAGAAAGCGCGTGAAGATGTCCAGGCGGTCGCGTTCCACCGGGTAGGTGATCAGGGTTTCCGTGGCCAGGTCCTGCGGCACCACGTAGGGCCTGGAGGCCAGTACGTGCTGGTTGGCCACCGCCAGCATCGCCTCGTAGGTGAACAGCGGCACGTAGGTGATACCGGTCAGCTCCAGCGGGTCGGAGGTCACCACCAGGTCCAGGTCGCCACGGGCCAGGGCCGGCAGCGGGGCGAAGGCGAAGCCCGAGGCCAGGTCCAGCTCCACCTCTGGCCAGGCATCGCGGAACTGGTCGATGGTGGGCATCAGCCACTGGAAGCAGCTGTGGCACTCGATGGCCATGTGCAGGCGCCCGGCAGTGCCGCCGGCCAGGCGCGCAATGTCCCGTTCGGCGCCGCGCAGCAGCGGCAGGGTGGCGTCGGCCAGTTGCAGCAGGCGCAGGCCGGCGCTGGTGAAGCGGATCGGCTTGGTCTTGCGGGTGAACAGCTGCATGCCCAGGCGTTCTTCGAGTTCCTTGAACTGGTGGGACAACGCCGACTGGGTCAGGTGCAGGCGCTCGGCGGCCTCCACCAGGCTGTCGGCTTCGCGCAGGGCGTGCAGGGTCTTGAGGTGGCGAATTTCCAGCACCAGGGTGCTCCATGAACAGAATTTGATGGATGAGACAATTCGTTGAGTTTGTCTCATGTTGACGATGCTGTCGACCGCCCGGCAGTTGTCATCAAACGGTCACCGATCTGTGGCAGCGCGCCGGCATGAACTTCATCAGACTCGCGCTTTACTGGCGAACTGCACTCTGGTGTTTCTTTCATGCGGGCAATCCTGTTTCTGGTGGCGCTGTGCAGCGCCTTTTCTTCGTTCGCGGCGCCTCGCTGCGACATCACTTCAGCTATCCGATACGCCGAGGCGGGGCCGGTCAGCCTGGCCTATCAGAGCATCGGGCGTGACAGCGACCCGGCCCTGCTGCTGGTCATGGGCCTGGGCGGCCAGTTGATCCACTGGCCCGACGAGGTGGTACTTGCGCTGTGCCAGCAGGGCTTCAGGGTGATCCGCTACGACAACCGCGACGTCGGCCTGTCGCGCTGGAACCAGCCCCCCGCCCAGGCCAACCTGACGGTCGAGGCGCTGCGCTACCGGCTCGGCCTGCCGGTGGCGGCGCCCTACAGCCTGAGCGACATGGCCGTTGACGGCCTGGCGCTGATGGATGCGCTGCACGCGCAGCGCTTTCATGTGCTGGGGGTGAGCATGGGTGGAATGATTGCCCAGCACCTGGCGGCGATGGCGCCCGAGCGGGTCGAGAGCCTGACCCTGATCATGTCCAGTTCGGGTGCACAGGGGCTGCCGGCGCCTGCGCCGGCGCTGATTCGGCAGTTGGCCCGGCGCGGTGCGCCGAATCGCCAGGTGGCCCTGGAGCAGCAGGCCGACCTGCTGGCCGCGCTGGGCAGCCCGCAGGTGCAGGATGATCGCCAGGCCCTGTTGCAGCAGGCCGCCACCGCCTACGACCGGGCCTTCAACCCCGAAGGCGTGCAGCGCCAGGTCATGGCCATACTTGCCGAGCCCAGCCGTGTCGAGCTGCTCGACAACCTGCGGGTACCGGCCTTGGTGGTGCACGGCACGGCCGACCCGCTGTTGCCGGTGATGCACGGCGTGCACCTGGCCGCGCACATCCAGGGCAGCCAGCTACGCCTGATACCGGGCCTGGCGCACCGCTTCCAGGAGCCGTTCAAGGCCCCGCTGCTGGCGGCGGTACTGCCTTACCTGAAGGCGCACCGCGAAGAGCTGGGCCATCTGGCCCAACGCTAGTGCAGGCGTACCCATACGCTGACCAGCACGGTGGCGGCGATCAGCCAGGCCACTGCCGCCAGCGCCAGTGACAGCTCCAGGCGCAGGCGGTCGACCAGCACGTACAGCGCGGCCAGGTACACGAAGTAGGGGATGATCGACCACATGCCGAACACGATGGTGGCCTTCAGATCCTCCAGCGAGCGGCCCTTGCCGATGATGTAGTGGGCAATCAGGGCAAAGGTGGGAAACAGCGGCACCAGCCCGGCCACGTAGTAATTGCGGGTCTTGGCCAGGGCCGCGATGATCAGCACCACCACGGCGCCCAGGCAGGCCTTGAGAATCATGTCCATCGAAACGCTCGCTCAGGCCAGGCCGTATTTTTTGACTTTGTCGAACAGGGTGGTCTTGGCCATGCCCAGCTCCTGGCTGGCCTGGCTGAGGTTGCCGCCGGTGCGCTGCAGGGCGTCGCTGAGCAGGTTGCGCTCGAAGGCCTCGACCGCCTCGGCAAAGCCCAGGCTTTGCGCCACATTGGCGCCGGCCTTCTTGAACGCCGGCAGGCCCAGGGCGTGGCGTTCGGCCACGTTGCGAAGCTCGCGCACGTTGCCCGGCCAGTCATGGGCCATCAGGCGCGACAGGGTCTGGCTGTCCAGCGGCGGTGCCTCGCGGTCGAAGCGCAGGGCCGACTGCTGCAGGAAGTGCTCGAACAGTTGCAGGATGTCTTCGCGGCGCTCGCGCAGCGGCGGCAGTTCCAGGGTCACCACGTTGAGGCGGTAGTACAGGTCGCTGCGAAACTGGCCGGTCTGGCCGAGGGCATCCAGGTCCGATTTGGTGGCGGCGATCACCCGGCAATCCACCGCAATGCTCTGGTTCGAACCCAGGCGTTCCAGGGTGCGCTCCTGCAACACGCGCAGCAGCTTGATCTGCAGGTTGAGCGGCATGCTCTCGACTTCGTCGAGAAACAGCGTGCCGCCGTTGGCGTGTTCGATCTTGCCGATGCGGCGCTTGCCGGCACCCGTGAAGGCGTTGGCTTCGTGGCCGAAGATTTCGGTCTCGAACAGGTTCTCCGGCAGGCCGCCGCAGTTCAACGCCACGAAGGGCTGGCTCTGGCGCCGGCTGAAGTCGTGCAGGCAGCGCGCGACCAGCTCCTTGCCGGTGCCGGTCTCGCCCTCGATCAGCACGTTGGCCGAGGTATCGGCGACGTTGGCGATCAGCTCGCGCAGGTTCTGCATGGCCGGCGAGCGGCCGATGATGCGCCCCTCCAGAGTGCTGCGCTCGGCCAGCTGGCGGCGCAGCGAGAACACTTCGCGGGCCAGGCCGCGCTGTTCCAGCGCCCGGCGCACCACATCCACCAGGCGCTCCGGCGAGAAGGGCTTTTCCATGAAGTCGTAGGCGCCGTTGCGCATGGCGCCCACGGCCATGTCGATGTCGCCGTGGCCGGTGATCAGCACCACCGGCAGGCTCTTGTCGCGGGCCTTGAGGCGGCTGAGCAGTTCCAGGCCATCGATGCCCGGCAGGCGGATATCGCTGACCACGATGCCGGCGAAATCATCGCCGATGCGCTCCAGTGCCTGTTCGGCACTGCCGACGCCTTCGCAGGCGATATCTTCCAGGGCCAGCGCCTGCTGGCACCCGAGCAACACATGCGGATCGTCTTCGACGATCAGGACGGTAAGGGGCGATGGGGTCATAGGGACTCGGCAGGTTCAGTGGGGGTATCGACCAGCGGCAGGCTGAGCACGAACGCGGTACCGCCGCTGGCGGGGTGTTCGACGTTCAGGGTACCGCCGGCTGCAGCGGCGAGGCTGGCCGACAGGGTCAGGCCCAGGCCCAGGCCGTGCTCGCCCGGTTTGGTGGTGAAAAACGGTTCGAACAGGTGCTTGCGCGCTTCATCGTCGATGCCATGGCCGTTGTCGCGCACGCGCAGGCGGTACTTGTCGCCCACCAGCTCGCCTTCGAGCCAGAGTTGCGGCAGCGGCACCGCGGCCATGGCATCCAGGGCGTTGCCGATCAGGTTGACCAGGATCTGCTCCAGGCGGGTCTGGTCGATGGTCAGTTGCTGGTCGGCGTACTCGAGGTGCAGTTTCAGGTGACAGCCCTCGATGCGCGCATTGAGCAGTTGCAGGGCGGCGGTCACGGCCTTTTCCAGCGAGGCCTGGCCACGGTCGTCGCCGCGCCGGGCGAACGAGCGCAGGCTGGCGGTGATACGGCCCATGCGGTCGATCAGTTCGTTCATGGTCAGCAGGTTGGCGCTGGCGGTTTCCAGCGCACCGCGCTGCAGAAAGCGCACGGTGTTGCCCGACAGGGTGCGCAGCGCCGCCAGCGGCTGGTTCAGCTCATGGGCGATGCTGGTCGACATCTGCCCGATGGCCGCCAGCTTGCCGGCCTGCACCAGTTCGTCCTGGGCATGGCGCAGGGTCTGCTCGGCGTGCCGGCGTTCGCGGATCTGGCCCTTGAGGCGTTCGTTGCTGGCACGCAGGTCGGCGGTGCGCTCGGCAATCTTGCGTTCGAGCTGGTTGTTGGCTTCTTCCAGCGCCTCGCGGGCGGCCAGGCGGGTGGCGATCACCTTGCGCCGCTCGTTCCAGGCTATCAGCAGGATCGCCAGCAGGGCGAAGGCCACGGCCACCAGCACGCCCTGGATCATCGATTCGTGGCGCAGGTCCTGCAGCGGGGTCAGCAGGGTGAAGTGCCAGGGCGTGTCGCTCAGGCGCCGGGTCTGGGCCAGGTAGGTGACCTTGCGGTTGCTGTCGCCCAGTTCGGCATTGGCCGGAAAGGTCAGCTTCTCGACCCCGTCGGCGAGCTTCTCGCGCGCCAGCGGCTGCAGTTCGTTGAGCGGGAACCAGTAGTACTGCAGGCTGCGCGCCAGGCGCTCCTTGATTTCCGGGGTCAGCGGGCGCACCGACTTCAGCCGCCGCGCCGGGTCGCTGGAGAGGATGATGATGCCGTTCTCGTCGCTGACGAAGGCTTCCAGGCGGGCTCGCTGCCAGCGCTCTTCGAGGGCTTCCAGGCGCACCTTGATCACCGCCACGCCGATGATCTTGCCGTGTTCTTCCAGGCCATGGGCCAGGTAGTAGCCAGGTTCGCCGGTGGTGCTGCCGATGCCGTAGAAGCGCCCGGGCTGGCCGCGCACGGCATTCTGGAAATAGGCACGGAACGAGAGGTCTTCGCCCAGGTAACTGTCGACGTCGCGCCAGTTGCTGGTGGCCTGCACCCGGCCGGTGGTGTCGAGCACATAGATGGCGCGGCTGCGGCTGCGCCGGTTGAGCCCTTCGAGGTATTCGTTGACCGCCTGGCGCTGGTCGCCATCGGTGGAGTTCAGCAGGCTGGAGACGCTGTCTTCGAGTTCCAGCAGGCTGGGCAGGTAGGTGTACTTGCTGATCTCGCTCTCGACCGCGCGGGCATGCAGTTCAAGCTGACGCTCGCCGGTCTCGCTGAGGGTGCGGATGCCGTTGTGCTCGCTGATCAGGTAGCCGACCACACCCAGGCCGATCATCAGCAGCAGGACCAGTGGGGGCAGGAACAGGTGGCGGATCAGGCGAGGTTTCACGGCAAGGTCAGGCTTGGCTGGGCGAAAGAGCGTGGGATCGCATTTCATCACAGTGGCCTTGTCACGACCAGCGCCCTCTGCCCGGCGTGGGCCGGGCAGGGGCACCGGGCGGCATCAGTGCTGCAGGATCTTGCTGAGGAAGTGCTGGGTACGCTCGTCGCGCACGCTCTGGTCACCGAAGAACTCTTCCTTGGTGCAGTCTTCGATGATGTTGCCCTTGTCCATGAAGATCACCCGGTTGGCCACTTTGCGCGCAAAGCCCATTTCGTGGGTCACGCACATCATGGTCATGCCTTCGTGGGCCAGTTGCACCATCACGTCGAGTACCTCGCTGACCATTTCCGGGTCCAGGGCCGAGGTGGGTTCGTCGAACAGCATCACGATCGGATCCATGGCCAGGGCGCGGGCGATGGCCACGCGCTGCTGCTGGCCGCCGGAGAGCTGGCCGGGGTGCTTGTGCGCATGGGCCGACAGGCCGACGCGCTCAAGCAGTTGCAGGCCCTTCTTGGTGGCTTCTTCCTTGCTGCGGCCCAGCACCTTGATCTGCGCGATGGTCAGGTTCTCGGTGATGGTCAGGTGCGGGAACAGTTCGAAGTGCTGGAACACCATGCCGACCCGCGAGCGCAGCTTGGGCAGGTTGGTCTTGGGGTCGGCGATCGAGGTGCCGTCGACCACGATGTCGCCCTTCTGGAACGGTTCCAGCGCGTTGACGCACTTGATCAGGGTGGACTTGCCCGAGCCAGACGGCCCGCACACCACCACCACTTCGCCTTTCTTGACCTCGGTGCTGCAGTCGGTCAGAACCTGGAAATCGCCGTACCACTTGTTGACGTTCTTGATGGAAATCATACGGTTATCCTTTTCTGCAGACGCTTGACCAGGAAGGAAGCGGAGAAGCTGATGACAAAGTACACGGCGCCGGCAAACAGCAGGAACTCGTTGGAGCGCCCGATGATGTCGCCACTGGCCCGTGCCGAGTTGAGGAAGTCCACCAGGCCCACGGTGTAGACCAGCGAGGTGTCCTGGAACAGGATGATGCTCTGCTGCAGCAGCAGCGGGGTCATCTTGCGAAATGCCTGGGGCAGGATGATCAGGCGCATGGTCTGCGCGTAGTTCATGCCCAGTGCCTGGGCAGCCGCCATCTGGCCCTTGGAGATCGACTGCACGCCGGCCCGCACGATTTCGCAGAAGTACGCCGCCTCGAACATCATGAATGCCACGACGCAGGAGGTGAATGCACCCACCGGGGTGTCTTCGCCGGTGATCCAGCGCAGCACGAACGGTACCGCCAGGTAGAACCAGGTGATCACCAGCAGCAGCGGGATGGAGCGAAAGTAGTTCACGTAGGCGCCGGCCAGGCGTGAAAGCAGCTTGCTCGACGACAACCGCATCAGTGCCAGCACGGTACCCAGCGCGATGCCGCCAATGATGCCCATGAGCATCAGTTGCAGGGTCATCTTCATGCCGTTCCACAGGCCCGGCAGGGCTGGCACGATTCCACTGAAATCCATGTCCATTATTTACCCCCCACGGAGATCAGGCCCGGCACCGCGACTTTCTTCTCGACCAGGCGCATCAGCAGCATCAGCCCCATGTTCAGGGTGAAGTAGATCAGCGTGGCCAGGGTGAAGGCCTCGAACAGGTTGGCCGAGAACTCGGCGGTCTGCTTGGTCTGTGCCAGCAGCTCCATCAGGCCGATCAGCGACGCCACCGAGGAGTTCTTGAACACGTTCAGGAATTCGGAGGTAAGCGGCGGAATGATGATCCGGTAGGCTTGCGGCAGCAGCACGTTGTTGTAGATCTGCGGCAGGCTGAAGCCCATGGCGCGGGCAGCGGCTTCCTGGCCACGGGGCAGCGCCTGGATGCCGGTGCGCACCTGCTCGCACACCCGTGCAGCGGTGAACAGCCCCAGGCAGATGACCACGCTGATCAGCGCCGAGGTGGTCGGGTTGAGGTCCTGCTTGTACCACTCCTGCAGGCCTTCGGGCAGCAGGTCGGGTACCAGGAAGTACCAGATGAACAGCTGCACCAGCAGCGGCACATTGCGAAACAGTTCCACGTAGCACGTGGCGATACCCGACACCAGACGGTTCGGTACGGTACGCATGACGCCGAGCACCGAGCCCAGCAGCAGCGCAATGATCCAGGCGGCAACGGCGATCAGGATGGTCCAGCCCAGGCCGGTGATATACCAGTCCAGGTAGGTCTCGCTGCCAACGCCGGTGGACTTGAAAAAAACGCCCCAGTCCCAGTTGTAATTCATCGGGGTCTCCCCTCAGATCGGTTGTTTCACGGGCACCTTCGAGCATCCGGGGGCGCTGGGCGCCCTCGGATGAAAGGTTAGACACTAACTAGCTGGGGGTCAGGACTTCTTTTCGTCTGCAGCTTTGTCGGTAGGATTGGCGATCAGCGCCTTTAGCTCGTCGCTCATGGGGAACATCAGGTTCAGGCCTTTAGGCGGGATTGGCTGGTTGAACCACTTGTCGTAGATCTTGTTGATCTCACCCGACTTGTACAGGGCGACGATGGCGTCATCGACCGCTTTCTTGAACGGGGCATCGCCCTTGCGCACCATGCAGCCGTAGATTTCATAGGACTGCGGGGTACCGGTCACGGCCCAGTCGGTCGGCTTCTTGGCCTTGGCCATTTCGCCGGCGAGCAGGGCGTCGTCCATCATGAAGGCGACGGCGCGGCCGGACTCGAGCATCTGGAACGACTCGCCGTGGTCCTTGGCGGAGATGACGTTCATCTTCATCTGCTTGTCGGCGTTCATCGACTTGAGGATGCGCTCGGATGTGGTACCGGCGGTGGTCACCACGTTCTTACCGGCCAGGTCCGGGAAGTCCTTGTAGGAGGAATCCTTTTTGGACAGCAGGCGGGTACCGATCTCGAAGATGCCGACCGAGAAGTCGACCTGTTGCTGGCGCTCGAGGTTGTTGGTGGTGGAACCGCACTCGACGTCAACGGTGCCGTTCTGCACCAGCGGGATGCGGGTCTGCGAGGTGACCAGGTTGTATTTGACCTTCAGGTCCGGCTTGTTCAGGTCCTTTTTCAGGGCCTCGACGATAGCCAGCTGGATGTCGTGGGAGTAACCGACGGGTTTGCCCGAAGCGTCGGCGATGTAGGAGAACGGGATGGAAGCGTCGCGGTGCCCCAGGGTAATGGTGCCCGAGTCGTTGATTTTCTTCAGGGTGCCGGTCAGTTCGGCGGCAAGGGCCGGCGTGCTGATCAAAGCGGTCGCCATGGCGGCGCCCAACAGATGGGGAACGATACGCATCAAATTTTCCTCGACGTTGTTTTTCTTATTGAGCCGTTGGCGGGCTCTTTCGTTCAGCGAACACAGCAATGAAGCGGTTGCGCATTCGGGTACTGAGTGTAGAGCATGACTCATGCCAAACTCTGATTTTGATCATAACCCCATGCAAATAGCGGCGGCGGGCATTTTTTGCCGGGGTATGGCGGGGGAGGGATGTCCGGGTTTCCGATTAAGGGCCAATGGCTCGTTCGGGAAACCGAACAGATAGTCCTTTGTTGGCCTCATCGCGGGTCAAACCCGCTCCCACTGGTTTGGTGACCTTGTGGGAGCAGGCTTGACCCGCGATGCGATTTTGCGGTGTCAGGCCGCCTGAATACGCCCGCGGCTCAGTTCTACCCGTTGCAGGTAAACCCGCAGAGCCTGTTGTTCGGCCGGGCTGGTGAAAAGCCCCAGCTTGGTGCGCCGCAGCAGGATATCGTCGGCGCTGACCGCCCATTCCTCGCTGCACAGGTAATCCACCTCGCGGGTGAACAACCCGCCACCAATCGCATCGCCCAGGTCGTCCGGGCCCTGGACGCCCTCGAGCAGGCGCCATACGCGGCTGCCGTAGGTCAGCGCCCAGCGCTTGGCGATATCCGCTGGCAGCCAGCCGAAGCGCGCGAGAATCTCGTCGCACAGCGCCTGCGGCGTGGTCATCTGTTCACCGCCCGGCAGGCTGGAGGTGGCGGTCCAGCTACCGGTCATCTGGGTGAAGTACGGCGCCAGCTCGGCCATGGCCGACTCGGCCAGCTTGCGGTAGGTGGTCAGCTTGCCGCCGAACACCGACAGCAGCGGCGCCTCGCCGGCAGACGCCGACAGGGCCAGGGTGTAGTCGCGGGTGACCGCCGAGGGGTTGTCCGACTCGTCGTTGCACAACGGGCGCACACCGGAATAGGTGCTGAGGATGTCGGCGCGGCCCAGCTGGTGGTTGAAGTGCGCGTTCACAACCTTGAGCAGGTAGTCGGTCTCGGCCTCGGTGATGCTCACCTGGGCCGGGTCGCCGCTGTACTCGCGGTCGGTGGTGCCGATCAGGGTGAAGCGCTCCAGGTACGGGATGGCGAACACGATGCGCTGGTCTTCGTTCTGCAGGATGTAGGCATGCTCGCCCTCGTACAGCCGGGGCACGATCAGGTGGCTGCCCTGAATCAGGCGAATGCCGTAGGGCGCCTCCAGCTTGAGGTCGTCCTTGATGAACCTGGCCACCCACGGGCCGGCCGCGTTCACCAGGGCGCGGGCCTGGATGGTCTGCTGGCTGCCGTCGGCGCGTTCGAGCTGCACGTTCCACAGCTTGCCCACGCGCCGTGCGCTGACGCAGCGGGTACGGGTGAGGATGTGCGCACCCAGCTCACGCGCGGCCATGGCGTTGAGCACCACCAGGCGGGCGTCGTCCACTGCGCAGTCGGCGTATTCGAAACCGCGGGTGATGGCCGGCTTGAGCGGGTTGCCCGGGCCGAAGCGCAGGCTGCGCGAGGCGCCCAGCTGCTTGCGCTTGCCCAGATGGTCATACAGGAACAGGCCGGCGCGGATCATCCAGGCCGGACGCAGGTGCGGCTGGTGCGGCAGCACGAAGCGCATCGGCTTGACGATATGCGGCGCCTTGGCCAGCAGCACTTCGCGTTCTGCCAGCGCTTCGCGCACCAGGCGGAACTCGTAGTGCTCCAGATAGCGCAGGCCACCGTGGATCAGCTTGCTGCTGGCCGAGGACGTATGGCTGGCCAGGTCATCCTTTTCGCAGAGCAGTACCGACAGGCCGCGTCCGGCCGCATCGGTGGCGATACCGACGCCGTTGATGCCGCCACCGATCACGGCAACGTCATAGATTTCGGCAAGGGCGGGCGATGGCGAGCTGGACTGGGACACGAGGCGGCCTCTGGTTTCTATCGAATATGAACATTAATGTTCGTTTGCGAAAATGGTAGCGCAACAAAATGGCGCCCGCCAGTCGCTTTCAATAGAAAATACTGATCGGATGACAAATAAATGAAAAATTATGAACATTCGAGCGGCCCCCGTTGCGAGGGCCGCGATGGCGCTACACCACGTCCAGGCGGATCTTGTGCTGGTTGAGCAACTGGGCGAGGGCGGCGACGGGAGGCTGGTCGGTCACCAGGCAGTCGATCAGGCTGATCGAGCCCAGGCGCACCATGGCGTTGCGCCCGAACTTGCTGGAGTCGGCGGCGAGGATCACCTGGCGCGCATTGGCGATGATGGCCTGGGACACGCGCACTTCCTGGTAATCGAAGTCGAGCAGGCTGCCGTCTTCATCGATGCCGCTGATGCCGACCAGGGCGAAGTCGACCTTGAACTGGTTGATGAAGTCGACGCTGGCCTGGCCGACCACACCACCATCGCGGCGCACGTTGCCGCCGGCCAGCAGTACTTCGAAATCGTCCTTGGCGCTGAGGATGGAGGCCACATGCAGGTTGTTGGTGATGATCTTCAGGTGGTTGTGGTTGAGCAGGGCGCGGGCGATGGACTCGGTGGTGGTGCCGATGTTGATGAACAGTGAGGCGTGATCGGGGATCTGCGCGGCGATGGCTTCGGCGATACGCTGCTTTTCGTCGCGCATCTGGTCGGCACGCATGGCGTAGGCGGTGTTCTCGATGCTCGAGTCATAGGCCGCGCCACCGTGATAGCGGCGCAGCAGGTTCACTTCGGCCAGCTGGTTGATGTCACGGCGGATGGTTTGCGGGGTTACAACGAACAGCTGCGCCATTTCCTCGATACTGACATAGCCGCGTTCGCGGACCAGCTCGAGGATTTGTTGTTGGCGAGGGGGCAGATTCATGGGCGGTCCTTTTGGGCTGCCGGGCAAATCTGCATGATGCCGCAGGATGGGGGCGGGGGCCAGCGCGGGGCAGGCTGAAACGATCCTGTGGGCGCCTCGCCAGCAAGGCTGGCGCCTACAGTGTAGGAGTCAGCCTTGCTGGCGAAGAAGCCTGCGCAGGTTTTATTCCTCGTGCGGTTCCCAGTCGCGGGTACGGTCCACCGCCTTCAGCCAGCCGGCGTACAGCTTCTCTTTCTGCGCCTCCTCCAACTGCGGGGTGAACTCGCGCTCGATGATGGCCTTGCCGCGCAGCTCGTCCAGCCCGCTCCAGAAGCCACATGCCAGGCCGGCCAGGTAGGCGGCGCCGAGCGCAGTGGTTTCGCGCATCTGCGGGCGTTCCACGCAGGTGCCGAGAATGTCGGCCTGGAACTGCATCAGGAAGTTGTTGGCCACCGCGCCACCGTCCACCCGCAGTGCGCTCAGGCGCTCGCCGCAATCCTGCTGCATGGCGTCGAGCACGTCGCGGGTCTGATAGGCGATCGACTCCAGCGCGGCGCGGATGATGTGGTCGACCTTGACCCCGCGGGTCAGGCCGAACAGGGCGCCGCGCGCGTACGGGTCCCAGTACGGCGCACCCAGGCCGGTGAATGCCGGCACCAGGTACACGCCGTTGCTGTCCTTGACCTTGCTGGCGAAGTACTCGGTGTCGTGGGCGTCGTTGACGATCTTCAGTTCGTCACGCAGCCACTGCACGGTCGAACCGCCGTTGAACACCGCGCCTTCCAGGGCATAGGCCACTTCGCCGCGCGGGCCGCAGGCAATAGTGGTCAGCAGGCCATGGGACGACTGCACGGCCTTGTCGCCGGTGTTCATCAGCAGGAAGCAGCCGGTGCCATAGGTGTTCTTGGCCTGGCCCGGCTCCACGCACATCTGGCCGAACAGCGCAGCCTGCTGGTCGCCGGCGATGCCGGCAATGGCGATGCCGCTCTTGGTGTGGCCGTACACCTCTGACGACGAGCGTACCTGGGGCAGCATCTGCTTCGGGATGCCCAGCACCTGCAGCATCTTCTCGTCCCATTCCAGGGTGTGGATGTTGAACATCAGGGTGCGCGAGGCGTTGGTGTAGTCGGTGACATGCACCTTGCCGCCGGAGAACTTCCAGATCAGCCAGGTATCCACGGTGCCGAACAGCAGCTCGCCGCGTTCGGCGCGTTCACGCACGCCGTCGACGTTGTCCAGGATCCACTTGAGCTTGGTGCCCGAGAAGTACGGGTCGGTGACCAGGCCGGTGGTTTCGCGGATGTAGTCCGCGTGGCCGTCACGCTTGAGCTGCTCGCAGATCTCGGTGCTGCGTCGGCACTGCCAGACGATGGCGTTGTACACCGGGCGACCGGTTTCGCGGTCCCACACCACGGTGGTCTCGCGCTGGTTGGTGATGCCGATGGCCGCCACCTGGTCGTGGCTCAGGCCCGCCTGGGCCAGTGCTTCGACCATGGTCGCGCTCTGGGTGGCGAAGATCTCCATCGGGTCGTGCTCGACCCAGCCGGCCTGGGGGTAATGCTGGGCGAACTCGCGCTGCGAGGTGCCGACCACGTTGGCGTCACGGTCGAAGATGATCGCGCGTGAACTGGTCGTGCCCTGGTCCAGGGCAATGATGTAGTGCTTGTTCGGGGTGTCGGTCATGGTGTGGGCCTTGCACTCGAAAAGGTGGAAGTCGGGGCAGGGCGAGCCTGGCTCGCCGGTTCGGCATCAGGAGGCCTGGGTCTTGCCCCGAGCGTTGTCGTCGGTCTGGGCGTTCGCGCCGTCTGCCGTGGGCAGGTTGCGCGCGATCACGCCGCGATACAGGGCGGCACCCACGCTTGCACCTATGATCGGCGCAATGATGGGAACCAGGAAATAGGGAATGTCACGTGCGCCAGTGAAGGCCACGTTGCCCCAGCCGGCCAGGAAGGTCATGAGCTTGGGGCCGAAGTCGCGCGCCGGGTTCATCGCAAAGCCGGTCAGCGGGCCCATGGCACTGCCGATCACCGCGATCAGCAGGCCGATCAGCAGTGGTGCCAGTGCGCCCCGGGGCAGGCCGTTGCTGTCGTCGGCAAGGGCCATGATCACCGCCATCAGGATGGCCGTGATCACGGCCTCCACCAGAAATGCCTGGCCGGTGGACAGCAACGGGTGCGGATAGGTGGAGAACACCGAGGCCAGCTCCAGGCTGGCGGTGCTGCCGCGCACCATGGCGTGGGTCTGTTCGTAATCGAAGAACAGGTTGCTGTACAGGGTGTATACCAGCGCCGCGCCGCAGAAGGCACCGGCCACCTGGGCGACGATGTAGAACGGCAGCTTGCGCTTTTCGAAGCCGCTGAACAGGCTCAGGGCGATGCTCACGGCCGGGTTCAGGTGTGCACCCGACACCCCGGCGGTGAAGTAGATCGCCATGCTGACCCCCACGCCCCAGATGATGCTGATTTCCCACAGGCCGAAGCTGGCGCCCGCGACCTTGAGTGCCGCGACGCAGCCGGTACCGAAAAAGATGAGCAATGCGGTGCCGAGGAATTCGGCCATGCATTGGGCAGACAGCGTTGGTTGTCGTAGAGCAGTCGTCATTCGTGACCTCGGTTCTTGTTGTTGTGAGGCGCGTGTGCGCTCGACAAAAACCCGAGCAGAATCCCCATTCTGGTCGGGTTGACGGCAGAACTGCACGGTATTGGGGCAGTTCGATATTCAGAATCGAAAAAATATAGACAAGAAACGCTGATGTCAAAGGTCGAAAGTGAACTGCCATTCATATTCTGACTGCCGGTGGCTCAGGTGGTGTCGGTGGCAACCGGGCGGGTAATGGTTGGCTCCGGCGTTTTGCCCTAAAGTAGCCAGCGACTGGAGACCGATCACCCTGCCTGGAGCCCTGCATGACCCCCGCCCTGGATTTGCTCAAAAAAGCCCGCGCCGAACACCGCATCCACAGTTATGAACACGACCCCAAGGCGGCTTCCTACGGCCTGGAAGCCGCCGAGAAGCTCAACCTGGAGCCAGCGCGGGTGTTCAAGACGCTGCTGGCCAGCACCGAGAAGGGCGAGTTGCTGGTGGCGGTGGTGCCGGTGGTGGGCAGCCTGGACCTCAAGGCCCTGGCCCATGCGGCGGGTGCAAAGAAGTGCGAAATGGCCGACCCGATGGCCGCACAGCGTTCCACCGGGTACCTGGTGGGCGGGATCAGCCCGCTGGGGCAGAAGAAGCGCCTGCGCACCTTCATCGATGCTTCGGCGCAGCAGTTCGAAACCATTCATGTCAGCGCCGGGCGGCGCGGGCTGGAGGTGGAACTGGCGGCGGCGGTGCTGGCCGAGCACACCCGGGGCAGCTTTGCGGCGATCGGCCGCGAGTAGCATCTGTATCCTCCAAATCCGGCCATTCTGTATATGGAAGCGCGAGCGCCCGGGCAGGCATGCTCGCTGCCTTCCTTCCCATGCAGGAGCCAACCCATGCAGCTTGAATTTCACCAGGTCGATGCCTTCAGTTCCCAACCCTTCAGCGGCAACCCGGCGATGGTGTATCGCCTGGAGCAATGGCTGCCCGATGAACTGATGCAAAAGATTGCGGCCGAGCACAACCTGGCCGAAACCGCATTCGTCGTGCGCGAGGCGCAGCGCTGGCGCATCCGCTGGTTCACGCCCTCCACCGAAGTGCCGCTGTGCGGGCATGCGACCCTGGCCAGCGCGCATGTGCTGTTCGAGGTGTATGGGGAAGATGCCGAGTGCCTGGCGTTCGATAGCCGTTCGGGGCCGCTGACCGTGAGCCGCGAGGCGGGGCGCCTGGTGCTGGACTTCCCGCGCTACGACCCGCAGCCGCTGGCCGAGCTGCCGCCGGTGGCGCAGGCGCTGGGGTGCCCGGTGGTCGAGGTGTGGCAGACCAATGAACTGTTCGTGGTGCTCGAAAGCGAACAGGCGGTGCGGGATTGTCGCCCTGACATGGCGGCGCTGGTGCCGTTGCCGGGGCTGGGCGTGATTGTCACGGCGCCAGGGCGCGAGCATGATTTTGTGTCGCGCTATTTTGCGCCGGGGATCGGTATCCCTGAAGACCCGGTGACCGGCTCCACGCACTGCTCGCTGATCCCTTACTGGGCGCAGCGCCTGGGCAAGGATGAGCTGCACGCGGTGCAGTGTTCCGCGCGGGGCGGGGAGCTGTTCTGCCGCCTGGAGGGGGCGCGGGTGAAGATTGGCGGGTATGCGACGCGGGTGGCGAGCGGGACGTTGTTCCTCTAGCGGCCCTTTTCGCCAGCAAGGCTGGTTCCTACAGTAGGCCAGGCAATTTCCTGTAGGAGCCAGCCTTGCTGGCGAAGCGTTATCAGAGCGCCGCGCTGTAGCGTCGCACGCCGTTCTCCGCCACCGGCAGTTGTGCCGGCACCGTGCCGGCCACCGGGAACAGCACCAGGTGGTCCGCCGCCACTTCAATGCCCACCTCGCCGCCGACCTGATGGTCGATATGGCTCGGGAAGATCGCTTCGAGCTGGCTGCCGGTACCCAGTTGCAGGCGGTACAGGGTGGACGCACCGAGGAAGCTCTTGCCGACGATGCTTGCCTTCAAGGCACTGTGGGGCGCATGCACGATGTCGTCCGGGCGCAGCAGCACATCCACCGCGCTGCCCTGAGGCAGGGTGTAGGCCCGATTGCCGCGCAGCTCGCCCAGTTCGGTCTGCACCGATTCGGGGCTGGTCAGCTGGCCACGGATGAAATAGCCCTGGCCGATAAAGCTGGCCACGAACGGTGTGAACGGTTCGTGGTAGAGGTTGTACGGGGTGTCCCACTGCTCCAGGCGGCCTTCCTTGAACACGCCCACATGGTCGCTGACGGCAAAGGCCTCTTCCTGGTCATGGGTGACCAGGATCGCGCTCGTGCCGCGACTCTTGAGGATGTCACGCACCTCATGACTGAGGCGTCGGCGCAGTTCCACGTCGAGGTTGGAGAACGGCTCGTCCAGCAGCAGCAGTTGCGGCTCGGGTGCCAGGGCACGGGCCAGGGCCACACGCTGTTGCTGGCCGCCGGACAGCTCGTGCGGGTAGCGCCCGCCAAGCTTGTCCAGCTTCACCAGCTCGAGCATTTCATCGACCACCTGGCGCTGGCGAGGGTGCTTGCCGATGCCGAACGCGATGTTCTCGGCCACGGTCAGGTGCGGGAACAGCGCGTAGTCCTGAAACACCATGCCGATGCGGCGCTTCTCCGGGGCCAGGGTGAAGCCGGCCTTGGAGATGACTTCGCCCGCCAGGCTGATCTCGCCCTCGTGCACCGGCTCGAAACCGGCGATGGCGCGCAGCGTGGTGGTCTTGCCGCACCCCGAGGAACCCAGCAGGCAACCGATGTCGCCGGCGTTGAGGTGCAGGTTGAGGTTCTGGACGATGCGCTGCTCGCCATAGCCGCAGGCGAGGTCGCGCAGGTTAAGCAGTAGAGGTTGACTCATGCGTGGTGATAGGCCGGTTCGACAAGATATTCGAGAAGCGCCTTCTGTGCATGCAAGCGGTTTTCGGCCTGGTCCCAGGCGACCGAACGGGGGTCGTCGAGCAGGTCCAGGCTGATTTCCTCGCCACGGTGGGCGGGCAGGCAGTGCATGAACAGGGCATCCGCAGCCGCCAGGTCGAGCAGTTCGCGGTTGACCTGGTAAGGCGCAAACAGCGCCAGGCGCCGTGCAGTTTCCTCCTCCTGGCCCATGGAAGTCCAGACATCGGTGCTCACCAGGTGTGCACCGCGCACGGCGTCCTTGGGGTCGCGCACGATCTGCACGCGCTCGCCGGCCTGGGCCACGAACGCCGGGTTGGGCTCATAGCCCTCAGGGCAGGCGATGCGCAGCTGGAAGTCGAACTGGATGGCCGCTTCTATATAGCTGTTGCACATGTTGTTGCCATCGCCCACCCAGGCCACGGTCTTGCCCTGGATCGAGCCGCGGTGTTCGAGGAAAGTCTGCATGTCGGCCAGCAGCTGGCACGGGTGCAGGTCGTCGGACAGGCCGTTGATCACCGGTACCCGCGAATTGGCGGCGAACTCGGTGAGCGTGCTGTGGGCAAATGTACGGATCATCACCGCGTCGAGCATGCGCGACATGACGATGGCGCAGTCACCGATCGGCTCGCCACGGCCCAGCTGGGTGTCGCGTGGCGACAGGAAGATGGCCTGGCCACCGAGCTGGATCATGCCGGCTTCGAACGACAGCCGGGTACGCGTGGACGATTTCTCGAAAATCATGCCCAGCACGCGGTTTTTCAGGGGTTCGAAGAGTACGCCGCGGTTACGCAGGTCCTTCAGCTCGATCCCTCGGCGGATCACACTGACCAGTTCTTCGGCGGTGAAATCCATCAGGGAGAGAAAGTGCCTAGCGCTCATCATTGACTACCTTTTTGCAACAGACCGCAGATCATCAAAAGCCGGTTTTCGAAAACAACGGAAGTGACCTGCGGCGAAAGCCGCACGGGGCGACGAAATAGGGAAAGGCGCAATACTATAATTAAATGTCGCGTCTTACCAAGTGGGGGCTGCGAACTCGACGTTGCCGAATGTGTTGCAAGCCGTTGGGTGACGCTTTTTATTGGGCCGGACAGGCTTTGTACACTGCCCGCCGAGGCCTTTGCAACGCATGCGCGGTACAGGTGCCAGCGCGCCGCGACCATCGCCTTGCCTGATGCCGAGCGATTCACGCCACGAACGTCACTGGCTAGGGGGGCGGGGCAGGGCCATAGTCGAGGTCGCTAATCAGACCTACAACAAGAGGCGGCCATGAGCAAAAGCGTGCATCACCGTGCCTGTCATCTGTGCGAAGCCATCTGCGGCCTGACCCTGGAAGTGGCCCATGAGCCTGGGCAGGCGCCGCGCATCACGTCGATCAAGGGCGATGCGCTGGACACCTTCAGCCGTGGCCATATCTGTCCCAAGGCCGTTGCGTTGCAGGACATCCAGAACGATCCGGACCGCCTGCGTACTCCCATGCGCCGCATCGGCGAGCAATGGCAGGCCATCGGCTGGGACGAGGCGTTCGCGCTGGCCGCCCGGAAGCTCTGGGCCCTTCAGCAGCGTCATGGTCAGAACGCGGTGGCGGTGTACCAGGGCAACCCCAGCGTGCACAACTACGGCCTGATGACCCACAGCAACTATTTCCTGGGCCTGCTCAAGACGCGCAACCGCTTTTCCGCGACCTCGGTCGACCAGTTGCCGCAGCACCTGACCAGCTACCTGATGTACGGCCATGGCCTGCTGTTACCGATTGCGGACATCGACCATACCGACTTCATGCTGATTCTGGGCGGCAACCCCTTGGCTTCCAACGGCAGCATCATGACTGTGCCCGATGTCGAAAAGCGCCTCAAGGCCCTGCAGGCACGGGGCGGCAAGCTGGTGGTGGTCGACCCGCGGCGCAGCGAGACCGCGGCCATGGCCGACCAACACCTGTTCGTGCGCCCAGGCGCTGATGCGGCGCTGCTGTGCGGGCTGCTCAACACCCTGTTCGAGGAAGGCCTGAGCCGTACCACGCACCTGCCAGTGGCCGGGCTGGACGCGGTGCGCGAGGCAATCGCGCCGTTCACAGCCGAAGCCATGGGCCCGCGCTGTGGTATAGAGGCCGCGCAGATCCGCCAGTTGGCCCGCGACTTCGCCGCCGCCGACAAGGCCGTGTGCTATGGGCGCATGGGCATCTCGACCCAGGCTTTCGGCACCCTGTGCCATTGGCTGGTGCAGATGATCAACCTGGTCAGTGGCAATCTGGATCGGGTCGGCGGCGCCTTGTGCACCCAGCCGGCAGTGGACCTGGTGGCCAGTACCAGCGGCGGGCATTTCAACGCCTGGCAGAGCCGTGTGTCGGGCCTGCCCGAGTACGCAGGCGAGCTGCCGGTGGCGGCACTGGCCGAAGAGATGCTGTGCGAGGGCGAAGGGCAGGTGCGTGCACTCGTCACCGTGGCCGGCAACCCGGTGCTCTCCACGCCCAATGGACGGCAGCTGGAGCAGGCGCTGCAAGGGCTGGAGTTCATGCTCAGCATCGACCTGTACATCAACGAGACCACGCGCCATGCCGACCTGATCCTGCCGTCCACCTCGGCGCTGGAGAACGATCACTACGACACCACCTTCAACCTGCTGGCGGTGCGCAACGTCAGCCGCTTCAACCGGGCGATCCTGCCCAAGCCCGAAGGCGCGCTGCACGACTGGGAGATTTTCGTCGGCCTGGCCAAGGCCTTCGCGGCACTGGCCGACAAGCCGCTCAAACCGACCCTGACACCCGCGCAGATGATCGACCTGGGCTTGCGCGGCGGGCCCCATGGCCAGGGCAGCGCGTTCGACCTGTCGCTGCACACCCTCGAGCGCTATCCCCACGGTATCGACCTGGGGCCGTTGCAGCCCAACCTCGGTGCACGGCTGAAAACTGCCAGCCAGTGTGTCGAGGCCGCGCCCGCGGTGATCCTGGCCGACCTTCAGCGCTTCGCCGCGCAAGCTTTGCCCCACGCCACGCAACTGGTGCTGATCGGGCGTCGGCATGTGCGCAGCAACAACTCCTGGATGCACAACTACCATCGCCTGGTGAAGGGCAAGCCGCGCCACCAGCTGCTGATGCACCCCGACGACCTGGCCGGCCGGCAGTTGCAGGACGGCCAGCGGGTGCGCGTCAGCTCGCGCGTGGGCAGCATCGAGGTGGAGGTGCTCGCCAGCACCGATATGATGCCCGGCGTGGTCAGCCTGCCACACGGCTTCGGCCATGGGCGGCCAGGCATGCGCCTGGGCATCGCTCAGGCGCAAGCAGGGGCCAGTGCCAACGATCTGACCGACGAGCGTCAGCGCGACGCGGTATCGGGCAATGCGGCGCTCAACGGGGTGGTGGTAGAGGTGGTTGCGGCCTGATATCGGCAAGGCCGAGCGTCACGCTCGGCTTTCCGATACAATGCGTCACCGTGCCGACAACCAGGTCGGAAAGTTCAGCCGCGAGGTGCTTCATGGATATTATCGAAACAATCAAAGAGCAGATTGCCAACAATACCATTCTGCTTTACATGAAAGGCTCGCCGAATGCCCCGCAGTGCGGCTTTTCGGCCAAGGCGGCGCAAGCCGTGATGGGTTGTGGCGAGAAGTTCGCTTACGTGGATATCCTGCAGAACCCGGAAATCCGCGCCAACCTGCCCAAGTACGCCAACTGGCCGACCTTCCCGCAACTGTGGGTGGGCGGTGAGCTGGTCGGCGGCAGCGATATCATGGCCGAGATGTTTGCCAACGGCGAGCTGCAGACCCTGATCAAGGACGCCGCTGCCAAGGCCGAGGCGGCCAAGGCCTGAATCCGGTTCTGCACTGAAGAGCCCCGCATCTGCGGGGCTTTTTTGTGCCTGCCTGGGCCCGGTGGCCGGCAAGGCCGGTTACCCCAGGCGAAAAAAAGCCCCGTACAGGCGGGGCTTTGGTTGCAGCCGGTTGGGCGTGATTACTCGCCCATCTGCGACTGCAGGTAGTTTTCCAGGCTGACCTTGTCGATCAGGCTCAACTGGGTTTCCAGCCAGTCGATATGCTCTTCCTCGGCCTCGAGGATGTCTTCGAGCAGTTCGCGGCTGCCGAAGTCGCCCACGGTCTCGCAATGCGCAATCGCCGCCTTCAGGTCGATCAGGCCTTTCTGCTCCAGGCGCAGGTCGCACTCGAGCATTTCCTTGGTGTGTTCGCCAATCAGCAGCTTGCCCAGGTCCTGGACGTTGGGAATACCTTCGAGAAACAGGATGCGCTTGATCAGTTTGTCAGCGTGTTTCATCTCGTCGATGGATTCTTTGTATTCGTGCTTGCCGAGCTTTTCCAGACCCCAGTCTTCGTACATGCGCGCATGCAGGAAGTATTGGTTGATTGCGACCAGCTCGTTTCCGAGGATCTTGTTGAGATGCTGGATGACGCTAACGTCGCCTTTCATGATGGGGTCCTGCCCTGCGTAAGTGTGTCGATAAGCACGAGTCTGAGCCCGACAACTTCCAGTGTCAAACCTAAGTTATTGAATAATAAATGAAAATTAATCGGAATAAGAATGTTTGTGTTCCGCGTTTTAAGCCTAACTACTTGAATTGCAGGCATAAAAAAACCGGACACGAGGTCCGGTTCTTCAAATTCGCTGTTTTCAGGCTGCGGTAAATTCTACCGGATAAGGCAGGGCGGCCTGGCTGACCTGCAGTTTGGTCAGGGTTTCACGTACCACTTCCTTGGCCAGGCAGGCACATTTGCCGCACTGGGTGCCCACGTTGGTGGCGGCACGGACTTCCTTGTAGCTGCAGCATCCTTCGTAAATCGCATCGCGGATCTGTCCGTCGGTAACACCAACACAAAGACACACATACATAAGGGAGACCATCGCTGGTAAAGGCTTGATGTCGGGGAGCTTAATGCTAATGAGAATGCTTGTCAAAGTACCTTGTGCAGAGGCCAGTTCCAGAGCGACCGGCGGTCAGTCTGGCAGTGGGCTGGCATTCGCTCGGCGCACGGCGTCGGTCGGTGTATGATGGGCAGTTCTTGTGTCATGCCAGCGGACCTGCGGGTCGGCTGCGCAAACCATTCAATACCATCAGGAGATATCGAATGAGCGTGCTCGTAGGCAAAAACGCCCCGGACTTCACCGTACCTGCAGTACTGGGCAACGGCGAGATCGTCGACAGCTTCAACCTGGCTTCGGCTATCAAGGGCAAGTACGGCCTGGTGTTCTTCTACCCACTGGACTTCACCTTCGTCTGCCCGTCCGAGCTGATCGCCCTGGATCACCGCATGGACGACTTCAAGGCGCGCAACGTTGAAGTGATCGCCGTTTCGATCGACTCGCACTTCACCCACAACGCCTGGCGCAACACCCCGATCAACGCCGGCGGTATCGGCCCGGTCAAATACATCATGGCTGCCGACCTCAAGCACGAAATCGCCCAGGCCTACGACGTCGAGTCCGAAGGCGGCGTGGCCTTCCGTGGCGCGTTCCTGATCGACGACAAGGGTGTTGTCCGTTCGCAGATCGTCAACGACCTGCCGCTGGGCCGCAACATGGAAGAGCTGATCCGTCTGGTCGACGCGCTGCAATTCCACGAAGAGCACGGCGAAGTCTGCCCTGCCAACTGGAAAAAAGGCGACAAGGGCATGACCGCTTCGCCAGAAGGCGTTGCTGCCTACCTGAGCGAGAATGCTGGCAAGCTGTAAGCGCCACGCATGAAAAAACCGGCCCTGGTGGCCGGTTTTTTTATGCCTGTTCGCCAGCAAGGCTGGTTCCTGCGTCGCGTAGCGTCTGCAGGCGCCGGTCGGCGAAGCGGTCAGTCGCGAAAGTCCTGCCAGCCGCCCATTTCCTTCCAGCGATTGACGATGCCGCAGAACAGCTCGGCCGTCTTCTCGGTGTCGTAGCGCGCCGAGTGTGCCTCCCGCCCGTCAAAGTCGATGTCGGCACTCTGGCAGGCCCGCGCCAGCACGGTCTGACCATAGGCCAGGCCAGCCAGGGTGGCGGTGTCGAAGCTGGAGAACGGGTGGAAGGGGTTGCGCTTCATGTCGTGGCGCGCCACGGCCGCGTTGAGGAAGCCTAGGTCGAAACTGCTGTTGTGCCCCACCAGGATCGCGCGCTTGCAGCCATTGGCCTTGAGGGCCTTGCGCACGCCGCGGAAGATGTCGGTCAGCGCCGACTCTTCGCTGACCGCCATGCGCAGCGGGTGATCGAGCTTGATGCCGGTGAAGTCCAGGGCCGCCTGTTCGATATTGGCGCCCTCGAAGGGTTCGACGCGGAAGAAATAGGTGTGCTCCGGGAACAGAAAGCCCTTTTCGTCCATGCCGATGGTGACTGCGGCTATTTCCAGCAGTGCATCGGTGGCGCAGTTGAAACCACCGGTTTCAACATCCACCACCACCGGCAGGTAGCCGCGAAAGCGCTCTGCCATCGGATGGCGCGAACCGCCGCCTTGACCTTCCTGGTCGTCTTCGTAATCGTCGCTCACACAGTCTCCTCCAGCAGGCGCCAGCGCAGTTGCTCACCGGCGCGCAGCGGGATGACAGTCTGCTCGCCGAACGGCAGGCTGCCTGGGGCGGTCCAGCTTTCGCGGACCAGGGTAATGTGGTCGGTGTTCGCCGGCAGGCCGTAGAACGCCGGGCCATGCAGGCTGGCGAAACCTTCCAGCTTGTCCAGCGCGTTGCGCTGTTCGAACGCCTCGGCGTACAGCTCGATGGCGGCGAACGCGGTGTAGCAGCCGGCACAGCCGCAGGCGGCTTCCTTGGCATGCTGGGCGTGGGGCGCCGAATCGGTGCCGAGGAAGAACTTGCTGCTGCCGCTGGTGGCTGCGTCGAGCAGAGCCACCTGGTGGGTGTTGCGCTTGAGGATCGGCAGGCAGTAGAAGTGCGGGCGAATACCGCCCACCAGCATGTGGTTGCGGTTGTACAGCAGGTGCTGGGCGGTGATGGTCGCGCCGACGTTGGCCGGGGCCTCGTTGACGAACTGCACGGCTTCGGCAGTGGTGATGTGCTCGAACACCACTTTGAGCGTGGGGAAGCGTTCGACCACACGGCGCAGATGCTCGTCGATGAACAGCTTCTCGCGATCGAACACGTCGATCTCGGGGCGGGTCACTTCGCCGTGCACCAGAAGCGGCATGCCCACTTCGGCCATGGCTTCGAGCACCGGGAAAATCTTGTCGACGCTGGTCACGCCGGAGTCCGAGTTGGTGGTCGCGCCGGCCGGGTACATCTTGGCGGCATGCACGAATCCGCTGGCCTTGGCCGCGCGAATGTCCTCGGGCTGGGTGCGGTCGGTGAGGTACAGCACCATCAGCGGTTCGAAGCGGCTGCCGGCAGGGCGGGCGGCCAGGATGCGCTGGCGATAGGCGTCGGCTTCGGCAGTGTTGCGTACCGGCGGTACCAGGTTGGGCATGATGATGGCGCGGGCAAAGGTGCGCGCCACGTCGCCGACGGTATGGGGCAATACAGCGCCATCGCGAAGATGGATGTGCCAGTCGTCGGGACGCAGGAGGGTCAGGCGGTCGGACATTGGGGATTCCAGGCGGTTCGAACTCCCGGTGAATGCTACCGGAAAAGCCCGATCCGAGCACTCGCTATCAAGTTTTGCGCAGGGCGTCCGATAGCTTGCAGGTATGCCGTAAGAAATTTGTGGAGCCGCCCGTGCGCCAGCGTTACCTAGCCCTGCTCAGTATGTTTGCCAGCCTGCCGGCCGTGGCACTCACCTTCCAGACTCGCGTGGAGAACGTCGAGTGGAAGGTCGAGGGCGATCAGTTCGAATGCCGGCTGATCCAGCCGATCGCCGATTTCGGCAGCGGCGAGTTCGTGCGCCGCGCGGGCGAGCAGGCCACCTTCCAGCTTCGCTCCACCAGCAATGTGCTGGGCGCCGGCTCCGCGACCCTGCTGGCCGCCGCCGCACCGTGGCAGCCTGGGCGTGGCGACATCAACCTGGGCGCGGTGCGCATGGCGCGCAGCGGCGTGCTGTTCAACAGCTCCCAGGGCCAGGCCAGCCGGCTCATCAATGGCCTGCTGGACGGGCGCAGCACCGTGGTGCGCAACTACACCGGCGAAGCCGGGCGCAGCATGGAAGTGCGCGTGCTGCCGGTGAAGTTCAACCGTGCCTACGGTGACTACCAGGCCTGTGCGGCCAAGCTGCTGCCGATGAACTATGACCAGGTGCGCCAGGCACGCGTGGGCTTTCCGGGCGGAGGTATCGATCTGGATGCCGATGCACGTGCCCGCCTGGACGTGATCATCGACTTCCTCAAGGCCGACCCCACGGTCAACCACATCGAGCTCGATGGCCACTCCGACAACAGCGGCAACCGCCTGACCAACCGTGACCTCTCGCGTCGCCGCGCCCTGGCGGTGCAGGACTACCTCAAGGCCCATGGCATCCCCGAAGAGCAGATCACCGTGCGCTTTCATGGCGAGCGCTATCCGCTGGCGGCCAATACCAATGCCGCCAATCGGGCACGCAACCGCCGGGTGAACATCCAGCTCGACCGCGTCACCCCGGTCGAGAAGCCCGCAGAGGTTGCCCCGCACAAGCCTGCCGAACCGGCAGCGACCCCGCCTGCGCCGGCACCCACACAGACGCCGGCCGCCCAGGCAGGCAAACCCGCCGCCTGATTCGACGGTGCGACCGCCGGTCGCGCCGACGACAATTTCTGTCGCTTTGTCGTCACAAGCTGTCGCCCCACTGTAAATTCTGCGGTAAGGCCGGTAGAATCACCGGCTTTCCGTACAACCCGTGGAGTGATGGCATGGCGGACGTAAAAAAGGTCGTACTGGCGTATTCCGGCGGCCTTGATACTTCGGTGATTCTCAAGTGGCTGCAAGATACCTACAACTGTGAAGTGGTGACGTTCACCGCCGATCTGGGGCAGGGCGAGGAGGTCGAACCGGCCCGCGCCAAGGCTCAGGCCATGGGTGTCAAAGAGATCTACATCGATGACCTGCGAGAAGAATTCGTCCGCGATTTCGTGTTCCCGATGTTCCGCGCCAACACCGTCTACGAAGGCGAGTACCTGCTGGGTACTTCCATCGCACGTCCGCTGATCGCCAAGCGTCTGATCGAGATCGCCAACGAAACCGGCGCCGACGCCATTTCCCATGGCGCCACCGGCAAGGGCAACGACCAGGTGCGTTTCGAGCTGGGTGCCTACGCGCTCAAGCCAGGCGTCAAGGTCATCGCCCCATGGCGCGAGTGGGACCTGCTCTCGCGCGAGAAGCTGATGGACTACGCCGAGAAGCACGGTATCCCGATCGAGCGTCACGGCAAGAAGAAGTCGCCGTACTCGATGGACGCCAACCTGCTGCACATCTCCTACGAGGGCGGCGTGCTGGAGGATACCTGGACCGAGCACGAAGAAGACATGTGGCGCTGGACCAAGTCGCCAGAAAACGCCCCTGACGTTCCGACCTACCTGGAACTGACCTACCGCAACGGCGACGTCGTGGCGCTGGACGGCGTCGAGATGACTCCGGCCACCGTCCTGGCCACCCTGAACCGCATCGGCGGCGAGAACGGCATCGGTCGCCTGGACATCGTCGAGAACCGCTATGTGGGCATGAAGTCCCGTGGCTGCTACGAAACCCCGGGCGGCACCATCATGCTGCGCGCGCACCGTGCGATCGAGTCCATCACCCTGGACCGCGAAGTGGCTCACCTCAAGGATGAGCTGATGGCCAAGTACGCCAGCCTGATCTACACCGGCTACTGGTGGAGCCCTGAGCGTCTGATGCTGCAACAGATGATCGATGCTTCGCAGTTGAACGTGAACGGTGTGGTTCGCCTGAAACTGTACAAGGGCAACGTGATCGTCACCGGTCGCAAGTCTGACGATTCGCTGTTCGATGCCAACATCGCCACCTTCGAAGAAGACGGCGGCGCCTACAACCAGGCCGACGCGGCGGGCTTCATCAAGCTCAACGCACTGCGCCTGCGCATTGCCGCGAACAAGGGTCGCTCACTGGTGTGAGGGGCGCTTGAACGAAAGGAACCCGGCCTGAGGCCGGGTTTTTTTATGCCTTCATTGCGGTGGCTCGGCGCCCAGGGCATGGGTGGTCAGTGTGGTCTGCGTGCCGGTTTCAAGGTTGTGGATGACCAGCGTGCCTAGCCTGGGCTGTTGCGTGATGGCCTGAGTGACAAGGTATTCGATCAGCGATGTGCTGTGTGCACCGGAAATGACGATGGTCGAGATAGCGGGTGCCATGGCGTCGCAACCCAGGGGTGGGGCTTGTGTGGTCAATTGTGCAAAGGCAGAACGGGCAGGCGGCAGGTGACTTTCACGTTGTTCTGAAGTTGGCCAGTCTTTGGGTTCATCCTGAACTTCAGGCGTGTCCTCGTTGTACTCCGGGCAATACAGCGTCTTGCTGTTGAAGTTGAGCGTCAAGAAAAACAGGATTGTCAGAAAGGGTGGAAAGCCCACCAGAAACCACGTGTAGATACCCTGGCTGTCTTCGCCAAGAAAGGGCAGTGAGGCCAACGCAGAGGCTTCGATGATACCCGCGAAAATAGCAATGATCGTCAGTGGGCTTTTCGGTTCGACGTTGCTCATGTACGTGCCTGCTGCTCGGCGTGAGCGCTGTTTCGTGGGCGCAAGGGTCAGGGTTCGCATTGTTTTTGGAACCACTATGCGGCCTGGGTACTTCGGTGTTCAGGGGGTTATGGATCGTCCTCAGGAAATACTTCGGTGCAACTTCGACGCGATAAAACGCCGTGACAGGATTGATACCCGGGTTAGTCAAATATCACGGATATTTCCTGCGTGCGGGCGAGCGTTGTCATATGGAACGTGGCGAGAGTGCGGTGTTAGTGTTTGTTCGCACTGCATGCACGCCTCGAACGACGCAATGATTGTTTCTGCTTAACGCCTGCTATCAGGAAGTTTTGTAGGAATAATCTTCTATTTAGGTAGGTCTGGTCTTGTCGTGCAACTGTCAAGGAAGCTGCAATGCACTATGCCGGTTGACTAGGCTATTGTGCGGGCTCAAAAAATCGAACAGCGAAAATTGGATTTTGCCCATGAATAAAGTGCTGATCGTGGATGATCATCCGGTCATTCGCCTGGCTGTACGCATGCTGATGGAGCGGCATGGCTATGAAGTTGTCGCAGAGACCGACAACGGAGTGGACGCGCTGCAGCTGGTCAAGAAACACCTGCCCGATATCGTGATACTGGATATCGGCATGCCCAAGCTCGATGGGCTGGAGGTCATCGCAAGGTTGACCTCCAATGACGTGAACATAAAGGTACTGGTGCTGACCTCACAGGCACCTGGGCATTTTTCGATGCGGTGCATGCAGGCGGGCGCCGCGGGTTATGTCTGCAAGCAGCAGGACCTTACCGAGCTGCTCAGCGCCATCAAGGCGGTCCTCTCCGGTTACAGCTACTTCCCCAACCAGGCCCTGCACTCGGTGCGTTCGAACCTTGGCGGTTCCAGCGAAGCGGATATGGTCGAACGTCTGTCGGGGCGGGAGATGATGGTGCTGCAGCAACTGGCACGCGGCAAGACCAACAAGGAGATTGCCGACGGCATGTTTCTGAGCAACAAGACGGTGAGTACCTACAAGACGCGCCTGTTGCTCAAGCTCAATGCGCGCTCCCTGGTGGACCTTATCGAACTGGCCCAGCGTAACGGCCTGGTGTGAACCAGACCTTGCCAGGGCGACTGCCTGGCCCCTGCATGCGCTAGAGACGGCCCGCCCGCGACCTGAAGTGGGCCGTCAAAGATCGAAGTCGTAATCGGCCAACTGCTTTTGCAGGCGGCGTTCTTCCAGCATGTTGTCGATGGTGCGACGCTTGCTGAGGTTGGTCTTCGCCGTTTCGGGCGGGCTTTCCGTTTCCTGTTCGTCTGCCGTGTCCGGCTCGACGTCGATATCCAGCTCTTCGTTATCGGTGCTCATAAGTCACTCCATGCCAAGAGGGCTATTGGCGCACCTTATAGCGATATTTTCAGAGCCGGTAAAAAAGATTTTTTCAATCGTGCGCAACCGATTCAACTATTTGTTCAATCGTCGGAGGTTTTTTGCGGGTACTCGCAAAGGTCCTCGATACGGCAGCTTCCACAGCGTGGCTTGCGCGCCTGGCATACATAGCGCCCATGCAGTATCAGCCAGTGGTGCGCATCCAGCAGATAGTCCTTGGGCACAAACTTCATCAATGCCTTTTCCACCTCCAGCACCGTCTTGCCGGGGGCGATACGGGTGCGGTTGCTGACCCGGAAGATATGCGTGTCCACCGCCATGGTCGGCTGGCGAAATGCGGTGTTGAGCACCACGTTGGCCGTCTTTCTGCCCACCCCGGGCAACGCTTCGAGGGCTTCGCGGGTTTGCGGCACTTCGCCGCCGTGGCGCTCGATCAGCAGGCGACAGGTTTCGATGACGTTCTTGGCCTTGCTGTTGTACAGGCCGATGGTCTTGATGTAGCTGGACAACCCTTCAACGCCCAGGTCGTAGATGGCCTGGGGCGTGTTGGCCACCGGGTACAGGCGTGCAGTGGCCTTGTTGACCCCCACGTCGGTGGATTGCGCCGAGAGGATGACCGCGATCAGCAGTTCGAAGGGGGTGGTGTAGGCCAGCTCGGTCTTCGGGTCCGGGTTGTCTTCGTGCAGCCTGCGAAAGATTTCCAGGCGTTTGGCAGCATTCATGGGCTCAGAGGCTTCCTTGACGGCTAGAGGGGGCCGGCTTGCGCCGCACCCGGTTGAAAATGGCCAGTAGCAGGCCCAGCAGGATCAGTGCGCCCGGGGTCAGTTGGGCCAGGCGCAGCCCGGCAGAGCCCAGCAGTTCGCGGCACAGGCCCAGCAGCAGGTGCACTGTACACAAGCCGATGACCAGCAGCAGGCCTTGCGCGACGCCGCGATGGCGCTCGAAGCTCTGCTCCAGCAGCACGCATTGCAGTGCGATCAGCGCCGGGTAGATGCCCAGTTGCGCGTGAACCTCCAGGGCCCAGGCGCGCAGGCTCAGCTCCAGGCAGGTCACCAGCATCGCCGCCAGCAGCACGCTGACCAGCGTGGTCTGCAGCCCTTGCAGCAGCGGGCGCAAGGGCGTCATGCACAACCGGTGCAGGCACAGGCTCAACAGGCTGAACAACGCCACCGCTGCGGCCTGGGCCAGGGTCTGGCTGGCGCCCAGCATCGGGGCCAGGCTGAGGATGAGCAGGCTGCGGCTATTCATGTTCACCGGTACCCAGCAGATAGTGGGAGTGTTCGTCGAAGTAGCGCAGGGCATCGTGCACCGCCCGGATCACTGCGCGGGAGGTCACGCTGGCGCCGGCCAGCTGGTCGAACTGGCCGGCATCGCGCTTGAGGGCCCAGGCCGGATCGGGGGTGTCCGCCAGCGTGCGGCCCTCGAACCCGCGTAGCCAGGTGTTGCCCGGTTCACTCAACTTGCCGCCAAGCCCTGGCGTTTCCTGGTGCTGCAGCACCCGGGTGGCCAGCAGGCGGCCGTGGCTGTCGATGGCGATCAGCAGGTCCAGTGGCCCCGCATAGCCCTGAACCCGGCTGTGCAGCACCACGGCGCTGGGCTGGCCGAGCAGGGTTGCGCGGTAGCCGGCCAGCAGGGTGCTATGGGCCAGGGTCGGTGCGGGCAGTACGAGGGGGCGTTGCAGCGGCTGGTTGTCGTAGCGCTCTGCCGGCAGCACGCTCAGCAGGCTCCTGGCCTTGAGCTGCACTTCAGCCTGGCTGATACGCGCGGCGTTCAACTGCGCCCAGCCAATGGCGCAGCCGATGGCCAGGCACGCCACGGCCGCCACCAGCAGCACTGCACGCGCCCGGGGGGTCATGCCGGCTGCCCTTGGCGCCGCGCGGCCCAGCGTTCGAGCGCCGGCACGCACAGGTTCATCAGCAGCACGGCGAACGCACTGCCGTCGGGGTAGCTACCCCAGGTACGGATCAGATAGACCAGCACGCCCACCCCGGCGCCGAACAGCAGGCGTGCGCTGGCCGCCCTGGGGCCGCTGACCGGTTCGGTGACGATGAAGAACGCGACGAACAGGCTGGAGCCGGCCAGCAGGTGAAACAGCGGCGAGCCATTGGAGTCGGAGCCCGAGCCGTTCCAGCCCAGCAGGCTCATGATGAACAGGCTGCCCAGCATGGCCACCGGGGCATGCCAGCTGAACACCTTGCGCTGCAGCAACAACAGGCCACCGGCCAGGAAGGCCAGGGCGACCCACTCGCTGCCCGCGCCGGCGAATCGGCCGAAGGCCGGGTGCTGGCCGAACAGTTCGTCGATGGTCAGGCTCTGGTTGTGGCGCACCACATCCAGCACCGTCGCCTGGGCCCAGGCGTCGGGTCGGACGGCCAAGCCGAACACCGCTTCGAGGCTGGTGCTCAGGTCCAGCGGTTGCGGCCCGGGCCACTGGGTCATCTGGGCCGGAAAGCTGACCAGGGCCACGGCATAGCCGAGCATGGCCGGGTTGAACGGATTCTTGCCAAGCCCGCCGTACACATGCTTGCCCAGGGCCAGGGCGCTTGCGCTGGCAATCACCGGCACCCACCAGGCGAGGTAGGCGGGCAGAGCGATGGCCAGCAGCGTGGCGCTGACCAGGGCGCTGCCATCGCCCAGTGCAGCACGCACCGGGCGGCGCTGGGCGCGCAGCAGCACCGCTTCGGTCGCCAGCGCCGCAGTGGTGGTCAGCAGCAGGTTGAGCAGGGTGCCCCAACCGTGCAGCCAGGTCAGTGCCAGCAAGCCGGGCAGGCACGCCAGCAGCACCAGGCGCAGGCTGGCGCGCAGGCGTTCGCCCGGGTCAGGCGCGGGCAGCATCGCTTACCGCCAGCAGTGATTCCAGGTGGGCCTGGGCCTGTTGCTGCGCTTGCTGCAGGTCAGCCAGTTGCGCTTGCTGCGCCGGGCTTGGCGAGTCGCCAAAGGCTGTGCGCGCCTTGGTCAGCTGGGCGCGACTCATGGCCGCGGCAATCTTGGCCTTTTTCAGCGCCGCATCGGCGGCTGCAGCCTTTTGCGCCTGCACCCGCGCAATCGCGGCCTTGATCGGGTCGTCGGCCGGCACCGCAGCCGCCGCGTTCGGGGCGGGCCGCTGGCTGCGCGCGATGCGTTCGGCCTGCTTGCGCGCCTCTTCGCGTTGCAGGCGCTGGGCACGCTGCTCGAAGCGATGGCGTGCATGGCTGCGCCGGGCGGCGCGGGCAAGCTGCTGTGGCCGGGTGTGCGCCAGGCCGCCGACGATCGGCACGATGGGGCTGTCGGCAGGCAGTGACAGCAGGTCGATGCAGTCGACCGGGCAAGGCGCCACGCACAGGTCGCAGCCGGTGCATTCGGCGCTGATGACCGTGTGCATCAGCTTGGCGGCGCCGACGATGGCGTCCACCGGGCAGGCCTGGATGCATTTGGTGCAACCGATACATTCGGCCTCGCGAATGAAGGCGACCTGGGCGGGCGCACTGCCGCGGTCGGCATCCAGGGCAATCACCGGCACCTGCAGCAGTGCTGCCAGTGCGGCAATGGTCTCGCTGCCGCCGGGTGGGCACTTGTTGATCGCCTCGCCCGCCGCCAGCCCCTGGGCGTAAGGCTGGCAGCCGGCATGACCGCACTTGCCGCATTGGGTCTGGGGCAGCAGGGCGTCGATGCGTTGAATCAGGCTCATGAGGTGAACAGTCCGTTGAAACCGAGAAAGGCCAGGGCCATGATCCCTGCCCCGATCAGCTCGATGGGCAGGCCGCGCAAGGCCACGGGGGCCGCGTCGCTGCGTTGGCGCAGGTCGTCGAACAGGCACAGCGCCAGCCAGAAGCCCAGGCCGCCGCCCAGGCTCAGGGCCAGGGTGGCGAACGGGTCGAGCGTGGCATCGCTGGCTTGCAGGGCAAGGCCCAGGACGGCGGCATTGCCTAGCAGCAAGGGTTTGAGGCCGGTGAACGGCCAGTGTGGCAGTTGGCGTTGCAACCGGTTCAGCACCGGCGCTGCCAGCAGAACGTACAGCGGCAGGAACACGAACAGGCGCAGGTACTCCAGTTGCAGTGGGCGCAACCCGTAGCGGTGAAGCAACTGCCCGGGTACGACCGCCAGCACCATCAGCACCAGCGTCGCCAACCCCAGTGCATGCACCCGGCGACGTGACGCCGGCTCGACGGGCTGCAGCAGCGGGTCGAGCGCGAGGGCCTGGTGCAACACGAGGTTGTTGACCAGCGCAGCGCTGATAAGGGTAAGGAGCAATTCGGTCATGGGCGCGCCACAGGCAAGAGGCTGTGCGCCATTATCCGGCAATCACGGTGCAATGAGAACGCCCCGGCCGGTCAGGGTCGGGGCGTGGCACTTACTTGATGCGCTGACCCGGCTTGGCGCCGCTGTCAGGGCTGAGCAGGTAGATCTCCTCGCCGCCAGGGCCTGCGGCCATGACCATCCCCTCGCTTACGCCAAAGCGCATTTTGCGTGGCTTGAGGTTGGCGATCATCATGGTCAGACGACCTTCCAGCTTGCTCGGGTCCGGGTAGGCGGACTTGATGCCGGAGAACACGTTGCGCTGCTCGTCACCGATGTCCAGGGTCAGTCGCAGCAGCTTGTCGGCCCCTTCCACGGCTTCGGCCTTGAGAATCAGCGCTACCCGCAGGTCGACGGCGGCAAAGGTGTCGAAGTCGATCTCGGCCGACAGCGGGTCCTTGGTCAGTTCGCCGTTGCCGGTGACCACGCTGGTCTGGCTGGCGGCCAGGTCCTGCTTGGAAGCGTCGACCATGGCTTGCACCTTGACCGGGTCGATGCGGGTCATCAATGCCTTGAACGGGTTCAGCTGGTGGTTCTCGAGACGGCTCTGGTGGTCGTTCCAGGTCAGCGGCGCGACGTTCAGGAACGCCTCGGCATCGCTGGCCAGTTGCGGCAGCACCGGCTTGAGGAAGATCACCAGCTGGCGGAACAGGTTGATGCCCTGGGCGCACACGGCCTGCACTTCGTCCTGCTTGCCTTCCTGCTTGGCCAGCGACCACGGGGCCTTGTCGGCGATCCAGGCGTTGGCGCGGTCGGCCAGGCCCATGATTTCGCGCATCGCACGGGCGAAGTCGCGGCCTTCGTAGGCGTCGGCGATACCCGGTGCCGCAGCCAGGAAGGCTTCGGTCAGCTCCGGTGCGGCGTCGCCGGCCACCATCACGCCGCCGTTGCCCTTGTGGATGAACCCTGCGCAGCGGCTGGCGATGTTGACCACCTTGCCGATCAGGTCCGAGTTGACCTTCTGCACGAAGTCTTCCAGGTTCAGGTCCAGGTCATCCACGCCACGGCCCAGCTTGGCCGCGTAGTAGTAGCGCAGGTATTCCGGCGACAGGTGGTCGAGGTAGGTGCGCGCCTTGATGAAGGTGCCACGGGACTTGGACATCTTCTGGCCGTTGACCGTCAGGTAGCCGTGCACGTTGATTGCGGTCGGCTTGCGGTAGCCGGCGCCTTCAAGCATGGCCGGCCAGAACAGCGCGTGGAAGTTGACGATGTCCTTGCCGATGAAGTGGTACAGCTCGGCGCTGGAGTCTTTTTTCCAGTAGGCGTCGAAGTCCAGTTCCGGCGTGCGGTCGCACAGGTTCTTGAAGCTGGCCATGTAGCCGATCGGCGCGTCCAGCCACACATAGAAGTACTTGCCCGGCTCGCCCGGGATCTCGAAGCCGAAGTACGGCGCATCACGGGAGATGTCCCATTCCTGCAGGCCGGAATCCAGCCATTCGGCCAACTTGTTGGCCACGGCGTCCTGCAGTGTGCCGCTGCGGGTCCACTGCTGCAGCATGGCCTGGAAGTCAGGCAGCTTGAAGAAGAAGTGCTGGGAGTCCCTGAGCACCGGGGTGGCGCCGGAGATCGCCGACTTGGGGTTCTTCAGTTCGGTCGGTGCGTAGGTGGCGCCGCATTTTTCGCAGTTGTCGCCATACTGGTCGTCGGCCGCGCATTTGGGGCAGGTGCCCTTGATGAAGCGGTCGGCCAGGAACATCTGCTTGTCGGGGTCGAAATACTGGGTGACCGAGCGCGTGGCGATATACCCGGCGTCACGCAGTTTCAGGTAGATCTGGCTCGACAGCTCGCGGTTTTCGTCGGCGTGGGTCGAATGGTAGTTGTCGAACTCCACCAGAAAGTCGGCAAAGTCGCCGCAGTGCTCGGCCTGCACGTTCGCGATCAGTTGCTCGGGGGTAATGCCTTCTTTCTCGGCGCGCAGCATGATCGCCGAACCGTGCGCGTCGTCGGCGCACACGTAGGTGCACTGGTTGCCGCGGTACTTCTGGAAGCGCACCCACATGTCTGTCTGAACGTACTCGAGCATGTGGCCAAGGTGGATCGACCCGTTGGCATAGGGCAGGGCGCTGGTGACGAGAATCTGGCGTGGCTCGGACATGGGGGCTCGGCTACTTTCGGCTACAGGGTATGAACGGTGATCGGCCACTATAAAACGATGGGAAATATATTTCACCCCATGGACGTATCTGCCGTTGTTTCACGGGTTAGCATAGCGACCTGTTTCATTCAGTCTTTTATCGGGAGTCTCCATGAGCGCCGTCACTCGCGCAGCGGTTGAAACCGTCCTTCGCCAATACACCGACCCTTACCTGAACCAGGACCCGGTCAGCGCCGGGTGTGTGCGCAGCATCGATATCCAGGGCGACCGGGTCAGCGTGGCCCTGGAGCTGGGCTATGCCGCCGGCCTGTTCAAGAACGGCTGGGCCCAGGTGCTGCAGACCGCCGTCGAGGGGATCGAGGGCGTGGCCTCGGCACAGGTCGAGATCACCTGTGTGATCGCCGCGCACAAGGCCCAGGCGCAGATTCCGGGCCTGGCCAACGTCAAGAACATCGTGGCCGTGGCCTCGGGCAAGGGCGGTGTGGGCAAGTCCACCACCGCCGCCAACCTGGCCCTGGCCCTGGCCCGTGAAGGGGCGCGGGTGGGTATCCTGGATGCCGACATCTATGGCCCCAGCCAGGGCGTGATGTTCGGTATCGCCGAAGGGACCCGGCCGCAGATCCGCGACCAGAAGTGGTTCGTGCCGTTGCGTGCGCATGGCGTGGAAGTCATGTCGATGGCGTTTCTTACCGACGACAACACGCCGATGGTATGGCGTGGCCCGATGGTCTCCGGCGCGTTGCTGCAACTGGTGACCCAGACCGCCTGGGACAACCTCGACTACCTGGTGATCGACATGCCGCCGGGCACCGGCGACATCCAGCTGACCCTGGCGCAGAAGGTGCCGGTGGCTGGTTCGGTGATCGTGACCACGCCGCAGGACCTTGCGCTGCTGGACGCGAAAAAGGGTGTGGAGATGTTCCGCAAGGTGAATATCCCGGTGCTGGGCGTGGTCGAGAACATGGCCGTGCATATCTGCTCGAACTGCGGGCATGCCGAGCACCTGTTCGGTGAAGGTGGTGGCGAGAAGCTGGCGGCGCAGTACGGTGTGGAGCTGCTGGCTTCGCTGCCCCTGTCGATGCTGATTCGCGAGCAGGCCGACAGCGGCAAGCCGACCGCGATTGCCGAGCCTGAAAGCCAGATTGCCATGGTGTACCAGGAACTGGCACGGCAGGTGGGGGCGCGCATCGTGCTGCAGGAAGCGGCGGCGCCGGCGATGCCCAATATCACCATCAGCGAAGACTGAGTCGATACCCTCGCCTGTGTAGGAGCCGGCGTTGCCGGCGAAGGGCCCACTGCATCACCAGGCAGGTACTGCGGTGTTGCCTTCGCCGGCAACGCCGGCTCCTACGGGCAGCCCCACCGGCAAGGCAAAAAAAAGCCCCGCCGGTGAGGGCAGGGCTTTTTTCAAGCAGTGAAGCGCAAGTTAGATAACTTGTACTTCTTCAGCTTGCATGCCTTTCTGGCCGCGGGTAGCGACGAAAGAGACCTGCTGGCCTTCTTTCAGGCTTTTGAAACCGTCAGCTTGAATGGCTTTGAAGTGTACGAACAGGTCGTCACCGGATTGTGGGGTGATGAAGCCGAAGCCTTTTTCATCGTTGAACCACTTAACGGTACCGGTTTGGCGATTGGACATGGTCTGTCTCCTTGGACAAAGTTAATTACGGCTCAGGAAACGCCCTGGCCGAGACTGAGTGCAAAGAGGCAGAAAATTCATGAAGATGGGTTGATCGAGATCTTGCATCAGGTAGAGATTCTCAGTGACACGTGCAGCACAGTGGCGTCACCATAACCCTTTTTCCAGAACGTGCCAATGGTCTTGTTCAGCTTTCGTGCAATTCAAGACTGACGGCGCCGCGATACCCCGCGCAGGCCCCGTATGACGCGGATCTTGCCGCCAACACCGCACGGAACTTTGAACCCGGCGCCGGGCCCGGTAAGATGCCCCACAGAATTTCTTCACCACGCTATTTCAGGACACCCGCCATGAGCATCAAATCGGACAAGTGGATTCGCCGCATGGCGCAGGAACACGGCATGATCGAGCCCTTCGTCGAGCGTCAGGTACGCGGCGAAAGCGACAACCGGCTGATCTCTTTCGGCGTCTCCAGCTACGGCTACGACGTGCGCTGCGCCGACGAGTTCAAGGTGTTCACCAACATCAATTCGGCCACCGTCGATCCGAAAAACTTCGACGCCGGCAGCTTCGTCGACGTCAAGAGCGACGTGTGCATCATCCCGCCCAACTCCTTCGCCCTGGCGCGCACCGTCGAGTACTTCCGCATCCCGCGCAACGTGCTGACCATCTGCCTGGGCAAGAGCACCTATGCCCGTTGCGGCATCATCGTCAACGTCACCCCGCTCGAGCCGGAGTGGGAAGGCCACGTGACCCTGGAGTTCTCCAACACCACCACCCTGCCGGCCAAGATCTACGCCAACGAAGGCGTGGCGCAGATGCTGTTCCTGGAGTCCGACGAAGAGTGCGAAGTGTCCTATAAGGACCGCGGCGGCAAGTACCAGGGCCAGCGCGGTGTGACCCTGCCGCGCACCTGAGCCGACGAAGCGAGGGAATTACTCGCCGGCAAGGCACTCCAAGCAGATGAACCGTCCCGGCACGCCAGGAGGCGTGTCGGACTTCGCTCAGGAGCCGCCTATGAAACTCGACCCCTCAATCAGCGCCAAACTTGCCGTGCTGCAGCCCAATCAGATCGGGCTGGTGGCCTGGTCATTGCTCGCGCAGCCGCCACTGATGCAGGCCGGTGGCGTCCCCGGCCAGCCTGGCCCGGACACCCCGTCGCCGGCGCAGCCAGGCGATAACCCGCCGATGGAACCGGGTGAACCCACACTCCCTGATGAACCGCCACCGGCACCGGTTGCCTGAGCCTAGGGCTTGACCGGCCATACCTGCGCGTCTGCCGTCAGGTACACGCGCTCACCCGGCTGAGGCTGCACTGCCCAGCCGCCGGTGAAGTCCCCGAAGGCCGGCAGCAGGCCGAGCCGTTCGCCGATCACGAAGCAGGGCAGGCGCAGGCGTTGCCGCGCGCGCCCCCGCAGCACATACACCGGATGTACGTGGCCGGCCAGCACCAGGTGCGTGGCATGGGGCTCGGGCTCGTGCTGCAAGGCGAACGGCCCCAGCAGCAGCGGGCCGTCCAGCACGTCGATGCGCAGCCCCTCGGGCGGGTCGCCGGCATGCAGGTCGTGGTTGCCGCGTATCAGCGTGATCTTCAGTCGGGCGTGCTGCTCCCGCCATTGCCGCACGCGTTCCAGCGTGGCCGCGGCGCGGCCGGTGCGTGCGTGCAGAAAGTCGCCCAGCACGATCAGCTCTTCGCACGGGTAGCTGGTCAGCAGCCGGTCCAGGCGTTGCAGGGTCGATTGCGTGGTGCCGCGGGGCACGGGCAGGTGCTGGGCGCGAAATGCCGCCGCCTTGCCGATATGCACATCGGCCACCAGCATCACCCTGCGCGCCGGCCAGTACAGCGCCTTGTCCCCCAGCAGCCAGAGCTGCTCGCCCTGTACGTCGATGTTCAGGCAGTGACTCATTCAGCGCTCCCGGCTCGCGGCCTTTTCCAGGTCGGCGACCATGCGGGCGATGCGGTCGGCGAGCTTTTCCGTGCTCAGGGTTTCGCGCATGCCTTCCACCAGCAGCGGAAAGGCCAGCGGGCCCGGGCGCGCAAGCGGCTGCAGATGCAGGCGCAAACCGCCCAGCCGGCTCAGTACCTGCGCCAGGCGGTCGATCTCAAGCTCTGCGTTCAGCACCTCGTCACGGGCCTGGCCCAGCAGCAGGTTGCCCGCGTCGTGCTGGCGGAACACCTCGAAGAACAGGCCGCTGGACGCCTGGATCTGCCGGGTGCTCTTGTGCGAGCCGGGATAGCCGCCGAACACCAGCCCGGAGATCTGCGCGATTTCGCGAAAACGGCGCATGGCCATTTCGCCGGCATTCAGGCTGGCCAGCACGTCCTCGAGCAGTTCATCGGGGCTCAGCAGGTCCGGCAGCATGGCCGCCCACGGCACTTCGCCAGGGCACAGCAGTTCCAGGCCATAGTCGTTCACCGCAATCGAGAAACTCGCCGGCTGGCTGCGGCTGTAGCGCCACGCCAGCAGGCTGGCCAGCCCAAGGTGGGTGGTGCGCCCGGCAAATGGATAGAGAAACAGATGGCAGCCCTGACGCGAGGTCCAGGTCTCGGCCAGCAGCATGTCGTGGGTGGGGATCACCGACCAGCGCCGCTGCAGCTCCAGCAATGGCTTGACCGCCTGCATGGCCGGCCCGTGGTAGCGACCGTGCGCGGCGCTGTCGAGCTGCTCGACCACGGCCCTGGCCAGCTCGCTGGAAAGCGGCATGCGCCCGCCGTTCCAGCGTGGTACGGCAGGTTTGCGTGCGGTGCTGCGACGCACATAGGCGGTCATGTTGTCGATGCGCACCAGCTCCAGCGTGCGCCCGGCGAACAGGAAGGCATCGCCCGGGCGCAGGCGGGCAACGAAGGCTTCCTCGACACTGCCCAGGTTGCGCCCGCCGCCTCCCTTGCTCCAGAACTTCAGCTGGATGCTCGCATCGCTGACGATGGTGCCGATGCCCATGCGGTGGCGCCGCGCCAGGCGCGCGTTGGCCACCCGCCATACCCCGTCCGGGGCTTCGATGACCCGGTGATAGTCAGGGTAGGCGCCCAGCGAGGCACCGCCGTTGTGCACGAATTCCAGCGCCCATTGCCACTGTTCGTCGCGCAGGTGCCGATAGGCCCAGGTGCTGCGCACTTCCTCGAGCAGTTGCGCGGGGCGAAACCCGACCCCCAGGGCCATGCTCACCAGGTGCTGCACCAGCACATCCATGCACAGCGCCGGAGAGCGCCTTGCCTCTATTTGGCGTGCTGCCACGGCCTCGCGGGCGGCGGCGGCCTCCACCAGCTCCAGGCTGTGGGTCGGTACCAGGGTCACCCGCGAAGGGCGGCCCGGCGCGTGCCCCGAGCGTCCGGCGCGCTGCATCAGACGCGCCATGCCCTTGGCCGAGCCGATCTGCAACACCCGTTCGACGGGCAGAAAATCCACCCCCAGGTCGAGGCTTGAGGTACATACCACTGCCTTGAGCTGGCCCTGTTTCAGGCTCTGCTCGACCCAGTTGCGGGTTTCGCGGGCCAGCGAGGCGTGATGCAGGGCAATGATGCCGGCCCAGTCGGGGCGCGCCTCCAGCAGCGCCTGATACCACAGCTCGGCCTGGGCGCGGGTGTTGGTGAACACCAGGCAACTGCTGCTACGGGCCACCTCATCGCGCACCTGCGCGAGCATCTTGAGCCCCATGTGCCCGGCCCAGGGGAAGCGCTCGATGGCTTCGGGCAGCAGGGTATCGACCTCGATGCGCTTGTCCTGGCGGCCTTGCACCAGGCAACCGCCCTCGGGCAGCAGCACGTCGCGGGCATGCTCCAGGTTGCCCAGGGTGGCCGAGATGCCCCATACGATCAGGCCCGGGTGCCAGCGGCGCAGGCGCGCCAGGGCCAACTGCAGTTGTACACCGCGCTTGTTGCCGAGCAGCTCGTGCCATTCGTCCACCACCACCAGGCGCAGGCTGGCGAACTCGCTCTGCGCCGCATCGCGGGTCAGCAGCAGGGTCAGGCTTTCGGGGGTGGTGATCAGGGCACTGGGCATGCGCCGGCTCTGGCGGGCACGCTCGGCGCTGGAGGTGTCGCCGCTGCGCACGCCCAGGCTCCAGTGAATCTGCAACGCGTCCAGTGGCGCCTGCAAGGCCCGCGCGGTATCGGCGGCCAGGGCGCGCATGGGGGTGATCCACAGCACTTGCAGCGGTGCCGGGTGCTTGGCGCGTGGCGTGTCCTGGGCATGGAGGTGTTGCAGCGCGGCCAGCCACAGGGCGTAGGTTTTGCCGGCGCCGGTGCTGGCATGCAGCAACCCGGATTCGCCGCGGGCGACGGCGGCCCACACGCGCTTCTGAAAGGCGAAGGGCTTCCAGCCACGGGTGGCAAACCAGGGGCCAGCAAGGTCGGACGGTTTACGCATGCCGGGGCCGCTTGTGGGCAGTGGGTGTGTCTTCACAGACCATCAATGCCCGGCATTAGTTTTAGCGGGTGACAATCGTCGGGTTATTTGAGGTTGCCACTCAGGAACTGGCGCAGCCGCTCGCTCCTGGGGTTGCCCAGCACATCGGCCGGTGCGCCCTGTTCCTCCACCAGCCCCTGATGCAGGAACAGCACCTGGCTCGATACCTGCCGTGCAAAGCTCATTTCGTGGGTCACCATGATCATGGTGCGGCCTTCCTCGGCCAGCCCCTGGATCACCCGCAGCACTTCCCCCACCAGCTCCGGGTCCAGCGCCGAAGTCGGCTCGTCGAACAGCATCACCTCCGGCTCCATTGCCAGCGCCCGCGCGATCGCCACCCGCTGCTGCTGGCCACCGGACAGGAACGCCGGGTACTGGTCTGCCACCCGCGGCGCCAGGCCTACCTTGTCCAGGTAGGCACGTGCCCGTTCCTCGGCCTCGTGCCGGCTTACCCCCAGCACCCGGCGCGGCGCCATGCTGATGTTCTCCAGCACGCTCAGGTGGCTCCACAGGTTGAAATGCTGGAACACCATGGCCAGGCGCGTGCGGATACGCTGCAGCTCGTCGGCATCGGCCACGCGCAGGCCGTGGCGGTCTTGCACCATGCGCACCGGCTGGCCGTCCAGGGTCATGCTGCCCTCGTCGGGCTGTTCGAGAAAATTGATGCAGCGCAGAAAGGTGCTCTTGCCCGAGCCACTGGCGCCGATCAGGCTGATCACGTCGCCGGTGCTGGCCTGCAGTGAAACGCCCTTGAGCACATGGTGCTCGCCGTAGCGCTTGTGCAGGCCTTCGATGGTCAGTTTGTACATGCACGGCCCCTCATGGCGATAACAGGTAGCCGCTGCGGTACGGCTGGTTGCCCGCCACATGCGCAATCACCATGCCAGCGGTGGCCATGCGTCGCAGCGAGCGGGCATACAGCAGCCCGGCCTGCTGGTTGTATACCGGGGTCACGCGGTCGCTGAGCGGGTCGATCACCTCGGCGATCAGTTGCCCGGCCTGCACCGGCTGGCCCGGGGTGACATGAAACACCAGCAGGCCGCCCAGCGGCGTGGCCACCGGTTCGACCGCCGCCAGCGGTGTGGCCGGGTAGGGCAGGGGCGGCAAGGGGGCGGCCTCGCCTTCGATGGCACCGAAACGGGTCAGGTAGTTCAGGATCGCCTCGCAGTCGGTGCTGGCCAGCGGGTGGCTCACATCGCCCTGACCGCGCAGCTCCACCGTCACCGAAAAGCTGCCCTGGGGGATGGGGAACTGCTTGGCAAAGCGTTGCTGCAGCTGCCACCACACCAGGGTGAAACACTCATCGAACGACTGCCCGCCCGAATCGGTGGCCAGCAGGCTGGCCTGGGCCCCGAGATAGCGCGACAGCGCCTCGACCCGGGGCCAGGCTTCCGGGGTGGTGTACAGGTGCGCGACGGCCTCGAAGTCGCAGTGCAGGTCCAGCACCATGTCGGCATCGCAGGCCAGGCGTTGCAGTACCAGGCGCTGGGATTGCAGCGGGGTGGCGGCGGGCTGCGCGTCCAGCGCCCGGCGCATGCACTCGCGAATCAGCTCGACGTTGTGCCGCGGGTCCTGGGTCAGGTGCGCCTCGATCTGGTCACCGATGGTGTCGCTCAGGTCGACGAAGTGGCGGTTGAAGTTCTCGCCGCTCTGCAGCTCGAAACGCCCCAGGGGCACGTCCATCAGCACCTGTTCCAGGCCCACCGGGTTGGCGATGGGCACCAGCACGATCTCGTGGCGCAGGCGGCCCTGGCTCTGCAATTCGCCCAGGCGTTGCTTGAGGTGCCAGGCCACCAGCATGCCGGGCAGCTCGTCGGCATGCAGCGAAGCCTGGATATAGACCTTGCCGGCACCGCGCGGGCCGAAGTGGAAGCTGTGGATCTGGCGGCAAATCCCCGGCACCGGGGCCAGGATGTCGTGGGTCTTGTGGTGCATGAACGGTCCTAGTGTGCGGGGCCGAGGAAGGCCAGCCAGCGTCGTTCGGCCAGGCGGAACAGGCCCACCAGTGCGAAGGTCACGCACAGGTAGATGATGGCGGCCGTACCGAACGACTGAAAGGTCAGAAAGGTGGCCGAGTTGGCGTCGCGGGCGACCTTGAGGATGTCCGGCACGGTGGCGGTGAAGGCCACGGTGGTCGAGTGCAGCATCAGGATCACCTCATTGCTGTAGTACGGCAGCGAGCGGCGCAACGCGGACGGCATGATGATATAAGCATAAAGTTTCCAGCCGCGCAGGCCGTAGGCCCTGGCCGCCTCGACTTCACCGTGGTGCATGCTGCGGATGGCGCCGGCGAAGATCTCGGTGGTGTAGGCGCAGGTGTTCAGGGCAAAGGCCAGGATGGTGCAGTTCATGGCGTCGCGAAAGAAGCTGTCGAGCAGCGGTTGCCCGCGCACCACCTCCAGGCTGTAGATGCCGGTGTAGCAGATCAGCAACTGGATATACAGCGGCGTGCCGCGAAACAGGTAGGTGTAGAACTGCACTGGCCAGCGCACCCACAGGCGCCGTGACACCCGTGCAATCGACAGCGGGATCGACACAACGAAGCCGATCAGCAGCGAGGCGCTGAGCAGCCACATCGTCATCGCCAGCCCGGTGATGTGGGTGCCGTCGGTATAGAGGAACGCGCGCCAGTATTCCTGCAGCAGCTCGATCATCGCAGTGCCTCCCGGGTGCCGACGTTGTAGCGCCGTTCGAGCCAGCGCAGGGCCACGTTCGAGGCGCTGGTGATGAGCAGGTAGATGAAGGCCGCCACCACCAGAAAGTAGAACAGCTGGTAGCTGCTCTTGCCGGCATCCTGGGCGGCCTTGACCAAGTCGGCCAGGCCGATGATCGACACCAGCGCGGTGGCCTTGAGCATCACCATCCAGTTGTTGCCGATGCCCGGCAGGGCGAAGCGCATCATCTGCGGGAACACCACGAAGCGAAACCGCTGAAAGCGCTTGAGGCCATAGGCGGTGGCCGCTTCGACCTGGCCGCGCGGCACCGCGAGGATCGCGCCGCGAAAGGTCTCGGTGAAATAGGCACCGTAGATGAAGCCCAGGGTGATGACCCCGGCAGCGAAGGGGTTGATCTCGATGTAATCCCACTCCATGGCGTCGGTCAGGCTGGTGAGCCCGGTCTGCAGGCTGTAGAAGATCAACAGCATCAGCACCAGGTCGGGCACCCCGCGGATCAGCGTGGTGTAGAGCTGCGCGGGGATGCGCAGCAGCGGCAGCGCGGAGAGCTTGGCGCTGGCGCCGAACAGGCCCAGGCCGACGCTGACCAGCAGCGACATGAAGGACAGTTGCAGGGTCATCCAGGTGCCTTGCAGCAGCAGCGGGCCGAAGCCCCTGAGGCTGAAGGCGCCAAGGCCCAGGTGTTGCAGGAGGTCGTCAAGCATGGGGCGAGCCTGTGCGGGTGGGACCTTGGGTACGCGGTGCGTCAGCTCCTGCACGCACCGCGAACCCGTGTAGGAGCCGGCCTTGCCAGCGAAGAGGCCGGCCCTACTTGCCGCTGTACAGGTTCAGATCACCAAAGTGCTTCTTCTGGATGTCGGCATAGGTGCCATCATCGTGTAACGCTTTGATACCTTTGTTCAGCAGGGCCTTCAGCTCGCTGTTACCTTTCTTAATGCCCACCGCCGTCTTCGACGGCAGCAATTCGCTGTCCACCGGTTGGCTCACTTCGTAGCCCGCGCCCTGTGGCGATTTCAGAAAGCCCAGTTCGGCCTGCAGCATGTCCTGGATCGAGGCGTCCAGGCGTCCCGAAATCAGGTCGGCATACACCTGGTCCTGGTTCTGGTAGGCCTGGGTCTTGACCCCGGCCTTGTCCAGCACGGCCTTGGCATAGGCTTCCTGGATGGTGCCCTGCTCATAGCCGACGGTCTTGCCCTTGAGCGAGGCCGGGTCGGCGCTCATGCCTGCACCTTTTTTGAACACCAGCGCGGTAGGCCCGGAGAACAGCTCGTCGGAGAAGTCGATGACCTTCTCCCGCGCCGGGGTCACCGTCATGGACGAGATCACGCCGTCGAACTTGTTGGCCTTGAGGCCCGGAACCATGCCGTCGAAGTCGCTCTCGACCCACCTGCACTTGACCTTGAGCTCGGCGCAGATCGCGTTGCCCAGGTCGATGTCGAAGCCCACCAGGCTGCCGTCGGCGGCCTTGGACTCGAAAGGGGCGTAGGAGGGATCGACGCCGAAGCGCAGTTCCTTGTAGTCCTTGGCCAGGGTGTTGCCCGCAGCCAGGCACAGCGCCAGAGCAGACAGCGTCAGCAGAGCTTTTTTCATGGTGTGGTCCTTCAAGCGCAAGTGATGGGTGGCTGCGCAGCGTTACCGCTGGCCGCTCGACATCAAGCTCACAGCAATTTCCGCACCATAGTCCCAATTGCTGCGTTTCGCTTACCCCAGCAGCGACTGCAACGTGGCCAGGTCGTCTGCTTCGTCCACCGGTTTGTCCAGGCGCCAGCGCAGCATCCGCGGGAAGCGCACCGCAATCCCGCTCTTGTGGCGCTTGGACAGTGCGATGCCCTCGAAGCCGAGTTCGAACACCAGCGTCGGGGTCACGCTGCGTACCGGCCCGAAGGTTTCCACTGTGGTCTTGCGGATGATTGCATCAACCTTGCGCATCTCTTCGTCGCTGAGCCCCGAATACGCCTTGGCAAAGGGCACAAGGCTACGCTGCGGGCTGCCGGCGGGGGCGTCCCACACCGCAAAGGTGTAGTCGCTGTACAGGCTGGCGCGCCGGCCATGTCCGCGCTGGGCATAGATCAGCACCGCGTCCACGCTGAACGGGTCGATTTTCCACTTCCACCACACCCCCATGTCCTTGGTGCGGCCCACCCCGTACAGGGCGTCGCGGGCCTTGAGCATCAGGCCCTCGACCCCCAGGCTGCGCGATGCCTCGCGCTGGGCGGCAAGCTCGGCCCAGGTGTCGCCCTGCAGCACCGGCGACAGGCGCAGCGCCGGGTGCGCAGTGGTCTGCACCAGCGCTTCCAGCTGCGCCCGGCGCTCGGCCTGCGGGCGGCTGCGCCAGTCGGCGCCCTGCCATTCGAGCAGGTCGTAGCCCAATAGCACCACTGGCGCATCGGCCAGGATCTTCTTGCCCAGGGTCTTGCGCCCGATGCGCTGCTGCAGCAGGGCGAAGGGTTGCACGCCGTCGCGCCACACCACGATCTCGCCGTCCACCACGCAGCCATCGGGCAGCACGGCGGCCAGCGCCTGCAGTTCGGGGAAGCGCTCGGTCAGCAGCTCCTCGCCGCGTGACCACACCCACAGCTGGCCCTCGCGCTTGACCACCTGCGCACGGATGCCGTCCCACTTCCATTCCGCCTGCCAGGCCTGGGGCGGGCCGAGCAGGGCGTCGAACTGGTCCACCGGCTGTTGCAGCGCATGGGCCAGAAAGAACGGGTACGGCTGGCCGCCGCGCTGGGCATGTTCGTCTTCGGACTCGGCCGCGATCAGCTTGAGGTATCCCTGTGCCGTGGGGCGGTGCGACAGGTCGGTGTAGCCCACCAGGCGCTGAGCCACGCGCTTGCTGTCGATGTCGGCCAGTTGCGCCAGGGCGCGGGTGACCAGCAGCTTCGACACGCCGACGCGAAAGCTGCCCGTGACCAGCTTCAGGCACACCAGCAGGCTCTGCCGGTCGAGCTGTGCCCACAGGGGCGGCAGGCGCTGCGCCAGGGTTTCGGGCGGCAGTCCGCGCAGCGGCAGCAGGCAATCCTCGACCCAGTAGGCCAGGCCCGCGTCGCTGCTGTGGGCGGCTTCGGGCAGCAGCAGCGAAAAGGTCTCGGCCAGGTCGCCCACGGCCTGGTAGCTCTCCTCGAACAACCAGTCGGGCAAACCCGACAGGCTGATTGCCAGCTCGCGCAGCAGCCGTGTGGGTACCAGCTGGCGCGGCCGCCCGCCGGCCAGGAAGTACACCGCCCAGGCGGCGTCTGCGGGGCTGGCGCTTGCGAAGTAGCGCACCAGTGCATCGCGCTTGGCGTTGCTCGAGGTGGTGGCGTCGAGCTGGCCGTAGAGTTCGGCGAAGGCCTTCATGCGCTGGCCTCGGTCGGGGCGCCTTCATCCTCGTCACCGTATTCGGTGACGAACGCCTGGGCATCCAGCCCGCGCTCGCACAGGTAGCGCACCAGCACGGCCACCGAGCCGTGGGTCACCATCACCCGCTGCGCCCCGGTCTGTTCGATGGCCCATAGCAGGCCGGGCCAGTCGGCGTGGTCGGAGAGCACGAAGCCGCGGTCCACCCCGCGCCGGCGCCGGGTGCCGCGCAGGCGCATCCAGCCGCTGGCGAAGGCGTCGCTGTAGTCGCCGAAGCGGCGCATCCAGCTGCTGCCGGCCGCCGAGGGCGGGGCCAGGATCAGCGCCTGGCGCATGCGTGGGTCGTGCTTGTCCATCTCGCTGGCATGCAGCGTGGCGGGCAGGGCGACACCCGCTTCGCGGTATACCCGGTTCAGCGGCTCGACCGCGCCATGCACCAGGATCGGCCCCAGGCTCGGGTCCAGGCCATGCAGGATGCGCTGCGCCTTGCCGAACGAATAGCAGAACAGCACGCTGGCCTTGCCCAGTGTGATGTTCTCGCGCCACCACGCATTGATCTGGTCGAAGATCTGCTGCTGGGGCTCCCAGCGGTAGATCGGCAGGCCGAAGGTCGACTCGGTGATGAAGGTGTGGCAGCGCACCGGTTTGAACGGTGCGCAGGTGCCATCGGGTTCGACCTTGTAGTCGCCGGACGCCACCCACACCTCGCCGCGATACTCCAGGCGCACCTGGGCCGAGCCCAGCACATGGCCGGCCGGGTGCAAGCTCAGGGTCACCCCGCCGTGGTCCAGGCGCTGGCCGTAGTCGAGGGTCTGCAGGTTGATGTCGGCGCCCAGGCGGCTGCGCAGGATGCCCGCGCCGGGGCTGGCGGTGAGGTAGTGGCGGTTGCCGTTGCGGGCGTGGTCGCCATGGCCGTGGGTGATCACCGCACGTTCAACGGGGCGCCACGGGTCGATGTAGAAATCCCCGGGTGGGCAATACAATCCTTCGGGTCGTGCAATCACCAGGTCCATGCCAAGGCCGCTGCGCTGGGGGTTTAACCTAGGAGCGCGGCCGGGCCGGTGAAGTTCGATCCGAAAGCGTCGCCGGCGTGCTGCCGGCGACGCTGCAGGGGGGTGCTTCAGTAGCGCGCGTCTACCGGGCGCCCGCCGTTGGGCCAGTCCTTGACCTTGTCGGGGAAGTCCGGGCGTGGCTGGCTGGAGAACCAGGCCGCCACGTCCACCGCGTCCTGGTCGGACAGGCCGCCCTGGCCGAGCGGGAACTTCTCGTGCATGCCGATCGGCATGTTGCGTTTGACGAAGGCGGCCGCAGTGTAGGTGCGCGCCATGCCGGCACCGATGTTGAACGACTGCTCGCCCCACAGCGGCGGGAAGATCCAGGTGCCGTCGGCGCGGGTCAGGCCTTCGCCGTCGTTGCCATGGCACACCGCGCACTGCTGGGCATACACCTGCTTGCCGTTGTCCAGGTCGGGCTTGATCGACGGGTCGACCTTGCCTACGCCGCGCCCTGGTACCTTGTCCTCGGGCTTGGTGTTGTTCTTCATCCACTCGAAGTACGCCACCATCGCCTGCATGTCGGCCCCTTGCGGTGGCAGCGGCGAGCCGCTCATCGAGCGCCGGAAGCAGCCGTTGATGCGCTCCTCCAGGGTGATCACCTTGCCCGCCCGTGGCGCATAGCCGGGGAAGAAGGCCGATACCCCGACGAACGGCGAACCGTCGGCCACGGTGCCGGCGTTCAGGTGGCAACTGGTGCAGTTGAGCGCGTTGCCGACGTTGTCGGGCAGCAGGTCGCGGGTCTGCAGGTGCAGGCGCATGCCGCGCACCACCTGATCGGCATTGCTGGCCGCCAGCAGGTCTGCCAGGCGCGGGGTCTCGAAGGTCGAGGCGTCGCGGTCCTGGGGCTTGAGCTGCTGGCGCAGCTTGGCCACCTGCGCTGCGCTGATCGCCGAGCCGTCGTTGCCCCAGCTGCTGCGCACGAACGTGAGGATCTCGGCGATCTCGGTGTCGGTCAGGCGCGAGAACCCGGGCATGGTGTACACCCGCGGGTGGGCGACGGTTTCGGCGGTCTGCCAGCCGGTCAGGGTGATGTGCAGCAGCGAGGTCGGGTTGGCCGAGGCCACGCTGGGGTTGTGCGCCAGTGGCGGGAACATGCCCGCCACGCCGGCGCCGTCCGGGCGGTGGCAGTCGCTGCAGAACTGCGTGTAGCCCAGCCCGCCGCGGCTGGTGAACAGGTTGTCCGGCGCTGGGGCAGGGGTTCGTTCCACCATCGGCATCGGCAGGTCGTCCTTGCCCGGCGGCAACGACTTGAGGTAGCGCGCGATGGCGGTGAGGTCGGCGTCGGTGAAGTGCTGGGTACTGTGGGAGATCACCTCGGCCATGTTGCCCGACACCGTGGCAAAGCGGTTCTGCCCGGTCTTGAGCAACTGCACGGTGTCTTCCACCGTCCACAGGTTGCGCAGGCTCAGGGCGCGCCAGTGCTCCACGGTCTCGCCGGCCAGGAAGTGCTGGCCGCCGCTGCCGGCGTCGTCCATGGCCTTTTCCTGGAAGGCCACGCCGCGCGGGGTATGGCAGGCGCCGCAGTGGCCCAGGCCCTGTACCAGGTAGGCGCCGCGGTTGAGCTCGTCGCTGCGGGCCGGGTCGGCCACGAAGGGCTGCTTGTCGAGAAACACCAGGTTCCACAGCGACAGGCCCCAGCGCTGGCTGAACGGAAACTTCATGTCCGCTTCCAGGTTGGGCTGGTTGACCGGCTTCACGTCCTCCATCAGGTAGGCGTACAGGTCGCGCATGTCGCCTTCGGTCATTTTCGCGTAGGAGGGGTAGGGCATGGCCGGGTACAGGTTGGTGCCGGCCGCGTTCACCCCTTCGCGCATGGCGCGGTCGAACTGCTCGAAGGTATAGCGGCCGATGCCGGTGACCTTGTCGGGTGTGATGTTGCTGGAGTAGATGGTGCCCATCGGCGTGGTCAGTTCGAGGCCACCGGCCATCAACTCGCCGCCCTTGGCAGTGTGGCAGGCCACGCAGTCGCCCAGACGGGCAATGTAGGCGCCGCGTTCGACTGCCGTTGCCGGGGGCGGCTCACTGGCAGACGCGGGGTACGCAAACAGCAGCGTCGAGCCAAGCATGGCCAGACGCGATACAAGAGAAGCCATCGCAATCGTCCTTTGGATGCGGCCGCAGGTGGTCCTGTAGGCACGTATCCGCAATCGTTTTTATAGGGTCATCAGACAAACCCGGTTATAGCCGATGGACGAGGGTGGCACTTTGATATGGATCAGCGCGGGGTGAGAAGGGGGCTCGCCGCCAGGGCGACGGCGAGCCGAAGGGGTTACTTGCCGGGCACCAGGGTCAGGCGCTTGCTGCCGTAGGCGCGTTCGAAGTTCTGCGGCTGCATCGGGAAGGTCACGTAGCTGCCCTTGAACCAGGCATCCAGGCCGTCGGCGAAATGCGCGCTGGCCGGGTTGCCCGACTGCCCGCTGCTGCTCACCCCCTGCAGCGGCTCGGCCAGGCCGAAGTCGACCACCATGCGCATCGACGGCATCAGGCGGGCATCGAAGTCCTGGCCCCAGGCATAGGCCGAGGCGTTGAGTGTGGTGTGGTCGCCGCCGGTGGCCAGCGGGCCGCGCTTGAGCGTGTCGCCCAGGCCATAGGGTGCGCTGACGGGCCAGTGGTACTGGTGCAGCTTGCCCCATTGCCAGGCCCGGCGGTCGGTGCCCATCTGCGCTTCGCCGGCGCTGATGGCCGCGGCCAGGCTGCGGGCCAGGATCGCCGGCTTGTCCTGCTTGCCCGGGCTGTTGCGGTCGTCCCAGAACGGGCTGTCGTCGCGGCCCAGCAGGTGATCGGCCTGGGCCGAGTACGACAGCCGCGCATTGGCGACGAAGGCCTGCCAGCTCGGGCTGGTTTCAGGCCCCAGTTCATCGAGGAAGATCTGCCGGGCGCTTTGCTGCAGGAACAGCTCGTACACCGCGGCATCCGCCGATTGCGGGCTCAGGCGCCCGTCGAACGCCATCAGCCGGGTGTAGGCCTCGCGGGCGCGGGCCTTCTGCTCGGCGGGCAGGGCGTCGATGGCCTGCTTGAGCGGCTGGGCCATGCCGGGTGCTTCGAACATGGCCTTGAGCTTGGCGGCGAGCAGGGTGGTCTGGTCGTACTGCATGGCGATCAGGCTGCGGCTGTCGTGCTTGCCGTTGCCGGCCAGCTGCGCCAGGCGTTCGGCACGCTCGGGGTAGTACCAGCTGTTGGACAGTTGCAGGCCATAGCCCTTGGGAATGCTGCGCTGGTTGGCATTGCCCAGCCAGCCTTGCGGCGGGTCCTGGTCGTAGGGGTGGAGCATGGCGTCGGCGTAGCCATCCCAGTCATAGCGCCCGTCGGCACCTGGGGAGGGCAGCAGGCCCTGGCCTTCGCGGCGGTTGGGGTAGCGGCCGGTAACCTGCCAGCCCACGTTGGCGGCGTCGGCGAACACCAGGTTCAGCGCGGCGGCGCCGATTTCGCGGCTGGCGTCGAAGGCACGTTCGACGCTCTGTGCCCGCGACAGGTCGAAGAACGCATCGAGGCTCTTGTCGCCCTTGAGTTCGGGCATCTTCAGGGCCAGGCCGAGGCTGCCCTGGGTGCCGGTCAGCAGGGCGCCGTGGCGGGTTTCGTACAGGGTTTCGCGTTGCGGGCGCTGGCCCTTGACGAAGTAGGTCTCGTTGCGCGCCTGCACCGGCTGCCAGCGGCCGTCGACTTCATAGAGCACGCGGTTGCCTTCGCGCTTGAGTTTTTCCAGGTACAGGTCCTGGTTGTCACCCATTGCCGCGCTGCTGCTCCAGGCCAGCTTGCCGTTGAAGCCGGACAGCACGAACGGCAGGCCGGCCAGGCTGAAACCGGCGGCCTGGAATTTGGTGGTGCGTACCTGCACCGGGCTCAAGGCCCAGGCGCCCTGGCTGTCGCTGGCCAGCAGGCTGCGGCCGCTGCGGCTGCGCTGCGGGGCGATGGCCCAGTTGCTCGACGCCGGGGTGCCCAGCAGGTTGAGCGCGGCCAGTTGCTCGCTGACCTTGTTCAATGTGGCCAGGCCCGGCAGCTGGCTGCCCGGGTTCAAGCCCTTGAGCTTGTCGGCTTCGGCCATGGCCAGCGGTTCGTCCGGGTAGCTGGGCAGCAGCCACGGCAGTGTGTCGGCACCGACTTTCTGCGCCAGGGTCAGTGCGGCGATTTCTTCCTGCAGGTTCACCGACTGGCTGAAGCTGTACAGGCTGAAGATCAGCGCCGAATCTTCAGGCTTCCAGTACTCGGGGCGGTAGCCGCTCTGGGCCAGCGGGGCCGGCAGGCGGTCGCGGTAGCGGAACAGGTAGGCGTTGACCCCGCGTGCGTACACCTCGAAGAAGCGCTTGAGGCGCGGCGAGGCGTCGGCGTAGAGGTCGCTGGCGTTCTTTTTCAGGTTGACCGCGCGCATGAAGCGGTCGACCTCCAGCGCATCCGGGCCGGCCATCTCGGCCAGGCGCCCCTGGGCCAGCAGACGCATGCCGACCATCTGCCCGATGCGATCGCCCGCGTGCACATAGCCCAGGGTGAACAGCGCATCGTGGAAGCTGCTGCTCTCGATCAGCGGCATGCCCAGGGCGTTGCGCCGCACCGAGACGTTCTGTGCCAGCCCCTTGAGCGGTTGCACGCCGCTGGTGGGGATGACGCTGTCCTGATGGTTGCCCAGTTGGCAACCGCCCAGACTGAGCAGCCCGAGCAGGGTCGCGGCGACGCCGAACCGGGGTAGAACGGGGGAAAGGGCTGGCGAGGCCATGGGCAAGGCTCCTGCAGGGGATGGCGCTAAAAGGCGCTACGTTAGTGAGCGCGATCACGCCATGCAAGCGGGGGCGCGGGCTTTATTTTCAAAGTACCGCGCGGCCTTGTCGTGGTTCAGGCTGGCGGCGGGTTGATCTGCTCGACCAGGGCGTAGGCGCGCTGTGTGGCGGGGCGTGCCTGGATGCGCTGGAACCAGCCTTTGAGGGCCGGGAAGTCGTCCAGGTTCTGCTGCTGCCAGGTGTGCGAAACGATCCACGGGTAGATCGCCATGTCGGCGATGCTGTAGTCGTTGCCGGCGACGAATGGTCGGTCGGCCAGGCGCTTGTTCAGTACCCCGTACAGGCGCGCGGTTTCGTCCACGTAGCGCTTGATGGCGTAGGGGATCTTCTCGGGGGCGAAGCGGTTGAAGTGGTGGTTCTGCCCGGCCATCGGGCCCAGGCCGCCCATTTGCCAGAACAGCCATTGCAGGGCCTCCTGGCGGCCGCGCAGGTCCTTGGGAATGAACTGCCCGGTTTTTTCGGCGAGGTAGAGCAGGATGGCCCCGGACTCGAACAGCGACAGCGGCTGGCCGTCGGCGGTGTCGTGGTCGACGATGGCCGGGATGCGGTTGTTGGGGGCGATTTTCAGAAAGTCTTCGGCAAATTGCTCGCCCTTGCCGATGTTGATCGGGTGAAGGGTGTAGGGCAGGCCGGTCTCTTCGAGAAACAGGGTGATCTTGTGGCCGTTGGGGGTGGTCCAGTAATACAGGTCGATCATGGTCACGCTCCGTTTGATGGTCGTCTGCTGGAACTGTGCTTGATGTCGAGGCGCAGCGTGTGTGGGAGCGGGTCAGGCCCGCTCCCACAGGGGAGGCATCAGGCCCCGTGGCACTTCTTGAACTTCTTGCCGTTGCCGCATGGGCAAGGGTCGTTGCGGCCAACGTCCTTCAGGGCATTGCGCGCAGGTTCCTGAGGGGCATGGTTGCAGTGCGGGCCATGCACATGGCCGTGGTCATGATCATGCGCGTGATGGTCATGATCGTGATTGCAGTCGGGGCCATGGACGTGGGGTTGCTGGGTCATCGAGGGTTACTCCGGAATGAGATCGGCGGGAATTATCTCACCCTTGCGCAACAAGTGCAGGTCGTGGGCAAAGAATAATCCGGTGCTCAGCTCACCCTCCAGGCGATAGGGGATGGCCTGATCGGGGCGCTTGAGCAGCTTGGCGATGGGCTTGAGCTGGCGCCACAGGTTGGTACGCACCGGTACCTGGATGGTGCGCCGACTGTGCGCGTCCACCCGAAACCACTGGCCGTGGTCGCCTTCGACCAGCAACAGGTCGGCCAGGTACACCGCGTAATGCAGGTTGCGCACCTGCAGGGTGCTGTCGTTGGGATTGTCGATACGAAAGTGCAGGATGAACTCCTGCTGCATCAGCCGCGCCTTTACTGTCTCGACCCGCACCAGGTGCACGCCGGGGTCCTGGTAGCTGCCGCCCCACCAGCTGGCGCAGCCCGCCAGATTCATCAGCAGCAGGCCGATGAGCAGCCGACGGGCGCAGGTGGTCATGACTAATGGCTCATGTAGCTGGCGCAGCACTTCTTGAACTTCTGCCCGCTGGCGCATGGGCAGGCGTCGTTGCGCCCGGCCTTGAGGCCCACCGTGGGGTCGATGAAGTACCAGTGCCCGCCGTTGTGCACGAAGGCCGAGCGCTCGCGGTGGCTGTGCTCGCCGTCGTTGTCGTGCCAGCGCGCCGTGAAGGTGACGAACGCGTGATCGGGCTGGCCGCCGAACACCTCGGCGCTCTCGACCTCCAGGCCCAGCCAGGTGCTTTGCGCGCTCCAGGCGGCAATGCCGGCGCGATCCAGCCCGGCCTGCTGCACCGGCAGGGTGGTCTTGATCAGGTAATCCACCAGCCCCAGCACATAGGCGCTGTAGCGCGAGCGCATCAGCGTCTGTGCATCGGGCGCCGGGTGGCCGGCATGATAATGCCCGCAGCAGGCATCGAGCAGGTTACCGCTGCCGCACGGGCAAACCGAGACACTCATTGCATCACCACCAGTACTTTCCAAAATTTTGCGGGTTGGCCCAGAACTTGGCGTTGAGCCAGTCGGGTACCTGTTTGTAGTCACGTAGATCATAGGTGAACAGGTTCAATACCTGCTCGTCACGTTGAAAACGCTCGCTGTCCTGCAGCGCCAGTGCGTAGAAGTCGGTGTCGCGCCAGCCGCTGGCCGCAAGGTCGACCAGCACCGCCACGCGGCTGGCGTTGAGGTTGCGAATGCCGCCGAGCAGTTGCAGGCCCTGCTGGTTGCTCAGGTGTTCCAGGCAGTCCACCAGCACCGCCAGGTCGAAACGCTGCGCGGCAAGCTCGGCCGGCAGCGCGCCGGGGCGGGCCACGGCGATCTGGGCCTGCGGGTGCGCGGCGGCGAAGGCCTCCAGTGCCGGAAACGACGTGCCCACCAGCAACAGGCGTTGCGGGGCATGGTGCTCCAGCAGGGCGGCGAGGGCCTGCTGGGGCGTGCGCGAAGAAAAACGGTCAGTCATCGAAGCTCCTCGTTAATGCGTCAAGACTAGCCGGCCCGCGACGCAAGGCATAGAGGCACGCGCAAAGCGCCATGGCTTATTGCTGGCGCAGATGGAATCACCGGTCTTTACTCCCAGAGCATCGGTTTTGCACCGATTCCCCCTAGGAGACGCGACAAAATGAGCATAGTTCGCACAGCATTGCCTCTGGTTCTGCTAACCAGCGTATTGACTGGTTGTGCAGGTTTGCAAAAAACCGACTGGCCGAAGTGTGCCGCCGTCGGGGGCGTTGGCGGTGCCGCCCTGGGCGCCATCGAAAGCTCCAGCTGGGCCGGCTGGGGCGCGCTGCTCGGCGGCGGCCTGGCGGCCGGTTACTGCTGGGCCCATGGCGACGGCGACGAAGACGGTGATGGCGTACCGGACAGCCGTGACAAGTGCCCGGGCACCCCGCGTGGCGTTCAGGTCGATGCCAACGGCTGCCCGCCGGAGCCGGTCGCGGTGGTCGAGGAAGTCGTGGTGGTCAAGGAAGAGGTCATCGTGATCCGCGATGTGCTGTTCGAGTTCGACTCGGCCAGGCTCACCACGGCCGACAAACTGCGCCTGGACAAGATCGCCACGCGCCTCAAGGCCGAAGCCCCGAGCGCACGCCTGAGCGTCACCGGGCACACCGACAGCCGCGGCAGCGATGCCTACAACCAGAAACTCTCGGAGCGCCGCGCCCATTCGGTGACCGACTACCTGGTCGAGAGCGGCATTGCGCGCAGCAGTTTCGTTTCGGTGCAGGGTGCCGGTGAAACCCAGCCGGTGGCAGACAACAACACCGCCGACGGACGCGCGATGAACCGCCGCGTGGAAATTCGCATCGATCGCTGAAGCCCTTGCGCCCCGCGGCTTGTGAAGTGTCGCGGGCGCGTCTTTACTCCTGTGTGACCGGTACTGGCCGGTGACACAGGAGCATTCCCCATGAATGTAATCACCAAGGCTGCGCTGCCCGTGCTCGTGGTCGCCAGCCTGCTGTCCGGTTGCGCCACCCACAGCGATGGCAGCGCCCCGTTGAACCAAAGAACCTGGCCCCTATGCAGCCTGCTGGGCGGCGCCGTGGGTGGCGGCCTGGGCGCCATCGAAAGCTCTGCCTGGGCCGGTGGCGGCGCGGCGCTGGGTGCCATCGCCGGTGGCCTGATCTGCTTTGCCCAGGACGGTGACGAAGACGGCGATGGCGTGTTCGACCGCCGCGACCGCTGCCCCGATACCC
>NZ_JAFKEC010000090.1 GCF_017848315.1 Pseudomonas palmensis
CAGGACGAGGTGGCCAAGGCCCTGCATGCGCAGCACCAGGGCATCGTCGGCAGCGGCCCGACCAACCAGAGCGCCAACGAATTTCCCGAGTTCAGCGAACCGCACCTGGTGCTGGCCAGCCCGGCGGGCATCGCCCTGACCACGCCGCGCTCGACGCATGTCGCGACCGGCGAGCACCTGGCGTTGAGCAGCACCGGGCACACGAGCCTGTCGATCGGCAAGCGGCTGCTGGCCAGTGCCAGCCAGGGCATGCGGCTGTTCGTGCAGAACATGGGCTGGCGGTTGGTGGCGGCGTCGGGCGACATCGATATCAAAGCGCTGAAAGACAACATCAACCTGCTGGCCAAGCTCGACATCACTGCCAATGCCGACCGCATCACCCTCACCGCCAAGACCGAACTGGTACTCCAAGGCGGCGGCAGCGCCACCACTTTCAATGCCGGCGGCATCACTCACGTAACTACCGGGCCATACACCGCGCATGCGGCGAACTTCGCCCATGTGGGCCCCAAGAACCTGGCCGGGACCTTCCCCGAGCCGCCCAAGCCGGGCAAGGGCGACCTGGAACTGTTCAACCTGTACGCCAATGCCAAGGGCATCCAGGCCGGCGATTACGAAGTGACCGATGCACTGGGCACGGTGCTCAAGGGCAGCCTCGATGGCCAGGGGTTCAATGCCGTGTCGGGGGTGGCACCGGGGCCGGCGTGGGTCAGGTTTGGTCTCGATACGGTCAACACCTGGAGCCTTGGCAGTTTTACCAAAGGCCTGCCCTGGCGGAGCCTGTCGGCCCTTGAAGAGGGCACGCCGTCGATGCTCGGTGCGATGCTCGACAAGCTCAAGCCTGATGTTGGCGGCAGCCTGATCGAAGAGGCCAAGCAACTCGCCGGCAAGGGCATGCATGCAGCAAAGGCCGGCAGTGACTTGCTCAACACCGGCCAAAGCGCGCGCCAAGGCATGCAGCAGATGCGGGGCGCAATGCAGGGCGGCATGGGTGGGCTGGCACAGCGGGTCAGCGCTTCCAGTGCCGTCGGTTCTACGCTGCCTGCCGCCTCGGCGGCGCTGAGTGCGGCGGGCCTGGCCGGCCTGCCAAGGTTGCCAGTACCCAAGCTGGCTGAACTCAAGGCTCACAGCCTGAACACTGTTACCGATTTGCTGCCAGGTGAACTGATCTCATGACTGAACATACCTACGCTTGCGACGACCACTCCCGCGCCTCGCAGGTAGCCATCACCCCGCTTCGCGAAATCCACATAGAAGACGTTGGTCGTGGCGCCGTGGTCTTCGATGCCTGGCTACGTGAGGTCAGTGCCAGTTTTGCCACCCTCGAGCGCATCAGCGGTGTCGCCGGCAGTGTGCCCATGGCAGGCAATATCATTGCCTTGGTCGACGCGCTGGGTGATGTTGTCGCGCTGGCGCGCAGCAACGTACCTGAGCCCTTTGATTGCGCGAGCTTCGGGCTCAACCTGATCGGTCTGGTGGCTTCCCCTGCGAGCATGACCGCAGCACGCATGGCCTTGCGCCCGATGTTGTTCATCGTGCGCCAGGAGGGCAAGCGGGCGCTGGGTGATGCGCTGATGGAGCTGATGGCGGGCCACTTGAATGCTGACATCGTCGGTAGCCTGGATGACTTCGTCGAGCAGTCCCAGGGCAATCTCAAGGAGGCGTTGGCCCAGGCAGCAATCCTGGGCGAACAGATCATTCTCGACATCGCCTCAGGCCTCGGTGCTTTGGTTGCCGGCACTGCTGTGGGTGTGGCCAGCCCGGTCTCGGCGCCAGCTGGAAGCCGGCTTGTCCACGACCCGACGGCGAGCATCGACAACTATCTCCGGGCAGCCTTTGATGCCTACAAGGCGGCCGGCAAAGGCATGACCAGTGCTGCTGTGAGCGTTGCACTGGGGGACGAGGGCAACGCTGGCCTACTGGCGCAGATTGCGCGCCTGCGGGAACTGGCGCCAAAGGTGCGTGCTGAAATCCTTGAACTTTCCGATCCCGGCCGCCCTTGCTCCATTGAAGGCCTGCGCATGAAGCTGGCCAGCAGCGTAGAGCAATGGCGCACGCGCAACCCCCAGGTTGTGGTGGCCAACGTCAAGACCGCAGCCATCAGCACGGCCCAGCACCAGGCTGCCGACGGTAAGGTCGAAACGCAGAAGATGCAGAACCCGGCGAGCCTGGAGGCCAACCAGTGCAAGAATGGCGCGCCCACCAGCACGTGCAACCGCATCAACTTCGCCTCGGGTAGCGAGACGCTTCAGCACACCGACTTCAGCCTGCCGGGGCCGTTTCCGATCGTGTGGACGCGTACCTATCATTCGCGCCTCGATGCCCTCGACAGCGCCAGCCTGGGCGCACGCTGGATCACCGAATTCACCACGTACATCGATATGCTGGATGACGGCGTGCTGTTCCACGACGTGGATGGCCGCAGCCATGCCTACCCGCTGCCCAAGATCGGTATGTCGCACTATGACCCGGTGGAGTACAACGCCCTGGTGCGCACCACCGACAGTCAGCTGATTCTCATGCGCGGGCTGGGGCGCAAGGAAACCTATGAGCGGGCAGGGGGGCGCTTCCTCCTCACGCATATCGTGCTGCGCAGTGGCGCAGGAGCCATGCTGCATTACGAGCACCGTCATCAGGGGCGTCCGGTACTCTCGGACATCAACACCTACCAGGAGAATGACCCTGCCAAGGTACACCTGCAACTCGGCACCGTGCTTGACGGGCATGGCCGTATCCAGGGGCTCTGGCAGGTGGTCGATGGCAAGCCGCTGCGCCAGCTCTGCGCTTATCACCACGACCGGCTTGGCGACCTGGTAACCGCCCAGGACGAGCATGGCGCTGCCTGGCAGTACGCGTACCAGCACCACCTGATCACGCGCTATACCGACCGTACCGGTCGTGGTCTCAACTTGCGCTGGGACGGCAGCGGCCCTCGCGCCAGGGCCGTGCACGAATGGGCAGACGACGGCAGCTTCGAGACTCGTCTCACCTGGGATGAACACATTCGCCTGACAACGGTGACTGACGCGTATGGCCAGCAGACCCGTCACTATTACGATGCGCAGGGCTACACCTATCGTATCGAGTACCCGGATGGGCGCTCGGAGTGGCTGTTTCGCGACCAGCGCAAGAACCTGATTCGCCACCTTCATGCCGACGGCAGCCAGGATCGTTTTGCCTACGACGAGCGAAGCAACCGGCTGCAACACATTCGTGCCGACCATAGCGTGGTGCATTACGCGTACAGCGACGATGATCAGCTGATCAAGGTTCGGGATGCTGAAGGTGGGCTGTGGCGACGGGACTACGACGAGCGCGGCAACCTGGTAGAGACGGTCGACCCGCTGGGCAACAAGACCGAGTTTGCCTACACCGCCACAGGCCAGGTCAGGGCAATCAAGGATGCTCACGGCAACGAGAAAAAACTCGGGTACAACGAGGCCGGGCAGATGCTCGAATACACCGACTGTTCGGGCAAGACCAGCCAGTGGCACTACAACGAATTCGGGCAACTGGTGGAAACCGCCAATGCGGCGGGCGACAAGACGCAGTACGAATACAAGGCGGGGCAGTTGGCCAAGGTGATTCATCCAGACAAAACCGAAGAGCGCTTCGAGCGTGACGCCGAAGGGCGCTTGCTCGCGCACCTGGATGCGCTGGATCGCTGTACTACCTGGTCCTATACGGCTGCCGGTCTGTTGGCTGAACGGGTGGATGCGAAGGAGCACACGTTGCGCTACCAGTGGGACAGGCTGGGGCGGTTGCTCAGCCTGGAGAACCAGAACGAGCAGTGCGCGTTTTACCAGTACGATCCCATGGGACGTCGAGTGGCAGAAACCGGCTTCGATGGTGTGACCGTCCGTTATCGGTACGACCCCTGCACTGGGCGCCTGGCGAGCAGCCAGGTGGGGCAGCGCCGCATCGATTTGCACCACGACCGCATGGGCCGGTTGATCGAGCGCACAGCGCACCTTGGCGATCAGCGCCAAACAGAGCGCTTTGCCTACGACGGCAATGGCAAGGTGCTGCAGGCGATCAACGACTCCAGCACACTGCAATGGTTCTATGACGACGCGGGCAACCTGACCCGTGAGCACCAGCATTACCTGGCAACGGGTACGCCGATGGTAGCGGTGTGGCTGCACGAGTACGACGCACTCAACCAGCGAATCGCCACCACGCGCCCGGATGGCCACAAGGTCAGCTGGCTGACTTACGGCAGCGGCCATCTCTTGGGCATGCGACTTGACCAGCACGAAATACTGGCTTATGAGCGCGACGATCTGCATCGCGAAGTCGCCCGCCATCAGGGCAACAAACTGACGCAAACGCAGGTATGGGACGCGCTAGGGCGTCCGCAAGAACAGTTGCTCACCAGTCATGACGGCCAATCCATTCTGTGCAAGCGCGAGTATCAATACGACCCGACCGGTCAACTGACAGACATCCTCGATACCCGTCGTGGTCACCTGGCCTACCAGTACGATCCGCTAGGCCGCCTGTTGCAGGCCAACAGCCGCCTGGGTGAAGAAACCTTTGCCTTCGACCCGGCCGGCAACCTGACGGACAAGGCGCGGCAACTGCATCGCCCGCTGGATAACGATGCCAGCTCCCACAATGTGATGGACAACGTGCTGCGCGAATACGCGGGCAGCCGCTACACGTATGACGAGCGCGGTAACCTTGTGCAACGCTTGCACAACGGTGTGCCTGCCCACTTCAGCTGGGACTTGTTCAATCGCCTGGTGCGCTACAGCGACGACAGGCTCAGTGTGGAATACAGCTATGACGCCCTTGGTCGGCGGTTGCACAAGCATGCCGTCGCCCATTACAAGGACAAGCCCGAGGCCGGCACCGGCTGGAATGCAATGCAGCGCAGCAAGCGTCAGCGTGAGCTGCACTGCGGTTTCACGCTGTACGGATGGGACGGCGAAACCCTGGCCTGGGAAAGCGCATTGCCCCTCGACGAGGGCGACACAGGCCGTACCGTTCACTACCTCTACGAACCGGGCCGCTTCGTGCCTGTGGCTCAAGCGTTGCACAAGCGCTCGATACGCCTGCTCAGGCAACCCGACTGGCAGGGCCGTCATTACGACATCGACCAGGACCCACTCTGGCAGGCACTGCCCACTGCGCCAGCGTTCGACGTCATTGCCTGGTACCACTGCGACCACCTGGGCACGCCAATGGAAATCACTGACCACAACGGCAATGTTGCCTGGACGGGGCAGTACAAGGTGTGGGGTGAGGTTCGTGAAGAGCGCTCGTCGTGGGCCGCGCAGCATGGCGTGGGCAATCCGATTCGTTTTCAGGGGCAATACCACGACCCTGAAACAGGGCTGCATTACAACCGATTCCGTTACTACGAACCCCGCATGGCGCGCTATGTGTCGAGAGACCCGATCGGGATGCTGGGTGGGTTGAACGTGTACAGCTATGTGAGTAACACGCCTGTTATGCGGGCTGACCCGTTGGGGCTGTTCGACCTGAACATGCCCGGCGTCGCGGAGCGCGCTTCACTGGGAAGTTGGATGTTGCAGAATGGTGCGACACCGGATGAGGTTTCCCGAGCGATGGCGCCGCCGCCGGCCAAACCTATTATGACGGGGGAGTGTAGGGCTTCTGCTACTGCTGCGGTAGGCACGGGCGTGTCGTTCGGTATGAGTGCAAACGAAAAAACCGGTGTGGCGGGGCAGGTGGCTATACCCGTTATGAGTGTAGGTGCTCGTGCGACTGCTAGTTGCGGTTTCAAATTCTCTGATCCTGACTCGAAGTCGTTGCCGGCGGCGGCGGGAGTTGGGGTAGCGCTAGGTATCATCCAGATTGATGTCACGCAGACCTCGACGTGGCCAGAACTGTATATAGGTTTCGGGGCAGGAGTGGGGCCTGAGATCAAGACGCCTGCCAGTCCCGCTGTTTCAATTCCATTGTTCTAGGTGGTTTATGTGTGATGTATTGCAGTTCTTCCGTATTTTTTTATTTGTCCTCGGTGGGGTGTTTGTGGCGGCATCCGTCATTTATGCCAATCATTGTTGCAAGAAAAAAGGTATCAATATGAATACCTTTTCAGGCCTTTTTGAAATGTGGGGCATGGTCTTCAGGTTTGAAAACAAAAAACTGTCGATATTGATGCTGACAGCCGCCTTTGGGGGGCTGTGCGTAGCAGTCATTATTCTCGTGTTAACTTTGTGGGGGCAGAGCCAGGGGTGCGTTTTTCCAATCAATGACAGATCAATGCGTTAAACATATGGACCGGAAGCCATCATGTGGTTTGGAGTTTTCTGGTCCTGATGCAAAGGAGTCAACGTAGGTGTGGGAGTAGGAATGGCGTTGATTCAGGGTTGTTTTAGGCAACCCTCAACCAGTCCGAGCTTTATGTTTATAGGGGTGGCCCTGAAGTTAAAGCTCCTGCCGGCCCGGGTGTTACGTTTTTTAGGTAGTAGGTTATGTGCGACGTAATACAGTTCGTTCGGATTTTTTTGTTTGTTATTTGTTGGGTTTTGTTGGTTTCTGCTGTGTTGTATGCAAGCGCGTACAGTAAAAAAAATGGCATCAACATGAATACGTTCTCAGGTATGTTAGAGGTGTGGGGCAAGGTTTTTAAGTTTGAGAGCAGGAAGCTGTCCATCCTCCTGCTGACTGCGGCCTATGGGGGGGCAGCTATAGGTACCGTTATTCTTGCGTTGACAGTATGGGGGCAGAGCCATGGGTGTGATTTTAAAATTAATTATAGATAAATACGGTAAGCAGGGTGCGAGATATTGACAGGGCCTGTAAAGGGGGCGTCGTACTTGCAAGGGAGTTACCGATCCTGTGCAAACTTCAATTCTGCGTGAGGTGAATCTGGAGTGTGCGTTAGCTCGTAATGCTGTAAATAATCGATATTTCGCTGTTGGGGATAAACAGCACCGAGATGAAGCAATCAAAGCTTGGGGAGTGTAGCGCTATGCGAGAAGAAGACTCGATGAAAATGGAGCAGCGCAGAATTCGAGAACAAATAAAACTCGCTTTTAAGTGTACGGCGCCGCCAGAGGTCTCTCAGATTGTAGCGTCCTCTTATCCTGAGCCCCTTCAGGTCAGGGATTTTTTCAAGGGTCGGAATTGGTGGGATGTTACGCTAGATATATTGGTAGATGAATATGTTGGAGATGCATCTGCATGTTTGTCATTCATGGCCCCCGTCGGGATGAGCTATTATTTGCCAGCTTACCTTTTGATCGCATGTGAGCAATATGATGAAGGTAATGTAATTTCCAAGGAGCTGCCATCAAGGCTGCTGATGTATGCCAGAGATGATGATCTTTATAAGATAAAATGTATGGATGACGCGAAGCAGGCGGCGGTTGCGCAGGTGCTTGAGTTTCTGGTTCAGGCCTATGACGATGAGGATGCTTACGAAGCGTTAGAGTTTTTTTGGGGTAAGTTTCTATGATGGTTGAGCATGTCATTGGTGAAGGCTGGTGGTTTATGGTTCAGTTTGTTTAGTTGATTATGAGGTCGCGGTGAGTCAGTCGCGCGTTTTGTTAGGTGTGAAGCTCGCTCTCGCTGCCATGGTAGTAATTGCCTATCTTGCTTTCTGTCTACTTGCACTGCTCGCGGGTCTGGATTCACCCACACCTATTGAAGTAATTCGGCATGCTATTTTTGTGACGAGGCTTGGTTCCACTGTGTGCTTGGTTGCGGCTTATTTTTGTGCTAAGCGTCAAGGGTGATGAAAATGTTTCCGCTCGTGATGACTATCACGTTGTATCACTTCGTGCTTTTTGCAGTGTCAGCCCACTAGGATGGCTTTTCATATTGGGGGCCCCAGCTTGGCGAGTTCGCACTGTCGTGGGGGCGCAGTGTAAGGCGAAAAACGAGAATGTTTTGTCTGTCGTGATGTACCAGCCCCATTACTCTAGGTGAGTTATGTGCGACACGATTCAGTTTTTCAGAATTTCCTTGTTTGCTTTTTGTGGTGTTTCAATGGCGGCGGCGGTGATTTATGCAAATCAATTTTGCAAAAAGAGAGGCGTAAATATGAACACTTTTTCTGGCATGTTTGAAATGTGGGCGATGGTTTTCAAGTTTGAGCATAAAAAGCTGTCATTCATCATGTTGACTGCAACCTATGGCGGGGCACTCATGATTGTCGCTATTTTCGTACTGACCCTTTGGGGGCAGAGTAAGGGATGTGTCTTTCCGATCAATGACAGGACGATGCGTTAAGCAAAGGACTTCATACATGGCAATGAGGGCATCAGGGGTACCGCGTCGAAGGCGCAACGCATTAAACTGCCGCCGACAATTGCCACCGCGACACAAACAAGGGACCCTCAAACGACGACATTCACTCACCAAGAATGCCAGTACGTCGAAGTTGCCGGAGCGCACCTCTGTTTTCTACCGTAATTATTCCACTGAAAGATGGAGGGCGTATTGTGTGCTTTTGGATGGCTCTATTGATAGAAATAATTTTCTGGTTTTTGTTTGGGGTGGTTTTTGTAACGGTTTTTTATGCAAATGCATACTGCAAGCGTAATGGCATAAATATGAATACCTTTGCAGGGCTTTTGGAAATGTATAGGCATGCTTTTTCATTTAAAAATAAGATGCTTTCGTGTGTGGTCCTTACAACTGTTTACGGCGGAGCAGCCGCAGGAGTCGGGCTGGCTTCTCTGGTGTTTTACGCACGATCTCAGGGGTGTGCGCTTGATGTAGTGGTTCATTTAGGGTGAGTGAAAGGGGAAACAAGAGCTGAAGTTGGCTCGGCAAGTGCTTTTACTGGTGCGTGTTTGGCGCCGAGAACTGTGCTTTAAGTCTGTGCTTTGTAGTTGATGGTTGGTTTGGTGGGTGGGCCATGTTTCAGCGGTGCCATGCGGTGATTTACGCAAACCAATGCTGCACGAAAAAAGGCATCAACATGAGTACTTTTTCTGGCGTGTTTGGCGGGGCACTCATGATTGTCGCTATTTTCGTACTGACCCTTTGGGGCCAAAGCAAAGGATGTGTCTTTCCGATCAATGACAGGACGATGCGTTAAGCAAAGGACTTCATACCTGGCAATGAGGGCATCGGGGGTACCGCGTCGAAGGCGCAACGCATTAAACTGCCGCCGACAATTGCCACCGCGACACAAACAAGGGACCCTCAAATGACGACATTCACTCACCAGGACGGCCAGTACGTCGAAGTTGCCGGGGCACGCCTCTATTGTGAACAGCAAGGCAACCCACAGGGCCCGGCACTGGTTTTTCTGCACGGTGGCTTTGGCGATATCGAAACCTTCAATGCCATCACGCCGGCCCTGGCCGAACATTATCGCCTGATCGGCATCGACAGCCGCGGCCAGGGCAAATCGACCCTGGGGCACCTGCCGCTGACCTACCAGCGCTTGCAACTGGATGTGGAGGCGGTTGCCCGGCAGTTGGGGCTTGAGCGCTTCAGCCTCGTCGGCCACAGCGATGGCGGCATTGCAGCGCTGCGCATCGCGGCTGCCGGGAGTGCTGGCATCGACAAACTGGTGACGATCGGTGCCCACTGGCAACTGAAAGCGGATGATCCCGTGCGCGGCATGTACAGCCGCGTGACCGGCGCGCGCTGGCGTGAGCTGTTTCCGCACAGCTACGAGCGCTACCTGCAGTTGAACCCCGAACCCGATTTCGACCGCCTGGCCGTGGCGTTGCGCGAGCTGTGGCTGGATTCAGGCGAGCAAGGCTACCCGAATGAAACGGTGTGCGGCATCACCGCCGATTTTCTGGTGATTCATGGCGACGAAGACCGCCTGGTAACGCGGGCCAACGCCTGCGAGCTGGCCGATCGGGTGGCGAATGCGCAACTGTTGAACATCCCGTTTACCGGGCATTCGCCGCACGAGGATCACCCCCAGTGGGTAATGCCTGCGCTCAAGGCACTGCTGGGCCTGTAACATGACGCTGCCGTTTGCGCGCCGCGCGGCTTGATCCGGCCTTAAGTGTTCAAGGAGTACCCACCATGCAAGGCTTCCATTGCGCCACCTGTGGCGAGTATCACGACGAGTTGCCCACCACCTTCGGCGCGCCAGCCCCTGCCGCCTGGTATGACCTGCCGGAGGCAGAGCGCGAGCAGCGTGCGCCACTGTCCAGCGATCAGTGCATCATCGATGACACCCACCACTTCGTGCTCGGACGCCTGGAAATCCCGATCATCGGCTCACCCGAGCCGTTCGTGTGGCTGACCTGGGTGACGGTCAGCGAGGCGGATTTCTACCGCACCAGCGAACTGTGGGAAACCCCAGGTCGCGAGCGCGAACCACCGTATGCGGCACGTGTGCAAAGCGAGTTCCCCTATGAGGTTTCGACCCTCAACCTCAAGGCTACGCTGCAGACCCAGGCCCTGGGCGACCGCCCGCTGGTGTTCGTGGACGCGGGCGATCACCCGCTCGCCCTGCAGCAAAACACCGGCATCACCCACGATCAGGCTCGGCAATTGGCCGAACGCTGCCTGCATCAGTGAACAGGTCAGCGCCTCACGCACTGTCAGTTACGGTCATCAACTTGTAACTTTCGGTCATTGAGCCTCACTTCCAGGCGCATTACTGTCCCTCACAGATAACCGACGGGCCCCGCTGCACGCAGCGAGGCGCCCGCATTCCGTGATCAGTTCGCTGTGGAGTTCACCATGACCGCCGCTCAATACCCGCACCTGCTTGCCCCGCTGGACCTGGGCTTCACCACCCTGCGCAACCGCACCCTGATGGGCTCGATGCACACCGGCCTGGAGGAGAAACCCGGCGGTTTCGAGCGCATGGCGGCATACTTTGCCGAGCGCGCCCGTGGTGGCGTCGGCCTGATGGTCACCGGCGGCATCGGGCCCAACGAAGAGGGCGGGGTATACTCCGGCGCGGCCAAGCTGACAACGGCCGAAGAAGCGCAGAAGCACCGTATCGTTACCCAGGCGGTGCACGAGGCTGGCGGCAAGATCTGCATGCAGATCCTCCACGCCGGGCGCTACGCCTACAGCCCCAAGCAGGTGGCCCCCAGCGCGATCCAGGCGCCGATCAACCCGTTCAAGCCCCGCGAGCTGGACGAAGAGGGCATCGAGAAGCAGATCCAGGACTTCGTCACCTGCGCCACGCTGGCCCAGAGCGCCGAGTACGACGGCGTCGAGATCATGGGGTCCGAAGGCTACTTCATCAACCAGTTCCTGGCCGCCCACACCAACCATCGCACCGACCGCTGGGGGGGCAGCTACGAGAACCGCATGCGCCTGGCCGTGGAGATCGTGCGCCGGGTGCGAGAAGCGGTCGGCCCGAACTTCATCATCATCTTCCGCCTGTCGATGCTCGACCTGGTGGAAGGCGGCAGCAACTGGCAGGAGATCGTGCAGCTGGCCCAGGCCATCGAGCAGGCCGGCGCCACGCTGATCAACACCGGCATCGGTTGGCACGAGGCGCGTATCCCGACCATCGCCACCAAGGTGCCGCGTGCCGCGTTCAGCAAGGTCACCGCCAAGTTGCGCGGCGCGGTGCAGATCCCGCTGATCACCACCAACCGCATCAACACCCCGGAAGTCGCCGAGCAGATCCTTGCCGAAGGCGACGCCGACATGGTGTCGATGGCACGCCCGTTCCTGGCCGACCCGGACTTCGTCAACAAGGCCGCCGCCGGGCGCGGCGACGAGATCAACACCTGCATCGGCTGTAACCAGGCCTGCCTGGACCACACCTTCGGCGGCAAGCTGACCAGTTGCCTGGTCAACCCGCGGGCCTGCCATGAAACCGAACTCAACTACCTGCCGGTGGCCCAGCCCAAGCGCATTGCCGTGGTCGGCGCCGGCCCGGCCGGCCTGGCCGCCGCTACCGTGGCCGCCGAGCGTGGCCACCAGGTGACCCTGTTCGACTCGGCCAGCGAGATCGGCGGGCAGTTCAACGTGGCCAAGCGCGTGCCGGGCAAGGAGGAGTTCTTCGAGACCCTGCGCTACTTCAAGCGCAAGCTGCAGACCACCGGCGTGGAGCTGTGTCTGAACACCCGCGTCAATGTCGAGCAACTGGTGGAGGGCGGCTACGACGAGATCATCCTTGCGACCGGCATCGCGCCTCGCCTGCCGGCCATCGACGGTATCGATCACGCCAAGGTGCTGAGCTACCTGGACGTGCTGCTGGCGCGCAAGCCGGTGGGGCAGAAGGTCGCGGTGATCGGTGCCGGCGGCATCGGCTTCGATGTGTCGGAGTTCCTGGTGCACCAGGGCGTTGCCACCAGCCAGGACCGCGAGGCGTTCTGGAGGGAGTGGGGCATCGACACCCGGCTCGAAGCGCGCGGCGGCGTGGCGGGCATCCAGGCCGAGCCCCATGCTCCGGCGCGCCAGGTGTACCTGTTGCAGCGCAAGAAGACCAAGGTTGGCGACGGGCTGGGCAAGACCACCGGCTGGATCCACCGCACAGGCCTGAAGAACAAGCGGGTGCAGATGCTCAACAGCGTCGACTACCTGAAGATCGACGACGCCGGCCTGCATATCCGTATCGCTGAAGGCGAGCCGCAGGTACTGGCGGTGGACAACGTGGTGATCTGCGCCGGCCAGGACCCGCTGCGCGAGCTGCAGGATGGCCTGCTGGCCGCCGGGCAGTCGGTACACCTGATCGGCGGCGCGGACGTCGCCGCCGAGCTGGACGCCAAGCGCGCGATCAACCAGGGTTCACGCCTGGCGGCCGAGCTGTAAAGCGGTGGCGGGGGTGCGCTGGTAGACTGCGCGCTCCCGTCCTGCCGAGCCTGTTCGATGTCTGCCGCTTTCGATGACCTGCCACTGGCACCCCTGCAACCGCTGGCCCTAGGCTGGCTGGCGCGCGCCGGGGTCGAGGTGGCAGTGCTGCGTCTGGACCTTATCGACCCGCTGATCAGCGGCAACAAATGGTTCAAGCTGCAGGGGCACCTGCGCCTTGCCCATGCCCGTGGTGCCCCGGGGGTGATCAGCCTGGGCGGCGCCTATTCCAACCACCTGCATGCCCTGGCGGCGGCCGGCAAGCGCTTCGGCTTTGCCACGGCCGGGCTGTTGCGTGGGCACCCGCACAGCAACCCCACCGTGCATGACCTGCAAGCACTGGGCATGCACCTGCACTGGCTGGGGTACGCCGGATACAGGGCGCGGCATCAGGCGGATTTCTGGCAGCCCTGGCAAGCCCTCTACCCGGCATGGCATTGCGTGCCCGAAGGCGGCGCGGGGCCACTGGGCACCGAAGGCTGCGCACAGATCGTGACCCAGGCGCGGGCGCAGCTGGCGGCCGTGGGCTGGGCCGATTACGACGCCTGGTGGCTGGCGGTGGGCAGCGGTACCACGCTGGTGGGGCTGGCCCAGGCCGAAGCGGGCGACCACCCGGTGCACGGCGCGCTGGCCGTGCCGCCGGGGCATGGGGTGGAAGGCGAGGTCGAGGTGCTGGCGCCGGGCACTTACCGCCTGCACGACGCCAGCCGGGGCGGCTTTGCCAAGGTCGACCCGGCCTTGCTGGCATTCATCCAGGCCAGCGAGGCCGAATCGGGCCTGCCACTGGAACCGCTGTACACCGGCAAGGCGTTGTTGGCCCTGCAGGAGCGTGTGCTGGCTGGCGCGTTCGTGGCCGGCACGCGGCTGATCTTCGTTCACACCGGCGGCTTGCAGGGCCGCCGCGGGTTCGCCTAGTCAGTCACCTTTTTGCGGCAGCATGCGCAGCAGGGTGTTATCGCGGACCACGTAGTGATGATAGAGGCCGGCCAGTGCATGCAGGCCGATCAGCCAGTAGCCCAGTGCGCCGAACCACTCGTGCCAGCCCTTGACGAACTTGGCCAGGTCGGTGTCCGGTGCTACCAGGGCGGGCAACTCCAGGCCGAAGAACGGGATCGGCTTGCCAGCCGCGCTGAGGATCACCCAGCCGGCCAGCGGCAGGCCGATCATCAGGGCGTAAAGCGCCCAGTGCATCAGGTGCGCCAGGCCCGTCTGCCAGGCCGGCGGCTTGGGTTCGATGCGCGGGGTGGGGTGGGTGACCTTCAGGATCAGGCGCAGCCATACCAGCACGAACACGCTCAGGCCGAGCATGAAGTGCAGGCTTTTCATCAGGTCGCGCTCGGCGCTGTCCTTGGGGAAGATGCCGCGCAGTTCGATGCAGGCGTATACCACCGCCAGCAGAATCAGCATCAGCCAGTGCAGGGCGATCGACAGGCTGCCGTAGCGTGCCTGCGTATTGGTCAGGGTCATGGTGGTTCCTCATATCGGTCAATCAGGTCAATGGCCGCGCTCTTGATGGCGCTGTGCGGATAACTCTAATCGCTTGCGCGTGCCCTGCACCTGCGCTGGGGCAAAAAAGTGTGCTAGCGGGCCTTCAGACCCTTGCCGAGCAGGTAGTCGACCAGTTGCGGGTCCTCGATACGGATGGCCAGGTCCATCAGGTCGCTCCTGTCGTCGGCCAGGCAGTAGGGTTTGTGCGGGTCGCAGTAGGTGCCGGTGCTGCTCATGCCGCGCTCGAGCAGCACGCTGAGGATGTCGTAGCTCACGTGCGGGGCGTCGGGCCCGTCGCGACCCTGGCGCGAAAGCTCGACCAGGATCGCTTCCATGGTTTCGCTGCCGGCCTCGGGCAGTGGCAGATGGCGGGCGACGGCCCGGCGCGTGGCGCTGTGCTCGGTCAGCACTGCGGCGTCGAAGGCGTCCATGTTGCTGTCGCTGCGCGTGAAGTAGGAGGTGTCGGCGCCGGCCTTGACCAGGGCGTCGATCAGCGAGGCATCGGCGCCCTGTGCGATGGCCAGCAGCAGCGGGCGTGGGTTGTGGTAGTCGCCGGCTTCCACCGGCGCGCCCTGGGCCAGCAGCCATTCGATGGTGGCAGTGGGGTGGTTGTGCTTGATGGCCGTGGACAGCAGCGATTCGGGGTAGTCGCCGAGCCCGACCATGGCCGGTAGCGCGGCACGCAGGTGCTGCAGCATGGCCAGCGAGGCGTTGTTTTCGAGTGCGAGGTGAAAGGCCGTGGTGTTGCGGGTGACCACACCGGGTGGATACTCGCCGGGTTGGCTGCGCGGGGCCAGCCACGTGTCCAGGTCGGTGGGCGTCGCCTGGCGCCAGAAGCTGTCGCTCAGCAGGGCGAGGTCGTTGTCCTGGTCCAGACC
>NZ_JAFKEC010000091.1 GCF_017848315.1 Pseudomonas palmensis
CATACCGCACATCCCCCTCCTCCAACTGCGCCACCACCTCCCACCCCAAGCGGCGATAGAAGCCATTGGCACGCACGCCGTCGCGGCCATCGGTTTCGAGCCAGATGCGTGAATGCAGGGCAAACAGCGCGGCCTCGGCCTCGACCATCAGTTGGCGGGCCAGCCCCTGCCCTTCGAATGCAGGTTTGACGAACAGCGCGAACACGCAGGCGTCTTCCAGATCGACCATGGCAAACGCCGCCGGCATGCCCTCGACTTCCGCCAGCCAGGCGCACGGGGCGGCCGCGATGGCCTCGGCCAGGCTGGCCGGGGTGATACCCAGCGCCAGCATCTGTTCGCGAGACAGATGGTTCTGCACGACGCTGGTGCGGATCTCGAAAAGCGCCTCGATATCGGCGGTAGTGGCGGGTCGGATGAACGACTGCATGACAGACTCCTGTCTGGTTGTGCCCTTGTTGGAGCCGGTGTTGCCGGCGAAGGCTGCACCGGGGCGCCGTGATCTTGAACAGCGCCCCTGGCCCCGTCAACCGCTGCAAAACCTCGACTCACTCTCCCCCGCGCACCCTGCGCGCGCACCACTATCCTTGCCCCAGCCGCAGGACGCGGCATTGTCCCGATCATGGAGTGTGCATGTCCCTCGCCCTTGTCCACAGCCGCGCCCAGGTGGGCGTGCTGGCCCCTGCGGTCACCATCGAAGCGCACCTGGCCAACGGCCTGCCCAACCTGACCCTGGTCGGCCTGCCCGAAGCCACGGTGAAGGAAAGCAAGGACCGTGTGCGCAGCGCCATCCTCAACTCCGGCCTGGAGTTCCCCGCGCGGCGCATCACCCTCAACCTCGCCCCCGCCGACCTGCCCAAGGATGGCGGACGCTTCGACCTGGCAATAGCCCTGGGCATCCTGGCCGCCAACGGGCAGATGCCGATCGCCTCGCTGCACGCGGTGGAGTGCCTGGGCGAGTTGGCGCTGTCGGGGGCGGTGCGCTGCGTGCAGGGCGTGCTGCCTGCCGCCCTTGCCGCCCGCGAAGCCGGGCGCGCCCTGGCGGTGCCACGGGAGAATGCCGAGGAGGCCTGCCTGGCTTCGGGCCTGGTGGTGTACGCCGTAGACCACCTGCTGGAACTGGTCGCGCACCTCAACGGCCAGCAGCCCCTCGAACCCTACAAGGCCAACGGCCTGGTCCTGCACAGCCAGCCCTACCCCGACCTCAACGAGGTGCAGGGCCAGCTTGCCGCCAAGCGTGCCCTGCTGATCGCAGCGGCCGGGGCCCACAACCTGCTGTTCAGCGGGCCACCCGGCACCGGCAAGACCCTGCTCGCCAGCCGCCTGCCCGGCCTGCTGCCACCGCTGAACGAGCGCGAAGCGCTGGAGGTGGCGGCCATCCAGTCGGTCGCCAGCCCGCTGCCGCTCAACAGCTGGCCGCAGCGTCCGTTTCGCCACCCGCATCACTCGGCGTCGGGGGCCGCACTGGTCGGCGGTGGCAGCCGCCCGCAACCCGGCGAGATCACCCTGGCCCACCATGGCGTGCTGTTTCTGGATGAGTTGCCGGAGTTCGAGCGGCGCGTGCTGGAAGTGCTGCGCGAGCCCCTGGAATCGGGCGAAATCGTGATCGCCCGGGCCAAGGACAAGATCCGCTTCCCGGCCCGCTTCCAACTGGTGGCAGCGATGAACCCCTGCCCCTGCGGCTACCATGGCGACCCCACCGGTCGCTGCCGATGCAGCAGTGACCAGATCCAGCGCTACCGCAACAAGCTCTCCGGCCCGTTGCTTGATCGCATCGACCTGCACCTGACCGTCGCCCGTGAAGCCACGGCGCTCTCGCACTGCACCGACAACGGCCCCGCCAGTGCCCACATCGCAGGGCAGGTGGCTGCCGCACGCGAACGACAACAACAGCGCCAGGGCTGTGCCAACGCCTTTCTCGAGCTGCCCGGCCTGCGCCAGCACTGCGCGCTGTCCACTGACGATCAGCACTGGCTGGAAACCGCGTGCGAACGACTAACCTTGTCGCTACGGGCCGCGCACCGCCTGCTCAAGGTGGCACGTACACTGGCCGATCTGGAACAGGCCGCACACATTGCGCGCGTGCACCTGGCCGAGGCCCTGCAATACCGCCCCGGGCCTTAGGTGCCTTGACGCCCATTGGTTTGTGCAATGCCGGGCGCAGCCTCATCATGCGCCCTCACTGTTCAACGCTGCCGCCGTAGCAGCCCCCTGGAACCGAGCGATGCCACACGAAGGCAGCCTTTTGCAAACAGCCGTCATCTTCCTGCTTGCCGCGGTCATTGCGGTGCCCCTGGCCAAGCGTTTGCAACTGGGCGCCGTGATCGCCCCGGATACCAGCCACGGCGACAGCCTGGCACACCTGATTACGTCCAAATCCTAAAATCACGCAGGACCTTTCCTTACCGTTCCAAGCCGGGAAAATCCGGGATAAGCAACTGCTAAGTTGCGCTCTTCCCAGCTTGCGACACCCACTCATGACCAAGAAAAACGTTCTCCTTTCCCATTGCTTCCATTGCGCGGGTGAATCATGAGCCAGCGCATGAATATCTTCGGCAAGGGCCAAGGTCTGGACGGAGATCTCACCAGTACAGGTGCAATCTGCATAGCCAGTCATGCGCGCGGCCAGGTGCACGACATCCCTTGGCTACTTGAAGGCGACAGGACCACACCCTGCCCTCACTGCGGTGCAGAAGGCACGATCATCGAGGGTGAATCGCGCTGGCGACAGGACGGCCTCAGCACAGCCGTGGATGGCTCACTGGTTCAGTGCAAATGTCCGCTGGGCAGCAACTATGTCATTGCACCGCTACATCAAGGGCCTGCCATCAGGAGCAGCATTCCACTCCAGCCTAGCGCATCGACGCTCGGATTTGAGTCGACTCCCTCACCACGACAAGCAGTCAGCACAATGACAACATTCGCGCAGCCCAGACTGGAGCCGGGCTTTCATATTGTCCAGCACAGCCAGTCATTCAATCAGGTGCTGCATGGGCTGGCTGACCCGCAGAGGCACCTGGCCATTCGTCTGCAGCGTCTCAACCCAACCTTTGAGAACGGCTTCAAGGCAGGGGAAATCTTTGTCATCGGTGATCCAGGAAGTGCACAGATGTGTACGCGTGAGGAACTGCATCTGATGGAAGCGGCAGAACTGGCGCGAGATAGTCTTGCCGGTCTGAGCCCCGATGAGGCCGATTTCATGATGAGGCACCAGGCCGAAATCGCAGGATTACTAAGTGACGTGAGTCTGTCGATGGGGGTGGCCCAGGCCATGATGGCGAGGTCATTCGAAGACCTGAAGAATACACTGCATCAGGTCGAGCTCTTGCATCAGCAGCAATTCTCCAAGCATGGCCATTTGAAAAGCCCACAGTTCTTCGCTTCCCGTAAAGAACTTTTCAAGCGAATGGAAGCGCAGTTGCGGATAGCCTTCCTCAACAAACCGATGAACCTGGGCAGCCATGACACCTTGCGCAGAGGCCTTGGAATATCGAGCAGGAGTCTGGTGCATCATTGGAGCAAAGCGGGCGTCCCAGGACAAATTCCGGGATATGCAACGCACCTGGAGAAGGTGGCAAGGATGTCAACGTACCTGAAGACCGGCGGGCACATCGGCGTAGTGATAGGTGCTGCTTCTTCGTACTTCAAGATTCGAGAGGCGTGCATGGCTGGAGAAACCAAGGCGTGTAAAAAGATACGCTTCACCGAGGCTGGCAGTTTCTTGGGAGGGCTTAGTTTTGGTTCACTGGGGGGCGCCGCTGCAAACAGGGTTTTCGCGGTAGGTTGCTTGAGTTTAGGACCGGTGAGTGCGACCGTTTGTAGTGTCGCCATCGTCGGTGCAGGGGCTTTAGCAGGGAGTCTGGGTGGTATGTCAGGTGGTGAATGGCTAGGGGAAGTTATCTATGAGCACGCCCAGCCATGATGGCCTTCTGGGAGTCCCACTGGGCGCTGGCGTTTATGTTAACCCCCTGCTTCTTGGGGATCGGGGGCCTCTTGTCAGAGGTACAACTTGCCCATTCTCGACATTTTTCAAGTTTGCTTCACGCCTTTCGGCGCAGTGACTGTCTGCCCAGATTCTTGCAGATATGGGGAACACACGGCTTCATTTCTCGATGCATGATCGTATCAGGACTCAGCGGGATCATGTTGTATGCAAGACGCTCCATCAAACGAGGGCAGCTGGATCCGAAGGACTTTCATGAATTCCCTCTTGCGCTCAAAAGGCGCCTGACTATTACCTCATGGCTGATCATCATTGGGTTTGCCTGGTTCATGTTTGGCGTAGGCCTGCTCAACTTGAGCAAGCCGTAACGGACGGTAAACCGCCGGCTCCCCAAGCCCCTGACGCAAAAACAGGCAAGTGTTGAAGAGCAGGCAATAAGGCATTTACCAATCGAATCTAAGCACTACAGCAACGCGCTCAAGCGCAGCTGCGACGCCTGCGAGCAGAACACCAGCCGCGCATCCCCGGCCGACATCACCACGGGCACCAGGTCCAGGCGAATGCGCGGCAGCAGGCGGTTGAGCATCTGCTGGCAATCCCGGCGCAGGTAGCTGTCTTCGCCGGTCAGGCGACTGACCAGGCGGAAAGTCAGCGAGTCCCGCGCCAGTACCAGCAAAATGTAGCGCCGTGTGCCGGTCTCGCGCAGCAGCCACACGCCGGTCGCCAGTTTCAGCAGCGGCGTGAGCGTCTCGATCAGCTTGTTGCGCTCCACGGGCACCAGGTCGTGGGGCACCCACTCGCCGTCTTCACCGTCATCGTCGCTATCGGCACGCTGCAGGGCATCGGCCTCGCGCCGATAGTGCTCGGCCGCGCCGCGGTCATCGCTGCGCAGGGCCAGCACGCTGAGCTTGCGCAGGCTGTACAGCTGCAACGGCCCGCGCTGCTCGGCCACCTGCCGCCACAGTGCTGCTGCGGCGTCCGGGCGCCCGGCCTGGGCATGACACTCGGCCAGCTGATAGCGCACCGCCGCGTCCGGCGCCTGCTGCAGTGCATCTTCCAGCAAACGCAGCGCCTCATCGCCCGCCTCGCCAAGGGTGCGGTACAGCCAGGCCAGCCGGGCAATCTCGTGGCCCGACAGCGCACGGATACGCCGTTTACGCTGCAGGTCGTGCTGCTCGGCCACCAATGCCTCGCGCTCGTCACGGGCGCGCTGGCAATGCCGGGCATTGTCATCGGCCTGCTGTTCGTCCAGGCGCTGCGCCAATGGCAGGTGCTGCTCACCCAGCCAGGCCTGCGCCGCGCTGGGCTGGCTGCGCTGCCACACCAGTGCCGCGTCGGGCTGATCGGGTGCCCCTCCCAGCGCCGCCAGGCGGTCGGCCAGCGCCGGGTGGGTATCGCTGTCGTCGGTCTCGTTGCACAGTGCGCCATGCAGCCAGCTGCGGGCCTCGGCAATGTCCTGCGGCAGGCTCGGCGCACCGCTGCGGGCCAGGTCGGTCAATGGCGTGGCGCTGCCGGCAAGAAACACCTTGGGCCAGAACGCCTGCTCCAGTGCCCGCCCCTGCAAGGCCAGGCCGACCAGCGCCTCGCGCATCGCCTCGACCCCGCCTACCCGCGCCGCCTCGGCGTCGGCCTGGTACTCGCAGCGCCGCGCAAAATCCATGCTCACGGCCAGAAAACGCGGCACGTACCAGCCCACGAACAGACGCAGCGGCGCGCTCGACAACGAGCGATGGCGCTCCAGCCGCTCGCTCGCCGCCTGCCATTGCAGCCGTGCGAAATACACGCGGCTGGCATAGCGGCCATGACGCTGGGCGATGTGCGCGCACTCATGCGCCAGGATCGCCGCGCAGGCCCGTGGCGACAGTGTGTCGAGCAAGGGCAGGCCCAGCCACATCACGTTGCGCGTCCTGCGAAACAGCACGTGGTGCTGGCGGATACTGGCGTTGAAGTCGTCGTTCAGGTACACCGCATCCAGCGCAGGCGCGCCGAGTGCCAGGCGCAACCGCTCGATTTCCTCGAACAGCTGCGGCGCGTCCACTGCCTGCAGGGCGATGCCGTCCTCGCTGGAATCGGCACGCGTCGCAAAGGGCAGCTTGAGCATGCTGTAGCCGAACATGCCCGCTGGCAGGGTCACGAACCCGGCCAGCAGCCCCGCAGCACCGGGCAGCCACATGCACATCGCCAGCGGCAGCGCGCACAGGGCCAGCCCGCCCACCAGCAGAAAGCCGTTGCCCAGCAGCAGCCAGGCACGAAGTCGCAACCGTTGCAGTGCGGCCATGGGCGTTACTGCGCCGGCTTGGGCGGCAGGTCGTCGGCGCCGACCTTGCCACGCCCCAGGAACGCACCGAACACGCTGGTGACACTCTTGAGCAGGCTGTGGGAGTTGAGCACCTCGTACTGGACTTCTTGGATGCCTTCGTTGTCGGGCAACTGGGTCACGGCATGCTGCGCCCACTCGATGGCAGCGAAGCGGCTTTGCTGAACGCCCTGCCCGCGCAGGTAGGCCAGTGCGATCTCGGCACTGGTACGCGCCGAGACCCAGTCATCGTCACAGTCGACCAGCGAACGCAGGTACTTCACGCCGGTTTCCTGCTCTTCGGCAGTGCCGAAGTCGCGCAGCAGGATGCCGATGCGGATGCGCGCGCGCTGTTCTGCCCGCGACGATTGGCGGGCGCCTTCGAACAGGCGCAGCACCTCGTCGAGGTTGGCACGCACACGCATGTCCAGCTCGTCGTCGAAGAGCTTTTTCCAGGCCAGGTTGAACATGCTCTGCGGGCAGCCGTCCTGGGCACCGCGTTCCAGCCAGCGCAGGCTTTCGCCCTCGTCCACATAGCGTTGCGGGGCCTCTTCACGGGCACCGGTGTGTACCTCGTGCAGGAAATAGGCCGCGCCCGGCAGGCCACGCTCGCCCCATTGCACCGCCAGGAAGTAACCCTCGTCGTGGCGCCCACCGTCCCACAGGAATGACGGCAGGCTGACGATGTCCAGGCCCGAGTCCCCCAGGTCGTGTTCGCCCAGCACCCGCGCGCGGTCCAGCAAGGCCGGCACACACTGCGGGTCCTTGTCGAAACCCCACAGGCCGAACTGGTGACCGACAGCCTTGATCGCCACCGGCACGCCCAACTCGTTCATCGCGCACATGCGCTCGACCGCCACCTTGAAGGCACCGGTTTCGTCGGCCATGTTGGCCACCATGGTGAGGTAGACGAAGCTGTGGAACGGCCCCTCGACATGGCGGAAGTACTCGCCTTCGGGGAAGGCCTGCACGCTCGCGACCTGCATCGCCATCGCACGTGGCTGGTTGTCCAGCGAATAGCTGCAGAACTGGCCGAAGTAACCCAGCGCATAACCGCGGTAGGCTGGCAGCAGGTCGCGCTGCAGCCAGGCCTCGAAGTGCTCGAGGTACTCGCGTGCAGCGTTGAATTCCTCCTTGGCGGGATAATCCTCGTGGATGTCGTAGAACGCCAGCCAGCGGATCGCATTGCGCTGCGCCTCGCTCAGCGCGGCGCACAGCGGCCCGCTGGCAAAGCCTTCGATGTCTTCGTAGCTGCCGCCCCAGCGTGGCAACAGGTAGTTGGCATAGTTGAGCAGCGCTTCCAGGCAGTCCGGGCGCCACTCCATCACGCGGTGCAGCCAGTAATCCTGACCCTGGTCCATCTCGTGCGCCTGGCGTTGCGGCAGGCCGGCCGGCAGCGCCGTGGGGGCCTGTTGCAAGGGCGTCAGGCCGTAGTGGGCCAGGTGTTCGACCGCCATCTCCAGCAGTTCGGGGTCCTGGTTGTCGCTGGCCATGCCCTTGGCAGGCTCGCCACCGAACAGCGCGTTCAGCCACGCCGGCTCGTGGAAGTGCGCGCACAGCTCCATCAGGGTGACGCCTGCAGCCACCGGCTGCGGCGAACGTTCGAGCGCCGCCAGCAGGTGCACCGCCGACAGTTCACAGGCCAGCGCCGCGCCCAGCCAGCAGTCGTCGGTCACGCTGTTGGCCCAGCCGTTGCCGCGGATATTGCCGGCGCGGCCATAGCAGTAGTTGCCCAGGAACAGGCGCGGATGGAAGGCATCCGGGCAGGCGGCGACCCACGCCTGCAGAAAGCGTGCGATCTCCGGCGCCGGGGTCACACTGAAGTCGAACAGCGTGCCGGTGCGGGCGGTGTCCAGATAATGGTGGGTGCCAGGCTCGGCGCTGCTCCACTCGGCCTGCAGGGCATCGAAGTAGCTGTTCAACTCGGCGAAGGACTCGGTACGAACCAGGTCACGCAGGTGGAGGCGAATATGGGGAATGTTGTGCAAGTGGCACCCTTCAAGTCCGTTTTAGCGAGCGCGTTCAGCGCAAAGGCGCTCATGATGGCGGCGAAGGCTAAACGACACTACCGATTGGATCCAGTCCAATTGAAAAAATCGCGGGTGTTAATGATTCTCGACCGGGCGCGAGCGGTACGGGGCGTTGAAAATGCGGGCAGGTGGACGGCATGCGGGCAATGCCGAAGGCCATCGACCAGGGCATCCCTGTCGATGGCCGCGCACTGGAGCGGGGGTTACAGCAGCACGCGCAGGCACTGCCCGGCGTGGTACAGCGAAAAGCCGGTTTCGTAGAAGCCGGTGCGCAGCAACGGGGCCGATACCGGTTTCATCGGGGCGAATGGGATCGGCAGTGCATCCGGATCGTCCTGCAGCAGGTACTGTGCGAAGGCCTTGCCGATCACAGTACCGGTGGTGTTGCCACGGCCGTTGTAACCGGTGACCGCAACGATGCCCGGGGCCGGTTCGAACAGGCGCATCAGGTGGTCCGGGGTGAAGTCGATACAGCCGGTCCAGTGCATTTCCCAGTCGACCTTGCCCAGTTGCGGGAAGTAGTGCCCCTGGATGCGGTCGGCCCAGCTGCGCACGAACCACGCCGGCTTGTTGTCGACCCGGCCCATGCTGCCCAGCAGCAGGCGGCCCTGGTCGTCGCGACGGATGCTGCTGAGCACCGTGCGCGTGTCCCACGAGCCCTGGCCGTGCTTGAGCACGTTGTCGGCCGCAGCGCCCTGCAGGGGCTTGGAAGCCACCTGGTAGTAGTAGCCGCGAAAGTACTGCTTCTGCAACGCGGTCCAGTCGCCCTCGGTGTAGGCACCGGTGGAGATCACCACCTTGTCGGCGCTGACCGCGCCCTGGGCAGTCTTCACCAGCCAGGCGCTGCCTTCGCGGGTGAGCCCGGTGACAGCGGACTGTTCGAACACCTGCCCACCCAGACGGCGTACCGCGGCGGCCAGGCCACGGGTGTAGCCCATGGGGTTGATGGTGCCGGCGCGGCGGTCGAGCAACGCGGCGGAAATCTTGTCGGTACCGCAGTATTCCTGGCACTGCGCACCGGTCAGCAGTTCGACGTCGGCACCGCGTCGGCTCCATTGCTGGTGACGCGATTGCAGGTCGGCTACGCCGTTGGCGTTGTGCGCCATGTGCAGGGTGCCTTCGTTGCGTGCCTGGCAGTCGATGCCCAGGCGTTCGATCATGGCGAACACCTCGGCCGGGGCTTCACCCAGTACCTTGTTCAGGCGGCTGCCCTGTTGCTGGCCCAGGGTGGCCTCGACATCGTCGGGGCGGATCCAGGTGCCGGCATTGACCAGCCCGACGTTGCGCCCCGAGCCACCATGGCCGATGACACGGGCTTCGAGCAGCGCGACGGACTTGCCCTGCTCGAGCAGGTTGATGGCCGTGCACAGACCGGTGATACCCCCGCCGATCACGCACACATCGGCCTTGATCTGTGCCGTCAGTGCGGCGGCAGGCGCCGCAGGCGGAGTGACGAACTCCCACAGACATTCTTGACGCAGGTCGGTCATGGCCGCCTCCGTTGGTTGGCCTTGGAACGGGAAGCACCCTTCACCGGCAAGGCCGGCCCCTACACGGTTGCGGTAGGAGCCGGCCTTGCCGGTGAAGGGGCCGACGCGGTTATCAGTCGAACACGATGCCCTGCGCCAGCGGCAGCTCGCGCGAGTAGTTCACGGTGTTGGTCTGACGACGCATGTAGGCCTTCCACGAATCGGAACCCGACTCACGGCCACCGCCGGTCTCTTTCTCGCCACCGAACGCGCCACCGATCTCGGCACCGCTGGTGCCGATGTTGACGTTGGCGATGCCGCAGTCGCTGCCCGCCGCGCTCTGGAAGCGCTCGGCCTCACGCAGGTCGGTGGTGAAGATGCACGAGCTCAGGCCCTGTGGCACTTCGTTGTTCAGGCGCAGCGCTTCGTCGAACTCGTCATAGGCCAGCACGTAGAGAATCGGCGCGAAAGTTTCATGGCGCACCACCTCGCTCTGACCAGGCATCTCGACGATCGCCGGGCTCACGTAGTAGGCATCCGGGTACTGCTGCAACTGGCGCTCGCCGCCGAACACGCTGCCGCCTTCATCACGGGCACGGGCCAGGGAGTCCTGCATGGCGGTGAACGAACCCTTGTCGATCAGCGGGCCGACCAGGTTGTCCTGGCGCGGGTCGCCGATACGTACCTTGGCGTAGGCTGCTTTGACGCGGGCCACCACTTCGTCCTTGATGGAGCGGTGCACGATCAGGCGACGCAGGGTGGTGCAGCGCTGCCCGGCGGTACCCACGGCGCTGAACAGAATGCCGCGCACGGCCAGGTCCAGGTCGGCGCTCGGGGCCAGGATCATTGCGTTGTTGCCACCCAGCTCGAGGATGCTGCGACCGAAGCGTGCCGCCACGCGTGGGCCGACTTCGCGCCCCATGCGGGTGCTGCCGGTGGCGCTTACCAGCGGTACGCGCGGGTCGTCGACCAGTGCCTGGCCGGCGTCGCGGTCGCCGATGATCAGCTGCGCCAGGCCTTGCGGCGCTTCGCCAAAGGCTTTCAGGGCTTTTTCGAACAGCGCCTGGCAGGCCAGTGCGGTCAGCGGGGTCTTTTCCGATGGCTTCCAGATCACGGCGTTGCCGCATACCAGCGCCAGGGTGGTGTTCCACGCCCACACGGCCACCGGGAAGTTGAAGGCGCTGATCACGCCAACCACGCCCAGCGGGTGCCAGGTTTCACGCATGTGGTGGCCCGGGCGCTCGGAGGCGATGGTCAGGCCGTACAGCTGGCGCGACAGGCCGACGGCGAAGTCGCAGATGTCGATCATTTCCTGCACTTCGCCCAGGCCTTCCTGGGTGATCTTGCCGGCTTCGATGGATACCAGTTCGCCCAGTTGCGCCTTGTGCTCACGCAGCACTTCACCAAACAGGCGGATCAGCTCACCGCGACGCGGCGCCGGCACGTTGCGCCAGGCCAGGAAGGCCTGTTCGGCCTGTTCGATCTTGCCCAGTACCTGAGCCTTGGACTCCAGGTGCACCGAGGCAATCGCGCTGCCGTCGATCGGGGTGTGAACGGGATGGTTGCCATGGGTGTAGGCAGAGGCCGGTACACCCAGGCGGTCGAGCAATCCATCAACCATTATTCTTCTCCTGCAAGGCGGTGAGTGGTTGTAATTGGTGATGGGATCAGTATTAATCCGATCACTCTGGCGCTACAAACGACCTTTATTCTGCACATCATTCCGCCAGGTAATGATTCGACGGGTGAGTGATACCGCTATGTCCAAACGTCTGGTGCCGTCGATGGCCGCCCTGCAATGCTTCGAGGCGGCCGCCCGACACCTGAGCTTCACCCGCGCTGCGCAAGAGCTGCACCTGACCCAGAGCGCGGTGAGCAAGCAGGTGGCGCAGCTCGAAGACATGCTGCGCCATCACCTGTTCCTGCGGATCCGCCGACGCCTGCAGCTGACCCCGGCGGGCGCGCTGTACCTGGCCGAGGTGAACAAGATCCTCACCCAGGTCGACATGTCCAGCCGCTACATCCTGTCCTACGGTCAGCAGACCGAAGTGCTCAAGGTGGCCACCCAGCCGAGCTTCGGCGTGCGCTGGCTGATCCCGCACCTGAAGGGCTTCGGCAAGCGCTACCCGAATATACACCTGGATATCTGCAACGAGATGGAGCCTTTCGCCCTGCTGCAGAACACCGCCGACGTGGTGTTCTTCTATGGCCAGGGCACCTGGCCGGGGGCCACGTGCATCGAGCTGTTCGGCGACGAGGTGGTGCCGGTGTGCGCCCCGGAACTGCTGCAGGGGCATACCCTGACCGAGGCCGGCGAGCTGGCCGAGCGCGTGTTGCTGCAAAGCACCTCGCGCCCGGAGGCCTGGCACGAGTGGTTTCTGGAACAGGGCCTGCACTCGGCCAACAGCTACCACGGCCCGCGCTTCGATACCTTCTATATGTGCGTGGGCGCCGCGTTGTCGGGCTGCGGCGTGGCGCTGGTGCCGCGCTATCTGGTGGAGCAGGAACTGGCCGAGGGCAAGCTGGTGATACCGTGGCCCTACGCGATGCGCAGCAGCGGCGCGTACTTTGTGGCGTTCGCCGAGCATGCCGCCGAGGTACCCAAGGTGCGCAGCCTGGTGGAATGGATCCGTGAACAGGCGACCGCGCCGAGGTCCTGAATTACAGGAATGATCCCTCGAATTTTTTTCGCTTGTGCCCGGCCTGCATTCCTCGCTTTCATGTAAGGGTGACTTTTACCACCAGGAAGCTTTCGATGCCCGCTCAAGATTTCGTCAGCCCGGACAGCATTCGCGCGCAGTTTTCCGCGGCCATGTCGCTCATGTACAAGCAGGAGGTGCCGCTCTACGGCACCCTGCTGGAACTGGTGAGCGAGATCAATCAACAGGTGATGACCCAGCAGCCCAAGGTGGCCGAGGCGCTACGCTGGACCGGCGAGATCGAACGCCTGGACCAGGAACGCCACGGCGCCATCCGCGTCGGCACCGCCCAGGAACTGGCGACCATCGGCCGCCTGTTCGCGGTGATGGGCATGTACCCGGTGGGCTACTACGACCTCAGCTCGGCTGGCGTACCGGTGCACTCCACCGCGTTTCGCGCGGTGCACGAGCAGTCGCTGCACATCAGCCCGTTCCGCGTGTTCACTTCGCTGCTGCGCCTGGAGCTGATCGACAACCCGGCCCTGCGCGAGCTGGCCGCATCGATCCTGGCCAAGCGGCAGATCTTCACCCCGCGTGCCTTGCAGCTGATTGCCCAGTTCGAAGCCGACGCAGGCCTGAATGCCGCCGACGCCGAGGCGTTCGTCAATGAAGCACTGCACACCTTCCGCTGGCACCACGACGCGACGGTCACGGCCGAGCAGTACCAGCAACTGCACGACCAGCACCGCCTGATCGCCGATGTGGTGGCCTTCAAGGGCCCGCACATCAACCACCTGACGCCGCGCACCCTGGACATCGATGCGATCCAGGTCGGCATGCCGGCCAAGGGCATTCCGCCCAAGGCCGTGATCGAGGGCCCGCCACCGCGTCGTTGCCCGATCCTGTTGCGTCAGACCAGCTTCAAGGCCTTGCAGGAGCGCGTGGCATTCACCGACCAGCAGGGCAGCGAAGGGGGCAGCCATACCGCACGCTTCGGCGAGATCGAGCAACGCGGCGCGGCGCTGACCCCCAAGGGTCGCGTGCTGTATGACCAGTTGCTGGACGCAGCGCGGACCGACCTGGGCGGCGTGCCGGCCGAGGCCAATGCCGAGCGCTACATGAGCCTGCTGGGCAAGCGTTTCGAAGCCTTCCCGGACGACCTGGCGCAGATGCGCGAGCAGGGGCTGGCGTACTTCCGCTACTTCCCGACCGAAGCCGGCCTGAGTGCCCGCGACCAGGCGCAGCGGCCGACCTCGCTGAGCGCGTTGATCGAAGCCGGGCATGTGCACTTCGAAGCCCTGGTCTACGAGGACTTCCTGCCGGTGAGTGCGGCGGGGATCTTCCAGTCCAACCTGGGCGAAGGCGCGCAGAGCGAGTACGGCAGCAATGCCAACCGCGACGCGTTCGAGCAGGCGCTGGGCAAGTCGGTGCAGGATGAGCTGGCGCTGTATGCCGAGAGCGAGCGGCGCTCGCTGGCAGCGTGTGCGCAGGCGTTGAACCTGCCTGGGCTGATTTAACAGCTTCGCCGGCAAGGTCGGCTCCTACACTGCAGGAGCTGGCCTTGCCGGCGAAGGGGCCCTCAATGCCCCACCTCAAAC
>NZ_JAFKEC010000092.1 GCF_017848315.1 Pseudomonas palmensis
GGGCTTTCTGACCAATGCGCTGAACCCCAAGACCATGCTGTTCGTGGTCAGCGCGTACAGCCAGGTGGTGCAGCCGGGGGCCTCGCTGGGGCTCAACTTTGCCTATGGGGCGTTCATGTCGCTGGCGCATTGGGTGTGGTTCAGCCTGGTGGCGCTGTTCTTTTCGCGGGAGGCGTTGCGCCAGGCGATGCTGCGCCGCCAGCGCATGGTGGACCGGGTGATCGGGGTGGCGTTGATCGGCCTGGGGGTGGCGGTGGTGTTCGTGAATGTGCGCTGAGCGCCTGGCCGCTGCGCTGGCTAGCCAGCGAAAGGCGCACCACCGATCCCGCCATTGCATCTCCCACCAGCGGCGCCATAAGATATAACCATTCTCATTTAGTGCCGCCGACATGAAAGCCACCCCACCCGCCGACAGTCTCGCTTCGTTGTACAAGGGCTACCACGGCTGGCTGCTGGTGTGGTTGCGCCAACGCCTGGACTGCCCGCACAACGCTGCCGACACGGCCCAGGACACTTTCATGCGCCTGCTCAGCGCCGGCAGCTATGTGGCCCCGCGCGAGCCGCGGGCCTTCCTGGCCACCGTGGCGCGGCGTCTGCTGATCGACCGCGGGCGCCGGCAGAAGCTCGAACAGGCCTACCGCGAAGCGCTCGCCCGGCACGTCGAGTACCTCGACCAGGCACCTTCTCCCGAGCAGATGCTGGCCGCCCTCCAGGCCCTGGAGCACATCGCCCGCGCCCTCGACCTGATGAGCGTGCGTGCCCGCGAAGTGTTCATCCTGCGTCACCTCGAAGGGCTCAGCCATGCCGAGATCGCCGCACGCCTGAACGTCTCGACCAAGACGGTGCAGAACCACCTGGTGCAGGCCCTGCTGCACTGCCACGCTGCCACGGATCCTGCCCTGTGAACCTGCCTGCGGCCACCCTGCGCAAGGCTGCCGAATGGCTGGTGCGCCTGGACGACAGCGCCAGTGCCGGCGACCAGCAGGCCTTCGAGGCATGGCTGGCCAGCGACCCGCAGCACCTGGAGGCCGTGCGCCAGTTGCAGGGCAGCCTCGCGCCACTGCGTGAACTGCCCCGTGCGCCGGCCCGCGCGGCGCTCAAGCGCATTGCGCCGCAACCCCGTGGCAAGCGCGCGCTCAAGGCGCTGGCAATCAGCCTGGGCCTGCTGCTGCCGGCCGGCCTGGTGCTGCAGCACTATCCGCCGGCTTATCTGATGGCCGATATCCGTACCGGCAGCGGCCAGTGGACTACACAGCAATTGCCGGACGGCAGCCGCATCAGCCTGGATGGCCGGTCGGCGGTCGACCTGCAGTTCGACGCCCAATCGCGCACCCTGCGCCTGCTCAGTGGCGAGATCCTGCTGGATGTGGCCAAGGACGCCAGTCGCCCGTTCCGCGTGGTCACCGAACACGGCAGCATCCGTGCCCTGGGCACCCGCTTCATGGTCGAGCGCAGCGAGCACAGCACACGCCTGGCCATGCTCGAGTCGAGCACCGAGGTCAAGAGCGCCGGCAGCAGCCGCACGGTCAGCGCCGGCCAGCAGGTGCGCTTCGACGCCACTGGCATCCAGCCACTCCAGGCGGTCGACGCCGCCGGGCTGGAGCAGGCCTGGGCCAGCCACCAGATGATGGTCAAGGAGCAGCCGCTGGGCGAGGTGCTGGAGCGCCTGGCACGCAACCACGGCGGCTACCTGCTGTTCGATGCCAAGGCGCTGGCGCACCTGAACGTGACCGCCGTGTTGCCCGCCGACGACAGCGAGCGGGCGTTGCGCCTGCTGGCGCGCAGCTTCCCGATCCGGGTGCAGCACTACACCCCGTGGGTCACGCGAGTCACTCTTGAATAGAAATCCTTATCAAACGCTTCCAGTTCCCGTTACCTGTGCGTCCTTGTATTAGCCAATACATCGGAGAGTCGGGAACATGCCTTCACACAAGCCCCTCAAGCCCAGCCGCGCCCTGGCGCTGGCGGTTCATCTAGCCCTCGGCACGCTGCCGCTGCTGGCCCTGCAGCCGGCGCATGCGCAACAGCAGGTGCAGCGCTATGCCATCCCGGCCGGGGCGCTGGGCGACGTGCTGAGCCGTTATGCCCGCGAGTCGGGGGTGGCCATTTCGTTCAATGCCGGCCAGGTCGCCAACCTGTCCAGCGCCGGGCTGCAGGGCAACTATGCCCTGCAGGACGGCTTCGCCGCGCTGCTGTACGGCCACGGCCTGCAGGCCCAGGCCAGCAGCGACGGCTACGTGCTGGTGGCGCTGCCGGCGGCCAACGGCGCGGTGGAGCTGGGCGCCACCAGTATCAACGGGCAGGTGCTGGGGAGCACCACCGAGGGTACCGGCTCCTACACCACCGGGCCGATGCAGACGGCCACCAAGCTGCCCCTGAGCATCCGCGAAACCCCGCAGTCGGTGAGTGTGATCACCCGCCAGCGCATGGACGACCAGGACATGCAGAGCCTGGAAGATGTGCTCAAGAACACCCCCGGCATGTCCATGACCAAGGACGGCCCGCAGCGCCCGACCTTCTATGCTCGCGGCTTCACCGTCGAGAACCTGATGAACGACGGGCTCTCCAACGACCTGTCGCATTACCTCTCGCGGGACATGAACTCCACGCCCGACATGGCGATCTACGACCACGTCGAGGTGGTGCGCGGCGCCACCGGCCTGATGCAGGGCTCGGGCACGCCGTCGGCGGCGATCAACATGGTGCGCAAGCGCCCCACGGCCGACCCGCGCCTGAGCATCACCGGCAGTGCCGGCAGCTGGGACAACTACCGTACCGAGGTCGACGGCTCCGGCGCGCTCAACGACAGCGGCACCCTGCGCGGCCGGATGGTCACCGCCTACCAGACCCGCAACAGCTTCCAGGACGTGGCCGATACCGAGCGCTCGGTGTTCTATGCCATCGGCGAGGCCGACCTGAGCGACAACAGCACCTTCACCCTGGGGCTGTCGAACCAGAGCGTCAACAACACCTCCACCTGGGGCGGCCTGCCCACTGGCATCGACGGCAGCGACCTGCACCTTTCACGCTCCACCTACCTGGGCAACGACTGGGAATACTGGGACCAGGACAACACCACCCTGTTCAGCCGCCTGGACTATCGCCTGGACAACGACTGGAAGCTGCTGCTGGCGGCCAGCCGCACCTGGTCGAAGCTCAAGATGCTCGGCAGCATGACCGAGCGCATGGGCGATGAGGGCGAGGTGTTCGGCCAGTACCTGGGGCAGTACCACTACGACGACGAGCAGAGCAGCTATGACGCCTATGCCACCGGGCCGTACCAGTTGCTGGGGCGTACACACGAACTGGTGGTGGGGGCCAGCCGCCGCGAGCTGACCTTCGAGGGCAAGGGCAACTACAGCGACGACCTGATCGGCATGAACATCCATGCCTGGGACCCCGGCAGCCTGCCCAAGCGTCGCCTGGACCTGAACTACTGGCACCAGGACCGCGAAACCTCGCAGACCGGCACCTACGTCACGTCGCGCTTCAACCTGGCCGACGACCTGAAGCTGATCGTGGGCGGGCGCCTGGACTGGTACGACAGCGAATCCCAGACCCGCAACGGCACGCGCCTGGGCAAGCCTGTCAACGTGAGCGTCACGCGCAACCTGACCCGCTACGCCGGGGTGATCTACGACCTGGATGCGCAGCATTCGGTGTACGTGAGCTACACCGACATCTTCAAGCCGCAGTCCGAGCAGGACGCCAGCGGCAGCGAACTCAAGCCGATCGAGGGCAAGAACTACGAGGTGGGGATCAAGGGCGAGTACTTCGACGGCGCATTGAATGCCAGTGCCGCGGTGTTTCGCATCGACCAGGAGAATCGCGCCAAGACCCTGGAGCGCTACCAGTGCTCCGACCTGGTGCCCAGCTGCTCCGAGGCGGCGGGCAAGCTGCGCAGCGAGGGTATCGAGCTGGAAGTGAACGGCACTGTACTGCCGGGCTGGGAACTGGGCGCGGGCTACACCTTCGCCCAGGTCAAGTACGTGAAGGACGGCGACCCGGCCAACGAGGGGCGGCTGTTCGACACCGACATCCCGCGGCACGTGTTCAAGGCGTTCACCACCTACCAGCTGCCGGGCGAGTTCGAGCGCTGGAAGGTCGGCGGCGGGGTGTACCGGCAGAATGCGATCTACAACAAGGGTGACAACTGGTACGCCACCGACAGCACCTACCGCATCGAGCAGGATGCCTACACCTTGGTCGACCTGATGCTCAGCTACAAGGCCTCCGAGCACCTGGACGTGCGCCTGAACGTGAACAACGTGTTTGACACCAGGTACTACCAGAGCATTGCCACCAACACGGTGTATGGCGGCAACTTCTACGGTGACCCACGCAATGCGATGCTGACGTTGCGCTGGTCGCTCTGAAAGGATCAGGCCGGCTCCTGCGGGCGTGCAGGGGCCGGCCTTGCCGGCGAAGCGGCCGGCACTTTTCTTCAGACATGAAAAAAGGGCCTACCTTTCGGTAAGCCCTTTTTAGTACTTGGTGGCTACACAGGGACTTGAACCCCGGACCCCAGCATTATGAATGCTATGCTCTAACCAACTGAGCTATGTAGCCAAGTGGCGCGCATTATTCGCTCGAAACGATGTTGTGTCAACACCCAATTTCAAAAAATTTAACGCCCGATCAACCGCTTAGCCAAAAACCCCTCAGAACCTGTAGGTGAAGTTGGTCATCACGTTGCGTGGTGCGCCGTAGGTGCCGTACAGGCCGGCCATGCTGTAGTACTCGCGGTCGAACAGGTTGTTCAGGTTCACCGAGGCCTCCAGGTGCTCGTTGATGTCGTAGCGCGCCATCAGGTTGGCGATGGCATAGCTGCCCTGGGTGAAGGTGTGCAGGTCGTTGCCCACCTTGCTCTGCCAGTTCACGCCACCGCCCACGGTCACCTTGTCCAGCACCCCGGGCAGGCGATAGCTGGTGAAGGTCTTGAGGCTGTGACGCGGCAGCACGGTGTTGATGCGCTCGTCCTGGTTGTCGGTGGTCAGGGTATAGGCATACCCCGCCGACGCCTGCCAACCCTCGGCCAGTTCGCCGTTGATCTCCATCTCGATGCCTTTGGAGGTGGTGTCCTGCTTGGCCTCGTACACGTTGTCGTGCTGCCAGATCGCCAGGTTGTCCTGTTCGAGCTTGAACACCGCCACGCTGGAGTTCAGCTTGCCGTCGAAGTGACTGCCCTTGATGCCCATCTCGTAGCCGATGCCCTGCATCGGGTCGATGGGCTTGAATTGCGCGTCCTGCACCCACGACCCCTGCGGGTTGAAGATCTTGGTGTAGCTGGCATACAGCGACCAGGTGTCGTTCAGGTCGTACACCACCCCGGCATAGGGGATGAACACGCCGGTTTCCTTGCGGTCGGTGTTGCTGCTGGCCGCGCCATAGGGGCGGTCCTCGGTCTTGCGCTCCCAGTCGATCAGGCGGCTGCCCAGGATCAGGTTCAGGTCGTCGCTCAGGTGCAGGCGGGTGGTGAGGTAGGCGGCGTACTGGTTTTCTTCCTGTGACGACTTGCCGCTTTCGGTAAACGCCGGCTTGGGCTGCTTGCCGTCCCAGTCGAAGATGTTGTCGATCGACGCACCCGGGGTGGCGTTGTAGTCGTAGCGCCAGCCGCCCCACTCGGGCACGCCCTGGCTGAACTGCGACAGGGTCACGCCGCCAATCAGTTCGTGCTCGCGCTCGAACAGGCTGAACGGGCCGGTCACGTACAGGTCCAGGTTGTCCTGGCGCGGGGTGCCCGAGAAGCGCACCGGCAGCTGGCTCATGCCGCTGCCATCCGGGTTCAGATCGCCCATGACGAAGCCGAACAGCTCATCGAACTTGTTTTCCGAGTGGCTGTACTCGAGCTTGCCGCTCCAGCCGTTGCCCAGTTGCTGCTCCACCGAGGCGAAGTAGCTGGTCTGTTCGTGGTCGTTGTACGACCAGGTGGGTGCGCTGTTGATCGAGCGGCTGAGGTTGCTGCGCTCACCGTTGCTGAACCGGGTGGGCAGGCCGCTGCGCAGCGGCGAGTCGACGTCGGTGCGCAGGTAGCTCAAGCCCAGGGTCAGCAGGGTGTCTTCGCTCAGGTCGAATTCGGTGATGCCGTACAGCAGCTGGGTGTCCTGCTTGTAGCGGTCGACCCAGGCCTTTTCGGTCTTGTAGTCGGCCACCAGGCGGCCGCGCACGTTGCCGCTTTCGGTCAGCGGGCCGGACACGTCGAAGCCGCTGCCGTAGCGGTCCCAGGTGCCGGCCGAGCCGGTGATGCTGGCCTGGCCCTCGTAGGTGGGGCGCTTGCGGATCAGGTTGATGGTCGCCGACGGGCTGCCCATGCCGCTGATCAGGCCGCTGGCGCCGCGCACGATCTCCACCCGGTCGTACATCGCCATGCTTTGGGTGTAGTTATCCATGCGCGTGGTGGTAGGCACGCCGTCCACTTCGTAGTTCTGGATCACGAAGCCGCGCGAATAGTAGCTGTCGCTCTCGGCGCCCAGGCCGTCACGGGTGACGATGATGCCCGGGGTGGCTTCCAGGGTGTCGGTCAGGGTGCTCAGGCGCTGGTCGTCCAGGCGCTGGCGGGTCATCACGGTCAGCGCCTGCGGGGTTTCCCTGGGCGTGAGGTTCAGGCGCGTCGAACTGCTGGAGGAGTAGGTGGTGTACAGCCCGGTGCCTTCGGTGGTCGAGCCTGGCGCCTTGCCCGAAATGCTCACGGCATCCAGTTGCAGGCCGCTGCCCAGATCCACCGGCAGCTCGATCAGGAAGCTGTTGGGGTTGGGCTGGCTCAGCCGTGCGCTGCTGCCGGTGAGGGTGCGCAGCGCCTGTTCGGCGGTGTACTGGCCCTGCACCTCGGGGGACACGATGCCCGCTACCTGGTTGGCGTCATAGATCACCTGGTAGCCGCTTTGCGCGCTGAACAGCTCGATGGCATCGACCAGCGACTGCGTCGAGATATGGAAATCGATGCGTTGCGTCTGGGCCTGAGTGGCCTCGGCGGCCTGCACGGCGGCGCCTGGCAGCAACGCCAGCAAGCTGGCGGCCAGGATCGCGCTGGCCAAGGGTCGACGGGTGAACGCGACGTCACGTGGGTACTGCATGGTTCCTCCCCCAAGAAGGTGCAAATGGTAATGCTTCTTATGTTGGGGGTGTGACGCAGCAGAAACGGGAATTACCGCGCCGTCGGCAAAATATTTTCAGCGCACGATCAGCCAGTGCCCCAACACGGCATCGGCACGCAGTTTCTGGCTGCTGAGCAGGGCATCGAGGGCGCTGTCGGCCTGGTCCAGGTTGAAGCTGCCGCTGACCCGTCGCTGGCCGGCGGCCTCGTTGAGCAGCACCAGGCGGGTGCCCTTGTAGGTGGCCAGTTGTTCGAGCACCTGCTGCAACGGCACATCGCGCACCCGCAGCTGACCGTCGCGCCAGGCCAGCAGGCGTTCGGCATCCACCGTCTGCGGCGCATCGAGCCGTTCGCCGTGCAGGGTCAGGCGCTGGCCGGGGCTCAGGCGCTGGTGCTGGCTGGCGGTGCTGACCTCGACGCTGCCGCTGAGCAGCACCACGTCATCGTGCTCGCCACGGCTGACCGAAAAGCGCGTGCCCAGCACCTGCACCCGGGCCTGGTCGACCTCCACCACGAAGGGCCTGCCGTCGTGCACCACGTCGGCGAACAACCGGCCCTGGCGCAGGCGCACGGTGCGGGTGTCGCCGTCGAGGTCGATGTCCACCGCGCTGGCGCTGTCCAGGCGCAGGCGCGAACCGTCGGCCAGTTGCACCTCGCGGCGCTCGCCGGCGGCGGTGGCGTAGTCGCTGCCCAGGGTGTGCAGCGAGGGCACCAGCAACCCGCTCAGGCCGGCGCCCAGCAGCAGGCTGGCGGCGGCCGCATACAGCGGCCAACGGCTTTTCTTGGCGCGGTGCCGGTCGGCCTTGCGCACCCGGTGGGCGGGCAGCTCCAGGGTCTGCCAGAGCTGTTCGACGGCGGCCAGCGCGGCGGCGTTCTGTGCGTCGTGCACCCAGGCGTCGAAGGCGTCGCGTTCGGTGGGCGTGAGGTCATCGGCACGGCGCCGGGTAAACCAGTGCAAGGCCTGCTGTTCGCGTTCAGCGCTGGGGGAGTGATCGGGCGTCATTCGGCTTCGTTCGGCTGGCGCGCGTGCAGGGCGGCGGCCGCGCAGTGGCTCAGGGCTTTGTTCAGGTGGCGCTCCACGGCGCGGGGCTCCAGGCCCAGGCGTGCGGCGATGTCCTTGTAGCTCATTTGCTCGACCCGGGCCAGCAGAAACACCTCCCGGGTGGGCGAGGGCAGGCCGTCGATCAGGCGCTCCAGATGGTCGAGGGTATTGCCGGCCACGGCGCTGCGCTCGGGGCTGGTGTCGGTGAGCAACTGGTCGAGGGCCTGCTCGTCGCTGACCCCGCGCACCTGGTTGCGGCGCGCGTGGTCGATGCTCAGGTTGCTGGCGATGCGGTAGAGGAAGGCGCGCAGGTTGCCGACCTCGCTGCGCTCGCTGTGCATCAGGCGCACGAAGGCGTCCTGCAAGAGGTCGCGCGCGGTCTCCCGGCAGCGCACCCGACGGGTGAGAAAGGCCAGCAGCTCGTTGCGGTGACGCTGGTAGAGCAGCGTCAGGCTTCGGTCTTCCTGATTGTCGGGCATGGTCTTACCGGGGTGGATGTTGCCTGGGCGGGCGCCTTCGCCGGCAAGGCCGGCTCCTACAGAGCGGTGTGGTGCCCGTAGGAGCCGGCCTTGCCGGCGAAAGGTCGCGCCGCAGACTAGCGTTACTGAGAATTATTAACAAGTAGCCCCCTCACTGAAAAGAATAGTGCGCTTGCTAACGAATTCTGGATAATTGGATCCCGACCACCCGATGGACGTTTTCCCATGGCCTTGAGCACCGCCCCGTCAAGTACGCACGCCAGCACCGGCGCGCCCAGCCAGAGCAGCCCGCTGGTGATGCGCATCATCGCTGCCTGTGCGCTGGCGCACCTGATCAACGACCTCATCCAGGCGGTGCTGCCGTCGATCTACCCGCTGCTCAAGGCCAACTACGGGCTGAGCTTCACCCAGGTGGGGCTGATTACCCTGACCTTCCAGATCACCGCCTCGCTGCTGCAACCGGCCGTCGGTTTCTATACCGACCGCAAGCCGATGCCCAACCTGCTGCCCCTGGGCACCCTGTGCACCCTGGTGGGCATCGTGATGCTGGCGTATGTCGGCAGCTTCCCGATGATTCTGCTGGCTGCGGCACTGGTGGGCATCGGCTCCTCGACCTTCCACCCGGAAACCTCGCGCATCGCGCGCCTGGCCTCGGGCGGGCGCTTCGGCCTGGCGCAGTCGACCTTCCAGGTCGGCGGCAATGCCGGCTCGGCTTTCGGGCCGCTGCTGGCCGCCGCCATCATCATCCCGTTCGGCCAGGGCAACGTGGTGTGGTTCGGCCTGTTCGCGCTGTTTGCAGTGATCGTCACCTACGGCCTGAGCCGCTGGTACCGCGGCCACCTGGCGCTGTTCAAGGCCAAGGCCGGCCAGGCCGCCACCCACGGCCTGAGCCGCAACCGGGTGATCGGCGCGCTGGTGGTGCTGGGCCTGCTGGTGTTCTCCAAGTACTTCTACATGGCCAGCCTGACCAGCTACTTCACCTTCTACCTGATCGAGAAGTTCGACCTGTCGGTGGCCAGTTCGCAGCTGTACCTGTTCCTGTTCCTGGGGGCGGTGGCTGCCGGGACCTTCTTCGGCGGGCCGATCGGCGACCGCATCGGGCGCAAGGCGGTGATCTGGTTCTCGATTCTGGGCGTGGCGCCGTTCACCCTGGCGCTGCCGTATGCCGACCTGTTCTGGACCAGCGTGCTCAGCGTGATCATCGGCTTCATCCTGGCTTCGGCGTTCTCGGCCATCGTGGTGTACGCACAGGAGCTGGTGCCGGGCAACGTGGGCATGATCGCGGGGATCTTCTTCGGCCTGATGTTCGGCTTTGGCGGTATCGGCGCGGCGCTGCTGGGCTACCTGGCAGACATTCACGGCATCGAGTACGTGTACACGTTGTGCTCGTACCTGCCGCTGTTCGGGCTGCTGGCGATTCTGCTGCCGTCCACGCGCAAGCGCTGACAGCGCGCCGGCCAGGCGTCGATGCGATTGACGCCTGGCCGGGGTTTCACCTAGAGTGCCGGCCTTCCTTTTCCTGTAGTCGACCCATGAAACGTTTCTCCCGTCCTTGCGCAGCAAAGCCGCCGGTAGTCCAGGCCCTGCTGTGCGACTGGCCGTGCGATACGGTGCTCAAGCGTCGGCGCAGCGTCCTGTTCGCCTTCACCTTTTCTCCTCCGCGCGCCTGAACTGACCGTCGCTTTCAGAACACAGTCATGTTGATGCCTGCGCGCATGTGCGCGTCGGCGGGTTTCGGAGTTGTAGATGAACACGCGTTTGCTGGCGGGCCTTCTGTTCGCCGTTTCGATCGTAGGGTTGAGCCTGGGCGCCACCCTGCCACTGGTTTCCCTGCGCCTGCTCGATGCCGGGGCCAGCACCCTGCACATCGGCATCCTGTCGGCCGCGCCCGCTGCCGGCATGATGCTCTCGGCGTTCCTGGTGGACGCCTGCTGCCGTCACCTCACCCGGCGTACCATCTACCTGCTCAGCTTCGGCCTGTGCGCCCTGAGCGTGGGGCTGATCGAGTGGGCGTTCGACTCCACCTGGCTGCTCGGCCTGCTGCGCCTGGGCATGGGCGTGGGCATGGGGATCGCGATCATCCTGGGCGAATCCTGGGTCAACGAACTGAGCGAAGAGCACAACCGCGGCAAGGTCATGGCGCTGTACGCCACCGCCTTCACCGGTTGCCAGATGCTCGGCCCGACCATGCTTGCGCTGTTCGGCACCCATAGCCCTTGGGTGATCATCGTGGTCAGCGGCTGCTATGCCCTGGCCCTGGCGAGCATCGTGTGGACAGTGCCCAACGACTATGTGGAGCACGGTGACGACGGCGAGAAGAGCTTTTCGCTGGGCGGCTTCTTTCGTGTGGCGCCGGCCCTGTGCATGGGCGTGCTGTTCTTCTCGTTCTTCGATGCGGTGATTCTCTCGCTGCTGCCGGTGTACGCCACCAACCACGCCTACGCGGTGGGCGTGGCGGCGCTGATGGTCACGGTGATCCTGACCGGCGACATGCTGTTCCAGTTGCCGCTGGGCTGGCTGGCCGACCGCTGCGAGCGCACCACGGTGCACCTGGTGTGCGGCGTGGTGGCGATGCTGATCGGCCTGGCGCTGCCGTGGCTGATCCAGGTGCAGTGGCTGCTGTGGCCGGCGCTGGTGCTGCTGGGGGCGGTGGCGGGCGGGGTGTATACCCTGGCGCTGGTGCTGATCGGCCAGCAGTTCAAGGGCCAGGACCTGGTCACGGCCAATGCCAGCGTCGGCCTGTTGTGGGGTGTGGGCAGCCTGGTGGGGCCGCTGGTCAGTGGCGCGGCCATGGACGTCGCCCCCCATGGCCTGCCGATGGCACTGGCGGCGATGGCCGCGCTGTTCGTGTGCTTTGCCCGCAGCTCGCGGCGCAAGGCCTATGCGGCCCGCACCGCGCAGTAGCGGCCGGCCTCAGAAGCTTGCGCGCAGGGTCAGCGAGACGTTGCGCGGGTCGCCGTAGTAGTACCCCGTGGCCGTGGCGCCCACCTTCTTGTAGTAGTGCTTGTCGAACAGGTTGTTGGCGTTGAGCTGCAGCGAATAGTGCTGGTTGAAGCGGTAGCCCAGCAGCGCGCTGTACACCGCATAGCCGCTTTGCGAGGCCACGGCATTGCCGTTGCGCGAGTAGATGTCGCTTTGCGCACTGACCCCGCCACCCACGGTCCAGGCGTCGTATGCCCCCGGCAGGCGGTAGCTGGTGAACAGCTTCAACTGGCGCTTGGGGTCGGTGGGGCGCAGCACGTTGCCGGTGTTGCTGAGGGTGTCCTTGAGGTACTCGGTGGTGGTGTAGGTGTAGCCCCCCGACACCTGCCAGCCGGGCAGCACTTCGCCGGTCACTTCCAGTTCGAACCCTTCGCTGCGGTTCTTGCCGGCGGCCACCTTGCAGTGGCCGCTGGTGTAGTTGGGCAGGCACGGGTCGGGGCTGCCCAGGTCATCCAGGGCGTTGCCCACCTGGTAGATGCGGAACACCGCCAGCGAGGTGTTGAGCCTGCCGTCGTAGAACTCGCCCTTCACGCCCAGCTCGTAGGCTTCGCCAGTGACCGGGTCGAGCACCGCGTTGGACGCATCGGTGGCGCTTTGCGGGTTGAAGATCTCGGTGTAGCTGCCGTACAGGCTCAGGTTGTTGTTCAGGTCGTAGATCAGCGCCGCATACGGCACGATCTCGCGGTCGACGCTGTACTTGCCTGAGGTCTTGAGGTTGTTTTCCTGCTCGTAGTCGTACCAGTTGATGCGCGCGCCGATCACCGCGGTCAACGGGTCGGCCAGCGAGATGCGCCAGGTGGCGTGCGCCGCCTGCTGGGTGGTGCGGGTCATCACCGGCTTTGCGCTGATGTTGATCGACGGCTCGGGCAGGCTGGTCTTGGGGTCCCATTCGCGAATGTCGAACACCCCGGAGGCCGTGAAGTTGGTGGCCGAGGCAGTGGAGTCGTTGCGGATGCGCTCCACGCCCACCATCAGTTCGTGCTCGCGGCCCAGCAGCTGGAAGGGGCCGTTGAGGGTGGCGCTGAGGTTGGTCTGCTCGCTTTCGCCGCCGTCGCCCTCGGTCACCTGGTAGTTCATCAGGTAGGGGTTGGTGGTGCTGGCGCGGGTGAAGTAGGTCTGCTTGAAGCCGTGGTCGTCGAGGCGAAACTGCGTGCGGGTGCCCGATACCTTGAGCGTCCAGTCGTTGTCGAACACATGCTCGAGCTCGGCGAAGGTCTGCAGGTTGCTGCGGTTCCATCGGTTCCAGTCGGCGCCCAGGTAAGTGCTGCGCGAGAGCTTCAGCGGCGAGCCATCGAAGTTGGCCGGCAGGCCGCCCCACGAGCCGGTGGCCTCCAGCTCGGTGTATTCGATGCCACCGGTGAGTGTGGTGCGTTCGCCCAGGTCGGCGGCCAGCACGCCGTAGAACACGTTCTTGCGCTCCATGCGGCTGTCCTGGAACGAGTCCTTGTCATCGTGCACGGCGATCATGCGGCCGCGGATCGCGCCGTTGTCGGTCAGCGCGCCTGACAGGTCGGCCACGTAGCGCTGCGCATCCCAGGAGCCGGCGGTGACGCTGGCCGAGGCCTGGAAGTCCCGGGTAGGGCGCTTGCGCACCAGGTTGACGGTGCCCGAGGGGTTGCCCGCGCCGCGCAGCATGCCGGTGGCGCCGCGCAGGATCTCGGCGCGGTCGATGATCGCCGAGTCACTCTGGATGAACGAGCCGCCGCCACTGCCTTGCACCACGGTGGCGCCGTCATACTGGATGGCGTCGATCTGGTAGCCGCGCGAGTAGTAGGTGACGCGCTCGCTGTCGACGTAGTCGACCACCACACCCGGGGTCTGCTCCATCAGGGTGGTGAGGTTGGTGATGTTCTGGTCGTCCAGGCGCTGGCGAGTCAGCACCGACACCGATTGCGGCGTGTGGCGCAGGGTCTGGGGCATCTTGCCGATGGTCACCGCACCGGTGGTGTACGAGCCGCTGTGCTCGGTGGTTTCGCCCAGGCGGTCGCTGGAGATGCTGGTGGCACCCAGCTCCAGGGCGTCGCCGATGTCCACCGCCGGCAGCAGCAGGAAGCTGTTGGCCGACTTCTGCTGCACCTGCACGCCGCTGCCCTGCAACAGCAGCGCCAGGGCCTGGGCGTTGTCGTGGCTGCCGGACACGCCGGCGGTGGTCTTGCCCTGCAGGCTGGCGGCGTCATACGACAGGTTCAGCCCACCCTGGCGGGCCATCTGCTCAAGTGCTGCGTCCAGGTTCCCTGCGGGAATGTTCCAGCGTTGCACCTGCTGGGTGGCCGCAGGTGCGGCAGCGCCCAGCAACGGCGCAGCGGCGGCGCTCAGGGC
>NZ_JAFKEC010000093.1 GCF_017848315.1 Pseudomonas palmensis
TGCCCGACCCGTTCGACCGCAGCGTGCAGGGGGGCGGGCGGCTGTACCGCACCGGCGACCTGGCGCGCTATCGCGGCGACGGGGTGATCGAGTACGTGGGGCGCATCGACCACCAGGTGAAGATCCGTGGCTTCCGTATCGAACTGGGCGAGATCGAGGCCAGGCTTCAGGAGCACCCGGCGATCCGCGAGGCGGTGGTGCTGGATATCGACGGCGCCACCGGCAAGCAACTGGTGGCCTACCTGCTGGCTGCCGGGCCGGTGGAGGCGGCGCAGCAAAGCGCACTGCGCACCGGCCTGCGCGAGCACCTCAAGGGCGTGCTGCCGGACTACATGGTGCCGGCACACCTGATGTTCCTAGAGGCCTGGCCGCTGACCGGCAATGGCAAGCTGGACCGCCGTGCACTGCCCAGGCCCGATGCCAACCAGTTGCAGCAGGCCTATGTGGCGCCCCACAGCGAGCGCGAGCAGCAGGTGGCGGCGATCTGGGCGCAGGTGCTGCAGGTGGAGCAGGTGGGCCTGACCGACAACTTCTTCGAGCTGGGCGGGCACTCGCTGCTGGTGCTGTCGGTGCTGTCGCGCCTGCAGTTGTCGCTCGGTCTCAAGGTGGAGCCGCAGGTGCTCTTCCAATACCCCGTTCTGGCCGCGTTCTGCGAGCAGCTGGACCAAGGAAATAGTGTGGATTTCGAAGATACGTTACGACGCCTGGACCTGTTTGCCGAAGACCTGGAGGATGCTCAATGAACACCGATACCGCCAAGAGCGTCGCCAAGCGTTTCGTCATGCTGGCGCCGGACAAGCGCAAGGTTTACTGGGAACGCATGCAGGCCGAGGGCATCAGTGCCGCCAACCTGCCGATTCCGGCGGTCAAGGCGCTGTTCGATGAACTGCGCCTGTCCTATGCGCAGCAGCGCCAGTGGTTTCTGTGGCAGTTGGAGCCACAGGGCGCCGCCTACAACGTGCCGACGGCGCTGCGCCTGAAGGGTGCGCTGGATGTGGAGGCGCTGCGCCGCAGTTTCGAGGCCCTGGTGGCGCGCCACGAGACCTTGCGTACCACCTTCAGCCATGCTGACGGTCAGGCCTTGCAGGTGATTCATGCTGCGGCACCGTTCGCATTGCACGTCGATGCGGTTCAGGTGCCGGCGGGTGCAGACCGCCAGGCGCTGATCAGGCAATGGGTGGAAACCGAGACCCGGCGCCCGTTCGACCTGGAAAGCGGCCCGTTGCTGCGGGTCAAGCTGCTGAAGCTGGGTGACGACGACCATGTGCTGGTACTGACCCTGCACCATATCGTCTCCGATGGCTGGTCGATGCCGGTGATGGTCGAGGAACTGATCCGGTTCTACGAAGGCTATCGCCTGGGCCAGCCGGTACAGCTGCCGGCACTGCCTATCCAGTATGCCGACTACGCAATCTGGCAGCGCCACTGGATGGAGGCGGGGGAGCAGACGCGCCAGCTGGGATACTGGACCGAGCAACTGGGTGGCGACCCGGCGGTGCTCGAACTGCCCCTCGACCGGCCGCGTCCGGCCATCCAGAGCCAGGCGGGCGCGAGCCTGGCAATCGAACTGGAGCCCGGCCTGGCCGGTGCCCTCAAAGGCCTGGCCAGGGAGCAGGGTGTGACCTTGTTCATGCTGCTGTTGGCCAGTTTCCAGGCGTTGCTGCACCGCTACTCGGGTCAGCCCGAGATTCGCGTCGGTGTGCCGATTGCCAACCGCAACCGGGTGGAGACCGAGCGCCTGATCGGCTTCTTCGTCAACACCCAGGTGCTCAAGGCCGAGTTCGACCTGGACACCACCTTCCAGGCGCTGCTGCACCAGGTGCAGCGCACCGCACTGGCGGCGCAGGCGCATCAGGACCTGCCGTTCGAGCAACTGGTGGAGGCGCTGCACCCGCAGCGCAGCCTCAGCCACAGCCCGTTGTTCCAGGTGATGTACAACCACCAGACCCAGGGCAGGAACGCGCGTCACAGCCTGCCGGGCCTGACGGTCGAAGGCCTGGAGTGGGAGCAGCACAGCGCCCAGTTCGATCTGACCCTGGAAACGGTCGAAACCGAACAGGGCATCGGCGCCTCGCTGAACTACGCCACCGCGTTGTTCGACGCATCGACCATCCAGCGTCTGGCCAGCCATTGGCGCCAGTTGCTGCAAGACGTTGTCGCGCAGCCGCAGAAGCGCATCGCCGAACTGGCGTTGCTGGATGCTCAGGAGCAACAGCAGGTGCAGGCCTGGAACCGCACCGAGGCGGGGTTTGACCGCGAGCGCTGTGTGCATGAGCTGATCGCCGCCCAGGCGCAGCGCACCCCTGACGCCCCCGCCGTGCTGTTTGCCGGGCAGACGCTGAGCTACCGGCAGCTCGACCAGCGCGCCAACCAGCTGGCACACCGACTGCGCGAGCGCGGGGTAGGGCCGGATGTACTGGTGGGGCTGGCGCTGGAGCGCAGCCTGGAAATGGTGGTGGGCCTGCTGGGTATCCTCAAGGCCGGCGGCGCCTATGTGCCGCTGGACCCGGATTATCCGCAGGAGCGCCTGGCCTACATGATCCAGGACAGTGGCATCGGCCTGCTGCTGACCCAGCCGACGGTGCAGTTGCCCGCCAGCAGTGCTGTCGAGCGCCTGATGCTGGAGCCGGGCGCTGCCTGGCTGGCCGGCTGCGAGCTCGGCGCGCCGCAGCTTCACATGCAGCCGGACCACCTGGCCTACGTGATCTATACCTCGGGCTCCACCGGCAAGCCCAAGGGTGTGGCCGTGCGCCATGGCGGGCTGGCCAATCACATGCACTGGATGCAGCAGGCCTTTGCCGTGCAGCCTGAAGACCGCGTGCTGCAGAAGACCGCCTTCAGCTTCGACGCCTCGGTGTGGGAGTTCTGGCTGGCATTGATCGGCGGCGCGCAACTGGTGGTGGCCGAGCCGGGACTGGTGCTGGATCCGCAGCGGTTCTGGCAGCAGGTGAGCGAGCAGCGCATCAGCATCCTGCAGTTGGCGCCGTCATTGCTGCATGCCTTGCTGCCGGATCGCGGCGCGGGCCAGATGGACTCGGTACGGTTGCTGGCGATGGGCGGCGAAGCGTTGTCCGCCGCGTTGAGCGAGCAGGTTCGAGCCGGCTGGGGCGGGCAACTGGTCAACCTGTACGGCCCCACGGAAGCCACCATCGACAGCACCTTCCACGTGCTGTCGGCGCAGCTGCAGGCGGGCACGGTACCCATCGGCCGCGCCGTGGCCAACGTGCGCCTGCATGTGCTGAGCGATGCGCTGGGTGTGACGCCGTTTGCCAGGGGCGAGCTGTACATCGGCGGTGATTCGCTGGCGCGTGGCTACCTCAACCAGCCGGCGCTGACGGCCGAGCGTTTTGTGCCGGATCCGTTCGACACCAGTGCCCAGGGCGGTGCGCGCCTGTACCGCAGCGGTGACATGACACGCTATCGCGCCGATGGGGTGATCGAGTACCTCGGGCGCGCCGACCACCAGGTGAAGATCCGTGGCCTGCGCATCGAGCTGGGTGAAATCGAGGCCAGCCTGCACCAGCATCCGGCGGTGCGCGAAGCGGTGGTGCTGGCTGTCGATGGCCCCCACGGCAGGCAACTGGCGGCCTATCTGGTGGCCAGCGACGGGCTGGCAGCCAATCCCGAGCAACTGGCCAGCCTGCGCGAGCATCTCAAGGTCCGCCTGCCGGAATACATGGTGCCCACGCACCTGCTGTGGCTTGATGCGTTGCCGCTGATGCCCAATGGCAAACTCGACCGCAAGGCACTGCCCGAGCCCGATACGAGCCAGTTGCAGCAGGCCTATGTGGCACCGCAGAGCGAGCTCGAACAACGCATCGCGGCGATCTGGGCCGGCGTGCTCAAGCTGGAGAAGGTGGGCCTGACCGACAACTTCTTCGAACTGGGCGGCGACTCGATCATCTCGATCCAGGTGGTCAGCCGCGCGCGCCAGGCCGGTATCCACTTCACCCCCAAGGCGCTGTTCCAGCACCAGACTGTGCAGGGCCTGGCTTCGGTGGCCCGCCTGGGCGAACAGGCACAGCATATCGACCAGGGGCCGATGCAGGGTCAGGCGTTGCTGCTGCCGGTGCACCAGTACTTTTTTGACGAGGCAATACCCGAACAGCATCACTGGAACCAGGCGCTGCTGCTCAGGCCCGGTCAGGCGCTGAAGGCGCCCGTGCTGGATCAGGCCCTGCAAGCGCTGCTGACCCACCACGATGCCCTGCGCCTGCGCTACACCCGGCAGGCCGATGGCGCGTGGGCGGCAGAGTATGGCGCTCCGACCGCAGCAGGTGAGGCGCTGTGGACCCGGACATTGGATGATGCCGATGCGCTGCAGGCACTGTGCGACACGGCCCAGCGCAGCCTTGACCTTGAGCGCGGCGAGCTGCTGCGCGCGGTACTCGCGACCCTGCCCGATGGCAGCCAGCGCCTGTTGCTGGCCATCCACCACCTGGTGGTGGACGGCGTGTCGTGGCGCATCCTGCTTGAAGACCTGCAGAGCGCCTACACCCAACTGGCCGCCGGCCAGGTGGTGAACCTGCCACCCAAGACCAGCTCGACCCAGGCCTGGGCGCAGCGCCTGCAGGCGCACGCGGCCGACCTGCAAGGTGAACTGGCCTACTGGAGCAGCGAACTGGCGGGCGCCAGTGCCGAGCTGCCCTGCGACAACCCGCAGGGATCGCTGCAGAACGTGCATATGGCCCGGGCGCAGACGCGGCTTGATCAGGCTACCACCCGCCAGTTGCTGCAGCAGGCTCCGGCGGCCTACCGCACCCAGGTCAACGACCTGCTGCTGACCGCCCTGGCGCGGGTGGTCGCGCGCTGGACCGGGCGCGATGAGGTGCTGATCCAGCTTGAAGGCCACGGTCGCGAAGAACTGTTCGACGAGATCGACCTGACCCGCACGGTGGGCTGGTTCACCAGCATGTTCCCGGTCAGGCTCAGCCCCGTCGACAGCCTCGACGGCTCGATCAAGCGCATCAAGGAGCAACTGCGCGCGGTACCCGACAAGGGCATCGGTTTCGGCGCGCTGCGCTACCTGGGCGACGCGCAGGCCCGTGAAGCCCTGGCCGCGCTGCCGGTGCCGCGCATCACCTTCAACTACCTGGGCCAGTTCGACGCCAGCTTTGCCGACGAGCAGGGGGAGGGCGGGTTCTTCACCCCGGCCCGCGAGTCTGCCGGTGACAGCCAGAGCTCCGAAGCACCGCTGGGCAACTGGTTGTCGATCAACGGCCAGGTGTATGGCGGCGAGTTGACCCTGAGCTGGAGCTTCAGCCATCGGATGTTCGCCGAATCCAGCATCCAGACTCTGGCCCAGGCCTATACCGCTGAACTCCAGGCGCTGATTGCGCATTGCATTGCACACGATACGGCTGGCGTGACGCCTTCGGACTTCCCGCTGGCCAGGCTGACCCAGGCACAACTGGACAGCCTGCCGGTAGCGCTGGGCGATGTCGAAGACATCTACCCGCTGTCGCCGATGCAACAGGGCATGCTGTTCCATACCCTGCAGGCCCCCGAGACGGCGCTGTACATCAACCAGATCGCGGTATCGGTCGATGGCCTGGACAGTGCCCGGTTCATTGCGGCCTGGGGCAGCGTCCTGGCTCGTCACGAGACTCTGCGCACCGGCTTCTGCGCCGCGTCACAACTGGCCGAGCCGTTGCAGGTGGTGTATCGCCACGCCGAGCTGCCTGTGCGTCTGCTCGACTGGCGCGACCGCCAGGTGGCTCCGTCGGACCTCGAGGCGCTGGCTGCGGCGGACGCTGGCGAAGGCTTCGACCTGGCCACGGCACCCTTGCTGCGCCTGACCCTGGTCAGGCTCGACGCGCAGCGTAGTCACCTGCTGTGGACCTGCCACCATATCCTGATGGATGGCTGGAGCAGCTCCCGGCTGTTCGCCGAGGTGTTCATGGCGTACCACGGCCGTGCGAGCGACACCGGGGTGGGACGCTACCGTGACTACATCGAGTGGCTGGGACGCCAGTCGCAAGGGCAACTGGAGCAGTTCTGGCGCGCCCACCTGGCCGAGCTGGAAGGCCCCACGTTGCTGGCCGACAACGTGGCCCCGCAGCCGGACTTGGGGCTGGGCGGCCACGCGGCGCTGTACCTGCGCTGGGACCAGGCACGCACCGAGCACCTGCGCACCCAGGCCCAGCACCTGCGGGTGACCCCGAACACCCTGGTGCAGGCTGCATGGCTGCTGCTGTTGCAGCGCTATACCGGGCAGCGCACCGTGTGCTTCGGCGCCACCGTTGCCGGGCGCCCGGCGACGCTGGCGGGTGCCGACGAGATGCTTGGGCTGTTCATCAATACCCTGCCGGTGGTGCAGACCCCGCAGCCGCACCAGCGCGTCAGCGACTGGCTCTCCCAGTTGCAGGGGCACAACCTGGAACTGCGTGATCACGAGCATGCGGCACTGGCCGATGTGCAGCGCTGGGCCGGGCGACCGGGCCAGGCGCTGTTCGACAGCATCGTGGTGTTCGAGAACTACCCGGTGGACGAGCGCCTGCAGGAAACCAGCAACAACGACCTGCAGTTCGGCCAGGCCAGTACCCGTGACGTGACCAACTACGCCATGGACCTTGCGGTGAACCTGGGCCAGACCCTGACAGTCGAGTTCCTGTACCTGCAGAACCGGTTTACCGAGGCGGCCACCGCAGCCATTCTGGGCAACTTCGAACGCCTGCTCGGGGCAATGCTGGACAACCCGCAGGCCACGCTGGGCAGCCTGGATATGCTGACCCCGGCGCAGGCGCGGCTTCTGCAGAGGCGCAACGAGCTGGCAGCACTGCCTGTCGCGGCCCCTGGGTTGCTGGCAGACGATATCGCGGCCCACGCCGGTCGGCGTCCCGACGCTATTGCGGTGATCTGCGCCGATCAGCAACTGAGCTATGCCCAGCTCGATGAGCAGGCCAACCGTCTGGCGCAGTACCTGCTGGCACAGGGTGCGGGTGCCGAAACCTGCATAGGCATCGCCCTCGAGCGTTCGGTGCACACGCTGGTTGCCTTCCTGGCGGTGATGAAGAGTGGCGCGGCCTATGTGCCGCTGGATATCGACTACCCGCAGGAGCGTCTGGCCTGGATCGTCGAGGACTCTGGCATGCACCTGCTGCTGACCCACAGCTCGCTGAGCCAGCGCTTCGCCGGCGTGGCCTGCACCCTGGAACTGGACCGCCTGGACCTGCATGGCCAGGCGGGCGGTTGCCCGCAGGTGGTAGTGCAGCCGGACAACCTGGCGTATCTGATCTACACCTCCGGCTCGACCGGCAAGCCCAAGGGGGTAGCGGTCAGCCACAGGCAGATCCGCATGCACTGCCGCGCGATTGCCGAGCGCTATGAAATGAGCGAGAAGACCCGCGAACTGCTGTTCATGTCGTTTGCCTTCGACGGCGCGCAGGAGCGCTGGCTGTCGACCCTGCAGGCCGGTGGCTGCCTGGTGGTGCGTGACAACCACCTGTGGACCGCCGAGCAAACCTTGCAGGTGCTTGGGGCACAGCGCATCGATATCGCGTGCTTCCCGCCGGCCTACCTGCAGCAGTTGGTGGAGTGCGCCGAGCGTCAGCACCTGCCGGCGCCACCGGTGCGCGTCTATTGCTTTGGCGGCGATGCCGTGCCGCAAGCGCTGTTCGAAGACGTCAAGCGGGTGCTGCGTCCGCAGTGGCTGGTCAATGGTTACGGGCCGACCGAGACGGTGGTCACGCCGATGCTGTGGAAGGTGCCGGCCAGCGGGCAGTGCGAGGCGGTGTATGCACCGATCGGCGAGCGGGTGGGCCAGCGCACGCTGTATGTGCTGGACGAAGACCTCAACCTGCTGCCCGATGGCGTGGCCGGTGAGTTGTACATCGGCGGCCTGGGGGTTGCGCGCGGCTACTACCGCCGCGCGGCCCTGACGGCCGAGCGCTTCGTGGCCGATCCGTTCGCCGCCGGTGCCCGTCTGTACCGCAGCGGTGATCGTGTGCGTCGGCGCGCCGACGGGGTGATCGATTACCTGGGGCGCCTGGACAACCAAGTCAAGATTCGCGGTTTTCGTATCGAGCCGGGCGAAGTTGAAGCGCGCTTGCGCAATCAGCCGGGGGTGCGTGAAGCGGTGGTGATTGCACGTGACACCCAGGGCAGCAAGCAACTGCTGGCCTACGTCGTGACCACGGCCCAGGCCGCTGGCGTGGAGCAACTGCGCGAGGCGCTGCGCAGCGAGTTGCCCGACTACATGGTGCCGGCCCATGTCATGCTGCTGCCGGCCCTGCCGTTGACGCCCAATGGCAAGCTCGATCGCAATGCCTTGCCGGCCCCGCAATTGGCCAGCCGGCCCCGGAGTGCACCGCGCAATGCGCTGGAGCGCACGCTGGCGAGCATCTGGCAGGACGTGCTGGAAGTGGACAACGTGGGTATCGACGATAACTTCTTCGAGCTGGGGGGCGACTCGCTGCGTGTGCTGAAGATGCTGTCCAGGGTGCGCGCCTGCGCCGACCTGGACATCGAACTCAAGCTGCGCGATGTGATGGCCGGGCCGACGATTGGCGAGTTGTCCGGCTATTCGACACTGCAGGAGCAGAACCTCGACCCGCTGCTGTTGCTCAACACCCCGGTCGAGCACGGACCTGCGTTGTTCTGCCTGCATGCCGGCTTCGGTACGGTGTTCGACTACGAGCCGCTGGCGCGCCGCCTGGAGGGGCGCTGCAGCGTCTACGGCCTGCAGTGCCGCATGCTGCTGGACCCTGGCTGGGTGGACGAATCGCTGCAGTCGATGGCCATCGACTATGCCCAGTACATTCGCCAGAAACAGCCCGAGGGCCCGTACCGGCTGCTGGGCTGGTCGTTGGGCGGTGCGCTGGCGAGTCTGGTGACCCAGGAGCTGGAAAGCCAGGGGCAGCAGGTGACGTTCCTTGGCCTGGTCGACAGCTTCATCCCGACGTCCTCGCCGGCGCAGCCGGACACTGACTGGGGCGAGGATCTGCGAAGCTTCCTGGGCGTGGTGCTGCAGGCAGCGAAGGCGGATCTGGCATTGCCCGCAGTGCCGGCCGGTGCGGAGGTGGCAACCTTGCACGCGCTGATCGACAGCGTGCGTGCAGGGCTGCCCAGCTCGGCATTTGCCGAGGTCGAGAGCGCGGAGCTGGCGCACACCTTTGCCGTGGCCATGCACCTGAAGGCGCTGTCGACGCGCTTGAACCAGCTGCCGCTGACAGCCGCGGGTGCCTGTTGCTGGTGGGCCGGTGCTCGTGCCGAGGGGGTACGCATCGACGGCAGCGTCGAGGACCTGGCCATCGCCGCCGGCCACTACGACATCCTCAGGCATCCGGACTGGCTGGCCAGCCTGGGCCGACGACTGACCGACGACCTGACTGTTGCTGGCTGAGCCCTGCCGCCCCTCGATCAGGGCGGCTTTTCATTTCTGTTCACTGATTGGCAAGGATAAAAGAAGATGGCCCTGGACCCTGACCTGGAAGGTTTCCTCGAGCTGGTTCAACTGGGACGCCTGAGCGGCAAGACCCGGCCCATGCATGAACTGGAGGTGGCGCAGGCGCGCAGCGACTTCGCCTCGGCCTCGGGTATCCTGGACCCTGCGCCGCCAGGCGACCTGCAGGTGGTCGAGCTGAGTGTACCGAGCCGCGATGCCCAGGCGGTGCCGCTGCGCCTGTACCGGCATGCTCGACGTGGCCCCGGCCTGCAACCGGCGATCCTGTACTTTCATGGTGGTGGCAATGTGGTTGGCAGCCTGGACTCGCATGATGCGGTGTGCCGGCGCCTGGCCAGCAGCGGTACCCATGCGGTGCTTGCGCTGGGGTATCGGCTGGCGCCGGAGCACCCTTACCCTACGGCGGTCAACGATGCGCTGGATGCCGCCGACTGGCTGGCGACGCAGGCGACATCACTGGCTATCGACAGCCGGCGGATCAGTGTGGCGGGCGACAGCGCCGGTGCTACCCTGGCCACGGTGCTGGCACTGAGCGCACAGCAAGGCCTGTGCCGGCTTGCGCCCAGTGCGCAGTTGCTGTTCTACCCGGTCACGGACATTACCCGCGAGCGTGATTCGCATCGGCGCTATGCCGAGGACTACCTGCTCGAGAGCCAGACCCTGCGCTGGTTCTACGCCCACTACTGCCCCGACCCGGCCCTGCGCGGCGACTGGCGCGCCTCGCCGTTGCTGGCCGGGCACGCCGAGCCGATGATCCGTACCTATGTCAGCCTGGCCGAATACGACCCGCTGTTCGACGAGGGGCAGGCCTATGCCCAGCGCCTCCAGGCCTCGGGCACCGACGTGACGCTACGGGTGGAACAGGGCCTGACCCACGATTTCCTGCGCATGGGAGGGATTTCGTCGCGGGTCGCGGGGATCTATGCCGAGGTCGAGCACTGGCTGCAATCGGCCTGAGGTCCGCGGGCTGCTCAACGCAAAAAGGCGCCGAGGCGCCTTTTTTCGTGGGTGTCGATTTACCAGTCGTAGGTCAGGTTGGCGGTCACCGTGCGGCCCTGGCCGTAGGTGCACTCGAACATGCCGCTGCAGCGGGTGACATACAGTTTGTTGTCCAGGTTCTCCACGTTGGCCTGCACTTTCACGCCCTTGATGTGCAACGGGGAGCGTTCCAGGTCGTAGGAGATCATGCCGTCGTACACGTTGAACGACGGGACGTTGAATTCGCTCCAGGCATAGCTGGTGCCCGGGCTGCTGCGCACATAACGCACTCCGACGCCAAAGCCGAGGCCGACCAGGGCGGTGTCTGCCGGCATCTGGTAGTCGACCCAGGCCGAGGCGGTCAGCGGCGATACGCCGACCGGATGACGACCTTTGAGGCCATCGTTGTCCTTGGTGAACTCGGCGTCGACCCGTGATACCGAGGCGATCAGGTTGAGGTTGTCGGTCAGCGCCGCCTTGCCTTCGAGTTCAAAGCCCACCGAACGCATGGCGCCGGCCTGGTTGTTGAAGCCGGGGTTGGCCGGGTCGCTGGTCAGCACGTTCTTCTTGTCGATCTGGTAGGCCGAGAGCTGGATGAAACTGTCAGAACCTGGCGGCTGGTATTTGATGCCCACTTCGTACTGCTTGCCGGTGGAAGGCTCGAATGTCTTGCCGTCCACGTTGGCGGTGCCGGCCACCGGCTGGAACGATTCGGAGTAGCTGAAGTAGGGCGTGATGCCGTTGTCGAACAGGTAGCCAAAGCCTGCGCGGCCGGAGAACTGCTGATCGCGGGTAGTGGAGGGCTTGACGTACAGCGGGTGGTCGTAATCGATCTTGGCCCAGTCGAAGCGCCCGCCCAGGGTAAGGAACCAGCGGTTCCATTTCAGCTGGTCCTGAACGTAGACGCCGGTCTGGGTGATGGTGTCGTCCCAGGGGTTGGCGGCTGCCTGGCTGAAGTCCAGCGGCTGGCCGTAGTGCGGGTCGTAGAGGTCGATGCCTGGCGGGTTGCGGTCGTAGCGGCCGAGGAACTTGGAGTTGAAGTGGTAGTAGTCCAGGCCCAGCAGCACGGTGTGGTTGACGTCGCCGGTGTTGAACACGGCCTGGGCCGAGTTGTCGATGCCAAAGACCTTGTTGGTCTGCTTCCAGTCGATGGCGTAGCGGTCGGTGTAGCGCTGGTTGTTGACCCCCGTGGCGGGGTTGGCGATGAAGCTGTAGCCGTGCAGCACTGCGGCGAAGCGGTCATCGACGTAGGCGTAGCGCGCGTTCTGGCGCAGGCTCCAGACATCGTCGATCTGGTGGGTCAGCTCGTAGCCGAAGACGTACTGTTCACGGTCGTAGGCGTTGAGCCCGGGCTCGCCGATGAAGGTGTTGCGATCGAGCTTGCCGTTGGGGTTCTTGAATACCGTGCCCACTGCCGGCAGGCCCTGGGGCTCGGGCACGTCGTTGTCTTTCTGGTACTGGCCGTAGAAGGTCAGGCTGGTGTCGTCGTTGATGTTCCAGGTGAAGCTGGGGGCCAGCAGCATGCGCTTCTGTTCGGCATAGTCGACTTCGGAGTTGCTGTCGTTGGCCAGGCCGGTGAGGCGGTACAGGAAGGTGCCTTGCTCGTCGAGCTTGCCGCCGAAGTCGAATGCGCCGTAGCGCCGATCATAGCTGCCAGTACCCAGCACCACCTGGTGGATGGGCTCGACACCGGGGCGCTTGGAGACCATGTTGACGATGCCGCCGGGCTGGTTCTGGCCGTACAGCACCGAGGCGGGGCCCTTGAGAACCTCGACCCGTTCGAGCAGGTAGGGGTCGACCTGCAGCGCACCGCCGGTACTGCCGCCGCCATAGGGCAGGTGCAGGCCGTCCAGGTACATGGGCGTGGGGCTGAAACCGCGGGAGGTGGGTTCATCGAAGGCCTTGACCCGTGCCGAGAAGCCCTCGACCTGGATGCCGGGGGTATAGCGCAGTGCCTGGGTGACGGACAGGGCGCCGCGGGCGGTCATCTCGTCCTGGGTGACCACGTTGATGGTCTGCGGGGTTTCCAGGATCGAGGTGTCGGTCTTGGTTCCGGTGGCGCTGCGTTTGGCGACATATCCCTGTACCGGCCCCCACGCCGATTCAGTGAACTTGCCTGACACCAGCGACGGTTCCAGGTTGATCTGGTCGGCATCGGCCCCCGAGCGTGCGCCGCTGAAGTAGATGGCGTTGTCCTGCACGCTGTAGCGCACACCGGTGCCTTGAAGCATGATCTGCAGCGTTTCTTCAAGCGGGTAGCGACCCTTGACGGCGTGCGCGTGCAGGCCGTTGATCTCTTCGGGGTTGAACAGGATCTGCAGGCCGGTCTGATGGCTCAGTTCCTGGATCGAGCGGCCAAGCGGGCCGGCGGGGATGTCCAGCTGCCACTCCTGGGTCTGCGCCTGTGCGGCCAGGGTGAACGCCATGCCCAGCCCGACCGCGGGCAACGTGGCTTTGAAGGCGTGGCGCAGGCGCAACGCAGTGGTCAGGGGCTGCAAGCAGTGTCGTGTTGGCATGGCGATGCTCTTGTCTTGGTTGGCTCAAGTGGTTGGGAAGGTAAGTGTCAGCAGTTTTTTTCGAATGTGGGTAAGACGCGTGACCGCTGAAAAACCGGAAATAAAAAAACTTCTCATTGCCTTTCAGG
>NZ_JAFKEC010000094.1 GCF_017848315.1 Pseudomonas palmensis
GCCTGCTCCCCGCCCACCTGCTGGCCGCCGCCATGGCCGCCAGCGTGCTGCCAGCCCCCTCGGCGATGGCCGATGAAGTCAGCAGCAGCCGCACGGCCTACAACATTCCGGCCGGTTCGCTGGCCAGCGTGCTCGGCGCCTTCGCCGCCGCCAGCAGCCTCAACCTGTCCTACGACGCCGCCCTCACCCGCGGCAAGCAGAGCCCCGGCCTGCAAGGCCAGTACGCCACCCTCGACGGCCTCAGCCGCATCCTGGCCGGCAGCGGGCTGCAAGCCTTCCCACAAGGCGACGGCAGCTACTCGTTGCGCCCGGCCCCCAGCAGCAACGGCGCCCTGGAACTGGGCGCCACCAACGTCGACGGCACCCGCACCAGCAGCACCGGCGACAGCACCGACAGCTACACCGTGCGCAGCGTCAGCATCGGCAAGGGTCAGCATTCGCTGCGCGAAACCCCGCAGTCGGTCACGGTCATCACGCGCAAGATGATGGACGAACAGAACCTCACCAGCCTCGAACAGGTGATGGAGAAAACCCCCGGCATCACCGTTCACGACTCGCCCATGGGCGGCAAGTACTTCTACTCGCGCGGCTTCATGATCGCCGGCCAGTACCAGTACGACGGCGTACCGCTGGATGTGGGCGGCAACTACGTGCAGGCCAACAGCTTCTCCAGCGACATGGCCTATTACGACCGCGTCGAGATCATGCGCGGCGCCGCCGGCATGATGAAAGGCGCCGGCAGCTCGGCCGGCGGGGTCAACTTCATTCGCAAGCGCGGCCAGGACAAGGCCGCCACCCACGTAACGCTGTCGGCCGGCACCTGGGACAACTACCGCGCCCAGGTCGACACCGGCGGCCCGCTCAACGACGCCGGCACCCTGCGCGGGCGCGCCGTGGTCGCCCAGCAGGACCGCAAGTACTTCTACGACATCGGCGAGCGCGAAGACCAGGTGGTGTACGGCGCACTGGACTACGACCTGAACGAGGACACCACCCTGGGCGTGGGCCTGGCCTACGAAAAGCTCGACGCCAAGCCCTGCTGGCAGGGCCTGCCGCGCTACAGCGACGGCAGCGACCTGAAGCTGTCGCGCTCCACCTGCCTGGGCGCGTCGTGGAACCACTGGGACAGCGAGCGAACCAGCCTGTTCGCCGACCTTACCCACCGTTTCAACGCAGACTGGGCGCTCAAGGTCGCCTCGATGTACACCCACAACGACCAGAACATGCAATACGCCATGGGCGAAGGCACCGTGCCGGTGGGCAGTACCCAGGGCGCCTCGAAGCTGTACTCCGGGCTGTTCGACTACGACCAGGACGACTACGGCTTCGACGCCAACCTGGACGGCCATTTCCAGGCCTGGGGCCTGGAGCACGAGATCATCGTCGGCGCCAACGCCAGCCGCTCCAAGGGCCGCGACCGCTACGAACTGATCAACCTGACCGAGCTGTACGGCGTTACCCAGAACCCGTTCAACCCCAACCCGCACATCCCCAAGCCGGGTGACTCGGTTTACGAGAAGGAGTCCTACCGCGGCGGGCCGATTCCGGTGACCTCCGACACCCGTCAGTTCGGCACCTACGCCACCCTGCGCCTGAAGCTGGCCGAGCCCCTCACCGCCGTACTCGGCAGCCGCGTCAGCTGGTACCGCAACAGCAGCGACAGCTACACCCGATACTGGAACTACTGGCAGCCCAACCGCAGCCAGGAAAACGGCCAGGTGACGCCGTTCGCCGCGTTGATCTACGACCTGGACGACACCTGGTCCGTTTACGCCAGCTACGCCGACATCTTCCAGCCGCAAAGCACCTACGCCAAGGCCGACGGCAGCTCGCTCAAGCCCAAGACCGGTGCCAGCTATGAGGTGGGGGTCAAGGCCGAGTGGTACCAGGGTCGCCTCAATGGCGCCTTCAACCTGTTCCGCAACACCGAGCAGGGTCGCGCCGAGGCTGACTACAGCACGGTATGCGATAGGTCGTCCGACGGTTACTGCTACACCGACAGCGGCAAGGTGCGCGCCCAGGGCTTCGAAGCCGAGCTGAGCGGTGAACTGATCGAGCGCCTGCAGGTGCTGGCCGGCTACACCTACACCCAGGTCGAATACCTCAAGCGCATCGACGACACCCGCCAGGACGCCACCTTCACCGCCAGCTACGTGCCCAGGCACATGGCGCGTGTATGGACCAACTACGACCTGGACGGCGCCCTGCAGCGCTGGAGCGTGGGCGGCGGGGTCAGCGCGCAGAGTGCCAACCACTTCGTGGACCGCAACACCAAGATGGTGCAGCCCGGCTACGCCCTGTGGAGCGCCCGCATCGGCTATCGCCTGGATGACAACTGGAGCCTGGCCCTCAACGGCAACAACCTGTTCGACAAGCACTACTACAGCAGCGTCGGCGCCGCTGGCTGGGGCAACTTCTATGGCGAGCCGCGCAACCTGATGGTGACCCTGCAAGGCGACTTCTAACCCACAGCAACAAGGCTGAAGTCAATTAAATGATTATTACTATCGTTTACAGGCTTTAGCCTTGGGGACAGCTGCGGCACAATGGCCGCCTTGCTCCTCTGCCTTGGATAGCCATGAACACCGCCCAGCAACCCCCGCTGCTCAAAACCCCCGCCTTCGACCTGCGTCCGCTGATGGTGGTCAACATGGCCTGCACCATGGCGATGATGGCCTTCGTCGCCCTGATCGGCCCCATCGCCCGCGTGCTGGGCCTGGCAGCCTGGCAGGCGGGCGCGGCGGTCACGGTAGCCGGGGTGGTGTGGATGCTGCTGGCGCGCCCCTGGGGCCGGGCCAGCGACCGCTTCGGTCGCCGCCGGGTGCTGCTGGTGGGCACCGCGGGGTTCACCCTGGCCTATTGGGCCCTGTGCCTATTCATCGATGGCGCGCTGCGCTACCTGCCGGCCACCTCCCTGGCCTTTGCCGCACTGGTGATCGGCCGCGGCCTGATCGGTGCGTTCTATGCCGCCCTGCCGGTCGGCTGCGCCGCGCTGATTGCCGACAACATGCAACCGCAACAGCGCGCCCGCGCCATGGCCTCGCTGGGTGCGGCGAACGCCGTGGGCCTGGTGATGGGCCCGGCACTGGCCGCGCTGCTGGCGCGCCACAGCCTGAGCCTGCCGTTCTATGCGATGTCGGTGCTGCCACTGCTGGCATTGCTGGTACTGCAGTTCAAGCTCAAGGGTCAGGAGCTGCACCTGAGGCAACCGCCCCGCCCCGTCAGCCTGACCGACCCGCGCCTGCTTCGCCCGCTCACGGTGGCCTTCGTGGCGATGCTGTGCGTGTCGCTGGCGCAGATCACCGTAGGCTTCTTTGCCCTTGACCGCCTGGGCCTGGCGCCTGCCGATGCCGCCCAGGCGGCGGGCATTGCCCTGACCATGGTGGGTGCGGCGCTGATCTTCTCGCAGGTGCTGGTGAGCAAGCTGCAATGGCCGCCGCTGCGCATGATCCGCGTGGGCGGCTGCATCAGTGCGCTGGGTTTTGCCAGCGGGGCCCTGGCCGACAGCGTGGGCATGCTGTGGGCGTGCTACTTCGTCGCTGCGGCCGGCATGGGCTGGGTGTTCCCGGCGTTCCAGGCGCTGGCGGCGAACGCGGTGGATGCCGGTGAACAGGGCGCGACCGCAGGCTCTGTGGGCGCGGCACAGGCCCTGGGCACGGTGATCGGGCCGCTGGCCGGCACCCTGATCTATGCCCTGGACCCGCGCCTGCCGTACCTGATGGCCGCCTTGCTGCTGCTGTTGATCGCCTTGTGGCCGGTGCCTGCACGCCAGTAGGCGGGTTCGGCGACGGAATGTGTTTTAATGCGTCGCCCATTATTTTTGACATCAAGGCGGCTATGGACACGGGGACACGACTCAAACTGGTACGTGAACGCACCAAGCTCTCGCAACGGGAGCTGGCCAGGCGCAGCGGCCTGACCAACTCGACGATTTCACAGATCGAGCAGAACCGCGTCAGCCCATCGGTGAGCTCGTTGAAAAAGCTGCTGGAAGGCATCCCGATGTCGTTGGCGGAGTTCTTCAGTTTCGACGAACCGCCGCGCGAAGAACGCTTCGTGTTCCGCGCCAACGAGCAGCCCGACCTGGGCAGTGGTGGCTTGCGCATGCTGCTGGTCGGCGCCAGTGTCGAAGGTCGGCAGATGCGCATGCTGCGCGAGCTGTATGCGCCGGGCGCCGACTCCGGCGAAGAGCCGATCGTGCACACCGAGGGCGAGGAATGCGGCCTGGTGACCCGTGGCACCATCGAGTTGCGGGTAGACGGCCAGGTCAGCGTGCTGAACTCCGGCGACGGCTACTACTTCCCCACCACCCTGCCCCACAGCTTCAAGAACATCGGCCAGGACGAAGCCGAGATCATCAGCGCCAACACCCCGGCGAACTTCTGATGAGCATCGCTGCAAGCGGCAAGCTGGCTCGGCCTCGCTTGCCGCTTGCCGCTTGCAACGGCCCTTCTACATCCAGCCCAGCCAGTGCCACCATGTTGCGGCGAACACCAGCATCAACCCGTACCCCACCAGCGTCACCACGATCCCGACCTTGGCAAACTGCCGCGCGTTGAAGGTTTCGGTACCCAGGCACACCATGTTCTGCGGTGCGTTGATCGGCAGGATGAACCCGTAGCTGACCACAAACCCCAGCACCATGGTCATGCCCAGGCGGCTGAAATCCCCCGGCAAGGTCTGCAGCACCGCGATCAGTATCGGCAGCAGCGCCGAGGTCAGCGCCGTGGCACTGGCAAAGCCCAGGTGGATCACGATCAGAAACGCCGCCAGAATCGAAAACACCCCCAGCGTGCCCAATTGATCCAGCCCGGTATTGGCCACCACCTGCCCGCCCAGCCATTGCCCGGCCTGGGTGGTCAACAGGGTGGTGCCCAGGCTGATGCCGACGCCGAACACGATCACCGTGCCCCACGGAATACGCGCCTGCACATCCTTCCAGGTCATCACCCCGAAGCGCGGCAGCAACAGCAGCACCAACCCGGCGTAGGTGGTCGAGGTGGTGTCGAAGTGATGCAGCTTGCCCTCGGTGGCCCAGGCCAGCAACAACAGCAGCGACACCCCCAGCAGACGCTTCTGCGCCCCGCTCATCGGCCCCAGCGCCTGCAACTGCTCGGCCACCGCCGCCTTGCCGCCGGGAATGCTGTCGCTCTCGGGGGGCAGCATCCTGAGCACCAGCACGATCAGCACCACCGACATGATCAACGCCCACGGCGCCCCGGCGATCAGCCAGTCGATCCATGACACCCGTGCACCGAGCATCTTGTCCATGAAGCCGACCGTCAGCAGGTTCTGCGCGGCTGCGGTCTGGATGCCGATGTTCCAGATGCTGGTGCCCTGGGCCACGATGATCATGATGCCGGCGGCGATGTTGGAGCGCTTGTTCACGCCGAACGCGGCGATCACGCCCATCATGATCGGCACCACGCAGGCACTGCGCGCCGTGGCACTGGGCACCACCAGGCTGAGCAGGATGATCACCACCATCGCCCCCAGCAGAATGCGTCGGGTGCTCACGCCCACACGGTTGAGCGTGACCAGCGCGATGCGCCGGTCCAGCCCGGTGTGGGTCATCGCCGCTGCGATGAACAGGGCCCCCACCACCAGCGCCAATGCCGGGTTGGCAAAGCCCGTCAGGGCCATGCTCACGGCTGCCGACGAGCCGTAGATCACCGACGGGTCGGCAAGGGTCGGTGCGGTGCCCAGCAAAAATGCCAGCAGCGAGGTGATCATGATCGCACTGGCTTCGTACGACACCGCCTCGGTGATCCAGATCACCACCGCAAAGGCCAGGATCGCCAGCACGCGGTGACCGGCCACCGGCAGGTCGGCCGGCAGCGGCAACAGCAGCACGCCGACCAGCGCGACGATGCCCAGCAGCAGGCCCACGGGCAACAGGGGTTGAGCGCCAGGCGCTGCGGGAGGATTGGCGGGGGTACTCATGGGCAGGACTTCTTTGGCAACAAAACAGGCCCCTATCATCCCCAGCGCCTGGCCGGTACGCGCTGACCCGGGTCAATACATGGCCAAGACGCCCTGACCAGAGCTCTTTGTAGGACATTCCAACAGCCTGTGGCGCAGCGACCCGTAAGCTCGAAAAAGACTGACCGGTCATTTGTAGTGAATAAAAAAAATCACTACAAAACCTATTGACGGCATTCGTTGCCCCTTGCATGATGAGGCCGTCTCCCTGATCGGGAGCGCTGGCAAAGGGTGTTCCAGACAGTTCGAGCGGTTTCGGGCTGTCCGTGGAGAGGGACTGTCCAAAAGGCAGAGTGAAGAAAGCCCCTGTTGCGACGCTGCTGTAGCAGCCTTGGTAGATCGCTACATGAAGTAGCGCAGGTTTGAACTCACCAACGACGAATAGGTAATAGGGGGCTTTATGATCAACTTGAACAACCAACCCACCATCGACCAATTGGCTCAGCTGTTCGCTGCCCGCAAGGACAGCCTCGATGACCACCTGCTGTGGGTCAGTGCCACAGGTGACGTGCACATCGACAAGATGCCGCCGCACACTGTCGAAGAGGCGATCGATGCGAAGCGTGAAATGCGCGCCCGTTTCAGGATGTTCCGCCGTGGCAAGGGCTACGTCGGCAAGAAGGCAGCGGCAGACACCGCGTTTGTCGCCAAGGTGCTGGAGACCCTGCAACAGGAATGGCCCGCCATCCGCGAGCGCCAGGACGTGAAGGTGATCGACCGGCTGTGCTGAGCCAGGCGAATTGAAAAAGGCGACCTCCGGGTCGCCTTTTTTATGCGTGCCTTATCGCCTCATCGCGGCTCTGGCTCGCCCCACCGTCTGCGCACATTCCCTGTGCGCCACGACAGGGCGTAACCGCAGGCATCAGGCCTGACGACGAAACCGCGGGTGCTCCATCGGCACGGCGTCGGTGGCCAACGCCCGGGCCCGGTCCACACCGCGCACCAGCGCACGGCTCATGGTTTCACCCGGGCACGAGGGGTAGTACTCCTCGAACAGCGCCTTGCCCCGGCGCCCGTACACCCCCAGGAACATCTGCGTGGCCCCGGTGCGCGACAACCGCACCTGCACGTCGATGCTGGTGCCATCGCTGAGTTCTTCGTCATGGCTGCGGCTGTGCAGCTGAGAGTCGGCCCACGCCCAATAAGTCTCTTCCCTGATGCGCATCGCACTGCTCCTTGTTCGTTCGAACCGACAGTAAGGCATACAACCGCCAAGGGGGCTAGCGACAGCCGTCGCCCCATTGAGCGAGGTCAAGAAAGCCGCATAAAACGGCAGATTCAGCGTACCGGTCGTCTGTTTGCGAAATAGCCTACAACCCGCATGAAAAAGCCCCACACACCGCAGCACAGGCTGGATGGCGGGGCCTCTTCGGCGTCGTGGCTACTTCTTGCGCAGGCCCGGCAGAAACCGGCGGCGCTCGCTGCGCGGTGGCACCGTGGAGCGCACACGTACCGGCGCGTCTTCCAGGGTCATGTTGGCAAACCCCAGCTGGAACGCTGCTTGCCCGCAACGCACCTGGCTGTTGATGGGAAACTCGTCACCATCGTCTTCGAAATACGATTCCTTCATACCCGGCTCCCCTGCTGTGGATCACTACCGGCACGCAGATGAATGCCTAGGAAATAGTGACCTGTTGCTTTCAGAGACTAGCCGGACATTTGAAGACTGCCTGGTCACTTATTGTCGCACCCGACCAGTGGCCTATGGCTACCTGAGTTTGACCGCGGTGCCGGTGACGAACACCACCACCATGCCGCCACGGGCCGACGGCATGCTGATTTCGTAATCCAGGCCGATCACTGCATCGGCCTGCAGGCTGCGGGCGCGCTGGCGGATTTCGTCGGTGGCCTGGATGCGCGCTTCTTTCAGGGCGCTTTCCAGGGTTTGCGAACGGCCGCCGAAAAAGTCGCGAAAGCTGGTGAAGATGTCGCGTACCACGTTGATGCCCTGCACCGATTCGGCGCTGACTACATCCAGGTAGGCCGCGACTTCGCGCCCTTCGACAGTGCCAGTGGTGGTGAGGATCATTGCGTACTCCTGAGCGTTGTCGGGGCATGCCCCGACCCAAAAGAACACGATGGTAACAAACCCGCACTTTCGCCGCCCGTCACTTGCGGCCCGCCCAAGTGCGGCTATTTTCATTGGAACGTTGTTACAGCGTATTAATACTTCGGACGGAGTCGAAGCATGTCGATACCACGTTGCATGAGCGTTCTTGCATTGGGCCTGGTGCTGGCCGGGCTGGCGGGCTGCAGCAGCATCGATGCCCGCACCACACAATACGTCGGGGCGCCCCATCCTTCGCCCACCACTGCGGCTACGGTCGAGGTACTGCGCAGCGAACCGACCCGCCCCCATGTCCGCCTGGGCGAGATCGTGGTCGATGCCAGCGTGTCCCCGCCGCCACCGATCACCGACGTGGAGCAGAAGCTGCGCGAACAGGCCGCCAGTATCGGCGGCGACGCCGTCGTGGTGGTCTACGACCGCATCCAGCCGGTTTCGGCCTATGTCAGTGGCCCGCTCTGGGACCGCGATATCCGCTCCATCGACGGACGCAAGCTCAAGGGCATCGTCATCAAGTATCAGTGACCCTGTGGTCGCCGGTGGTGCCGGCGCCAGCGTACGCGCCCATTCGCCCCCTGGGGCCCCTGCCTCGCTGGCAAGGCCGGCCCCTGCCCAGAAGCGCAACATTGAACAGGCACCACCGTCATGCAAAGGACCACCGCCACTTGTCTCGTGCTGCCCTGCGCCCTGCTGTTCCTGCAGCACGCCCTGGCGGACAACGCCGAAACCGCCAACAAGAGCAACAACCCGCTCAACCTGGCACCGGGCCTGAACCTGCAGGACTACTACACCCCCTCGGTGTACGACAGCAACGTGCATACCAACGATTTTCTGGTGCGCGGCACCCTGCCGGTCGCCCCTGGCGAACTGCTGCCGGTACCGCAACTGCTGCGCGCCACCCTGCCCATCAGCACCCGACCCGACCCCCACGGCGGCTACAGCACCGGCATCGGCGACCTCAACCTGTTCGACATCTTCCTGCTCAAGACCGAAGGCGTGCAGTTGGGCATCGGCCCGCAGCTCACCGCCCCCACTGCCGAGCACGACGAGCTGGGCACCGGCAAGTGGCAGGCGGGGCTGGCGGCGGTGGCCATCGACGCCTCGCCACGCGGGCTGCTCGGTGCGCTGGTGCAGTACCAGAGCTCGTTTGCCGGCGACCATGACCGCGCCCACGTCGAAACCGCCACCCTGCAGCCCTTCATCATCCACAACCTGCCCAAGGGCTGGTACCTGCGCTCCACCGGCACCTGGACCTTCGACCTGAAGAACGACACCCACTACATCCCGCTGGGCCTGGGCGTGGGCAAGGCCTGGAAGGCCGGCAGCAACATCCTCAACGCCTTCATCGAGCCGCAGTGGACGGTGGAAAAGAAAGGTGACGGCCTGCCGCAGTTCACCGTGTTCGCCGGCCTCAACGTGACCTTCGGCAAGTAGCCAGCCCATGACCGGACCCTCCGGCAGCCAGCACCCTGTGCGTTCAATTGAAGGAGCACCACCATGCATACCCGACCTGTCCTGCGTTACCTGCCGGTGCTCGTGCTCAGTGGCGCGCCGCTGCTGGTGCAGGCCGACAACGCGCGTGACTGGCAGAACATCCCGATCGACCTGAACATGGTGTTCGGCTACTACAACCGCATCGACACCAACACCCCGATCGACACCGCCCTGCCCATCGACGGCCTGTCCCTGGATGCCGACCTCTACATCCTGCGCCTGGCGCGCTCGTTCAGCATCGACGGACGCAACAGCGCGATCCAGCTGGTGCAGCCATACGCCGACGTGTCGGCCTCGTTCGACGATGCACGTTTCTTCAATGGCACCAAGCACAACGGCGGCATGGGCGACACCCAGATCGTGTTCGCCCACAACTTCTTCGGCGGCCCGGCGCTGACCGCCGAGGAGTTCGCCAGCTGGACCCCGGAAACCTTCATGACCGGCGCCGTATGGCTCACCGTGCCCAATGGCGACTACGCCAAGAACCGCGTCATCAACATCGGCGCCAACCGCTGGGTGGTCAAACCCGAAATCGGCTTCGGCCACCCCATCGGCCCCACCTGGCTGGAGGTCAACACCTGGGTTTCGCTGTTCGGCGACAACGACGACTACCTGGGCGACAACAAGCTGGAGCAGAAACCGCTGTATGCCGTCGAAGGCCACTACAGCTACACCATCAACCGCGGCCTGTGGGCTTCCCTCGACGCCACCTACAGCTTCGGCGGCGAAACCCGCATCAACGGCGAAAACCAGGACAACAAGCAGGCCAACACCCTGGTCGGTGCCAGCCTGGGCTTCATGCTCTCGCCGCAGTTCGGTGGCCTGATCGCCTACACCGACACCGTGTCCGAACGTACCGGCTCACCCGATGTGAACACCTGGACCTTGCGCCTGAACTACGCCTGGTAGCCATGGGAGGCCTGATGAAGCGTTCGCACCGACTCACCTGCCTGGCCCTGCTGGCCCTGTTGCCGGCCCTGGCAAAGGCTGCCGACCCGCTCGACCCCAGGGCCCTGGCCGCGCTGTCGAACATGGGCAGTTACCTGCACCGCCTGCAGGCCTTCAGCCTGAGCACCCGCAGCGAAACCGACCAGCAACTCGACAGCGGCCCCACGGTGACCTTCGCCCACCACACCCAGGTGCTCGCCCGCCAGCCCGACAAGCTGTTCGTCAGCGTCGACCAGGGCTCGGCGGCGCGCCAGTTCTTCTACGACGGCAAGCAGTTCACCCTGTATGACGGTCGTCACGGCTACTACAGCAAAGGCACGGCGCCGGCGACCATCGAGCAACTGCTCGGACAACTGAGCGAGCGCTACGCCATCACCCTGCCGCTGGCCGACCTGTTCCGCTGGAACGCCCAGACCGCGAAACAGGTCGGCATCACCCAGGCCACGCTGATCGGCAGCGAATCCCTCGACGGCCAGGCCTGTACCCACTACGTGTTCCGCCAGCCCGACATCGACTGGCAACTGTGGCTACGCGAAGGCGCGCAGCCGTTGCCGTGCAAGCTGATGATCACCCGCCGCGACGACCCCGAGCGCCCGCGCCACAGCGTGACCTTCGACTGGGACCTGAGCACGCCCATCAACCCGGCAGCCTTCGACTTCACCCCGCCGGCCAAGGCCGTGGCGGTGCCGCTGCGCGAACCGAACGAGGGCCGCCAGCCATGACGCCACTGCGTACCTGCCTGCACCTGGGCCTGAGCGCCTGCCTGCTGACACCGCTGATGGCCGACGCCTGGCAACTGCGCGGCGGCGGTGGCGGGCGTACCTTCGTGGTGCCCTATCACGCCGGGGGCGGCCATTTCGCCCCCCCGCCGCCGCATTACCAG
>NZ_JAFKEC010000095.1 GCF_017848315.1 Pseudomonas palmensis
GTCAAGCGCTACGCCGGGGCGTCAGGGCTTGTTGTTGAGCTTGCGCAGTTCTTCGTAGGTGGCCGACTGGACGAACCAGAAGCCGGAAACGATGCACCAGGTCAGCGTACCGACAATCAATGTGCCCAGGCCAGCCAGGAAGCTCTGGCTGAACATGAACAGGCCGGAAATCCAGATGACGGCCAGTGCCACGTACAGCACCACGTTGTTGACGCTGATAACAAAATCTTTCACGAGTAATCCTTCCCGAGTCATTGTCCACTGTCGCACGAACGGCGTGCGACAGGCCGCTATCATATTGATATTGCGACAACAATTCCATCGGAACGGGCGATGCGCCTGCCTGTCAGCGGCTAGCGAAAGCGCGGCAGCGGTCGGTCCAGGGTGAGGGAGGTCAGGGTCTTCTTCACCAGCACCTCGTCGGCTTCGACGGCCTTGAGAGTGTCGCGGATCTTGCCCGCCACCGGTACATCGCCCTGGCGGTCGATCCAGTCGGCGATCTCCTTGCAGGCCACGGCCAGGCGGTCCTGACGGTGGTTGATCAGGGTCAGCAGGGTGGTGATCTCTTTGTCGGACATGGCGCATTCCTCCCTTCGGCGAATTAAGTGTAGCAGTGCGCCGGCAGTTGGCCCCCCCAGCCTCAATCGGGTTTGCCGCGCACGATGCGCCCGTCCTTGACCTCGTCGGCATAGGCCTTGAGCTTGTCCGAGTCCCGGTACAGGCGGTTCATCAGGTGCAGCACCGCCACCACGTCGACGTCCTTGATGCGCTCGGCCAGCTTGCTGATTTCACCGGCGGTACGCTCCAGGTCGGTGGCGACCAGCTTCAGGTCACGTTTGAGTTCTGCGGAGGACTTCTTGATACCCATGGATACCTCGGATGGGCTGATTGCGTTCAAATGGGTGCATTCTAGCAGGCGACACCATCGGCAACAGAAGAGGGGAGGCACAGCATGAGCGCCAGGGTGCAGGTACGGGCCAACCGTCGTGGTCGCGATATCGCGGTGGGCGATGTCCATGGGCACTTCCAGCGCCTGCAGCAGGCACTGGATGCCGTCGGGTTCGATCCGGCCATCGATCGGCTTTTCAGCGTGGGCGACCTGGTCGACCGTGGGCCCGACAGCGAACAGGCGCTGGCATGGCTCGATCAACCCTGGTTTCACGCGGTGCAAGGCAATCATGAAGCGTTGGCCATTGCCCACGTGCGGGGCCACTGGCTGGACCAGGCGATGTACCGCGCCAGTGGTGGCGGCTGGTTTCTCGACCTGGATGCGCAGGCCCAGGCCCGCTTTGTGGCCGCCTTCGAAGAGATGCCCCTGGCGCTGGAGCTGCAAACCCCTGAAGGCCTGGTCGGCCTGCTGCACGCCGACTGCCCGTTCGCGCATTGGCAGACACTGTGCGAGCACCTGGCAGGCGAACCTTCAGCCGATGTTCAGGAGGTGTGCCAATGGTCGCGGCGACGCTTGCAGCAGGGCGACACTGGCGAGGTTCAGGGCTTGCGTGCGCTGATCGTCGGGCACACCACGCTGCGCGAGGTGAAGGTGCTGGGCAATGTCTGGCACCTCGATACCGGCGGCTGGGCAAGCGGACACTTCAGCCTGCTTGATCTTGCCAGCCTTGAGTTACTGCAGACGCCTAGATGAACCACCACGGGTCACCGTTGGGCTTGGTGGGGGTTCGCCTGAGCTGGCGTATCGATACCCATGCCAACGCGATGCCAACCAGCAGCATCAGGCCACTGAACACCATCTTGAACAGGATCGCGGCATGAAACGCGTCGGGGTTGTCACGCAGCGTATGGGTCACGTGGTGGACTGGCCGGATACGGTTGCTGACCATGCTGGTCACGCTGCCCGCCTGCAGGTCTTGCAGGTTCAGCAGGGCCATCGCCAGGGCACCCAGAATCAACAGGAAGCCAGCCGTCAGCAAGACCATCATATGGCCGCGGCCTACCCTGTTCTGGCGCATGGTCGCCTCCTGGCAGATTTCGAGAAGCGCGCGATCATACATGACTTGACGCTGGCCGGCAGGGCATTTGAAACTCGTTGCCCCAGCCACCGGAGCCCCTCATGGACCTGACCACCCTCGCGTTATTCATCCCGGCCTGTTTCGCCCTGAACATGGCCCCTGGCCCCAACAACCTGCTGTCGCTGAACAACGCCAGCCGCTACGGCCTGCGCACGGCCTGCCTGGCTGGCGCCGGCCGCCTGCTGGCGTTTGCCGGCATGATCGTACTGGCCGCCATGGGCCTGGCGGTGGTGCTGCATACCAGTGAATACCTGTTCCTGCTGGTCAAGGTGCTGGGCGCCGGCTACCTGTTCTACATCGCCTGGCAGTTGTGGCGCGCACCGGTCGGCGAGGCCGCGCAGGTCGGTGCACGCGGCGTGGGTACCCTGCGCCTGGCGCGTCAGGAGTTCCTGGTGGCAGCCGGCAACCCCAAGGCCATCCTGATCTTCACCGCGTTCCTGCCCCAGTTCGTCAGTGTGACAAGCGCCACGCCGGTGGCCGAGCAGTTCGCCGTGCTGGGGGCGATGTTCCTGGTACTGGAGTGGCTGGCCATCGCCATCTACGGCTGGCTGGGGGCGTACATGCAGCGCTGGTTCAACCAGCCTGCACCGCGTCGGCTGTTCAACCGGGTCAGCGCATCGTTGCTGGGCCTGGCGGGGTTCGGCCTGCTCGCCGCACGCCGGGCCTGAGCCCTACCAGCTGATGCGCAGCCCCAGGGTGCCGCCAATCGATTCCTGCTGGCGGCTATCAAGGTTGGCGCTGTAGGTCATTGCGCCGTACACCGCCACGGCGGGGCTCAGCCGGGCGTCCAGGCCGGCGCCCACGTCCATCCAGGTGGCGGCCTGATCAGTCCTGATCGGCTCGCCCCCGTCGAACCGCAGGGTGTCGCGCCCGCCACTGCTGCGCCATACATTGCTGCGCAGGTAGGGCTCCAGCGGCACGCTGCCGGCCAGGTAGCTGCCCTTGATTCGTGCGCCAACGCGACCGGTCCAGTTGGTCTGGCTGTCCTGGGTGACCGTTGAAATGCCATCGCTGCGCGTATCGAAGTCGACCTTGCGGGCGATCACCTGCACCTGGGGCTCGACCACCCAGCGCGCGCTCAATGCCAGCGGATAGCCGGCCTCCACCGAGGCCGCCAGGGCATGCCCATCCAGATCGAGCTTCACGCCGCGATCGGAACGGGCGCGGCCGTCCAGATCGGTGTACTGCAGCACTGTGTCCACGTACCACTGCCCGGGACCGATCAGCGTCCAGTAGGCGCCGACACTGTCGCCATCGAGGCGGACATCGCCCACTGCATTGTCTTCGAAACCCAGCGCGAAGCCTTTGACATCGCCATCGAGCCGGCTATGGCTGACATACACCCCGGCGTGCTGGCGATAACCGCCGTCGGTGTGCGTCGCATACAGGTCATGGCCCACCTCGAAACCGCTCAGGTTGCCGTCCAGGCTTGGCGACACCGTGCCGGACCACTGCTGGCGCAGGTGCTCGCCAAAGGTGCGGGCCCACCCGGCGGCCACCGGGCCTTGTTCGTCGAGCAGGCGTTGCTCGCCCTGGCGCTGGTGGAAGGTGCCCAGGGTCGACAGGCTGATGATGGCTGCGGCGCGGCTGGCCACCGCGTACACCGGCACTTCGGCGCGGTACAGCACGATGGCCTGCCCGGCGACCGGGGTGGGCAGTGGCGGGGTACCCGGGGCGGCCACGGGCGCCGGCACCACCGGTGGCGGTGGCTGGCCGGGCAGGGGCGGCGCCGATACCGGGGGCGCGACCACGCTCGAGCGCAGGTACCAGCTGTTCTCGCTGCCGGCGCTGACCCCGCCCTTGAACAGGTAGTACTGGTAGGCCCCGGCCGACAAGGGCTGGCCAAGGCTGAACGCCGTGCTGGTGCTGGTGGTGCCAGGGCCGGCCTCGACCACCTGGATGCCATCGGCCGCTGTCAGCGCGCCGCTGCCGCCCAGGTTGTTCACCTGAAGGGCAGTGCTGCCGGCCAGCGAGCCCTGGTTGACCACCAGCCGGTCGGAGGCGGCGCCGTCGCCTTCGAGCACGCTGTCGACCTTGAGCACGCCGTTGCTGCCTGCGTAGTTGCCGTCGAGGGTCAGGCGGCCCAGTGCATTGGCGCCGCTGCTGAGGTCGATGAGCCCGGCGTTGTTCACGCTCACCGATGTGCCGCCGGCAAACGCCGTCACCTGGCCGGTGCGCGCCACCAGCTGGCTGGTGGCATCGATCAGCAAGGTGCCGGTACCCGTGCCCTGGTCTCCAAGAACCAGGTGGTCATCCAGGTTGAAGACCGAGGCGTTGGTCAGGGCCATGCGCTCCCAACCGGTATAGCGCGCGCCCAGGCTGCTGCGGGTATGGTCCAGTACCAGGCTGTCGCTGCCCAGGCCGCCGTCCACCTGGCGCACCAGCCCCAGGCGGCTTTCGTCGAGGTTGGCCAGCAGCGCCTGGTCGCTGCCGTCGCCCATCAGCACCGCACCGCGCACGATGCCGTCGTCGCGCCAGGTGAAGCTGTCGTCGCCGAAGCTGAGCAGTACATTGCCCACCACCTCGCCACCGCTGATGGTCACGCTGTCGTCGCCGCCGCTGACGCTGATGTTGCCGCCGATGCGTCCGCCACTGACGATGACCGTGTCGCGGTCAAAGCCTGTGACCAGGTTGGCGTCGATGATGCCGCCGGACATGTCGAACAGGTTGCGGTCCAGCTTCATGTCGACGCGCCCGATGCGCCCGCCGCTCATGTAGGCCACATCCCCATCTTCGAAGGCGCCGATGATGCGTCCGCCGCTCATCTGGAACAGGTCGCGGCCGTTGCCCTGCTGCAAGGCCTGCAACTGCCCGCCTGTCATGATGAAGGTGTCGATGCCCGCGCCCTGATCGAGCACGCCGGTGATGATACCCGACGCCATTTCGACGCGGTCGGCGCCGGGGCCGAAGGTCACGCTGCCGGTGAGGGTGCCGCTGCCCCCGGCCGGCAGTATCAGCGTGTTGTCACCGCCAGGGTCGACAAGGGAGGTGCCAATGCCGCTGTCGCAGACATAACGATCGTTGCCGCCGGTAGGGGCGAAGGTGCAGTCCGCCTGACTTGTCAGGGCCCACGGGCTCAGCAACGGCAGGCACGCCAGGGCAACGCGGCTGGGCGGGCTCATTTCGTCCTCCTTGGGCTAGCGATCGGCCCAAGCGATACAGGGCTGCGACGGCGGTCGCAACTGGCAGAAATGATAGGTGGTCATCGGAAATGTGCACATTGGCGCAAAAACGCCTGACCGATGGCACGCCTGTCGATCAGGGCAGAGGGCTCAATCGCGGTAGAACACCTGCACCAGGTGGTAACCGAATTTGCTCTTGATCGGGCCGTGTACCACCCGCAACGGCTTCTTGAAAATCACCTGGTCGATGGCGCCCACCATCTGTCCCGGGCGTACTTCGCCCAGGTCGCCGCCGCGTTTGCCCGACGGGCAGGTGGAGTACTTTTTCGCCAGCACATCGAAGGCTTCGCCCTTGGCGATGCGCTGCTTGAGCTGTTCGGCCTCTTCGGCGGTCTTGACCAGGATGTGACGGGCCTGTGCTTTCATGTTGCCTCTGTTACGGGTAAAACCCGCGATTATGCCTGATTCGGGGCAGGGCGGCTTGGCGCGCCGTGCCCCGAACCCACGACTTGGCGGGTTACTCCACCGTGGCGCGTTTCACGTCGCTGGAAGCCGACCAGATGCGATAGCGCACTTCCACGTCCTTGGGGGTGTAGACCACCACCGGCAACTTGCTGTTGTAGCGCAGCAGGAAACCATCGCCGACCACCGGCACGAAGGCGTCGATCTTCTTGTTGTCGGGGCAGCCCATCAGGGTAGAGACAGGGCCCATCACCTTGTCCAGCCGGTAGTAGCTATAGCCCCAGCCTTCGAGGGTCTTCTCTTCGAGGTTCCCACCCAGGCGCTGCAGGTTGCAGTCCACCTTGAGGGTCTTGCCGGCCAGTACCTCGACCTTGAATGCCGACTCGTCCTTCTGCTCGGGCAGGTGGATCACCTGGCGCACAAAGCCGTTTTCGGCTTCGGGATAAGGGGCCACATCCTTGAGGCTGGCCGCGAGAACAGGGGCGCTGAAAGCCAGGGGCAGCATGAACAGGGCGGTCAGGGAAAGCGGTCGCATAAAAGCTCCTTGCGGTTTGAAAATGACAGTCGTAGCCGGCCAGCGGTACCTGCGCCCCAGGCCGATGGCTACTGGGCCAGCCAGCCGCCATCGATGTTCCAGGCGGCGCCGCGTACCTGGCTGCCGGCTTCGCTACACAGAAACAATACCAGCTCGCCCAGGTGTTGCGGTGTGACGAAGGCGTGCGAGGGCTGCTTTTCGGCCAGCAGGTCCTGCTGGGCCTGCTGCGGGTCGACCCCGCTGGCGATGCGATCGTCGATCTGCTTCTGTACCAGCGGGGTGAGCACCCAGCCGGGGCAGATGGCGTTGCAGGTCACGTTGCTGGTGGCGGTCTCCAGGCCCACCACCTTGGTCAGCCCGACCACCCCGTGCTTGGCCGCCACATAGGCGGCCTTGCCTACCGAGCCGACCTGCCCGTGCACCGAGGCGATGTTGATCACCCGCCCCCAGTTGCGCTGGCGCATGCCGGGCAGTGCCAGGCGGGTGCTGTGAAACACCGCCGAAAGGTTGAGCGCGATGATCGCGTCCCAGCGTTCCACCGGGAACGCCTCCACCGGGGCGACATGCTGGATGCCGGCATTGTTGACCAGGATATCGACCCCGCCGAACTCGCGTTCGGCATAGGCAAACAGGTCGTTCAGTTGCTCCACGCTGCCAAGGTCTGCCGCGTGGTGCCCCACCCGGGTGCCATGCCGGCCCACCTCGGCAAGCGCTGCACTGGCGTCGCCGAAGCCGTTGAGAATCACATCGGCGCCAGCGCCGGCCAATGCCTGGGCGATACCCAGGCCGATGCCACTGGTGGAACCGGTAACCAGTGCGACTTTTCCTGCAAGGCTCATGGAAGTCTCCTTAGACAATGCCTGTAGCGTAGAAGGTAGCGATCACCACGAAGACTGCCAGGGTCTTGATCAGGGTGATGCCGAAGATGTCCTTGTAGGCTTCGCGGTGGGTCAGGCCGGTCACCGCCAGCAGGGTGATCACCGCGCCGTTGTGCGGCAGGGTGTCCATGCCGCCGCTGGCCATCGCGGCCACTCGGTGCAGCACCTCCAGCGGAATGTTCGCCGCGTGCGCCGCACTGATGAAACTGTCGGCCATGGCTGCCAGCGCAATGCTCATGCCGCCGGATGCAGAACCGGTGATGCCGGCCAGCAGGGTCACGGTGATGGCTTCGTTGACCAGCGGGTTGGGAATGTTGCGCAGCGCATCGGCCAATACCAGAAAGCCTGGCAGCGACGCGATCACGGCGCCGAAACCGTATTCCGACGCCGTGTTCATCGCCGCCAGCAGGGCACCATTGACCGCGCTCTTGCTGCCCTCTGCCAGGCGTGTGCGGATGGCGCCGAAGGCGCTGACCAGCACCAGCAGGATGCCCAGCAGCAGGGCGGCCTCGACCGCCCAGATGGCCGTCAGCTTGGCGATCTCGGTCTGTACCGGGGCGCTCATGCCGGGCAGGCTCAGGCTGTGGGTCTTGCCGTACCACGCCGGGATCCAGTGGGTGAACAGCAGGTTCATCACCCCCACCAGCAGCAGTGGCGACAACGCCAGCAGCGGGTGCGGCAGGGTCAGGTCGGCGGCGGTTTCGGGCTCGTTGCGCAAGTCGCTGCCGTAGCCTTCACCGGCGCGCTGCGCCTTGTTGCGCTGGCGCTGCAGGTACAGCATGCCGGTGCAGAACACGAACAGCGTACCGATCACGCCAAGCCAAGGCGCGGCCCAGGCGGTGGTGTTGAAGAAGGTGCTGGGGATGATGTTCTGGATCTGCGGGGTGCCCGGCAGGGCGTCCATGGTGAACGAGAACGCACCCAGGGCAATGGTGGCTGGTATCAGACGTTTGGGGATATCGCTCTGGCGAAACATCTCGGCGGCGAACGGGTACACCGCGAACACCACCACGAACAGCGACACGCCGCCATAGGTGAGCAGCGCGCACACCAGCACGATCACCAGCATGGCCTGGCGTGTGCCTAGCAGGCGAATGGCGGCAGCCACGATCGAGCGCGAGAAACCCGAGAGCTCGATCAGCTTGCCGAACACGGCGCCGAGCAAAAATACCGGAAAATAGAGCTTGATGAACCCGACCATCTTTTCCATGAAAACCCCGGTGAAGGCGGGCGCGACGGCGGAAGGGTCGGTAAGCAGCACCGCACCGAGGGCGGCGATGGGGGCAAAAAGAATCACGCTGTAGCCACGGTAGGCCGCCAGCATCAGCAGCGCCAGGGCTGCCAGGGCAATGATCACACTCATCGAGTGTCTCCTTGGGTGCATCTTGTTTTTGTTGGGATGCAGCCCTTAGCGAAGACCGTGCCATGTTAATAAGCTATTGATTTATATGGATAAATACTAATTCCAGTGGAATTTATCGAATGATTGTCTCTGGTTTGAGACTGGCTGTGCCGTGCGTGCGCTTGGGCGCAGGAGGATCTGCACACGGGTCTGCCTGACACCCCGTGCACTCTGGTTTTACGACCGCTTCGCGCTCGTTCGCCGGCAAGGCCGGCTCCTACGCCTCGGGCCGGCAGGCCGTAGGAGCGGGCCTTGCCCGCGATCTGGTGCGCAGCGCCAGTAAAACCTGTACATGCGGTCCGCCTGATACATCGCGCAGTCAGGGTCTACGACCGCTTCGCGCCCGTTCGCCGGCAAGGCCGGCTCCTACGCCTCTGGCCGGCAGGCCGTAGGAGCGGGCCTTGCCCGCGATCTGGTGCGCAGCGCCAGTAAAACCTGCATATGCGATCTGCCTGATACATCGCGCAGTCAGGGTCTACGACCGCTTCGCGCTCGTTCGCCGGCAACGCCGGCTCCTACGCCTCTGGCCGGCAGGCCGTAGGAGCGGGCCTTGCCCCGCGATCTGGTGCGCAGCGCCAGCAAAACCTGCATATGCGGACTGCCTGACACACCGCGCAAACAGGTCTATGACCGCGTTGTGCCGATTCATCAGCAAGGCCGTCTCCAGGTTGAGATGCAAGTCTCTCTATTGAGACTTGATCCCCAGAGCCGCCAGCTTCTTGTACAGCGTCGAACGCCCCAACCCCAGCTCACGTGCGGCCTGCGGCACATTCCCGGCGCAGCGGGCGAGGGCGTTTTCCAGCAACTGGCGCTCGAATGCTTCGCACGCCTGCCTGTAGTCGGTTATGGGGTCGGTGTCGACTGTAAGGGGCGTCAACGGGCCCAATGCCGATTGCACCTGGGCGGCAGTCAGTTGCTGCTGGTCAGCCATCAGCGTGGCCCGCTCCAACACGTTGCGCAGCTCGCGAATGTTGCCCGGCCAGGCATGTCGGGCCAGCAGCGCCTGGGCCGGTGCCTGCAGCTCATGGCGGCTGCCCAGCTCCTCCAGAATCGCCTCGCTCAACGCCGGCAGGTCATCGAGCCGGGCACGCAATGGCGGCACCTCGATCGGCAGCACGTTCAGGCGGTAATACAGGTCGGCGCGAAACTCCCCGCGGGCCATCGCTGCCGAAAGGTCGCGCGAAGTGGCAGCAATCACCCGCACATCGCTCTGCAGCATCTGGTTGGAACCCACCGGCTCGTATTCCTTTTCCTGCAGCACGCGCAGCAGTTTGCTTTGCAGCGCCAGCGGCATGTCGCCGATCTCATCGAGAAACAGCGTGCCGCCTTCGGCCACCTGCAGCTTGCCCGGCCGGCCCTTGCGGTCGGCGCCAGTGAACGCACCCGGCGCGGTGCCGAAGAATTCGGCCTCCAGCAGATCGTGCGGGATAGCGGCGCTGTTGATGCTGACAAACGGCTTGTGGGCGCGGGGCGAGGCGGCGTGGATGGCATGGGCGAGCAACTCCTTGCCCGTGCCGGTCTCACCCAGTAGCAGCACCGGCGAATCGCTGCTGGCCCCACGCCGCGCGCGGCGTTTGACCTCAAGGCTTGCGGCGCTGGTACCGATGAACTGCGCAAAGCTGTACTTGGCCTGGCGCGCACGCAGCAGCGAGCGGGTCGAGGCCAGTTCCTGCTGCATGCTCGCATAGCGCTTGAGCAGCGGCGAAAGGCTGTGCAACTCATCGAACAGGGCAAAGCCGATGGCGCCCATTACCGCGCCCTCGGCATCGTGGATCGGCAGGCGCATCACCACCAGCGGCTCCTTGGGCGTGTCGAGCATGTCCAGCAGAATCGGCCGGCCCTGGGTGATCACGTCGCGCATCTGGCTGCCGGGGATCACGCTTTCACACGGCTGACCAATCGCGGCACTGGCGTCCTCCAGGCCAAAGCGCCGTGCGTAGCGCTGGTTCATCCACACGATTCGTGCATCGCGATCGACGATGATCGTGCCCTCGCTGGATTGCTCGATGATCTCGAACAGCGAGCGGATCGCCAGTTGGCGCACGCGCTGGTAGTCCTTGAGGCTGTCACTGTCTTGCATGGGCCGCTCCGCCGTAATGAGGCTGCGATTATGCCCGTGGATCGAACGCCTCGCGCAATGCGTCGCCGATGAACACCAGCAGCGAAAGGATCAACGCCAGGGCGAAGAATGCGGTAAACCCCAGCCATGGCGCCTGCAGGTTCTGTTTGCCCTGGTTCACCAGCTCGCCCAGGGAGGCGCTGCCGGCAGGCATGCCGAAACCGAGAAAATCCAGTGCAGTGAGGGTCGAGATGGCCCCGGTGAGAATGAACGGAAGGTAGGTGAGGGTGGCGTTCATCGCATTGGGCAGAATGTGCCGCACGATCACCAGCCGGTCGGGCAGGCCCAGCGCCCTGGCGGCCTGCACGTATTCCAGGTTGCGCCCGCGCAGGAACTCCGCGCGCACCACGTCCACCAGTGCCAGCCATGAAAACAGCGCCATGATTCCCAGCAGCCACCAGAAGCCGGGTTCCACAAAACCACTGAGAATGATCAGCAGGTACAGCACCGGCAGCCCCGACCACACTTCCAGCAGGCGCTGGCCGATCAGGTCCACCCAGCCGCCGTGGTAGCCCTGCAGGGCGCCGGCGGCCACGCCGATCACGGTGCTGATGGCGGTCAGCAGCAGGGCGAACAGTATCGACACACGGGTGCCGTACAGCACCCGCGCCAGCACGTCGCGCGCCTGGTCGTCGGTGCCCAGCCAGTTGGTGG
>NZ_JAFKEC010000096.1 GCF_017848315.1 Pseudomonas palmensis
CCCCGCCACGCCCGCCCAGGGTCAGCACATTGTTGCCGGCCACCCGCCCCAGAAAACGGCAGAACTGCTCGATCACCTCCAGCGCCACCGGGTCGTCGTGCAACGCCGCGTCGGTGATCTGGGCCGGCGTGCCCAGCGTGGGGGCATGCCCGTCCAGTGCACAGATGGCGTGGTACAGGCGCAGCAGCCCGCCGCCACTGAGCACGGTTTCGGCGCTGACGTGGCCGGTGTCCAGCGCGATCGCCTGGCGAATCGCCGCCTCGCGCGCACTGCCCACCGGCAGGTCGACATGCCCGCCCTCACCCGGCAGCGCCAGCCAGCGCTGCTCGCCAAGGCCAAGCAAGGTCCCGACACCCAGGCCGGTACCCGGCCCGATCACCACCGCCGGACGGGTGGTGTCCGGGGTGCCGGCGCACACATTGCGCACTTCATCCGGCTGCAGGCGGGTCATGCCCAGCGCCATGGCGGTGAAGTCGTTGATCAGCAGCAGGTGCTCGACCTGCAGGTTGGCGCAGAATGCCTTGCGGCTCAGGCGCCAATGGCTGTTGGTGAAACGAAATTCATCGCCGCTGACCGGCCCGGCCACCGCCAGGCACACCGCCGCCACCTCGCCCTTGGCCAGGCCCTGCGCGGCCAGGTACACGCCGATGGCCTGCTCGGGGCTGGTGTAGTCAGCCGTGGGGAACACCTGCACCGCGTGCAGCGCGTTGTCGCGCCACAACGCGAAGCGGGCATTGGTGCCGCCTATGTCACCGACCAGTGCGACCTTCATTTGAAGTTCTCCAGGGCCGAGGTGAAGGCGCTGGCGCCCTGCTCGGCCGAGCTCAGCGCCACGCGCAGGAAGCCGAACAGCTCGCGCCCGCAGCCCAGGTCATTGCCCAGCGGCGCTGCCGGCAGCTCGCGAGCGGCCAGTTCGGCCGGCTCGACGCGCACCTGCAAGGTGCCGGCCACGCCGTCCACGCGCACGATGTCGCCATCGCGCACCCGCGCCAGCGGGCCGCCATCGAACGCTTCCGGGCACACATGAATGGCCGCCGGAATCTTGCCCGAAGCCCCCGACATGCGCCCGTCAGTCACCAACGCGACCTTGAAGCCGCGGTCCTGCAGCACACCCAGGAACGGGGTCATCTTGTGCAGTTCGGGCATGCCGTTGCAGCGCGGGCCCTGGAAGCGCACCACGGCGACGAAATCGCGCTCCAGCTCGCCGGCCTTGAACGCATCGGCCAGTTCCTGCTGATCGTGGAACACCCGCGCCGGGGCTTCGACCACCTGGTGCTCGGCCGCCACCGCAGACACCTTCATCACCCCACGGCCAAGGTTGCCTTGCATCACCCGCAGGCCGCCCTCGGCGGAGAACGGGTTGGCCACCGGACGCAGGATGCTTTCGTCAAGGCTGGCCTCAGGGCCTTCGCGCCATACCAGCCTGCCGTTGTCCAGGAACGGCTCCTGGGTATAACGGCGCAGGCCGGGGCCGGCCACGGTGTTCACGTCTTCGTGCAGCAACCCGGCATCGAGCAGCTCGCGGATCAGGAAGGCCATGCCGCCCGCCGCCTGGAAGTGGTTGATGTCGGCCTTGCCGTTGGGGTACACGTGCGACAGCGTTGGCACCACCTCGGACAGGTCGGCCATGTCCTGCCAGGTCAGCTGGATGCCGGCCGCCTGGGCAATCGCCGGCATGTGCAGGGTATGGTTGGTGGAGCCGCCGGTGGCGTGCAGCGCGACGATGGAATTGACCAGCGACTTCTCGTCGACGATCTCGCCCAGCGGCATGAAGTTGCCACTGGCCCTGGTCAGGCGCGTGACCTGCTGCGCGGCCTCTACGGTGAGCGCATCGCGCAGCGGCGTGTACGGGTTGACGAACGAGGCACCGGGCAGGTGCAGGCCCATCACTTCCATCAGCAACTGGTTGGTATTGGCCGTGCCGTAGAAGGTGCAGGTGCCGGGGCTGTGGTAGGACTTCATTTCCGACTCCAGCAGCTCTTCGCGACTGGCCTTGCCCTCGGCGTAGCGCTGGCGCACGTCGGCCTTTTCCTTGTTGGAGATACCCGAGGGCATCGGCCCGCCCGGCACGAACAGCTGGGGTAGATGGCCAAAGCGCAGCGCCCCCATCAACAGGCCCGGCACGATCTTGTCGCAGATACCCAGCAGCAGCGCCGCGTCGAACATGTTGTGCGACAGCGCAATCGCGGTGGACATGGCGATCACTTCACGGCTGGCGATGCCCAGCTCCATGCCCGGTTCACCCTGGGTGACGCCGTCGCACATGGCCGGCACCCCGCCGGCAAACTGGCCCACCGAGCCGATTTCGCGCAGCGCCTGCTTGATCTGCTGGGGGAAGTGCTCGTAGGGCTGGTGCGCCGAGAGCATGTCGTTGTAGGCCGAGACGATGGCGACGTTGGCCGCGTTCATCATGCGCAGGCTGTGCTTGTCGTCGCTGCCGCAGCCGGCCACGCCATGGGCGAAGTTGGCGCATTGCAGCTTGGCGCGCATCGGGCCGTCGCTGGCCGCCCCGCGAATCAACTGAAGGTAGCGCTCGCGGGTAGGACGGCTACGGGCGATCAGCCGTTCGGTGACCTCAAGAATGCGCGGATGCATGTACTGGACTCCAGGCTAAGGGGCAGCAACCTCTGCGGCGGTTTCCCTTACAAACGATTGCGACCTAGGCTCAAGGCAGGGGCGCGAATGTAGGTGGGTAACGGCTTGGCCGGTCACTCGTTGTAGATTGAACAAAATACTGCCAGCAAAAAGGCTTGTTTTCTATTTTTTTACGAATAATCTTGTAATTCCAACAACAAAATCAGATTCAGGCTCTTTCCGGGGCTCAGACAGTCTGCCAGAGGTAGCTCCATGACATTACGTATCGCAATCAATGGTTTTGGCCGCATCGGCCGCAACATTCTTCGCGCACTGTATACCCAAGGCTACCGTCAGGACCTGCAGGTCGTCGCCATCAACGACCTGGGCGACAGCTCGATCAATGCGCACCTGCTCAAGTACGACAGCGTGCACGGGGCATTCGATGCACAGGTTCACAGCGATGGCGAGAGCATCACGGTCAACGGCGACCGAATTGCCGTCAGCGCGATTCGCAACCCCGCCGAGCTGCCGTGGCAGGCGCTGGGTGTGGACGTGGTGTTCGAATGCACGGGCCTGTTCACCGAGCGCACCCGGGCCGCGGCCCATCTTACTGCCGGGGCACGCAAAGTCATCATCTCGGCCCCCGGCAAGGGCGTGGACGCAACGGTGGTGTACGGGGTCAACCACGACATCCTGCGCCCCTCGCACCAGATCATCTCCAGTGCTTCGTGCACCACCAACTGCCTGGCGCCGGTGGCGCAGGTACTGCACCGCGAACTGGGCATCGAACAGGGCCTGATGACCACCATCCATGCCTACACCAACGACCAGAGCCTGACCGACGTGTACCACAGCGACCCGTACCGGGCGCGGGCGGCCACCCAGTCGATGATCCCGAGCAAGACCGGCGCAGCCGAGGCCGTGGGCCTGGTGTTGCCGGAACTGGCCGGCAAGCTGACCGGCATGGCCGTGCGGGTGCCGGTGATCAACGTGTCGCTGGTGGACCTGACCCTGAACGTGACACGCGAGGTCAGCGTGGAAGAGGTCAATGCGCTGATGAAAGAGGCCAGCCAGCACTCGAAGATCCTCGGTTACAACACCCTGCCGCTGGTGTCGTGCGACTTCAACCACAACCCGCTTTCGTCGATCTTCGACGCCAATCACACCAAGGTGGCCGGCAAGATGCTCAAGGTGATGGCCTGGTACGACAACGAATGGGGCTTTTCCAACCGCATGCTGGACAACTGCCTGGCGCTATGGGAGGCGCGATAGTCTCAAGCCGCAAGCTTCAGGCGGCAGGCAAGCCGGGGGGTAAGCCTGCTTTTCCTCCTGCCGCCTGGCACTAAAAGCTTGCCGCTGCTTTTCCCCCTTGACCAACAGCATTGATGATAAGCATTATCATTCGCTGAAATCCCGGTCAGGTATCGCTGTGAGTCAGTCCCACTTCAACGCCGTCTTCCTCGCCCAGCGGGTCACCCTGCTACGCACCCTGCAGCGCATGGTCGACAACCCCAGCACCGCCGAAGACCTGCTTCAGGAAACCTACCTGCGCGTCACCCGCGCCCTGGGCGAACGCCCCATCGAGCACCTCGAACCCTTCGTGTTCCAGACCGCCCGCAACCTCGCCCTGGACCACCTGCGCGCCCGCCGCGTGCAAGCCCGCACCCTGCTCGACGATGTGCCCGAGGCGGTGCTGCACAACGTGGCCGCCAGCCACGGCAGCGCCGAGGACGCCACCCACGCGGAGCAGTTGCTGCGCCGCCTGAGCACCTCGCTGGGCGAGCTCAGCGCCCGCCAGCAGCGCATCTTCATCCTCAGCCGATTGCACGGCGCCAGCTATCTGGAAATCGCCGAACAACTGAAGGTGTCCGCCAGCACGGTTCAGAAGGAACTGAAACTGATCATGGCCATCTGTGTAGGCGTAGCCGATCGTCTCAATCGCGATTGAGCCTGCTTGCCTCACATGCCGATACACTTGATCATTACCTGATACACAAGCATGCCAAGGACCCTCCGTGACCGACAGTGCCCCTGACCGCCCTGCGCCGCCAGACCCGGCTGCCTGCGACAGCGCCATGGACCAGGCGCTGGACTGGCTGATACGCCTGCAATGCGCCACGCCCGAAGACACCCGGGCCTTCGAGGCCTGGCTCGAGGCCGACCCGGCCAATGCCCCGGCCTACGTGCAGGCCGAAGCCCTGTGGCACGGCGACAGCGTGCGCGCCGCCGCGCTGCAGCTGCAGCAACGTCAGCGCCCCTCACGCCTGGCCCGCCTGCGCCCGCACTGGAAGCCGCTGGCCACCGCCGCGGTGCTGCTGGTGGGTGTGTTCACGGTCGGCAACCTGCCCATGCGCCTGCAGGCCGATCACCTGACCGTGGTCGGCGAGCGCCAGCGCCTGGAACTGCAGGACGGCTCCAAGGTACTGCTCAATACCAATTCGGCGTTCTCCAGCAACATCAACGACCGCCAGCGCATCGCCCGGCTGTACCAGGGCGAAGCCTACTTCCAGGTCCCCGGCGGGCAGCAGCCCTTCGAGCTGCGCGCCGGGCCGTTGCGCGCCAGCGTGCGCGACACCGATTTCGCCGTACGCTACCTCGACGGCCAGGCACAGGTGCGGGTGCAGCGCGGCGACGTCGACCTGCTGGGCAACAGCGACCAGCGCATCCGCCTGTCGGCCGGCGACAGCATCAGCCTCGGCCCCAACGGTTTCAGCCAGCGCGAGCGCCTGGACGGGCAAAAGGACCTGGCCTGGATCGAGGGCCGGCTGGTGTTCGAGAACTGCCCCCTGAGCCAGGTGCTGGCCGAGCTGGGGCGCTATTACCCGGGCTGGATCATCAACACCAGCGAGCGCCTGCAGAACGTCGCCGTCACCGGCAACTACCGCCTCGACCAACCCCTCGAAGCGGTGCGCTCGCTGGCCCACATCACCTCCGCACGCCTGCAGGAGTACCCGGCGCTGGTGATTCTGAACTGAATCGGAATCTTTTTTTACGCGATGCCCCGTGGTCACACGTCTCGTTATAGCCAATGCAACTGATTCTTATTTTTGAATCGGCCGCACCTATAACATTCGCGCGACAGGGAGCGCTTTCGATGTCCAGAGGTTTCACTCGCCGGTCTACCGTCTCCACCCGCACAGCGGGCCTGCAACGTTGCACGCTGTCGCTGCTGACCCTGGCCATGCTGGCCGGCGGCGTCTGCAGCCTGCCGGCGCTGGCCGCCGAGCCCGCCCAGGCAGCCAACCCGCGCATGGGTGACTACCGCTTCGCCATTGCCCAGCAGCCGCTGGTGTCGGCGCTCAACGCGTTTACCGCCGTCACCGGCTGGCAGGTGGGGTTGTCCGCCGAGCTGGCCGAAGGTGTCGCCTCGCCAGGCGTGCGCGGCTCGATGCCGCCCGAGCAGGCCCTGCGCCAGATGCTCGCCGGCACCCAGCTGAACTACCGCAAACTCAGTGCCGGCAATGTGGTGATCGAGCGCGCCGCCTCCAATGCCATCACCCTGCAGCAGGTGACCGTCAGCGCCACCCGTACCGCGCAGGACGTGAACCAGGTGCCAAGCACGGTGAGCGTGCAGACCCGCGAGCAGCTGGACCGCAGCAACGTCAACACCATCAAGGACCTGGTGCGCTACGAGCCAGGCGTCTCGGTCAGCGGCGTCGGCCAGCGCAGCGGCCTCAACGGCTACAACATCCGCGGCATCGATGGCGAACGCGTACTGACCCAGATCGATGGCGTGTCGATCCCCGACAGCTACTTCTACGGCCCCTACGCCCAGACCCAGCGCAACTATGTCGACCCCGAGATCGTCAAGCGCGTGGAGATCCTGCGCGGCCCGGCCTCGGTGCTGTACGGCAGCAACGCCATCGGCGGCGCGGTCAGCTACTTCACCCTCGACCCGGACGACATCATCAAGCCGGGCAAGGACGTGGGCGCACGCCTCAAGGCCGGCTACAGCTCGGCCGACGAGAGCTGGCTGACCTCGGCCACCGTGGCCGGGCGCGAGGGCGACTTCGACGGCCTGCTGCACCTGAGCCAGCGCAACGGCCACGAGACCGAGTCCTACGGCAGCCACAGCGGCGATGGCCTGGCGCGCACCGAGGCCAACCCGCAGGATGCGCGCACCACCAACGTGCTGGCCAAGCTGGGCTGGAACTACGCCGACGACGCGCGGCTGGGCCTGACCTACGAGCGCTACAAGGATGATCGCGATACCAACCAACTGAGCGCAGTGGGTGGGCCGTTCATTCCCGGCTTTGGTGCCTCCAACTCCTACCGCGTACGTACCGGCAACGACACCGTCACCCGCGAGCGATTTGCCATCAACCACGAATTTGCCCTGGGCAGCCTACTGGCCGACAACATGAAGTGGAGCCTGAACTACCAGATCGGCAAGACCGACCAGCGCACCGAAGAGGTGTATGCGGCCAGAGGGCGCGAGGTGTTCCGTGATCGCCAGACCCTCTACCAGGACCGTCAGTGGGTACTCGACGCCCAGCTCGACAAAGCCTTCAGCCTTGGCGATACCGAACACCTGCTGACCTACGGCACCACGCTCAAGCAGCAGAAGGTCACCGGTTCGCGCAGCGGCACGGCAACCTGTCTGAATGTGGGCGGTACCTGCCGCGCCGTTGGCGATGCCAGCCCTGGGGACGCCCAGGTCAAGGTCAGCGACTTCCCGGACCCGACCATCAACACATACAGCCTGTTCGCCCAGGACGAGATCCGCTGGAACGACTGGACTTTCCTGCCGGGTGCACGCTATGACTACACCCGCCTCAAGCCCGACATGACCGACGAGTACCTCGGTGCACTGGGCAGCGCCAACAGCGTCAATGACGCCGAGAAGAAATGGCACCGCGTCTCGCCCAAGCTGGGTGTGACCTACGCCTTCAACGACAACTACACCTGGTACGGGCAATACGCTGAAGGCTTCCGCACGCCGACGGCCAAGTCGCTGTATGGTCGCTTCGTGAACCTGGCAGGCGGGTATACCGTGGAGCCGAACCCGAACCTGGAGCCGGAAAAGAGCAAAAGCTACGAAACCGGCCTGCGCGGCAACTTCGATGCGGGGCACTTCGATGTGGCGGTGTTCTATAACAAGTACCGCGACTTCATCAACGAAGACGCCGTGCAGTCGTCCGACCTGGGCAACACCTTCGCCGCCAACAACATCAAGCACGCGACCATCAAGGGCGTCGAGTTCAAGGGCCGCCTGAGCCTGGCGCCTTTTGGCGCGCCAGAGGGCCTGTATGCTCAGACCTCCCTGGCCTATGCCAATGGCCGCAACGACGACACCGGCCAACCGCTCAACAGCGTCAACCCGCTGACCGGGGTGTTCGGCCTGGGCTACGAACAACGCGACTACGGCACCCTGCTCAGTTGGACCGTGGTCAAGCGCAAGAACCGCGTCGATGACACCAACTTCTTCGCCCCCGACGGCAGCAGCGGCCGCTTCCGCACCCCGGGCTACGGCACGCTGGATCTGAGCGGGTTCTACAAGGTTACAGACGACATCACCATCAATGCTGGGGTGTACAACCTTGCCGACAAGAAGTACTGGCAATGGGATGACGTGCGCAGCTACGCCACCGTGGGCAAGGATGGCCTGGGTGAAGCGGCGGTTACCCAGCCGGCCAATCTGGACCGCCTGACCGCACCGGGGCGCAACTTCGCCATCAACCTGGTTTGGGATATCTAGACGCTACGCCGGCAAGGCCGGCTCCCACAGGGAGCTGGCCTGCCGGCGAATGGCCCGCAACCTTTTTTACTATTTCCACGCCCCTCATTCGTCTAGTTACTAACGTCTAGTCACCCGCTCACCATTTCCCAAGGATGCCCCATGACCGCAACCGCCGAACGCCCTGCCCTGCGCTCGCAGCGCCTCAACCAGCTCACCCATGCGCCGCACAGCGAGCTCGATGCGCTGGTCAAGTCCCATGCCCCCTTCGACACCCGCGAAAGCTTCGCCCGTTTCGTGGTCGCCCAGTACCTGTTCCAGTCCGAACTCCAGGCGCTGTACAACGACCCGCAACTGATCGCCATCGTGCCCGACCTGGCCGAGCGCTGCCGCGCCGAACAGGCCCGCCTCGACCTCACCGACCTCGACACCGCAGTACCGGCCGCCTTCCCCGGCGCCGTGCACAACCCGAGCCTGGGCGCCGCCATGGGCTGGATATTCGTCTCCGAAGGCTCCAAACTCGGCGCCGCGTTCCTGATCAAGCGCGCCGTCGGCCTGGGCCTGTCGGACAGCTTCGGTGCCCGTCACCTGGGCGAGCCGGCCGGTGGTCGCGCCGAGGGCTGGAAGCAGTTCACCCGCATCCTCGATGGCCTGGAGCTCAGCGCCGAAGAAGAAGCGGCCGCTGAACAAGGCGCCGTGGCTGCGTTCGAACGTTTTACCGAGTTGCTCAAACACGCCTACGCCACCGCGCCCAAGGCCGAGCTGGCCTGATGCGTGCCGGGCCGGCCAGCCGCGCTGGCAGCCGGCCCTCACCTGTGCAGTCAATGGACCCCATGACCCGCCCATCCACCTCCAAGCTGTCCCGCGTGCTGTTCGGCCTGCTTGCCTATGTAAGCCTGGGCATCGGCCTGGTGGCCATCGTGATCCCCGGCCTGCCGACCACCGAGTTCATCCTGCTCGCGGCCTGGGCTGCCACGCGCAGCTCGCCGCGCCTGAGCGCCTGGTTGGAAAACCACCGGTTGTTCGGGCCGATCCTGCACAACTGGCGCAACGGCAAGGTGATTCAGCGCCGGGCCAAGGTCAGCGCCACGCTCAGCATGCTGCTGTGCGCCGGCCTGATGCTGGTGTTCATCGGCCTGCGCTGGCCGGTAGGGCTCGCCATCGGCGGCATGGCCCTGGGCAACCTGTGGATCTGGTCGCGCCCCGAGCGCGTGCCTGCCGCCCCGCATTTGACCAATCAGCCCTGATGGTCTGCAATGGCCCACCAACGGGAGGGCCAACCATGAGTCATGTTCTCAACAGCATCGTCAGCGCCCTGGGGTTAGCCCAGGATGCGCTTGAGCACCTGCACCTGCACACTGCAGGAGCCCTGCCATCGACATTCGAAGTTACCGAACTGGCCAGTGCCAGCATTGCCGCCACGGGCCTGGCCATTGCCGACCTGCTCGCCGGCCAGACCGGCACGCGCCCCGGGGTGCAGGTGGACCGACGTCTGAGCTCCCTGTGGTTCGCCACCAGCATTCGCCCCCAGGGCTGGAGCCTGCCGCCGCTGTGGGACGCCGTGGCAGGCGATTACCCGACCCGCGATGGCTGGATCCGCCTGCACACCAATGCCGCGCATCACCGCGCCGCTGCCGAACGGGTGCTGGGAGCGGTACACGACCGCGATCAGATGGCCCGGCGGGTTGCCGAGTGGGAGGCAGAGGCGCTGGAAACTGCCGTGGTGGCTGCGGGCGGATGTGCCGCGCAGATGCGCAGCTGGCAGCAATGGTCGGCGCACCCGCAGGGCATGGCGGTCAATGCCGAGCCGCTGATCGATCGCAAGGCTGGGCCGGCTGGCGTACTCAAGGGCTGGACCGGCACCGCGGCGCAGCCGCTCAAGGGGGTACGCGTGCTGGACCTGACGCGCATTCTTGCCGGGCCCGTTGCCAGCCGCCTGCTGGCGGGGTTCGGTGCCGATGTGCTGCGCATCGATCCGCCGGGCTGGGAGGAGCCCTCGGTGGTGGCCGAGGTGACCTTGGGCAAGCGCTGCGCGCGCCTGGACCTGCATGCTGCAGAGGACCGCGCCGTGTTCGAAGGCCTGCTGGCAGGTGCCGATATCCTCCTGCACGGCTACCGCGCCGACGCGCTGGAGCGCCTCGGCTATGGCGCCGAACAACGGCGCAGGCTCAACCCCGGGCTGATCGATGTCAGCCTCAATGCCTATGGCTGGAGCGGCCCGTGGCAGCATCGTCGCGGCTTCGACAGCCTGGTGCAGATGAGCAGCGGGATCGCTCGCGAGGGCATGCGCTGGCGTCAGGGCGAGCGGCCGGTGCCGTTGCCGGTGCAGGCCCTGGACCATGCCACCGGCTACCTGATGGCGGCTGCCGCGATCCGTGCACTGGATGAGCGGCTGCGCAGCGGCTGTGGCGGCTCGGCGCGTCTGTCGCTGGCGCGCACGGCCAAGCTGCTGGTGGACCAGGGCACGGTGATCGAGGACTTGCCGTTGGCCGGCGAAACCGAGGCAGACCTGGCCCCGGCCGTGGAGCAGACGCCGTGGGGGCCGGCCAGGCGCCTGCAGGCGCCGTTGCAGGTGCAAGGCGCGCCGCTGGTATGGGCGCGGGGGGCTTGCGAGCTGGGGTCGGCCGAGCCTCGCTGGTGACCGCCAGAGGCTCTTCGCCGGCAAGGCCGGCTCCTACAGGTTGGTGCGACCTTCTGTAGGAGCCGGCCTTGCCGGCGAACACCTCGACACCGCTCTAAAGCGTCAACCACCCCGCATACAA
>NZ_JAFKEC010000097.1 GCF_017848315.1 Pseudomonas palmensis
ACGGTAGCCTTCGCGCACGCCGAAGTCATCGGCGGGCAGGGTGTCCATGTGTTCAAGGGTGTAGATCAGCAGCATCTCCACGGTCCAGCGTCCAACCCCGCGCAGTTGCGTCAGGCGCTCGATCAGGCTGGTTTCGTCGAGACGGCGGGCCAGCTCATGGTCGGGTACCAGGCCGTCGAGGCGAGCCTGGGCGATGCCCTGGATAGTGGCCAGCTTGCTCGCGGAAAACCCGCAGGCACGCAGTTGCTCGGGCGCGGTGGCCAGCAGTTGCTCGGGGCTGGGGAAGGCCTGCCCGGGGTACAGCGCCAGGAACCGCCGCAGGATCGCTTCGGCGGCCCTGGCGTGCAATTGCTGGTAGGCAATCGACCTGACCAGCGCCTGATACGGGTCGCGGGTGGGCAGCGTTTGGTGCAGGCATGGGCCGATGCGCTCGATATGCGCGGCCCAGATCGGGTCGAGGCTGGCCAGGTGGGCGCAGGCCTGGGTGTAGAACAGCGGGTTCATGCCGGTTTCCGTGGGTAAGGGAGCAGGTTCAGTGTAGAAAAGGTGACTGGGGTTTCACTCCGGATGTTGCGATTGAATTGGAGGGCCTCTTCGCCGGCACCGGTACCGCGTTCTCTGCAGGAGCCGGCCTTGCCGGCGAAGGGGCGGCCCGCTCACCCTGAAACCACTTCCGCCACCCTTTCCAGCGCCTGCTTCAACTGCACCCGGCTCTGCGCCGCCGACAGGCTGATGCGCACCGCTGCCCGGTCGCCCTGGCGCACCGCGAACACCTCGGCTGGCACCACTGCCACGCCGGCATCACGGCACGCTGTGGCGCGCACACCGTTGACCCAGACATGCGGCGAAGGCACATCCCCCACCAATGCCTTGCCCAGTATCCGCCTGGCCATCCGCCAGCGCTGACCCACTTCTTCACGCTGCCAGGCCACGCGTCGCGCCGCGGTGCCGTCATCGATCCAGCGGCAGGCGATCTCCAGGTCCAGCGGCGACACCGGCCAGTGTGTTGCCTGGGCATGCGGGTCGATGCGCGCCAGCAACTCGGCGCTGCCGACGATCCAGCCCAGGCGCAAACCGGCCGCGACGCTCTTCGACAGGCTGGTGACCAGCACGCCGCGCCCGCCCACCTGTGCCAGCAGCGCCGGGGTATCGGCCAGGGCACCGTAGACATCATCTTCGATCAGGGTCAGGGCATGGCGCTCGATCACTGCGGCAATGGCGGCCTGGCGCGCAGCGCCCATGCAGGCGCCGGTGGGGTTCTGCAGGGTCGGCGTCAGCACCACGACCCGCGCGCCGGTGGCCCGTGCGACACGGTCCAGGTCGTCGGGCAGGATGCCCTGGCCGTCCAGCGCAACCTCGTGCAACGGCAGGCGCAATTGTCGACAGGCCGCCTTGATGCCGGGTGCGGTCAAGGCCTCGACCATCACGGCGTCTCCTGGCTGGCACAGCGAAAGCAGCACGTTGAACAACCCCAGCTGGGCACCGCCGCACAGCAGCACCTGGCGCTCGTCCAGTTGCAGGCCGCGCCGGCGCAGCCAGGCGGCGCCCTGAAGGCGCCCGCGCAGCAACTGTTCGGCACCCAGGTAATGCTCGAGCTGGCCGGCAGGGCCTTGTTCCAGCAGATGGCGCAAGGCATGCGCCAGGTCGGGGCTGCTGTCGTCGGCCACCGGCACATTGGTCGACAGGTCGATCTGCGTCGCTTGCTGGCCGGGTTGCTTGAGGCGGAACAGCGTTGCTTCCTTGCTGCCCGCCAGCACGTAGGTGCCGCGCCCTACCTCACCGGACACCAGGTGCCGGGCCGCTGCCTCGCGGTACGCCTGCTGGGTGGTGCTGGGGTTCAGGCCCAGGTTCCAGGCCAGGCGCCGCTGCGGCGGCAGGCGCTCGCCCACTTTCAGCTCGCCGCTTTCGATCGCCCGCGCAATCGCCTCGACCAGTTCGAGGTAGCGGGGCAGGGAGGTGTCGCCTAGGGTGGGGGTCCACATTTATTGTTGGCCATGCAATATAAGGGTTCACCCATACAATGCGGCGCGACTAGGATCAGGTCAATTCCCCTGGCCATCGAGGTGCCTCATGTTCGACCTGTCCGCCCTGCGCGACGCTGCCCGCCTGGTACACACCCGCGTTCCTGCCACGCCCCAGTACGCCTGGCCGCGCCTGGCCGAACGCGTGGGCTGCCAGGTGTGGGTCAAGCACGAGAACCACGCGCCCACCGGTGCCTTCAAGGTTCGCGGCGGGCTGCTGTACGTGCAGGCGCTGCTGGCGCGCTCACCCACGGTGCGCGGGCTGGTCACCGCCACCCGTGGCAACCACGGGCAGAGCCTGGCGCTGGCGGCGCGCAGTGCCGGGTTGCCGATCATCATCGTGGTGCCCGAGGGCAACTCGCGGGAAAAGAATGCCGCCATGCGCGCGCTGGGTGCGCAACTGGTGGAGCATGGCGCCGATTTCGACCTGGCGCGGGCCGAGGCGGCGCGACTGGCGCAGGTGCACGGCTATGAAAGCGTGCCGCCGTTCCACCCGGACCTGATTCGCGGCGTGGCCACCTACGCGCTGGAGCTGTTCGAGGCCGTACCGGCGCTGGACTGCGTGTACGTGCCGATCGGCATGGGCTCGGGCATCTGCGGGCTGATTCGTACCCGTGACCTGCTGGGGCTGCACACCGAGATCGTCGGGGTGGTGTCCACCGAGGCCGATGCCTTTGCCTCGAGTTTCGAGCAGAACCGCATCGTCACCACCGAAACCGCCAACACCTTCGCCGACGGCATGGCATGCCGCATGCCCTTGCCCGAGGCGTTCGAGATCATCCGCCAGGGCGCGGCGCGGGTGGTGCGCGTCAGCGACCCTGAAATCGCCAACGCCATGCGCATCTTCCACGAAGACACGCACAACACCGCCGAAGGTGCCGGTGCGGCGGGGCTGGCGGCGTTGTTGCAGGAGCGCGAGCATCAGCAGGGGCGCAAGGTGGCAGTGGTGCTCAGTGGCGCCAATATCGACCGGGAGCGGTATGCGCAGGTGCTGGCGGGTCACTGAAAGATCCTGAATGACTCCTTTGGAAAAAATGCTATCTTATTTTGATAGCATTTTCCGATGAACAATCGATATCGAAAGACCCTCGATGCCATTTTTCGGATACCGACTCTTTCTTCTGTGGTCTTCTCCGATATTGAAGCGCTGGTTCTCCATCTTGGGGGGCGGGTCATCGAGCGTGAGGGCTCAAGGCTCAAGCTGGTGCTGGGCGATCAGCAGTGGCGCTGCCACCGCCCGCACCCAGGCAAAGAGGCCAAGCGATATCAGGTTGAAGAAGCCCGTGAATTTCTCTCGCGGGCAGGAGTTCAAGTATGAGCAGCATGACTTACAAGGGCTATTCGGCCCGTGTCGAATACGACGCACGCGACGATATCTTCGTCGGGCGGGTACTCGGGGTTCGAGACATCATCAGTTTTCACGCAAGCTCCGTGAGTGCGCTGCATGAAGCGTTTAGCCTGGCGCTTGAAGACTACCTGGCCGATTGTGCTGAACAGGGCATCGCTCCCGAGAAACCGGCTTCTGGCAAGGTGATGCTGCGTATCCGGCCAGAGGTGCACGCCGCTGCCAGCATCGCGGCGCAGGCTGCAGGCAAGAGTCTCAATCAATGGGCCGATGAGGTCTTCGAGCGGGCCGCGCGGGCCTGAGCACGGCAATTTCTTCCAATACAACACCCTCCATCACTGAGTCTAATGGCGCCTGCCCTTCATCGTCGGTAGTCGAGCGTTCATGCCATTTTCCAACGGATTTCTTCTCAGCCTGTCGTTGTGCCTGGATATCGGCGTGGCCAATATCGCCATGATCACCCTGGCCATGCAGCGCGGCTTTCTGCAGGGCTTCTGGCTGGGGCTGGGCACCTGTGTGGGGGATCTGATCTATGCCGTGGCGGCATTGCTCGGCATGACCGTGCTGCTGCAGTTCACCAGCGTGCGCTGGGTGTTGTGGGTGGGCGGTTCGCTTTTGCTGGTGTGGTTTGCACTGAAGATGCTGCTGGCCGCCTGGCGCGGCAATGCGCATATGGACACCAGCCAGCAGGTGGTGCGCGAATCGCCCTGGCGCGAGTTTCTGCGCGGCATCTTTCTGGCCATGTCTTCGCCCAGCGCGATCCTGTGGTTTGCCGCGGTCGGCGGGGTGCTGATCTCGCGCTCCGGCGCAGGCGGCATGCTCGAGGCCGGGTTGTTTCTCAGCGGGTTCTTCATTGCCGGGCTGCTGTGGTGCGCGTCGCTGTGCACCTTGGCCAGCCACGGCGGGCGCCTGCTGGGCGACCGTCTGCTGACCTGGTCGTACCTGGCCTCGGCGGGCATCTTCTGCTATTTCGCGGTGTACGTGATCGTATCGGGCTACCGCGAATTCATCCTCGCCGCGCCGGTCGCCGGGGCGGGTCTATAATCAGTCGGTCACCGGCAAGCAGGTGTCGCGCTCAGCGGAGGGCCTGTCATGAAAGGTCTGGATGCGAAAAAATCGGTCAAGAAGAAACCCGCCAAAACCGCCAAGGAAAAGCGCACGGCAAAACGTTCCAAGGACGGGACGGCAGGCTTTTTGCCGCATTGACCGGTCAGGGCTGCGCCAGCAGCTCTTTTGCTTATGAAGGCTTGAACGCCTGCCAGTAATGATGGGGCGTGGCGCCCATTACCCGGCGAAAACTGTTGATGAAATGGCTCTGGTCGTAGAAGCCCAGAAGCTGGGCCACGTCCAGCGGGTGCAGGCCGGCGCGCAGGCAACGGCGTGCCTCGATCAGGCGCAGTTGCATGTGGTACTGCAGGGGTGCCAGCCCTGTGGCCTTCTTGAAGCTGCGCACGAAGTGGTACTTGCTCAACCCGGCCACCTGCGCAAGCTCGTCCAGCTCAAGCTTGTGCCCCAGGTGCTGGCGCATGAACTGCAGCGCCTGGGCCAATGCGTGGCTGTATTCGCCGGGCCTGCCGGGCGACTGCTCCAGCCATTGCGCCAGCAGGGCCAACAAGGCTTCCTCCTGATGGCCGGAGTGTGCCGGCGCACGGGCGAAGGCCACGATCGCCTGGCACAGCGCAGGCTGGTCGAACACGCCTTGCTCGAACAGCGGGCTGTTCAGGTTGTTCTGGCTGACCAACCGGGCTATCGCCTCGGGCGCCATGTGCAGGCTGATGTACTCCACGCCTGCCGGGTCGAAGGTGGAGGCCTGCACCGCCAGCGGGTTGTACAGGGTCACCTGACCCGGCGCCGCCTGCAGCTCACGTCCGTCCAGCCAGATCTGCTCGCAACCGCTCAGGTTAACGCCCAGCACATACTCGTCATGGGCATGACGCGGAAAGCTGGCGGCGCTGGCCCTGACCCAGTAGGCCTCGACCAGGCCGCCCGCCTGCAGGTGCTCGGTAACCAGCGCCATGGGCCGCTATCAGCCGATGGTGATCGGCGGCGGGCTCACCAGGTCGACGCTCTGCTGCTTGCGCGGGGCGAGGATCTCGGCTTCGCCGTCCACCACCAGTTCGTCGTGCTGGTTGAACACGCGGGTGGCAATGCGCACGCGGAACTTGGGCAGCTTCTCGAGGATTTCCAGGCGCACGGTCAGGGTGTCGCCGATCTTCACCGGCTTCTGGAAGCTCATCTGCTGGCCCAGGTAGATGGTGCCGGGGCCGGGCAGTTCGCAGGCCACTGCGGCACTGATCAGCGCGCCGCTGAACATGCCGTGGGCAATGCGTTCCTTGAACATGCTCCTGGCCGCGAATTCGGCATCCAGGTGCACCGGGTTGTGGTCACCGGACATCGCGGCGAACAGCTGGATGTCGCGTTCTTCGACCGTCTTGCTGAAGCTGGCGGTCTGGCCCACTTCGAGGGCTTCGTAAGGCGTGTTGGTGACCTGGGTCATGCAGGCTGTTTCCTTCAAGGTTCGGACAAGGTGCGTACTGTATCACTCGCTGCGGGCAGGGCGGCCCTGGGTCAGCGCCTGCTCGAGCCAGGCGATGAGCGCCGCCGTCACCTCGTCACGGTTGGTTTCGTTGAGCAGTTCATGGCGTGCCTGCGGGTAGAGCTGCAATTGCACGCGCTGATTGCCGGCAAGGCGCAGGGCGCCGACCAGATCCTTCAGACGCTTGCCGGCGCTCACCGGATCACATTCGCCGCCCATCACCAGGATCGGCAGGTTGGGATCGATCTGTGCCAGGTGCCGCGGCTGGCTGATGTGTTCCAGGCCCATCAGCAGGTCGACCCACAGGCGGTTGGTGCAGCGAAACCCGCACAGCGGGTCGGCCACGTAGGCGTCGACCTCGGCGCTGTCGCGGCTGAGCCAGTCGAAGGCTGTGCGGTTGGGCTTGAACGCCTTGTTGAACGAACCGAACGACAGCCAGTCGATCAGGGCGCTGCGTCCCAGCGGGCCCTGGCGCCAGGCCTCGAGGCGGGCGATCACGCAGGCCGCGCGGTACAGCGCCGGTGGCTGGAAGTTGGAGCCGCTGAGCACCGCCCCCTGCAGGCTGGCGCTGTGGTGCAGCAGGTAGGCCTGGACGATGTAGCTGCCCATGCTGTGGCCGAACAGGAACAGCGGGGCGCCCGGGTGCTGCTGGCCGATGTGCTGGGCCAGGCTGGCCAGGTCGTTGACCACGCTGTCCCAGCCCTGGTGGCTTGCGAACAGCCCCAGGGTGCCGTGTTCGGCGGTGCGCCCGTGGCCGCGCTGGTCGTGGGCATACAGCGCGAAGCCGGCAGCGCTCAGGGCCTGCCCGAGGCGCTGGTAGCGCCCGGCATGCTCGGCCATGCCATGGGCCAGCAGCACCACGGCCCGGATCGGCGCGGCGGGCAGCCATTGATACACATGCAGGCTGCAATGGTTGCTGGCCGGCAGCCAGAACACGTCGTGGTTCATGGCGGTTCCCTTGCGCAAGTGGCTGATCCTGCAAGTGTATAGCCCATTTGTGTAATTGAACGGATGATGGCAACAAGATTCAGAATGTTAATGACAGGTCTTGGCATGTTTGCCCCCTGCGGCTTAACTGCTAACGTCGGCACACGATGCGATTTTCTGCATGCAGGCAGCCCACAGGCTCAGGAATGAGGACAAGAATAAATGCAAGCTGACTTCTGGAATGACAAGCGCCCCGCGGGCGTGCCCTCACATATCGACCTGACTGTCTACAAGTCGGTGCTGGAGGTGTTCGAGCGCTCCTGCAAGCGCTTCGCCGACCGCCCGGCGTTCACCAACCTGGGCGTCACCCTGACCTACGCCGATCTGGATCGCCAGTCCGCGGCCTTTGCCGGCTACCTGCAACAGCACACCGACCTGGTCCCGGGTGATCGCATCGCGGTGCAGATGCCCAACGTGCTGCAGTACCCGATTGCGGTGTTCGGCGCGATGCGCGCCGGGCTGATCGTGGTCAACACCAACCCGCTGTACACCGCGCGCGAGATGCGCCACCAGTTCAAGGACTCCGGCGCCCGTGCCCTGGTGTACCTGAACATGTTCGGCAAGCTGGTGCAGGAGGTGCTGCCCGATACCGGCATCGAGGTGCTGATCGAGGCGAAGATGGGCGACCTGCTGCCGCTGGCCAAGGGCTGGCTGGTGAACACCGTTGTGGCGCGGGTCAAGAAGATGGTGCCGGCGTATCACCTGCCCCAGGCGGTGCCGTTCCGGCAGGTGATGCGCCAGGGCCGTGGCCATGCGCTCAAGCCGGTGCAGGTGACGCTCGATGACGTGGCGGTGCTGCAGTACACCGGCGGCACCACCGGCCTGCCCAAGGGCGCGATGCTCACCCACGGCAACCTGGTGGCCAACATGCTGCAGGTGCTGGCGTGCTTTTCGCAGTTGGGGCCGGACGGGCAGAGGATGATCAAGGAAGGCCAGGAGGTGATGATCGCGCCGCTGCCGCTGTATCACATCTATGCTTTCACCGCGAACTGCATGTGCATGATGGTCACCGGCAATCACAACGTGCTGATCACCAACCCGCGCGACATACCGGGCTTTGTCAAAGAGCTGAAAAAGTGGCGCTTCTCGGCATTGCTGGGCCTGAACACGCTGTTCGTGGCACTGATGGAAAATCCGGATTTCAAGCACCTGGACTTCTCCTCGCTGAAGGTCACCAACTCCGGCGGCACGGCGCTGGTCAAGGCCACTGCCGAGCGCTGGGAAAGCATCACGGGGTGTCGCATCGTCGAAGGCTATGGCCTGACCGAAACCTCGCCGGTGGCCAGCACCAACCCCTACGGCCAGCAGGCGCGCCTGGGTACGGTCGGCATACCGCTGCCCGATACCGCGTACAAGGTGATCGATGATGACGGCAACGAGCTGGCCCTGGGCGAGCGCGGCGAGCTGTGCATCAAGGGGCCGCAGGTGATGAAGGGCTACTGGCAGCGTCCGGACGCCACCGCCGAGGTGCTCGATGCGCAGGGCTGGCTCAAGACCGGCGATATTGCAGTGATCGACCCGGACGGCTTCACGCGCATCGTCGACCGCAAGAAGGACATGATCATCGTGTCGGGCTTCAACGTGTACCCCAACGAGATCGAGGACGTGGTGATGGCGCACCCCAAGGTGGCCAACTGCGCGGCCATCGGAGTGCCGGACGAGCGTTCCGGCGAGGCGGTGAAACTGTTCGTGGTGCCACGCGATGGCGGCGTGAGCGTCGAGGAGCTCAAGGCCTACTGCAAGGCCAACTTCACCGGCTACAAGGTGCCCAAGCAGATCGTGCTGCGTGATTCGCTGCCGATGACCCCGGTGGGCAAGATCCTGCGCCGGGAATTGCGCGATATCGCCTGAAAGCCATTCGCTGGCAAGGCCGGCTCCTACTTTGCCGTGTAGGAGCCGGCCTTGCCGGCGAAGCTTTTGCTGAATAGACCCTTTACTCTAAAAATGACTACTGGGTATTCGTTAGTCATTTATGTGACTTTGCGGCCCACTTTGGCTCTAGGCGCCCTCTGGCAAAGCTGCTACTCTCGGCGCGCTTCTGATGCTTCGGTTTGTAGCAATCCGTCATCACATATCAATAATAATCGCGTCGACTGCGGAGAAGATTTCGCTGTTGCTGGAGGAGTGGGCTTCCATGATCGAACACTTTTGGAAGGATAAGTACCCAGCCGGGGTTGCCTCGCAAATCAATCCTGATGAGTATCCGAACATTCAAGCGGTATTGAAGCAGTCCTGCCAGCGTTTCGCCGACAAGCCGGCGTTCAGCAACCTGGGCAAGACCCTCACTTATGGCGAGCTGTATGAGCTGTCGGGGGCGTTTGCCGCCTACCTGCAGCAGCATACCGACCTGCAGCCCGGTGACCGCATCGCGGTACAACTGCCAAACGTATTGCAATACCCCGTGGCCGTCTTCGGTGCGATGCGCGCCGGGCTCATCGTGGTCAACACCAACCCGCTGTACACCGCGCGGGAGCTGGAACACCAGTTCAACGATTCCGGTGCCAAGGCGCTGGTGTGCCTGGCCAACATGGCCCACCTGGCCGAAAAGGTCGTTCCCAAGACCCAGGTCAAGCACATCATTGTCACCGAAGTGGCCGACCTGCTGCCACCGCTCAAGCGTCTGCTGATCAATAGTGTGATCAAGTACGTGAAAAAGATGGTGCCGGCCTACCACCTGCCCAAGGCCGTCAAGTTCAACGATGCGCTGGCCAAGGGGCAGGGCAAGGCGGTCAACGAAGTCAGCCCCGACAGCGGCGATGTCGCCGTGCTGCAGTACACCGGTGGCACCACGGGTGTGGCCAAGGGTGCGATGCTGACCCACCGCAACCTGGTGGCCAACATGCTGCAATGCCGTGCGCTGATGGGCTCGAACCTGGGCGAGGGCTGCGAGGTCCTGATCACGCCGCTGCCGCTGTACCACATCTATGCCTTCACCTTCCATTGCATGGCGATGATGCTGATCGGCAGCCACAACATCCTGATCAGCAACCCGCGCGACCTGCCGGCGATGGTCAAGGAACTGTCCAAGTGGAAGTTCACCGGCTTCGTCGGCCTGAATACCCTGTTCGTGGCCCTGTGCAACAACGAGACCTTCCGCAAGATGGACTTCTCGGGGCTCAAGCTCACCCTGTCGGGCGGCATGGCCCTGCAGGTGGCGGTGGCCGAGCGCTGGAAGAGCGTCACCGGTTGCTCCATCTGCGAAGGCTACGGCATGACCGAGACCAGCCCGGTGGCGGCGGTCAACCCGGCCGAGCACAACCAGATCGGTACCATCGGCATTCCGCTGCCGTCGACCCTGTGCAAGGTGATCGACGACAATGGCAAGGAGCTGGCGCTGGGCGAGATCGGCGAGCTGTGCATCAAGGGCCCGCAGGTGATGAAGGGCTACTGGCAGCGCGAAGAGGCGACCACCG
>NZ_JAFKEC010000098.1 GCF_017848315.1 Pseudomonas palmensis
GCCTGGTACCTGTGGCGCGTACCCGCCACCGGCTGAAATCCGGGCGAATTCCACCGCAAGACCCGGAGTGCCGCCCCACACGGCACCACCTACCCTCACCAAATCGCCCTCAGCCAAGAGCCACTCGCCATGCCCCGCACACCTTCGATCGATGTCAACGACCCACGCTGGCAAGCCGTGCTGGCCCGCGACGCCGCGGCGGATGATGATTTCGTCTATGGGGTTCGCACCACCGGGGTCTACTGCCGCGCCTCCAGCCCGTCACGGTTGCCGCGCCCGGAGAACGTCGAGTTCTTCGACACTGCCGCCCAGGCCGAGGCCGCCGGCTATCGCCCCAGCCGGCACTACGCCGCCGACCCGCGCCAACTGGCCGAGCAGCATGCCACCCAGGTCACCCGGGCCTGCCAGCTGATCGAAACGGCCGAGGTCGAGCCCAGCCTCAAGCAAGTGGCCGCCCATGTCGGCATGAGCCCGTATCACTTCCACCGGGTGTTCAAGGCCGCGACCGGCCTCACCCCCAAGGCCTACGCCAATGCCAGACGCGCGCACAAGGTACGCCGGCAGCTTGAGCAGCCGGGCTCGATCACCGACGCCCTGTACAAGGCTGGCTACAACTCCAACAGCCGTTTCTACGAAGACAGCAACGCCCGGTTGGGCATGACCCCGGCCGCCTATCGCGCGGGCGGCGCCAATGCCTCGATCCGCTTTGCCATTGCCCAGTGCTCACTCGGCGCGCTGTTGGTGGCCCAAAGCGAGCGCGGGGTGTGCGCCATCCTGCTGGGCGACGACCCCGAGGCGTTGCTGCACGACCTGCAGGACAAGTTTCCCAAGGCCGAACTGATTGGCGCCGACGCCGAATTCGAGCAGTGGGTGGCCAAGGTGGTGGGGTTCATAGAAGCGCCCGCCCTGGGCCTGGACCTGCCGCTGGACCTGCGCGGCACGGCCTTCCAGGAGCGGGTGTGGCAGGCGTTGCGCAGCATCCCGGCAGGCAGCACCGCCAGCTACGCCGAGATCGCCCAGCGCATTGGCGCGCCCAGGGCAGTCAGGGCGGTGGCCCAGGCGTGCGCCGCCAACAGCCTGGCGGTGGCAGTGCCCTGTCATCGGGTCGTACGCAGTGATGGCAACCTGTCCGGCTACCGCTGGGGCGTGGAGCGCAAGCAGGCGCTCCTGGCCCGGGAACAACAGCCCAGTGACCTGTAATGATCAGCCCTGGCTGCAGCCATCGCCCATGGCGCGGTATTCGATGGTGTGGCGCTGGCCCTGATGGTCTTCATAGGTCATGGTGGCCGGCACCACTTCGCAGACATTGGGCAGGGTCGAGAGGCTGATCACCCGGGCGATGTCCAGGTTGGTCGAATAGTCATATTGCTCGACCACCGGCTGCGCAGCAGCGGTCTTGACCTCGTCCGCCAGGGCGAACGAAGAGACACCCACCAATACAAGTGCAAGTAAGGTTTTCATGGTATTAGGCCTGCAAAGCAATCAAACGAAGTGTTTGACTTCATCAGCCGAGTTGGCGCGGAGAAGTTGTCATATCAACGAATGGACATAACACGAAGTACCGATCCCGTTACGCTTCTAGTTGCTGGGATGGGTCAAGTTTATAAGGTTGCGAAGGTGGTTGAAGCCCGAAGCCGGACATTCACTGTTACCGCCTCGGTAACAATAACCGCACGGCAAGCCCTCGACAGCCTACCCAAGCCCGTGTAAAAGCCCGTGCCAGAGCCCTTGCTGGAAACCGCCGTGAGTGAAATACGCTACAGCCTGCTAAGCGCTGCCGAGCGCCCTTTGCTGAACAAATTCTATCGCGCCGAAGGTACGGCCATGCGTGCCAGTGCCAAGGGCGAGGCCTGGGTGGCGCGTGCGGGTGAGCTTGTCGCCGCAGTGAACATGAGCGCGGTACCCGAGGGGTTCTGGCTGACCGGCTTGCTGGTGGCACCCGCCTGGCGCGGCCGGCGCATTGCACGACAACTGATCGAGCATGCCTGCGCCGGCAAGCCGGGCACGGTGTGGCTGTTCTGCCACCCGGACCTGCTGGCCTTCTACCAGCCACTGGGGTTCAGCCCTGCCGGCGCACTGCCGCTGCAGCTCAATGAGCGTCTGGCGCGCTATCAGCGCAGCAAATCGTTGATCGCGTTGGCGCGGGATCAGTCGTCGCTGGCCGGGTCCAGCCCCGGGAACAGCACCTCGGTATAACCGAACTTGCTGAAGTCATGAATGCGCGAGGGGTACAGGCGACCGATCAGGTGATCGCATTCGTGCTGCACCACCCGCGCATGAAAACCCTCTGCCGAGCGCTCGATGGGCTGGCCCTGCGGGTCGACCCCGCAGTAGCGAATGTGCCGGTAGCGGCTGACCACGCCGCGCAGGCCGGGCACCGACAGGCAGCCCTCCCAGCCATCCTCGACCTCGGTGCCCACCGGGGTGATCACCGGGTTGAGCAGAATGGTCTGCGGCACGGGCTCGGCATCCGGGTAGCGCTCGCTACGCTCGAAGCCGAAGATCACCAGTTGCAGGTCGACCCCGATCTGCGGCGCCGCCAGCCCCACGCCGCCCACGTGCTGCATGGTGTCGAACATGTCGGCAATCAGCTGCTCCAGCTCGGCAGTGCCGAACAGGCGGGCCGGTACGGGCGGTGCAACGCGCAACAGGCGCTCGTCGCCCATCTTCAGGATGTCACGAATCATGCGGGGCTCGGCTCACGGGTTCAGGCGCGGAATCGGACGGGATGGAGTGATCGCGCCCCAGCCCGGAAACATGCTTTTTATCATGTTCCGGCGCATCGTCGTCGGGCATTTCCTTCTCGCCAGGGTCCTTGCCTTCGGCCGACATGTGCTCGATCACCGCATTCATCTCCGCCCCCAGCAGCAATACTGCGGCAGAAATATAGAAGTACAGCAACAGCACGATGATCGCACCGATGCTGCCGTACATCGCGTTGTAGTCGGCAAACGTCTTGACGTAGTAGCCAAACCCCAGCGACGCGATGATCCACACCACCACCGCCAGTACCGAGCCGGGGGTGATGAAGCGAAATTCCTGCTCCACATCGGGCATCACATAATAGATCAATGCCACCGCCACCATCATCAGGATGATGATGGCCGGCCAGCGCAGGATGGTCCACAGCGTGACGATGAACTCCTGCATGCCTACCTGCGAGGCGATCCATTCCATCACCTGCGGGCCCAGCACCATCAAGGCGGCGGCGGCCAGCAGCATGCCGGCGATTCCGACGGTATACAGCACCGACAGCGGGATGCGCTTCCACACCGGGCGCCCTTCCACCACGTCATAGGCGGCGTTCATCGCGCTCATCATCAGGCGCACGCCCGCCGACGCGGTCCACAGGGCGATCACGATACCTACCGAGAGCAGCCCGCCCTTGGATTGCTGCAACTGGTCGATCACCGGGTTGACCTGCTCCAGCGCCTGGGGCGGCAACACCAGTTCCGACTGCAGGCGCAGCCAGGTGAAGAAGTCGGGCAAATGCAGAAACCCGATCAGGGCGATCAGGAACAGCAGGAAGGGGAACAGCGAAAACAGCATCTGGTAGGCCAGGGCCGACGCATAGGTGGACATCTCGTCATCGAGAAACTCGCTTACCGTGCGCACCAGAACACGATGCAACGGCAGGCCGTGCAAGTTGGGGAAAATCATAGCGTCTCCTTTCGCCGCTCCACTGTCATAGGCAGTAATCCAAGCGTTGGGGGGTGTTTTACCTGACGGTAGTCTAGTAGACCACGTCTGTGAGGTTACGATTGATTGCCACAGACAGCAGAACGGCCACCCGAAGATGGCCGTTATCGGCTACACGCGCAGCCGGTCAGGGCTTTTTCACAGCATCCTTGACCGCATCCTTGGCCTTGCCCACTGCCTGCTGGGTTTCGCCCTTGACTTCCTGGGCCTTGCCCTCGGCGCGCAGTTTATCGTTATCGGTCACCTTGCCCACGCCTTGCTTGATGTTGCCTACCGCTTCGTTGGCCAAGCCTTTTGCTTTGTCCGAAGTGCTGCTCATGGCATTTCTCCTGAAGGGGAACAGATAGCTGTCAGTGTCGACAGTCAGTGGACCCGCCCGCTTCTGCGAGAGTTTCAAATATTTTTGGGCGGTGTGTATTCCCACAATGGATAAACAGCGGGCGAATATCGCACCCAATCGTGCCTGGCCTGCGCCAGGGGCTGTCGGCTTTGCCTAGAATCGGGCACCAGCGCCCTGCAGCCCGGGCGCGATAAAAACAACAGACACAGCGATCACTACCCATGCGTATCTCCCCCTTGCTGGCAGCCCTGCTGCTGGCCGTACCTGCCCATGCCGTGCACGCAGCACCTGCCGTACAGCCCGCCGCCCTGACCACCCTGGTGGTCGATCGCTATGCCGACGACGAGCAGCCCGGCAGCCTGCGCTGGGCCATCGAGCGCAACAACCAGGCGCCCGGCACCTACCGGATCGAGATCCGCCCGGTCGGCCAGCCGCCCTACGTGATCAAGCCCGCTTCGGCCCTGCCGCCGATTCTCGGCCCGGTAAGCCTCGAAGGTGCGGCCTGGAAGCGCAGCGGCGAGTACATCGCCATCGACGGTTCGGCCTATATCGTCGGCAACGGCACGCGCGCATGCCCTGGCGCCGTGCCCGGACAGTTCGGCACCAATGTGCGCACCACCACCGGCCCGGGGCTGGTGATACGCGATACCCAGGGCGTGGAGATTTCCGGCCTGGATGTGCGTAATTTCTGCATCGGCATCCTGGTCAACCGCGCCAGCCACAACGTCATCCAGGACAACCGTATCACCGCCAACAAAGGTGGCGCCGGCATCATGCTGACCGGCGACGACGGCCAGGGCAATTCGACCGCCACCACCACGGTGAACAACAAGGTGCTGCGCAACCAGCTGGTGGACAACGGCGACGGCCTGGAGCTGACCCGCGGCGCGGCGTTCAACCTGGTGGCCGACAACCTGTTTCGCTCCACCCCGGCCAACGCGGAGCCCTCCCAGGGCATCGAGATCCTGTGGGGCAATGACAACACGGTGGTGCGCAACCGCTTCGAGGACTATTCCGACGGTCTGCAGATCAACTGGGGCCAGCGCAATTACCTGGGGGCCAACACCTTTACCGGCAACTCCATTGGCGTGAGCGTCAGCGGTGCGGGCAACATCCTCGATGGCAACCTGATCCACGGCAACCGCATCGGCGTGGCGCTGCGCCCGGAGCCGACCTCCACCAGCAACCGCCTGACCGCCAACCGCATCTGGAACAACAGCCAGGATATCCGGCGCTGCGAAGCGGGTGGTTCGTGCGTGCCCGATCAGCGCACCGGTGCCATCGTGTTTTCGGTGCCGGCGCTGGAGCATGCGATCTATGTGGGCTCGCGTGGCATCGGTGTCGACCCGTCGGGCACCAACCGGGCGATCATCTGTACCGACAAGGCCGCACCGCAGGGTTGCCAGCCGGTACCCAATCACGATCAGGCGGCCCCGTTGCTCATGGCAGTCAAAGGTGACCGCTTGCTGGGCCAGGTGAGTGGCGAGCCCGACAGCCTGTTGCGGGTGGAGGTGTTCGGCAATGCTGACTCAAAGGCCAGTGAAGCGGAGCAGTATCTGGGCGAAGTGATGGTGGCGACGGATGCCAAGGGTCAGGCGCAGTTCGAGTATGTATTGCCGCAAGCAGATGGGCTGCAGGCGTTCACCGCGACGGTCACCCGGACCGACGGGGCCACCTCGGAGTTGAGCAAGGCGCTGGCGCGCTGAGGAGCGCGGGGTGGCCATTCGTCGGCAGGGATTGTCTGCGAATGGTCGGCCCTGTCAGCAGGCCCCGCTTTAGTTTTCAGCGCAATCCCAGCACAATGGCCGACCTTTCAAGCGTCACCCGTAGGAACCTGCATGAAACTCGACAAACCCACCGCCATCGCCCGTCGCAACCAGGCGCTGGAACGCCCTGTGCTCAACAGCGACAACACCCTGTTTGCCGTGCTCGATACCAAGCGCAGCCTGTGGTGGTTCGATGTGCCGGTGAAGCTGGTGCTGCCCAAGAGCGTGGCCGACTGGGTCAACCTGCTGCTCTACACCCCGGAGACCGACCAGTTGCAGCACCTCAAGGTGCCGGTCAACTTCCTGCGTGCGCACCTGGAGAAGATGGAAGTACGCAAGCCGGGCAAGCGTCGCTCGACCATCAGCCTGGCGCTGAGCGCCGACCGCGACTCGCTGCTGCAGGACTTGCGTCCGGGCGGCGAAAACCTGAGTTTTGCCGCCTTCGTGCAGGCCTGATCAGACCAGTTCGATGCGGTCGGCGTGAATCACGATGCGCCCGTCCTTGTACAGGGCGCCGATCGCTTTCTTGAAGTTGCCCTTGCTCACCCCGAACAGGTCGCTGATCACCTGCGGGTCGCTCTTGTCGCTGACCGGCAGCACGCCGTTGGCGGCCTTGAGCTTGTCGAGGATCTTGTCGTTCAGCGTGCTGGCCAGGGCCTGGCCGACCGGCTGCAGGCTCAGGGCGATCTTGCCGTCGCTGCGCAGCTCCTTGATGTAGCCCTTCTCCTGCTTGCCCGAACGCAAGAACTTGAACACTTCGTTCTTGTGGATCAGGCCCCAGTGCTTGTTGTTGATGATGGCCTTGAACCCCATCGGGGTTTCCTCGACCACCAGCAGGTCGACTTCCTGGCCCACGCTGTAGTTGGCCGGCAGCTTGTCGAGGTAGCGGTCCAGGCGCGCGGTGGCGGTGATGCGCCGGGTGCGCTTGTCGAGGTAGGCATGCACCACGCAGTACTCGCCCGCCTTCATCTGGCGTTTTTCTTCGGAGTACGGCATCAACAGGTCCTTGGGCAGGCCCCAGTCGAGGAAGATGCCGATGCTGTTGATTTCCACCACCTTGAGGCTGGCGAACTCGCCCACCTGCAGTTTGGTCTTCTCGGTGGTGGCGATCAGCTTGTCTTCGCTGTCGAGGTAGACGAAGACGTTGAGCCAGTCCTCGACCTCGGTGGGCGTGTCCTTGGGGATGTAACGGTTGGGCAGCAGGATCTCGCCGTCCGCCCCGCCGTCCAGGTACAGACCGAAATCCGTGTGCTTGACCACTTGCAAAGTGTTGTAACGCCCAACTAAAGCCATTTGCTGAAATCCTCGTTGCGAGGCTGGCATTCTACACGCTACGGGAACCGCCAGGCGCGCCGTTGTTCTATAAACACAAGCACGCCCCTGCAAGGATATGCACCCATGGATGCCTGCCTGTCCACGTTGTTTCGCTGCCTTTCGCTGCTGGTGCTGTCGACGCTGCTGCTGGTCGGCTGCAACCGCATGGACCTCGCCTACCGCAACCTCGATGTACTGGTGCCCTGGTCGCTGAGCGACTACCTGAGCATGAATCGCCAGCAGAAAGGCTGGCTGGACGAACGACTCAAGGCGCACCTGGCATGGCATTGTCGTACACAGCTGCCGGGCTATCTGACATGGCTGGGCGATATTCGACAGATGGTCGCGCACAACGAGGTCACCGACGCGCAGCTAAGGCTGCGCACCGAGCAGGCCAAGCAGGCCATCGCCGAGGTGGCCGACCAGATCATGCCGTCGGCCACGCAGCTGCTGCGCGGCATGGACGACGAACAGGTCAGCGACATGCGCGAGGCGTTTGCCGAAGACATTCGCGAGCGCGAGGCCAAGTACGTGAAGACGCCGCTGGCCAGGCAGATCGAGCAGCGCCAGCAGCGCATGGAAAAACGCCTGACGCCATGGCTGGGCGAACTGAACCCGCAGCAGCGCCTGCGCGTGGCGCAGTGGTCACAGGCGTTGGGCGAACAGAACCGTCAGTGGATCGCCAACCGCGCACACTGGCAGGCGCAGTTCAGTGCGGCGATGGAGCAACGGCGCAGCGAGGCATTCGAACCAAGGCTGGAACAACTGCTCAAGCAGCGCGAAAGCCTGTGGACGCCGGAGTACCGCATGGCCTACCAGCGTACCGAACAGGAGGCGCGCAGCCTGCTGGTGGACCTGATGGCGCAGAGCAGCGAGCAGCAACGTCAGCACCTGCAGGGCAGGCTGGCCAAGGTGCAGCAGGACTTCAGCAAGCTCAAGTGCCTGCAATCCTGAACCGATTCGCCGGCAAGGCCGGCGAAGCTGCTCAGTTCTCCCGGCACTTGCGCCGGTACGGGAACACATCGATCACCTTCCCCTCCCGTATCGCCGCCTGCAGCCCCTTCCAGTAATCGGCGTCATACAACTCGCCATGCAACTGGCTGAACAGCCGCCGCTGACCGATGTCGGCAAACAGGAACGGCGGGAACTCCTCGGGGAACACGTCCAGCGGCCCGATCGAGTACCACGGCTCGCTGGCCATCTCGTCCTCGGGGAACCGCGGCGGCGGGATATAGCGGAAGTTGGCTTCGGTCAGAAAGCAGATCTCGTCGTAGTCATAGAACACCACCCGCCCATGCCGGGTAACGCCAAAGTTCTTCAGCAGCATGTCGCCGGGGAAGATGTTCGCCGCCGCCAGTTGCTTGATCGCCAGCCCGTAGTCCTCCAGCGCCTCGCGCACCTGGGCCTCGTTGGCGTTTTCCAGGTACAGGTTCAGCGGGGTCATGCGCCGCTCGGTCCAGCAGTGGCGGATAAGCACCGTGTCGCCCTCCACCACCACGGTCGACGGCGCCACTTCCAGCAGCTCGGCCAGGCACTCAGGCTCGAACTTGCCCAGCGGGAAACGAAAGTCGGCGAACTCCTGGGTATCGGCCATACGCCCCACGCGGTCGACGCTCTTTACCAGGCGGTACTTCTCGATGACCGTGGCGCGGTCGACACTCTTGGACGGCGAGAAGCGGTCCTTGATGATCTTGAACACGGTGTTGAAGCCCGGCAGGGTGAACACGCTCATGACCATGCCGCGCACACCGGGGGCCATGATGAAGCGGTCGTCGGTACTGGCCAGGTGGTTGATCAGCGCCCGGTAGAACTCGGACTTGCCGTGCTTGTAGAAACCGATGGAGGTGTACAGCTCGGCGATGTGCTTGCCCGGCAGGATGCGCTTGAGAAAGCCCACGAACTCGGCCGGCACCGGCACATCGACCATGAAGTACGAGCGAGTGAACGAGAAGATGATCGACACATCGGCTTCATCGGTGATCAGCGCATCGATTTCGATGCCGTGGCCTTCGTGGTGCAGCAGCGGAATCACCAGCGGCCACTGTTCATCGTGGGTGAACAGCCGGCCCACCAGGTAGGCCCCCTTGTTGCGATAGAGCACCGAGGAAAACAGCTCCACCTGCAGTTGCGGGTCCTTGCACACCCAATCGGGCAGGTTCTCGCGCAACTGCGCCTCCAGGCGCGCCAGGTCGCCAGGCAGGTCGGCGAAGGGCACCGCGAAGGCGTAGTCGGCGAAGACCTGCGCGAGCATCTCGCCCAGCCCGCCCTGGGGGCGGTAGGTGCGGGTCTGCGCGGCGCGCTCATGGGCGCGCAGTGCCGGGCGCGTGGTATGGATGAACATGCAGCCGTCGCTGATCAGGTCATGGCTGAACAGGCTGCAGAAGATCGAGTTGTACCAGGTTTCGGAAAGCTCATCGTCCAGGCGCGGGTCGATCAGGCTGATGTAGGCGCTCTTGACCAGCGGCCAGAACGTCGCATCCAGCAGAACCTCGGGCTCGAAAGCGCCGGCCAGCCAGCCGCTGACCTCGCTGACCTTTTCCTCGTAGAGATTGATACGTGCCGCCGAGGCCGTCTGGATCTGCTGCCATTGCGCGAGCTCGAAGCGTTGGCGTGCCCCGTCGGTGATCTGGCGAAAGTGCTCACGGTAGCTGTCGAAGCCATCGAGAATCATCCGGGCGATGGCGGCGGCCGGCCATTGTTGGGGCATGGGTAAGACCTCTGCGGGAATTTCAAAGACCTGAGCTTAGCCAGTCACGCAAGGCTGCGATAGCCTACTTAGGAACCGTTTCGCGCCCTTCACCGGCAAGGCCGGCTGCTACAGATACCGCCCCCACAGCAGGAGCCAGCGGTGCTGGCGAAAGCGCCCGAATTGACACCGCAAGAAAGCGAGAGAGCCCACCCTGGCTTTTAC
>NZ_JAFKEC010000099.1 GCF_017848315.1 Pseudomonas palmensis
CCGCCACCGCCACCGCCGCACCCGGACGACTGGTATCACCCCTGGGCCGCCGCTGCCGTGGTCGGTGCCACCACTGCCACGGCCATCGCCATCGGCACCCAGGTGGCCGAGGTACCGCCGGACTGCGTGTCGGTGGTCGCCAACGGTGTGGCCTACCAGCACTGCGGCGCCACCTGGTACCAGCCGCAGTACGTCGGCAGCAACGTGCAGTTCATCGTGGTGCCTGCGCCATGGTGAAACCACCCGACCCAAAGGAATGCCCATGAGCGCCCTCACCGACATCAATGCCCTGCACGCCGCCATCGCCGCCTCGGTGCTGGGCCAGGACCAGGTGATCCGCCAGATCCTGGTGGGCCTGCTGGCCAACGGGCACGTGCTGCTCGAGAGCCTGCCGGGCCTGGCCAAGACCCGCACGGTCAAGGCCCTGGCCCGGCACCTGGATGCACGCATGAGCCGCATCCAGTTCACCCCCGACCTGCTGCCCTCCGACATCACCGGCGCCGAGGTGCTGCAACAGGTCGAGGGCCAGCACCAGGTGCGCTTCCAGCCCGGCCCGCTGTTCGGCAACCTGATCCTGGCCGACGAGATCAACCGCGCCCCGGCCAAGGTGCAGGCGGCGCTGCTCGAAGCCATGGAGGAGCGCCAGATCACCGTGGCCGGCACCAGTCACAGGCTGCCCGACCTGTTCATGGTGATCGCCACCCAGAACCCCATCGAGCAGGAAGGCACCTACCCGCTGCCCGAGGCGCAGATGGACCGCTTCCTGATGAAGGTGCTGCTGGATTACCCCGCGCCGGCCGATGAAAGCCAGGTGTTGCAACTGCTGCGCCAGGAGGAACAGCGGGCGGCGGCCAAGGCGGCCAGCGACAGCTTCAGCCTCGGCCAGGAGGTGATCTTCCAGGCCCGCCGGGAAGTGGCGGCCATTCACGTGGCCCCGGCCATCGACAGCTACCTGATCGCACTGGTCAACGCCACCCGCCACCCCGCCGACTACGACGCCGACCTGGCGCGCTGGCTGCAGCTGGGCGCCAGCCCGCGCGGCGGCATCGGGCTGGACCGCTGCGCGCGCGCCGATGCCTGGTTGCAGGGCCAGGACTTCGTCTCGCCCGACAACGTGCGCGCCATGCTCCACCCGGTGCTGCGCCATCGCCTGCAACTGAGCTACGACGCGGTGGCCGACGGCGTGACCAGCAGCGAGGTACTCGACCGCCTGCTCGACAAGGTGGCCATCCCGGCCTGAGGACCGCATATGCCAGCACCGGCGCAGCAACCCGACGGGCACGTCTACGTATCGCTGGCGCAGCTGATGGCGCTGGCGTTCGATGCCCGTGGCCTGAGCTTTCTGGCGCGCCAGCCCAGGGCCAGCGTGCTGGCCGGCAGCCACGCCTCGCGCCTGCGCGGGCGCGGCCTGAACTTCGACGAGCTGCGCCGCTACCAGCCCGGCGACGACCTGCGCCATCTCGACTGCAGGGCCAGCCTGCGCACCGGCACGCCGGTGGTACGCACCTTCACCGAAGAACGCGACCGCCCGGTGCTGGTGGTGCTCGATCAGCGCATGTCGATGTTCTTCGGCTCGCAGGTCAGCTTCAAGTCGGCGCTGGCCGCGCAACTGGCCGCGCTGTGCGCGTGGATCGCGCTGGCGGCAGGCGACCGGGTCGGCGCCCTGCTGTTCGACGACACCCGCATCGAATACCTGGCGCCGCTGCGCAGCCGCAGCCGGGTCCAGGCGATCTGCGCCAGGGCCGCACAGTTCAACCAGGCGCTGTCGGCGGATGTACCCGATGGCGATGCTGCGCACGGCCTCGACACAGTCCTGCAGCGCTGCCTGGCGCTGGCCGCGCACGACTGCCTGATCTGCTTCATCAGCGACTTCGCCGGTGCCGGCGAACGCACCCTGCATCAGTTGCGCCAGTTGCGTACCCACAACGACGTGATCGCGTTGCAGGTCTACGACCCGCTGGCCCTCGACCTGCCACGCCAGGGGCGCCTGCTGGTGACCCAGGGCCAGTTGCAGGTGGAGCTGGCGGTGGAGCGGCGTCAGGTGCACAAACCCTTGAGCGAGTTTCTCAGTGGCCGCCTGCACGACGTGGCGCAGATGTTGCGCCGCAGCCAGGTGCCGCTGCTGATGTTCAGCACCGCCCTGCCTGCCGCCCAACAGCTGCGCATGGAACTGGGCAAGCTGCGCAGGCCACCGGCATGACCGCGCCAGTGCCCAGCGTCGACCAGCTCAAGGAGCTGGCGCTGCCGCCCGCCGTCAGCTACTGGCCACAAACCTGGGGCTGGGCGCTGCTGGCGGCATTGCTGCTGGCCGGGCTGGTGCTGTGGGCGGCGCTGCGCCTGCGCCGCTGGCAGCGCGACCGCTACCGCCGCCAAGCCCTGGCACGCCTGCGCCAGCTGGAACAGGCAATGGCAGATCAGACCCGGCGCGTGCAGGCCCTGCGCGAAGTGCCCGAGCTGCTCAAGCGCGTGGCACTGTCGATGCCCGAGGCTCCGGCCGTGGCCCCGCTGCATGCCGCCGACTGGCAGGCGTTTCTGGTGAGCCACTCACGTACCCCGCTGCCCGCCGACTTCGCCTGGCAACTGGCGCAGCTGGCCTATGCCCCCGACAGCCGCCTGCACGAAATCGATGCGTCAGCGCTGTTGGGCTACAGCCGCGCCTGGGTGGAGCATCATCATGTGGCAGCTTGATTACCCCTGGCTGTTGCTGATGCTGGCGCTGCCCTTGCTCGGCTACCGCTACCTGCCGCCCTATCAGGAAGCCCGCAGCGCCTTGCGTGTACCGTTCTTCGAGGCCATCAGCCAGGCCACCGGGCAGCGTCCGCGCCTGCCCGGCACCCGGGCCAATCGCTGGCAGCTGCTGTTGCACTGGCTGGTGTGGGCACTGCTGTGCCTGGCCGTGGCACGCCCGGTGCTGGTCGAGCCCCCCATCGAGCACCAGGCACCGGTACGCGACCTGATGCTGGCCATCGACATCTCCCAGTCGATGCAGACCGTCGACCTCAAGAACGCCGACGGCAAACCGGTTTCGCGCATCAGCGCGGTCAAGGCGGTGGTCGCCGACTTCATCGCCAGGCGCCAGCAGGACCGTCTCGGCCTGGTGGTGTTCGGCAGCGGCGCCTACGCCCAGGCACCGCTGACCCTGGACCACGCCAGCCTGTCGATCCTGCTGCAACAGACCGACGTCGGCATGGCCGGGCCCAACACCGCCATCGGCGATGCCATCGGCCTGAGCCTCAAGCTGCTGGAGCAGGCTCACGAGCCGCAGAAGGTGCTGATCCTGCTGACCGACGGCAACGACACCAGCAGCGCCATCACCCCCGCCCACGCCGCCCAGATCGCCGCGGCCCGCGGGGTGGTGATCCACACCATCGGTATCGGCGACCCGCAGGCCGAAGCCGAGGCCAAGGTCGACCTGCCGACCTTGCAGCAGATCGCCACCGCCACCGGCGGGCAGTTCTTCCGGGCCCAGGACCGCGATGCCCTGCAACAGGTGTACGCCACCCTCGACACGCTCACCCCGCACGCGGTGAAGACCTACAGCCACCAACCCAAGCGCGACCTGTTCTGGCTGCCGCTGGGCGCGGCCCTGTTGCTGCTGACGCTGTACCACCTGCTCGCCCTGGCGGCAGCGTGGTGGCGCAGGCGCCTGCCAGTGGAGGCGCCCGCGCATGGACATTGACCTGAACAACCTGCATTTTCTGCGCCCGCTGTGGCTGTGGCTCTGGCTGCCCGCCGTGCTGCTGGTGCTGGCCTGGCGCCGCCAGCGCGGCCAGGCGCTGAACGTGAGTATCGCCCCGCAACTGCTGGCGCACCTGCGCATGGACGGCCACGACCGGCACCGCATTCGCCCCATACACCTGCTGGCGGCCCTGCTCGCACTCGGCGCACTGGCCGCTGCCGGCCCCACCTGGGAGCAGGACCGCCCGCAGTTTCTCGACAACCGCGCGCCGTTGATCCTGGCCCTGGACCTGTCCGGCTCGATGGACGCCAACGACCTCTCGCCCACCCGTCTGGAGGCCGCCAAGCACAAGCTGCACAGCCTGGTGCAACGCCGCCAGGGCGCAGCCACCGGGCTGATCGCCTATGCCGGCAGCGCACACCTGGTGCTGCCCCCCACCCGCGACCCGGCGCTGCTCGACAGCTTCATCCAGGCGCTGGGCAGCGACCTGATCGAACAGCCTGGCAAGAACGTTTTGGCCGTGGTGGGGCTGGCCCGCCAACTGATCGCCGCCGAGCCCGGCCCCGCCACCCTGGTGCTGCTCACCGACGGTGCCGACACCACGCAACTGGCCTCGCTGGGCAAGGCCCTGGATGCCAGCCTGCTGCAGGTACTGGTGCTGGCAGTAGGCCGCAGCGATAGCGGCCTGGTCAGGGGCGCCGACGGTCAGCCGCGCACCGACAGCAACGGCCGGCCGCAACTGGGCCGCTTCGACAAGGCCGGCCTCGAACAGCTGGCCAGGGCGCTGGATGCACCACTGGGCAGCCTGACCCTCGACGATGACGACCTGGACTGGATCGAGGCCCATGCCCAGCAGCACTTCGCCGACGCCGACCCGGCCAGCCAGCAACTGCGCTGGAAAGACGCCGGCTACTGGCTGTGCTGGCCGTTGCTGCTGATCGCCCTGTTGTGCATCCGCCGCGGCTGGAGCCTGAACTGGAGCGCGTGCCTGCTGCTGGGCCTGGTGCTGGCCCCGGACGGGGCGCGCGCCAATGCCCTGGTGGATGCATTCATGACCCCCGACCAGCAGGGTCGCTGGGCCTTCGAACACCACCACCTGCCCGCCGCGGCGGCGCACTTTCAGGACCCTTACTGGAAGGGCATTGCCGCCTACCAAGGGGCCGACTACGACCTGGCGCTGGCCAGTTTCGCGCGCCTGCACACCGCACCGGCCTATTTCTACCTGGGCAATATCTACACCCGCCGCTTCAAGTTCGACCAGGCCATCGCCGCCTATCGCCAGGCACTGGCCCTGCAACCGGGGTTTGCCGAGGCCCAGGCCAACCTCGCCCTGGCCATCGCCCTGCAGAAGGACACCGAGTCGGCGCAGCAGAACGCCCCAGAGGTGCAGGCCGACCAGGTGGCCTTCGACAAGCCGGCCGGCAAGGGCCCGAGCAAGCAGGTGCAGACCCCGCAGGCGACCTCGGACGCCCTGTGGCTGCAGAACCTCACCACCTCGCCCGCGCAGTTTCTCAAGCGCAAGTTCAGCCTGCAGGACCAGGCTGCCAGGGGGGCGCCATGAGGCTTGTCGGCCTGCTCCTGGCCTGGCTGCTGTGCAGCTGTGCGCTTGCCGCCGACCCGCAGTTGCGGGTGCAGGCGCAACTGCTGGGGGGCGACAGCGTAGTGGTAGGTGAAACCGTGCAGTTGCAGCTGGACGTGCTCACCGACACCTGGTTCACCGGCGCCCCGCAGTTGCCGACGCTGAGCGTGCCCGGCGCACTGGTCACCCCGCCCGGCGACCAGGCCCAGCACCTGACCCTGAACCTGGACGGCAGCACCTGGTTCGGCATGCGCTACCTGTACCCGATCACCGTGCAGCAGGCCGGCACCCTGGACATTCCCGCACTGACCGTGACGGCCCGGCCGGGCAATGCCGCGGCCGCCCTGAGCGCCACCACGGCGGCGCTGCACCTGCGCGTACAACTGCCGGCCGGGGTCGAGCCGGGCCAGGCGGTGCTGGTGGCCAGCGCCCTGAGCCTGACCCAGCAGGTGAACCCGGCAAGCAGAACACTCAAGGTGGGTGACAGCCTTACCCGCAGCGTGACCCTGCAGGCCCAGGGCGCGCCGAGCCTGATGCTGCCGGTGACGGCGCTGCAGGCTGTGCCGGGCCTGAGCCTCTACCTCAAGACGCCCCAGGTGCAGGCCCTCGACGATGGCCGTGGCCACGTCGTGGGCGGCCAGCGCATCGACACCGCCAGCTACCGCATCGAGCAGCCCGGCAGCTACCAGTTGCCCGCCGTGCAGGTGCACTGGTGGAGCACCACCGACCAGGCCCTGCGTATCACAACGCTGCCCGCCGTGCCCTTCACCGCCAGCGCCGGCCCTGCCTACACCCCGGTGTTCTCGGTGGCCGACGATCTGCAGCGTCTTGGCCAGCAGGGCCGCCTGCACCTGTCGCGGCACTGGCTCGGCGCCGCTTTGGTGCTCGCGGCACTGGGCCTGGCGTGGCGGGTGTGGCGTAGCCGCGGGCCGACCTGGCTGGCCCGCTGGCGGCACTGGCAGGCCCGACGCCAGGCCCGTCGCCTCGCCTCTGCCGAGCATGCATGGCAACAGGTGCCCGTTGATCTGGCCAGGCATCCGCCGCAGCTCACTGCGCTATACCTGTGGTTCAGGCGCAGCCAGGGCAGCGTGCGCCTGGCCACGGCCGACGACACCACCCTGCTGGCGCTGCTGCGACGCTGCTACGGCGCAGACGGCGCAGACGGCGCGCCCGATACGCTGCTCGCTGCGCTCAAGGCCGAACTTGCACAGCTTCATGCACGGCATTCACCGCGCCAGCCTGCCGCGCCCGCGCGCCACGGCCTGCGCCCGCTCAATCCAATGCAGAACAGGGAGTCGCGATGAAATCCAGTCCGAGTGTTCGTGGGTGGCTGCTGCTGGTATTGCTGCTGCACTGGCCATTGTCGGCCCAGGCCGATGCGCCGCTGCCCTCATGGCATCAGGGCGCCGCCAGGGCCGCCCTTGTGCAGTTCGTCGAAAGCGTCACCCGCGAGGGCGACCCGCAGTTCGTGACCCCCGCGCAACGCATCGCGGTGTTCGACAACGACGGCACCCTGTGGAGCGAACAGCCCGCCTACTTCCAGGTGCTGTTCGCCTTCGACGAGATCCGCCGCATGGCCCCCGAGCACCCCGAGTGGAAGACCACCCAGCCGTTCAAGGCGGTGCTGGAAAACGACCAGAAGGCCCTGGCCGCCGCCGGCATGGACGGCCTGCTGAAAATCATCGGCGTGACCCATACCGGGGTCAGCACCGAAGCCTTCATCGGCCATGCCCGGGCCTGGCTGGCCAAGGCCCGTCACCCCACCCACCAGCGCCCCTACACCGAGATGATCTACCAGCCCATGCACGAGCTGCTCGACTACCTGCGCAGCCAGAGCTTCAAGGTGTACATCGTTTCCGGGGGCGACACCGCGTTCATGCGCGCCTTCGCCGACGAGGTGTACGGCGTGCCGCCCGAGCAGGTGATCGGCTCCAGCTTCGTCACCGAATACCAGCTGGTCGACGGCGTGCCGGCCCTGCTGCGTACCGCCAGGATCGCGCACAACGACGATGGCCCGGGCAAGCCCGAAAGCATCGACGCGATCATCGGGCGTCGGCCGATCCTGGCCTTCGGCAACTCCGACGGCGACCTGCAGATGCTGCAATGGACCGCCGCCGGCAAGGGCCCGCGCTTCATGGGCCTGGTGCACCACACCGACGCGAAACGTGAATGGGCCTACGACCGCGAGTCGCAGGTCGGACGGCTGGACAAGGCGCTGGACGAAGCGCGCCGCCAGCAATGGACAATCGTGGACATGGCGGCCGACTGGGCCCGGGTATTCCCGTTCGAGCCTGCCTCCACACCGCAATCGCAGTGACGCGGTAACGAGCAAAGCAGTGATGCAACCGACATGTCGCCTGCGGGCGGCTCGAATGGCGAAAGGGAGGCAAGTCAGATGACTCGCATACGCAGATGGGCACCGCAGCTCGCGCTGGTCGCGGCCACGGTGATGGGGCTCGCGACAGGGGCGGCAAGTGCCGCCGACAAGCCGAATATCCTGGTGATATTCGGCGACGACATCGGCCAGACCAATATCAGTGCCTACTCGATGGGGGTGGTCGGCTACCAGACCCCCAACATCGACCGCATTGCCAAGGAAGGCATGCTGTTCACCGACTACTACGCGGAAAACAGCTGCACCGCCGGCCGCTCCAGCTTCATCACCGGGCAGACGCCACTGCGCACCGGCCTGTCCAAGGTCGGCGCACCGGGGGCGCCGGTGGGCCTGCAGGACCGCGACATCACCATCGCCCAGGCACTCAAGTCGCTGGGCTACGCCACCGGGCAGTTCGGCAAGAACCACCTGGGCGACAAGGACGAGTACCTGCCGACCAAGCACGGCTTCGACGAGTTCTTCGGCAACCTCTACCACCTCAACGCCGAAGAGGAGCCCGAGCGCCCCTACTGGCCCAAGGACCCGAACGACCCCTACGTGAAGAACTTCAGCCCGCGCGGGGTGATCCACGCCTTCGCCGACGGCAAGATCGAGGACACCGGTTCGCTCAACAAGAAGCGCATGGAAACCATCGACGATGAAACCACCGGCGCGGCCGAGGAGTTCATCAAGAAGCAGGTGGCCGCCGACAAGCCGTTCTTCGTGTGGATGAACACCACGCGCATGCACGTGTACACCCATGTGCGCGACTCGATGAAGGGCCAGAGCGGCATGCCCGGCAACGAATACGCCGACGGCATGCTCGAGCACGATGGCGACGTGGGCAAGCTGCTCAAGACCCTCGACGACCTGAAGATCGCCGACAACACCATCGTGATTTACACCACCGACAACGGGCCCAACCAGTTCTCCTGGCCGGACGCGGCGACCACGCCGTTTCGCAGCGAGAAGGACTCCAACTGGGAAGGCGCCTTCCGCGTGCCGGCGATCATCCGCTGGCCGGGCAAGATCAAGGAAGGCACGGTGTCCAACGAGATGTTCTCGGGCCTGGACTGGTTCCCCACCCTGCTGGCGGCTGCCGGTGACACCGGCGTGAAGGACAAGCTGCTCAAGGGCTGGGCACCGACTGCCGGTGGCAAGAATTTCAAGGTGCACCTGGACGGCTACAACCAGCTGCCCTACCTCACCGGCCAGCAACCCAAGGGCGCACGTGACGAGTTCTACTACTTCAACGACGACGGCGACCTGGTGGCGATGCGCTTCGGCGACTGGAAGGCGGTGTTCTGCGAACAGCGTCGCCCCGGCGGCTTCGAAGTGTGGCAGGACCCCTTCGTGTGCCTGCGCGTGCCGAAGATCTTCAACCTGCGCATGGACCCGTATGAGCGCGCCGACGTGGTCTCTGACCAGTACAACGACTGGCTGGCGAAGAACGTCTACCTGACCGGCATCGCCACCATGAAGGCCTCGGTGTTTCTCGAAACCTTCATCGACTACCCACCCAGCCAGCACCCGGCCAGCTTCAGCGTCGACCAGGTGCGCAAGCAGGTGGACGCGAAGATCGAGGAGAAGATGAAGCAAGGCAAGCAATAGGCGGCAAGCTGCACACGGATGCCTCGTCCCTGACGGGGCATTTTGCCGACTGCGATACCCGCCCAACCCGCCAATCTGCTGCTAGGCTCAAGCACTGGTTGTCCCTCCCGCGAGGGCGTATTCCCAGCACTCACCAC
>NZ_JAFKEC010000009.1 GCF_017848315.1 Pseudomonas palmensis
CCCAACACCCCGCCACACCCACCCCACCCGTGACAGCAACAAGCTGTCGATGCGCGCCGCGCGCGAGGCCCAGAACGGCCTGGCCGTTACCCTGGCCAACGTCAACTCCAGCCCCGCCGGTCTCACCGAAGAAGAAGCCCAGGGCCGCCTGCAACGGGACGGCCACAACGAAGTCGCCCATGACCGTCCGCCCCATGCACTGGTGCAGTTGCTGCACGCTTTCAACAACCCCTTCATCTATGTGCTGATGACCTTGACGGGTATCAGTTTCTTCACCGACTTCTGGCTGCCGCTGCAGGCCGGCGAAGAAACCGACCTGACCGGCGTAATCATCGTGCTGGTGATGATGTTGGCGAGCGGCGTGATGCGTTTCTGGCAGGAACACCGATCGGCCAAGGCCGCCGAAGCCCTGAAGGCGATGGTGCGCACCACCGCAGCCGTGCTGCGGCGCGAGCAGCTAGGGGCCCAGGCGCGGTTTCGAGAACTACCCATGCGCGAACTGGTGGTGGGCGACATCATCCAGCTGTCTGCCGGCGACATGATCCCCGCAGACATTCGCCTGATCGAGTCCCGCGACCTGTTCATCAGCCAGGCGGTACTGACCGGCGAAGCCTTGCCAGTGGAAAAGTACGACACCCTGGGTGCGGTGCAGGAAAAATCCGCCAAGGCCCAGGCCGCCGACCAACAGGACCTGCTGGACCTTCCCAACATCTGCTTCATGGGCACCAACGTGGTCAGCGGGACCGCCACGGCCGTGGTGGTCGCCACCGGGGCTCGGACCTATTTCGGCTCACTGGCCCGCTCCATCGTCGGCTCCCGCGCGCAGACCGCCTTCGACCGCGGGGTCAACAGCGTGAGCTGGCTGCTGATCCGCTTCATGCTGGTGATGGTACCCATCGTGCTGCTGATCAACGGCTTCACCAAGGGGGACTGGGCCGAAGCCTTCATGTTCGCCCTGGCGGTAGCGGTTGGCCTGACCCCGGAAATGCTGCCGATGATCGTCAGCGCCAACCTGGCCAAGGGTGCGGCCGCCATGGCCAGGCGCAAGGTAGTGGTCAAGCGCCTGAACGCGATCCAGAACTTCGGCGCCATGGACGTACTGTGCACCGACAAGACCGGCACCCTGACCCAGGACCGCATCATCCTCGAACACCATGTCGATGTCGGCGGCAACCGCTGCGACGAGGTGCTGCAACTGGCCTGGCTCAACAGCCACCACCAGAGCGGCATGAAAAACCTCATGGACCGCGCCGTGGTCAGTTTCGCCGAGGACAATCCGCAGTTCACCCCTCCGGCAGCCTGGCGCAAGGTCGATGAACTGCCCTTCGACTTCGTACGTCGGCGTCTGTCGGTGATACTGGCCGATGCCAGTGGTGGTCACCTGCTGGTGTGCAAGGGCGCCGTGGAAGAGATGCTGGAGACCGCCAGCCGGGTCCGCCAGCAGGGCACTGCCGTAAGCCTGGATGCCGAGCGCCGTTCGGCCCTGCTCAAACTCGCCGAGGCCTATAACCGCGACGGCTTTCGCGTGCTGCTGGTGGGTACCCGCCAAATAGCCGCAGGCGAGACGCAGACCCAGTACAGCGCCAGCGATGAGCGCGAGCTGATCATCGAAGGCTTGCTGACCTTCCTCGACCCGCCCAAGGAAAGCGCCGGCCCGGCCATCGCCGCACTGCGCGACAACGGCGTGACGGTCAAGGTACTCACCGGCGACAACCCCACCGTTACCGCCAAGATCTGCCGGGAAGTGGGCCTGGAGGCAGGCGAGCCGCTGCTGGGCCGCGACATCGAGCACATGGACGATGAGGTGCTCGCGCGCCGGGTGGAAGAGCGCACGGTGTTCGCCAAGCTCACGCCACTGCAGAAGTCCCGTGTGCTCAAGGCCCTTCAAGCCAACGGCCACACCGTCGGGTTTCTGGGTGACGGGATCAACGACGCCCCTGCCTTGCGCGACGCCGACGTCGGCATCTCGGTGGACAGCGGCACCGACATTGCCAAGGAGTCGGCAGACATCATCCTGCTGGAAAAGAGCCTGATGGTACTGGAGGAAGGGGTGATCAAGGGTCGCGAGACCTTCGGCAACATCATGAAGTACCTGAACATGACCGCCAGCTCCAACTTCGGCAACGTGTTCTCGGTGCTGGTCGCCAGTGCCTTCATCCCCTTCCTGCCGATGCTGGCGATTCACCTGTTGCTGCAGAACCTGATGTACGACTTCTCCCAGCTGGCGCTGCCATGGGACAAGATGGACAAGGAGTACCTGGCCAAGCCACGCAAATGGGATGCCCGGAACATCGGGCGGTTCATGCTGTGGATAGGGCCAACCTCATCCATTTTCGACATCACCACCTTCGCGCTGATGTGGTACGTGTTCGCCGCCAACAGCGTGGAAATGGCCAGCCTGTTCCAGTCGGGCTGGTTCATCGAAGGGCTGCTGTCCCAGACCCTGGTGGTGCACATGCTGCGCACCCGCAAGATCCCGTTCATCCAGAGCACTGCAGCCTTGCCGGTAATGCTGGCGACGGGGCTGGTGATGGCGCTGGGAATCTACGTGCCCTTCTCGCCGCTGGGCAGCATGGTCGGCCTGGTTCCGCTGCCGTGGGAATACTTCCCTTGGCTGGTGGGCACACTGCTCAGCTACTGCGTGGTCGCCCAGACCATGAAGACCTTGTACATCCGCCGCTTCAAGCAGTGGTTCTGAAGAACGTGGCTCAGGGAGAACGCCTATGCGCGTACTGATTTGCGCCGGCCGCCATTACGCCGACAGCCGGGTGTGCCGGCAGGTTCTGGAAGCTTTCCAGCGCCTGCACCCGGTGCAGGTGGTCATCCACGGTGGCAGTCAGTTCCTCGGTGCACATATCGAGGACTGGGCCCGGGAAAACGCAGCCCACATCGTGCGCTACCCACCCAACTGGCAGCACCACGGCAAACAGGCCGAACGCCTGCGCAACCGCTTCATGTTGGCCGATAGCCGACCGGACATCGTGCTCGCGCTGCCCGGCGGGGCAGACACCGAAGAACTGCTCGAGCAGGCCCGAAGCCAGGACCTGCAGACACTCTCGGTAGGCAACCCGTAAACCGGTGACCCCCTCCCGCGCCAGCTCGCACCCAGCCGAGCTGGCGCGAACGCAATCTCCAGGTCAACCCGCAGATCACGGTTCAGTTGCTGAACAGGGAGGGAAATTCAACAGACGAAAAAAAACCCGCTTTCTCATGGAAAGCGGGTTTTCGAAATGGTGGGTCGTGTAGGATTCGAACCTACGACCAATTGGTTAAAAGCCAACTGCTCTACCAACTGAGCTAACGACCCGTTGCGTGGGGCGTATAATACTGATTTCCTTAAGGAAATCAACACCCCACCGTAAAAAAAATCAAAAATATCGGGTTGGGTCGGTCACGCCGGCTGCCCGGAAGCCATCTGCACGCAGGCGGCAGCTGTCGCACTTGCCACAGGCACGGCCTTGATCGTCAGCCTGATAGCACGACACAGTGAGGCTGTAGTCGACACCACGCGCCATGCCCGCCTGAACGATCTGCGCCTTGCTCAGGTTCTGCAACGGTGCCTGGATGCGAAAGCCCTGCCCCTCGACACCGGCCTTGGTGGCCAGGTTGGCCATGCGCTCGAATGCTTCGACGAACTCGGGACGGCAATCCGGGTAGCCCGAGTAATCCACCGCGTTCACACCGATGAAGATATCCCGCGCCTGCAACACCTCGGCCCAGCCCAGCGCCAACGACAGGAACACGGTATTGCGTGCCGGTACGTAGGTCACTGGAATGCCTTCACCCGGTGTCTCGGGTACATCGATGCTACTGTCGGTCAGCGCCGAACCACCAATGCCATCCAGGCTCAGGCCGATCACCTTGTGCTCGACTGCACCCAGGTCACGGGCAACTCGCGCAGCGGCGTCCAGCTCGGCGCGATGACGCTGGCCGTAGTCGAAACTCATGGTATAGCAGCTGTAGCCTTCGGCCTTGGCCATCGCGACCACCGTGGCCGAGTCCAGGCCACCAGACAGCAGGATTACCGCACGTTTCTCAGTCATGACATCACTCCCCAATCAGCGTCCCGGCTCGTCGTTCCACAATTGCTTGTGCAACTGCAGTTGAAAACGAACCGGCAAATTATCGGCCACGATCCAGTCGGCCAGGTCGCTGGCCTTGACCTGATGGTGGCTCGGCGAAAACAGCACCTCCCCGGCACGCTTCTCCAGACCATACTGGATCAGCTTGGATACCGCCCAGTCATAGTCTTCACGGGAACAGATGACGAACTTGACCTGATCGTTCGGGGTCAGCAGCTCGATATTCTCGTAGAGGTTGCGGTGCATCTCTTCGGAGCCCGGCGTCTTGAGGTCCACCACCCGGCTGACGCGCTGGTCGACCTTCGAGATGTCCAGTGCTCCGCTGGTTTCCAGCGAAACCTCATAGCCGGCGTCGCACAATTGCTTGAGCAAGGGGATGGCGTTGGGTTGGGCCAATGGCTCACCGCCAGTGACGCACACGTAACGCGGGCGAAAACCAGCCACCTGCTCGAGAATCGAGTCGAGGCTGCGCACGGTGCCACCACTGAAGGCATAGGCACTGTCGCAATACTGGCAACGCAAAGGGCAGCCGGTGAGACGTACAAATACCGTGGGCAGCCCAGCGGTACGCGTTTCACCCTGCAACGAGTAAAAAACTTCGGTAATTCGTAATGTGTCTTGCATAGTCGCCACGGGCGTAACAGCTAAACAGGCTGTCCGCCTCCGTCAGGCACTGCAGCGAACCCGGCATCGCGTAGTTCGCAGCAGCGTGTGTCAATAAAAGGGCATCGATTCTAACGAAAAAACCCGCGACTAGCGCGGGTTTCTTCCAGGCGGGCAGTTCAGAGCTTCTGCAGGTCGCGCTGGGCCAACTGTGCGGCGGAGGTACCCGGGTACTGGGTGACCACCTGCTGCAGAATACCCTTGACCCGGTCGGTGTGACCCAGGCGGCGCTCGACATCGGCCAGCTTGTACAGCGAGTCCGGCACCTTGCTGTGCTTCGGATACAGCTGGCTGACCTTGGCAAACGCCTGGCCGGCGCCCTGCAGGTCGCCCTTGGCAAGGTTCACTTCACCCAGCCAGTACTGGGCATTGCCGGCGTACTGACTGTTGGGGTACTTGCGCAGGAAGGCATTGAATGCCTGGCTGGCCTTGTCGAAATCCTTGGCCTTGATCAGGTCGAAAGCAGCGTCGTAATAGAGCTTTTCTTTCGCCGGGTCGCCAGGTTCGCTACTGGCCGCAGGGGCGGTGGCCGCGCCTGCAGCGGCACCGGCGGCTACATCACCACCGGTGGAGGAATTCTCGGGAGTTGCAGCGGGTGCACCGCCGGCTCCGATACGCCGATCCAGGTCCTGGTAACGCTCCAGGCCTTCCTGTTTCAGGCGGGCTACATCGTTTTGCAGTTCTTCGATCACCCCTTGCTGGCGCGAAATCTGATCCTGCATCTGCTGCAATTGCATGAACAGCTGACCCTGCGCCGAGGCAGGGGCCGAAACCCCTCCCCCGGCGTAGGCGCCGCTCGTACCATAACCCGCTGGCGGATAACTGCTTGCGCCGTTATAGCCAGCGTTGTCATCAACAACAGGAACCTCGGCCCAGGCCACGAGTGGCAGGGCGAGAGCCAGGACGGTTACAGCACGGCGGCACGTTCGCATATCGAATTACTTACGCAGTTCGACGCGACGGTTCTGAGCCCAGGATTGCTCGTCGTTACCGGTAGCAACTGGACGCTCTTCGCCGTAGGAAACCAGTTCCAGTTGGGCTGGGGAAACGCCTTGCAGTACCAGGTAGCGCTGTACGGCTTTAGCACGACGCTCGCCCAGGGCCATGTTGTATTCGCGAGTACCACGCTCGTCGGTGTTGCCTTCCAGGACGACGCGAGCGCCATTGCCTTTCAGGTCTTTGGCGTGAACGTCCAGAGCGCGCATGGCTTCTGGCTTCAGGTCCGAGCTGTCGTATTCGAAGTAGAAGGTGGTGATTGCGCGCAGAGCGGCTTCTTCGCTCAGGGAACCGTCAACAGCACCGGTGTTAGCGCCGTAACCAGCGTTTGGATCAACAGCGCCTTCACCAGCGTTGTCGCCGCCCTTGGAGGAGCAACCTACAGCTACAGCCATGGCCAGAGCCAGCGCAGCAAACTTACCAAACTTCAGCATTTCCATCGTGAAACTCCTAATGAACCCCAATGTGTTAAGTGTTACGTAAAGCGCCGCGTCAGTTCAGGTAAGGGGACCAGGACGGTTCTCTGACTTCGCCTTGAGCGGTAGGAAGCGGGAGCCTCACGCGTCCGTTGAGAGAGACGAGCATCAAGACTCCCCGGCCCTGCTGGCGGGTGGCGTAGATTAGCATGGTGCCGTTGGGCGCAACAGTGGGTGACTCATCAAGACTTGTTTCAGAGAGGATTTTTACACTTCCTCGCTGCAAATCCTGCGCGGCCACCTTGAAGTTGGTGAAACCTTGCTGGCGATGAATCATTACCAGGGTCTTTTCATCCGCCGACAGTTTAGGGTTGGCGTTGTAGTTACCCACGAAAGTTACACGCTCGGCACCACCACCCGAAACGTTGGTTTTGTAGATCTGCGGCTTGCCGCCACGATCCGACGTGAAATAGATGGTCGAACCATCCTTGCCCCAGAACGGCTCGGTGTTGATACCCGGGCCGGCCGTGACACGCGACATCTGGCGCGAAGCCATGTTCATCACATAGATGTCAGGGTTGCCGTCCTTGGACAGCACGAACGCCAGGCGCGAACCATCGGGCGACCAGGCTGGTGCACCGTTGAGGCCTTCGAAGTTGGTGATCTGCTCACGACGGCCAGTGTCGATGTGCTGTACGAAGATACGCGGACGACGCTGTTCGAACGACACATAGGCAATGCGCTTGCCGTCTGGCGCGAAGCGCGGCGACAGGATCGGCTCGCGCGACTGCAGCAGGGTCACGGCGCGGGCGCCGTCGTAGTCCGAACGCTGCAACGTGTAACGAGTGTTGTCCTTGGAGAAGCGTTCGGCGGTGACGTACAGCATGCGCGTGGAGAACGCACCCTTGATGCCGGTGAGCTTCTCGAACGACTGGTCGGCAATGTAGTGCGACATGTCACGCAGCTGGTCGGTAGTGCCCGAGACGCTGCCGGTCAGCACTTGCTGCTCGGTGGCGACGTTGAACAGCGCATATTGCACCTGCAGGCGACCGCCCGCTGGCACGATGCTGCCTACCATCACGTACTGGGCGCCCAGGGCCTTCCAGTCGCGGAAGATGACTTCGCTGGCCTGGCTAGGCTGGCTGATCATGTTCTGGCGCGGAATCGGCGCGTAGTAGCCGGAGTTGCGCAGGTCATTGCCAATGATATCGGCCATGTCCTCGGGCAGCACACTGCCACCCTGCAGGGCGAACGGCACGACCGCGATCGGCGTGGCACGGTCACTGCCGCTGGTGACCAGGATGTTCTTTTCTTCTGCAACGGCCATCCCTGCTGCGCAGCAGAGAACGACCAGCAGTCCTCTAAGAAGGTTAATCACAAGGCTAGATCCTCAGGTGTGAATGTCATCTTGAATGAACGATAGGGATTGAATTCGCTCGGTTTCAAGCCCTGCATTTCGGTCAGGCGGCCAATGTTCTTGACCGCTGCTACCGCAGAGGCATCGAACGGACCATCACCACTGGAGCGTGCAACGCTCACCGTGGTCACGGTACCATCGGGCAACATGCCAATCTGCAGGACCACCGTCATGTTCTTGCGTGCAGAAGGTGGGCGCGCCCAGCCTTCGGCTGCGCGGGCACGAATCAGGTCGTCGAAGTCGCCGGCCACCTGGTCACCCTGCTCGTCGGCCAGCGCCTGCTGCCGTTCGGTGGAGTCGGACAACAGCTCGGCCAGGGCCTGGGCTTTCTTGTCTTCCGCCGCCTTGCGCGCCGCTTCTGCTGACTTCTTCTTGGCCGCATCGGCTGCGGCTTTCTTCTTGGCATCCTCGGCGGCCTTTTTCTTGGCCTCTTCGGCTGCCGCTTTTTTCTTCGCATCCTCGGCTGCCTTTTTCTTGGCATCCTCGGCGGCTTTCTTCTTGGCGTCTTCAGCGGCCTGCTTCTTGGCCTCTTCTGCTGCCTGTTTCTTGGCCTCTTCCTCGGCTTTCTTCTTGGCGAGGTCGGCCTGCTGTTTCTCTTCGACCTTCTTGGCTTCCTCGGCTTTCTTGGCCGCGTCGGCCTTTTTGGCCTCGTCGGCTTTCTTGGCCTCGTCGGCCTTCTTGGCTTCGGCCGCCTCGCGGGCTTCTTCGGCCTTTTGAGCCGCCTCTTCTTTCTTTTGTTCCGCAGCCTTCACCGCTTCCTGCTTCTGCTGCTCGACCTTCTTCTGTTCCATCTGCTCGACTTCGGTCTGGCGCGCAGCGGTTTTCTTCGCTTCACCCGCAATCTTCTGATTGGTCTGGGTGGTGGCCTGACTTTTGGACTTCAGCTGGTACAGGGTCGCCTGGACAATAGGCTTGGCCGGCGGCAGTTCCGGGGTCATGGCAAAGCTGACGAACAGCATGCCGAACACCAGAACGTGCAGCGCGATGGCCCAGACGCTGGGCCAGAAATAGCTTTCCGAGGCGGATGGCTCTCGCTGTTGCATCAGGGCGCCTCGGTAATCAGGCCAACGTTACCGACACCGGCCTTCTGCAACCCGCCCATGGCGCCCATCACCGCGCCATAGTCGACGGCCTTGTCGCCACGGATGAACACCTGGGTCTGTTTGCCCTGGTCACGTCCGGCCGCGATGATCTTGGTCACCGCGTCGGTCATTTGCGGCAAGGTCATGGCCTTGTCCATCTGCTTTTCGGTGTCGACTTCGCTGCCAAGGTTCCAGAAATAGGTCTTGTCGGCCTTGATCGAAATGGTAAGGATCTGGACGTTGTTGTCCTGCGGCAAGGCTTCGCTGGAAACCTTGGGCAGGTCGACCTTCACGCCCTGGTTGAGCATCGGTGCGGTCACCATGAAGATGACCAGCAGTACCAACATCACATCGATGTAGGGCACCACGTTCATCTCCGCGACCGGCTTGCGTTTGTGTCGAACTCGAGCCATGGGCTTTTACCTGATCACTCTTCGCTGGTGTGCACTTTACGGTGCAGGATGGCCTGGAACTCGTCGGCGAACGTGTAGTAGCGGCCGATCAAGACTTCACTGCGTGCAGCGAAACGGTTGTAGGCAATAACTGCCGGGATTGCGGCGAACAGGCCGATCGCGGTGGCGATCAGCGCCTCGGCGATACCCGGAGCCACAGTGGCCAGGGTCGCCTGCTGGGCCGAAGCCAAGCCGCGGAAGGAGTTCATGATGCCCCATACAGTACCGAACAGACCGATGTACGGGCTGGTGGAACCGACGGTGGCAAGGAACGGCAGGCTCTGTTCGAGCTTCTCTTCTTCACGCGAGATGGCCACGCGCATGGCCCGGCCAACGCCTTCCATCACGGCGTCAGGGTCGACGCCCGGTTGCTGGCGCAGGCGCGAGAATTCCTTGAAGCCGGCACGGAAGACCTGCTCCACACCCGAGTCCGGGTCCGGGTTGCTACCGGCCTGGCGGTACAGCTTGGACAGGTCGATGCCGGACCAGAAGCGCTCCTCGAAGCTTTCCAGCGCACGACGACCGGCACGCAGCATGGTGCTGCGCTGAAAAATCATGATCCACGAGGTCACCGATGCGGCCACCAGAATCAGCATGACCAGCTGCACCACGATGCTGGCATTACTGACCAGGCTCCACATGGAGGTATGGTCGACGACGTTAGCTTCCACGCTTAATCTCCTGCAATTGTTTGGTTACCCGCACCATCCGCCGCCACAAAGGCTGCACGCAGCTCGGAAGGAATGGCCCGGGGTTTGAACGTATCGGCGCGCACACAGGCCACCAGGAACTGCCCCTCGCAGAGCAGCGTTGCATCACGCTCGCGCCAGACCTGCTGCACGAAGCGCAGGCTGGCACGATTCAATTCAAGCACTTGTGCGGTGACCCGCAATTCATCGTCCAGGCGGGCCGGCGCGTGGTAGCGCGCCTCGCTGGAATGAACGACGAACAAGGTGTTCTGTTCTGCCATCGCAGACTGGGCAAAGCCCAGCTCGCGCAACCGCTCGGTGCGGGCACGCTCCATGAATTTCAGATAATTGACGTAATACACCACGCCGCCCGCATCGGTGTCCTCGTAATAGACGCGACAGCGATGTGCGAACGACTCAACCCCATTTTGCGCGCGCATACTCTAGTGCTAACTCCTCAGCTTGCCAATCCGCCCCACCAACTGTTTTTAACGGATTATGTCGTATTGCCAGCGCGACTCATGCGTGTCCGCCGATAGGACCACGAAAACGCCGGATAAGTCTGTCATTCATCGGCCAGGTCGGAAAAACCCTCGCCGTTGACCGACTCGCCCATGCGGCCCGGAATGTTCAGGCCAAAGTGCAGGTAGGCGTGCCGGGTCACCACGCGCCCACGGGGTGTGCGCATGATGTAGCCCTGCTGGATCAGGTAGGGCTCCAGCACGTCCTCGATGGTGTGACGTTCTTCGCTGATCGCCGCTGCCAGGCTGTCAACACCCACCGGGCCACCGTCGAACTTCTCGATCATGGTCAGCAGCAGGCGCCGGTCCTGGTGATCGAAACCACGCTCGTCCACGTCCAGCAGGTTCAGCGCCAGGTCGGCGATGGCCTTGGTGATGTCACCTTTGCCACGCACCTCGGCGTAGTCGCGTACACGACGCAGCAGGCGGTTGGCGATACGCGGGGTGCCGCGGGCGCGCCGGGCGATCTCGAAGGCGCCCTCGTCCTCGATCGGCAGGCCCAGAATCCCGCCCGAGCGGCTGACGATGGTGGCCAGGTCTGCGGTGTTGTAGAACTCCAGGCGCTGCACGATACCGAAACGGTCGCGCAGCGGATTGGTCAGCATGCCGGCGCGGGTGGTTGCCCCGACCAGAGTGAACGGCGGCAAATCGAGCTTGATCGAACGTGCGGCCGGCCCCTCGCCGATCATGATGTCCAGCTGGAAGTCTTCCATGGCCGGGTACAGCACCTCTTCGACGATCGGCGAAAGCCGGTGAATCTCGTCGATGAACAGTACATCGTGGGGTTCCAGGTTGGTCAGCAGCGCCGCCAGATCGCCCGGACGCTCGAGAATCGGCCCGGAGGTGCTCTTGATCGAAACGCCCATCTCCTGCGCGATGATGTTGGCCAGGGTGGTCTTGCCCAGGCCCGGCGGGCCGAAGATCAGCGTATGGTCCAGCGACTCGCTGCGCCCACGTGCCGCCTGGATGAACAGCGCCATCTGCTCGCGCACCACTGGCTGCCCGATGTACTCGTCCAGGCGCAATGGCCGGATCGCCCGGTCCTGGACCTCTTCGCGGTCGCGCCCGGTAGCGGCTATGAGTCGGTCGGCTTCGATCACTTAAATCATCCCCTTGAGGCTGCGCCGGATCAGCTCTTCGCTGCTCAGGCCCTTGGCATCGATGGCCGCCACGGCGCGGCTGGCTTCCTGCGGCTTGTAGCCCAGCGAGATCAGCGCGCTGACCGCATCGGTTTCGGCAGTGGAGGCACTTGCCACCGGCTGCGGGCCGTCGGACACCAGGGTAAACAGGCTTGGCGCGGTTTCCCAGGCCTTGAAGCGGTCCTTGAGTTCGACCAGCAGGCGCTCGGCGGTCTTCTTGCCCACCCCCGGCACCTTGACCAGCGCCGAGGTGTCCTGGGCCTGCACGCAGCGTATCAGGTCGTCGACCTCCAGGCCCGACATCAATGCCAGGGCCAGCTTGGGCCCTACGCCGTTGAGGCGGATCAGCTCGCGGAACAGCTCGCGCTCGCGCTTTTCGTGAAAGCCATACAGCAGGTGCGCGTCTTCACGTACCACCAGGTGGGTGTGCAGCGTCACTGCCTCGCCAACCTTGGGTAGGCGATACAGGGTGGTCATCGGCACCTCGAGCTCGTAGCCCAGGCCGTTGACATCGACAATCAGGTGCGGCGGCTGCTTTTCAGCCAGGGTACCGCGCAAACGTCCAATCACGTTCAGGTCCTTTATCCAGGGCGCCGGGGCGATCAAGCCCGCCATCAGCCGCCATGATTGCAAGCCGGCGGTGGCCGGCAAGCGAAATTGTGTTAACCGATGATGCTATCAGAGCCTTAGGCGGCCACTGCGGCTGCGTGCAGCGCCCAGCCCGTGCGGCACCAGGCTGGAACGGGTATGGGCATGGCACAGGGCGATGGCCAGGGCATCGGAGGCGTCTATCTGCGGCTTCTGGGTGAGCTTGAGCAGGTGCATGACCATCATCTGCACCTGTTCCTTGTTGGCCCCGCCCGTACCGGCGACCGCCTGCTTGACCTGGGTGGCACTGTACTCGGCGATCTCCAGGCCCTCTTCGACCCCGGCGACGATGGCGGCGCCGCGCGCCTGGCCGAGCTTGAGCGCCGAGTCGGCGTTGCGCGCCATGAACACCCGCTCGATACCCATGGTCACCGGCCCGTGCAACTGGATGATTTCGCGCACGCTGCGGTATACCACCTGCAGGCGCTCGGGCAGCTCGCCGCTGCCGGTACGGATGCAACCGGAGGCCACGTACTCGCACCCGCGCGCCGTGTGGCGCACCACACCATAGCCGGTAATCCGCGAGCCGGGGTCAATACCAAGAATCAGAGTCATATCGCCTGCGCAACCAGTGGCGCACCGGGGCGCCATTAAAAAGACAGAAGCCGGACCCGTCACGGGCACAAGGTGCCTGCGGACGAATCCGGCCTCGAGTACGCCAGAACTGAACCTTAGCCGAGTTGTTCCATGACTTCGTCAGGAATTTCGGCGTTGGAATACACATTCTGCACATCGTCCAGGTCTTCAAGCATGTCGATCAGCTTGAGCACCTTCTGTGCGCCCTCCAGGTCGAGTTCGGCGCTGGTGGTCGGCTGCATGACGATTTCCGCGTCCGCAGCCTTGAAGCCGGCAGCCTCCAGGGCAGTACGCACCGCGTAGAAGCTGGCAAACGAGGTGAACACGTCGAACGAGCCATCTTCGTTGCTGACCACGTCGTCGGCATCGGCCTCCATCGCCGCTTCCATCAGCGCGTCTTCATCGACACCGGCGGCAAAGCTGATCTGCCCCTTGCGCTCGAACAGATAGGCCACCGAGCCATCGGTGCCCAGGTTGCCACCGCACTTGCTGAAGGCATGGCGCACGGCCGCGGCGGTGCGGTTGCGGTTGTCGGTCATGGCCTCGACCATGATCGCCACGCCGCCCGGGCCGTAGCCTTCGTAGCTGAGCTCTTCGACATTGTCGGCTTCGGTTGCGCCTGCACCACGGGCCACGGCGCGATCGATGATGTCGCGGCTCATGTTCGCGCCCAAGGCCTTGTCCAGCGCCAGGCGCAGGCGCGGGTTGGAATTCGGGTCACCACCGCCCTGCTTGGCAGCGACGGTCAGCTCACGAATCCACTTGGTGAAGATCTTGCCTCTCTTGGCATCCTGGCGCTCTTTGCGGTGCTTGATGTTCGCCCACTTGGAATGACCCGCCATAACTGACTCCAGAAATCCTTGAAACAAAACCACGCCTCCGCCAGAAGAAAACCTGGCGTGGGCAATCAATTCGGTATGCCGTAACGCAAAGGCGCATCCAAGTGGATGCGCCCCGGGCCCGCTTACTCAGCCTTGGGCTGTTCGCGCAGACGGATGTGCAGCTCACGCAGTGCCTTGGCATCGACCAGGCCTGGGGCCTGGGTCATGACGCACGCAGCGCTCTGGGTTTTCGGGAAGGCGATCACTTCACGAATCGACTGGGCGCCGGTCATCAGCATCACCAGGCGGTCCAGACCGAAGGCCAGGCCACCGTGCGGCGGTGCGCCGAACTTCAACGCGTCGAGCAGGAAGCCGAACTTCTCTTCCTGTTCCGCCGCCTCGATGCCCAACAGGCGGAACACGGCCTGCTGCATCTCTTTGCGGTGGATACGGATCGAACCGCCACCCAGTTCGGTGCCGTTGAGCACCATGTCATAGGCGCGCGACAGCGCGGTGGCCGGGTTGGCCTCCAGCTCTTCAGGGGAGCATTTTGGCGCGGTGAACGGGTGGTGCAGCGCCGTGAAGCTGCCGTCGTCGTTCTCTTCGAACATCGGGAAGTCGACAACCCACATCGGCGCCCATTCGCAGGTCAGCAGGTTGAAGTCGTTGCCGACCTTGATGCGCAGCGCGCCCAGGGCTTCGCTGACGATCTTGGACTTGTCGGCACCGAAGAACACGATGTCGCCATCGACTGCGCCCACGCGATCGAGGATCACGTTCAGGTTGGCCTCGGGGATGTTCTTGACGATTGGCGACTGCAGGCCCTCGACGCCCTTGGCGCGCTCGTTGACCTTGATGTACGCCAGGCCCTTGGCACCGTAGATGCCGACGAACTTGGTGTACTCGTCGATACGGCTGCGCGGCATGCTCGCCCCGCCCGGTACACGCAGTGCGGCAACGCGGCATTTCGGGTCGTTGGCCGGGCCGCTGAACACCTTGAAGTCGACCGCTTGCAGCTGGTCGGCCACATCCACCAGTTCCAGCGGGTTGCGCAGGTCAGGCTTGTCCGAACCGTAGCGGCGCATGGCCTCTTCGAAGGTCATGTGCGGGAATTCGCCGAACTCCAGGTCCAGGACTTCCTTGAACAGTTTGCGGATCATGCTTTCGGTCAGGCCCATGATCTCGGTCTCGTCCAGGAAACTGGTCTCGATATCGATCTGGGTGAATTCCGGCTGGCGGTCGGCGCGCAGGTCTTCGTCGCGGAAGCACTTGGCGATCTGGTAGTAGCGATCGAAACCGGCCACCATCAGCAGTTGCTTGAACAGCTGGGGCGATTGCGGCAGGGCAAAGAAGCTGCCAGCGTGGGTACGGCTTGGCACCAGGTAGTCACGCGCGCCTTCCGGGGTAGCGCGGGTCAGGATCGGCGTCTCGACGTCGAGGAAGCCGTTTTCGTCAAGGAAGCGACGGATGCTGGTGGTGATGCGCGAGCGCAGACGCAGCTTCTCGGCCATCTCCGGACGACGCAGGTCGATGAAGCGATAGCGCAGGCGGGTCTCTTCACCCACGTCGGAGTACTCGTTGAGCGGGAACGGCGGGGTTTCCGCTTCGTTCAGCACTTCGAGCTCGTAGCCCAGCACTTCGATGGCGCCCGAGGCCATGTTGGCGTTGACTGCGCCTGCAGGGCGCGGACGCACCTTGCCGGTGATCTTCACCACGTACTCGCTGCGCACGCGGTCGGCGGCGGCAAAGCTTTCTGCGCGGTCCGGGTCGAACACGACCTGAGCCATGCCTTCGCGATCACGGATGTCGAGGAAAATCACCCCGCCGTGGTCGCGACGACGATGGACCCAGCCGCAAAGGGTAATTTCCTGACCTTCCAGGCTCTCGTTCAGTTGGCCGCAATAGTGGCTGCGCATCATGATGGTGGTTTCGCTTCTCGTCATTCGTGAATTCGGGTGTGGGCCTTGCCGGCCCCAGGGGGCCCATAGTGCAAGACCCTGGCAGTACAGTTCAACTCAGTCGGCCTTGTCGGCGCCCGCCAGGTTCTTTTTGGTGCCGGTCTTGAAGTCGGTTTCATACCAGCCGGTGCCGCCCAGGCGGAAGCCCGGGGCAGAAATCAGCTTCTTCAGGGCAGGTGCCTGGCAGGCCGGGCAATCGGTCAGCGGCGCTGCGCTGATCTTCTGCAGAACTTCCATCTGGTGGCTGCAGGAACCGCATTGATAGTCGTACAGGGGCATTGGCGTATCTCGTTGACCACTGCGCGGGCCGCGCCACGCAGCAAAAAGCGGGATTATATATGGTTAACCGGGGCTGTGCAGCCCGCCCGCCGTGCCAGCGCACGAATGGTTCAGGGCTTGGCGCCGCCCCCCAGCACGTAGACCACGCAGATCACCCGCACCAGGCCGCTGAAATTCTTGACGCCGCCGTGGCGAAGGTGGACTTCGCGGTCCACATGGGACAGCACCGCATTGACCGTACACCGGTTGGCGGCGGCAATGCGCTCGAGGATTTTCCAGTAGACCTCTTCCAGGCGCAAGCAGGTGGCGAAGCCGTTGAGTCGCACCGAACGCGACAGCGGGCGCGCCAGGCCCATATTGAAATCTGCCTGAAAAGGATCACCAGGGGCCATACGAAGTTGCTCGGCGGTGCATGCACGTTCATTCACGACTCGCGACATATTCATCCCACGCATTGACTGACAGGAAGTTCATCACCTGGATACTTGCTATCCAGGTACCTGCCTATGAAGCGCTGTTCATCGTATTGCAACCAGCAGACCGCGAGCCTGCGCAGCGTAGGAATAACCTTTTAGTTGAGTTCATGTACCACACCTGCTGAAACTGTTCCACGCCGGCCGCAGCACGCAGGAAGTACCCATTAAAAAAGCCCGATTCCTCTAAAGAAAAATCGGGCTTGCGTCTTTCAACAGGCGCCTTTACAGGCGCCGAACACTCACTTGGCCAACAGCGAGCGCAGCATCCAGGCAGTCTTTTCATGGGCCTGCATGCGCTGGGTCAACAGGTCGGCGGTCGGCTCGTCGCTGACCTTGTCCAGCAACGGGAACAGGCTGCGCGCGGTCCGCACCACGGCTTCCTGGCCATCGACCAGTTGCTTGATCATCTCTTCAGCCGCCGGCACACCTGGCTCCTCCTTGATCGAGGACAACTTGGCGTAGGTGGAATAAGTACCCGGCGCCGGGAAGCCCAGTGCACGAATTCGCTCGGCGATGGCATCGACTGCCAGGGCCAGTTCGTTGTACTGGCCTTCGAACATCAAGTGCAGTGTATTGAACATCGGCCCGGTCACGTTCCAGTGGAAGTTATGGGTCTTCAAGTACAGTACATATGTATCCGATAACAGATGCGACAAGCCGTCAACAATGGACTTGCGATCTTCTTCACTGATACCAATATCAATTGCCATGTACATTTCCTTCCTGTGATGTCAGTTCAACATGCTGGAAGCACTGTACCAAGAGTTGCGCGTGCCTGCAGCTCCGATTGCCGGTCTGGCGTGCGACACAGGGCTGCAGCCGCGCGGCCCGTTTGGCCCGCTGATTTGAGAAGCACCCGGCTTTGCTGTTAAATAGGCACTGTGCCGTCATTGCGCATTTTTTGTGCAATGGCGCATAGGCTGCAGCCACGCTTTGGCGCCTCATCGGTAACCGCGCACCGTGGGTTCAGCTCTTCCTGTGATATGCCTGAATAAAATGTGAGCCAAACCACCATGTTCAAGATCGTTCACCTGTTGACGGGCGCAGCTGCCTTGCTGCTGTCCCTGATTCCTAGCCTGAGGGGCGAAGCTGTCCCTTTCCTGCAACAACCCGATGCCATCTACCTGGCGCTGTTCGGGCTGCTCAACCTGATCCTGGTGCCTGTGCTGCCAATGCACTACCGCGGCGCGCGCCAGTACCTGCAACACACTGCCAGCGCGCTGCTGGTGCTTGCAGTGGTATTGCAAGCGGTCACTGTGCTGCTGCGCCCGGAGCTGGGCAATGTCGCGGCCATGGTCTGCGCCCTGCTGGCCGTGCTGCTGCATCTGGTGGCGGGCCTGGCCAAGGTTGGCCGTGCGCGCAGCCAGGCACCTGCCTACGACATGAGCAACCGCGACACGGGCACCGTGAAGTGGTTCAACACGTCCAAGGGCTTTGGATTCATTTCGCGGGATTCCGGCGATGACATCTTCGTGCACTTCCGGGCCATTCGTGGCGAGGGTCACCGGGTGCTGGTGGAGGGTCAGCGTGTGGAGTTTTCGGTGATGAACCGGGACAAGGGCCTGCAGGCCGAGGATGTGATTGCGGCACCGCGTCGCTGATCCTCGCGTGAAGAACCGCGACGGCCACTCGGCCGATCGCGGTTTTTTTACGCCTACTCACCCGCCCTGTTCTGCTGTCGATCTGCACTGAGCCTTTAGGCCCGCTGCGCGAGGCGCATGCATCAATAGTGCGGGGGCGGCGCTTCTTCCTCGTTGGACTCGTACTGCCCCACCATCTCCTCATAACGCTTGAGCAGCGCGCCCATCTGCAGCTGCAGCCGCTCAACCACCCGCTGCTGCTCCACCAGCACATCGTTCAGCGCCAGCAGCGTATCGTCCTGAAATGCCAGACGACTCTCCAACTCGGTTACCCGTGCTTCCAGGGTCATGATTCAAGCCTCGATCGGTTGAAGATAATCACCAAGCTCACGCTCGACGATGCGGCGCACATGAGCCAGCGCCTCGGCGGTATAAACCAGCGCCGGCACGCGCCCCCACACCGGGCCAGGCCATGCCACATCGCTCTGGCGTCGCACGATCACATGCATGTGCAACTGACTCACGACGTTGCCCAGGGTCGCGACATTCATCTTGTCGGCATCGAACAGCCCGTCGAGCAACTTGGCCAGCAACGTGGTCTCTTGCCAGAGTTGCTGCTGCGCCTCTTCATCAAGTTCGAATACTTCGCTGACAGCAGGACGCCGCGGCACCAGAATGAACCACGGATAGTTAGCATCCTTACTAAGTAACAAGCGACAAAGAGGAAAGTCCCCCAACGCAATCGTGTCTTGTTGCAAACGTGAATCAAGAGCAAACACAGAACAATCTCCTCGCACCTTTCAATCCCGATACCTGCACGCGGCAGGTGATTGACGCAAGGATACTCCCGATTGGAGTCACAGGCATGAGTACATGGCGCTCCATCCCGGGGCAGGCAGACCACACTGCACGCAGGAGGTCCGCTCACGCCGGTAACAAAACGCTACTTTTCGCACCAAAATAGCGCCTCGCGAACACAATCAGCACCGCCTCCTACCGAAAACTACTCACTTGTCCTACAAGCCGGTAACGTTTTGACTTCAAAGTCGATTTTTTGCTTATTCCGCGACGGCATCGACCCTCAAACCAAAAGATCTGTACACCCCCGGTTTTCGGGCACCACGCGCCCTTCGGCCGACGAAATGTGAAAATTTCATCAACGCACCGCGCAATTGAGCACGCTTGTTGCATTCATCTCTGCCCAACGTCGGCATGGCGCCTGCATAAGCAAGCCAAGTGCGACAAATAACAACAGCTGCAAGGGCAACCAGGGAGTTTTGGCATCAAAGGCTTGGCGTGATTGCGCTGCCTTTGCTGCTCTGCGAAACAGCGCTGTAGTTGAACGCACCGGTCATGCCGGGGCGTAATTTGCGACAGGGATTTAACCGTTTGCGACGGGACCATAAAGTTAATGAAAGGTTCCTTTCGCAAGTATCGCCAACGACAGTCAGCGTGATATACATTTCGCCGACTCAAAAAAGAAAGAGCCGCCCCATAAAAAAACCAGGGGGCAAGGCCGTAATCTTCCAAAACCAAAGGAGCAAATCACGATGCGCGTGATGAAGTGGAGCATAATCGCCCTGGCCGTAGCGGCAGGCACCTCGCAGCTGGCCATGGCGTCTTCTCAGGATGAATCCAAGGGGTTTGTAGAAGACAGCAGCTTGAACGTCAAACTTCGCAACCTGTACTTCAGCCGTGACTACCGCAACGTCCCCAACACCGAGCAGAGCCGCGCTGCAGAGTGGGGCCAAGGCTTCATCGGCACCTTCGAGTCGGGCTTCACCCAAGGCACCATCGGCGTCGGCGTCGACGCAATCGGCATGCTGGGCCTGAAACTGGACGGCGGTAAGGGCACTGCCGGCACCGGCCTGTTCCCGACCGGCTCCGACGAGCGCTCGCAGGACGACTACTCCAAAGGCGGCGCAGCCATCAAGTTCCGGATTTCCGACACCGTCCTGAAAGTGGGTGACCAGTTCACCTCGCTGCCAGTGCTGGCCACCGACGACAGCCGCCTGCTGCCTGAAATGGCCCAGGGCGCGTTGATCACCAGCAACGAAATCAAGGGGCTGACGCTCAACGCCGGTCGCTTCACCAGCATCACCGCACAAGACCAGACCAACCGTGACGGCGGCATCCACCTGACCAAGGCCGACGTACTGGGCGGCACCTACGCGTTCAGCGACGAGCTCAGCACCAGCCTCTACTACTCCAAGGTCGAAGACTACTGGCGCAAATACTACGCCAACGTGAACTGGAGCCTGCCGATCAACGACGAGCAGGGCCTGGTGTTCGACTTCAACTTCTACAACACCAAGAGCACCGGCGCCGCGCTGGAAAAAGCCTACGACGGCGACAAGATCGACAGCCGTGCATTCAGCCTGTCCGCCGCCTACACCATCGGCGCGCACACCTTCACCCTGGCGCACCAGCGCATCAGCGGCGACGGCGGCTACGCCTACGGCGTCGACGGCGGCGGTACCGTGTTCCTGGCCAACTCGGTGGCACGTTCGGACTTCAACTCCGAAGACGAGAAATCCTGGCAGGCTCGCTACGACATCAACATGGCCACCTTCGGCGTACCGGGCCTGAGCTTCATGACCCGCTACATCCGTGGTACCGATGCCAACGTTTCCTCCGGCAACAACGGCAAAGAGTGGGAACGCGACATCGAAGCCAAGTACGTACTGCAGGAAGGCCCGGCCAAAGACCTGAGCTTCCGCGTTCGCCAGGCCACCTACCGCTCCAGCGATGCGGTGTACAACAACTCGTCGCCTTCGATCGACGAACTGCGCCTGATCGTCGAGTACCCGCTGAGCATCCTGTAAGCCTTCCGGCTCACGGACCCCAGCTCGAAAAAGCCCGGCCCTGCCGGGCTTTTTCTTTTGTGTTGATGCACTTGGCGCAGTTTCCCGCGCCACCATCCTATACGTCACCGAATCGCCCCCGTACAATGCGGGGTCATTTCAGTTAAGCAACCGACAACGGCCTACCATGCGCACCAGTCAATATTTGCTCGCCACACAGAAAGAAACCCCTTCCGACGCGGTCGTCATCAGCCACCAGCTCATGCTGCGTGCCGGCATGATCCGCAAGCTCGCATCCGGCCTTTATACCTGGCTGCCGATGGGCCTTCGCGTGATGCGCAAGGTCGAAGCCGTGGTACGCGAGGAAATGAACGCCGCAGGCGCCCTGGAAGTGCTGATGCCGGCCATTCAGCCCGCTGAACTGTGGCAGGAGTCCGGCCGCTGGGAGCAGTACGGCCCCGAGCTGCTGCGCCTGAAGGACCGTCATGGTCGCGAGTTCTGCGTGGGGCCTACCCACGAAGAGGTCATCACCGACCTCGCGCGCAACGAGCTGAGCAGCTATAAACAGCTGCCACTGAACATGTACCAGATCCAGACCAAGTTCCGCGACGAGATCCGTCCGCGCTTCGGCCTGATGCGCGGTCGCGAGTTCATCATGAAGGATGCCTACTCCTTCCATGCCGACCAGGCGTCCCTGCAGCAAACCTATGACCGCATGCACCAGGCGTACTGCAATGTGTTCACCCGCCTGGGCCTGGATTTCCGCCCCGTGCAGGCCGACACCGGCTCGATCGGTGGCAGCTGGTCCCACGAATTCCATGTGCTGGCCGAGTCTGGTGAAGACGACGTGATCTTCAGCGACAGCTCCGACTACGCCGCCAACATCGAGAAGGCCGAAGCGATCCCACGGGAAACCGTGCGCCCTGCCCCCACCGAGGAGCTGCGCCTGGTCGATACCCCGGACGCGAAAACCATCGCCGCCCTGGTCGAAAACTACGGCGTGCCGATCGAGCGCACCGTCAAGACCCTGATCGTGCATGCCGCCGAAGAAGGCAAGCTGATTGCCCTGATCGTCCGCGGCGACCACGAGCTCAACGAAATCAAGGCTGCCAACCTGCCACAGGTGGCCAGCCCGCTGGTGATGGCCAGCGACGCCGAACTGCGCGACGCCATCGGGGCCGGCGCCGGTTCCCTGGGCCCGCTGAACCTGCCGCTGCCGTGCATCATCGACCGTTCCGTGGCCTTCATGAGCGACTTCGGCATCGGTGCCAACATCGACGACAAGCACTATTTCGGCGTGAACTGGGAGCGCGACCTGCCTGTACCGGAAATCGCCGACCTGCGCAACGTTGTAGCCGGCGACCCGAGCCCGGACGGCAAGGGTACGCTGATGATCAAGCGCGGCATCGAAGTCGGGCACATCTTCCAGCTGGGCACCAAGTACAGTGAAGCACTCAAGTGCCAGGTGCTGGGCGAGAACGGCAAGCCGGTGACCCTGGCCATGGGCTGCTACGGCATTGGTGTTTCGCGCGTGGTCGCCGCTGCCATCGAGCAGAACTACGACGACAAGGGCATCATCTGGAGCGATAGCCTCGCGCCATTCCAGATCGCCCTGGTACCGCTGCGCTACGAAACCGCCGAAGTGCGCGAAGCCACCGACAAGCTCTACGCCGAGCTGACAGCCGCCGGTTTCGAAGTGCTGCTGGACGACCGTGACAAGAAAACCAGCCCGGGGATCAAGTTCGCCGACATGGAACTGATCGGCATCCCGCACCGCATCGTGGTCAGCGACCGGAGCCTGGCCGAAGGCAACCTGGAATACAAGTACCGCAAGGACAGCGAGGCCCAGGCCTTGCCCGTGGCCGAGGTGCTGTCGTTCCTGCAAGCCCGTATTCGTCGCTGATAGCCAACACAAGAGTAGCCATGTTCAAGCGAATCACCTTCGGAGGCGCCGCCCTGTGCGGCGCCGTGCTGCTCAGCGGCTGCGCCAACCAGATGTCCCAGCGCAGCGAGCATGAGGAGCGGATCGAGCGCAAGCTGCTCGAGCACAGCCTGCAGATCGATGTCGGAGAGCCCAAGGTACTCGAGCTGCCGCAACGGCGCGTGCGCGTTCACGAACAGAAGAACTTCGAAGTCACCGAATTCGAAGTGACCCGTCGTTATGATCGCTACACGCCCTACCAACCCTGGCGCGAAATCTACGAGATCCCGCTGGGCGCAGTGGCCGTGGTTGCCGGTATCGGCGCCAATGTGGTCAATGTGTTCGCACTGGGCAACCTGCCCGACAGCGTGACCCATGACTGGCTCAGCTATGGCGTGGCCGGGCTCAACCCGTTCATGAACGTGCAGTCCAACGGCCGCGCACAACAGAACCTGGCCAGTATCAGCGAAGTGCAGAAGGACAAACGCCAGGAGTACACCAGCCTGCCGTGGGGCGAACGCCCGGTCGAGGTCAAGGCTGGCAAGCTCACCCACGAGCTGACCACCGACCGCAATGGTGTGTTGCGCCTGAACCTGCTCGACAGCCCGTTCACCGAACAGAACCTGACCCAGGTGGGCACCTTGCACCTGGCCGTGGCCGATGAAGAAAACAACGTGCGTGCCGACGCAAGCCTGCTGCTCAGCCCAACGCTGCGCGGCAAACTGGTCGAAGCCCATGAGCTGATCTACGACGACCTTGAAGACGACGAGGTGAGCGAGTGGGTGCACCGGGTCAAGCGCTTGTCCGAACTCGGCCTGGAAGAGGAAGCCAGCGAGCTGGAACAGAGCCTGATCGAGCTGACCCGCAATGATCCGGAGCTGCAACAGGAGTTTCTCAAGGCGCTGACCAGGGATGCCGGCCGCCTGGTGGCAGACCCCGGCGCGAAGTAGCTCCAGCACCATGAACGCCAGGCATCGACCACGATGCCTGGCGTTTCACTCGGGTGTGAACAGCTCTAGCTGAACATGCGCCCCGCGCAAGTCGTGCAACCGCACGCCAATTCCCAGCAACCTGACCGGCTTGGCGCCACGCGCGAAAGCCTGGCTGAGCAGTTGCCGGTAGCTTTCAAGATCACGCCCCGCCCCCGCCTGCTCCAGGGTGGTCTGGGTGAAGTCATGGAACTTGACCTTGACGAACGGCTTGCCCGGCCGGTAACTGTCGTCGATCCGGGCCATGCGACCGCCCAGCGATTCCAGCAGTTCAGGCAGCTTTTCAAGGCAGCTGGCCAGGTCCGGCAGGTCGCTGTCGTAGGTGTTCTCGACGCTCACCGACTGGCGCCGGCTGTCGTTGTGCACCACCCGCTCGTCAATGCCGCGCGCCAGCCCGTAAAGACGCTCGCCGAAACTGCCGAACTCGCGGACCAGGGCCAGGCGGTCCCACTCGCGCAGATCCTTGCAATCGACAATGCCCAGGCGCCCCAGCTTGTCAGCCGTGACCTTGCCAACCCCATGCAGCTTGGTCACTGGCAAGCAGGCGACGAAGTCTTGCACCTGTGCCGGGGTAATCACGAACAATCCGTTGGGTTTGCGCCAGTCACTGGCAATCTTGGCCAGGAACTTGTTGGGCGCCACCCCCGCCGATACCGTGATGTGCAGGCGCTGGGACACCCGCCGGCGAATGTCGTCGGCAATGCGCGTGGCACTGCCGGAAAACTTCGGGCTGTCGGATACGTCCAGATAGGCTTCATCCAGCGACAATGGCTCGATCAGCTCGGTGTACTCGCGGAAGATGTTGTGAATCTCCCGCGAGGCTTCCTTATAGGCATCCATGCGCGGCTTGACGATGGTCAGGTCGGGGCACAGCTTCAACGCGTGGTGCGACGACATCGCAGAGCGTACGCCAAAGGCCCGCGCTTCGTAGTTGCAGGTAGCAATCACCCCGCGTCGGTCGGCCGAGCCACCCACGGCCAGAGGCTTGCCGGCCAGCCGCGGGTCGTCGCGCATCTCGATGGCTGCGTAGAAACAGTCGCAATCGATGTGGATGATCTTGCGTTGGGACATGGATGACCGTTAACACCGTTGATTCGTACGCGCAGTATCTCACTCGTCACCACCGGCTGCACCCTGCACCCGTCACCCCGGGCAAATGCCCTGCAGCCCCCGCCTTAGCGCGCCCGCAGCCAGATCACAAACGCTAAGCAATTGAACAAAAAAGGATTTCTGGATTTTAGCGGTTGACACGTTCTGAGATATCTGTAGAATCCACTCCACAGACGCGGGATGGAGCAGTCTGGTAGCTCGTCGGGCTCATAACCCGAAGGTCGTCGGTTCAAATCCGGCTCCCGCAACCAAACATCAGAGAAGGCCACTTGAAAAAGTGGCCTTTTTTGTTGGGCGCTGTTTGGCCCATAGCAGGTTTTTGTTGTAAATCAACAATTAAGCATTGACAGCATCTCCATACGCTGTAGAATCCGCCCCACAGACGCGGGATGGAGCAGTCTGGTAGCTCGTCGGGCTCATAACCCGAAGGTCGTCGGTTCAAATCCGGCTCCCGCAACCAAACAACAGAAAAGGCCACTTTGAAAAAAGTGGCCTTTTTTGCGTCTGGCGAAAAGTACCTTCCCCTCCTCTCCATGCCCTTGCGGCAGCATGAAACTTCTTTAACTATCCTGATGGGCGCGGATCGGCATGATCGCGAGTAAGATTCAGACATTATTTTTCCATAGGGATTGGTAACTTGGTCGGATACATCGTCCAGTCGCGCGCAATCCAAAAAGGTGATTGATGCGCCCACAAACGCCCGAAGCAGAAACCCCCGTTAGCGCCGCCCAGCCCATCGCCCCGCATCGCCTGCGCTGGCTGGAACTGCTCAGCCGGTATCGTCAGCCGATCGGCCTGGCGGTCACCCTGCTACTGTTCGGCATCGCCCTGATTGCCTGTCGCCATCTGCTCAGCGAGCTGGATATCTATGCCCTGCACGACTCGCTGCTGAGTGTGCCCAAGCCCGCCCTGGCCGGTGCACTGCTGGCCACGGTCGCAGGCTTTGTCATCCTGCTGGGCTATGAATGGTCAGCCAGCCGTTATGCCGGGGTCCGGCTGCCTTCAGCCACCCTGGCCATGGGCGGCTTCTGTGCATTCGCCATCGGCAACGCGATCGGGTTGTCGCTGCTGTCCGGCGGCTCGGTGCGTTACCGGTTGTACGCCCGCCACGGCATAGGCGGTGCCGAAGTGGCCCGCATGACGCTGTTTGCCAGCCTGTCGCTGGGCTGCGCGCTGCCGCCGCTGGCAGCGCTGGCCACCCTGAGCAACCTGCCCGCCGCGGCCATGGCGCTGCGCACGCCGGCCCCGGTACTGGCCGCCATCGCCGTCGCGGTACTGGGCCTGAGCATGGCCCTGACCTACGGGCTGTACCGGCGTCGACTGCCGGAACAGCCGCTGGCCGACAACCTGCTGGTACGCATACGCCGACGCACGCTGCGCCTGCCGGGCGCGCGCCTGACCTTGCTGCAGCTGCTGATCACCGCACTGGACGTGGCCGCCGCCGCCACGGTGCTGTACCTGCTGCTGCCCGAGGCTCCACCCTTCGGCGCGTTCCTGCTGGTGTACCTGCTGGCCCTGGCTGCCGGTGTGCTCAGCCACGTGCCCGGCGGGGTCGGGGTCTTTGAGGCCATCCTGCTGGCCGCCTTCGCCGACCAGCTGGGGGCTGCGCCACTTGCCGCTGCGCTGCTGCTGTACCGCCTGATCTATGTCGTGCTGCCGCTGCTGGTGGCCTGCGTGGTCCTGCTGGCCAGTGAAGCCAAGCGCTTTCTGTTCGCGCGCCAGGCCATGAAGGTGGCCTCCGGGCTTGCCGCACCGGTACTGGCGATTCTGGTGTTCCTGTCGGGCGTGGTGCTGTTGTTCTCCGGGGCCACGCCCGAAATCGACACGCGCCTGGAGCACCTGGGTTTCCTGGTTCCGCACCGCTTGATCGATGCCTCGCACTTCGGCGCCAGCCTGATCGGCGTGCTGTGCCTGCTGCTGGCCCAGGGCCTGCGGCGGCGCCTGTCGGCAGCCTGGATACTCACCACCGTGCTGCTGCTGGTCGGCGCCCTGCTGTCGCTGCTCAAGGGCTTCGACTGGGAAGAGGCCAGCCTGCTGACGCTTACCGCCTGCCTGCTGGCAGTGTTCCGCGGTTCGTTCTACCGGCCCAGCCGACTGCTCGAGCTGCCCTTCTCGCCCGTCTACGTGGTGGCCAGTGCCTGTGTGATCGGCGCGTCGGTGTGGCTGCTGCTGTTCGCCTACCAGGACGTGCCCTACAGCCACCAGCTGTGGTGGCAGTTCACCCTGGACGCCGATGCCCCGCGCGGGCTGCGCTCATTGCTCGGTAGCGCGGTACTGCTGGTGATCGTTGCACTGACCTGGCTGCTGCGTACCGCACGCCCGACCATACACCTGCCCACAGGTGACGAGCTGCAACGGGCCAACCGCATCCTGCAGAGCTCCGACCAGCCCGATGGCGGCCTGGCGCTGACCGGCGACAAGGCGTTGCTGTTCCACCCTCAGGATGACGCCTTCCTGATGTACGCCCGCCGCGGGCGCAGCCTGGTGGCGCTGTACGACCCGATCGGCCCGGCCCAGCGCCGCGCCGAGATGATCTGGCAGTTTCGCGACCTGTGCGATATCCACCACGCTCGACCGGTGTTCTACCAGGTGCGTGCCGAGAACCTGCCCTTCTACATGGACATCGGCCTGACCGCGATCAAGCTGGGCGAAGAGGCCCGCGTGGACCTGCTGCGCTTCGACCTCGACGCCAAGGGCAAGGAGATGAAAGACCTGCGCTATACCTGGAACCGCGGCGGGCGCGACGGCCTGAGCCTGGAGATCCATGAGCCCGGGCAAGCCCCGCTCGAGGAACTGAAGGTGATTTCCGATGCCTGGCTCGAAGGCAAGAACGTGCGCGAAAAAGGCTTTTCGCTGGGCCGCTTCAGCGCAGAGTACCTGCAGCACTTCCGCATCGCGCTGATTCGCTTCCAGGGCCAGCCGGTGGCCTTTGCCAACCTGCTCGAAACCCACAGCCGCGAGCTGGCCAGCCTGGACCTGATGCGCGCGCACCCGCAAGCACCAAAGCTGACCATGGAGTTTCTGATGATCGGCCTGATCCAACACTACAAGACGCATGGATATGCGCGCTTCAGCCTCGGCATGGTGCCGTTGTCCGGGCTGCAGCCGCGTCGCGGCGCACCTCTGACCCAGCGCCTGGGCTCGATGGTGTTCCAGCGCGGCGAGCAACTGTACAACTTCCAGGGCCTGCGCCGCTTCAAAGACAAGTTCCAGCCTGACTGGGAACCCCGTTACATGGCCGTACCCGCCGGGCTCGATCCCCTGGTGGCCCTGGCCGATACCGCCGCCCTGATTGCAGGCGGCCTGACCGGATTGGTGAAACGCTGATGATTCGACGCTACTGGCTTCATGTACTGGCCGCCCTGGTGCTGGCCCTGCTCGCGGCGGCCCTGGGCTTCTGGCTGTGGGCCCGCCCTGCCCCGCAACCGCACCTTGAACATTTGACCCTGGCCGATGGCAACAGCCTGGTGCGGGTTACCCCAAGCACGCGAGGCAAGGACCTGGTGGCCGTGGCCGTGCCGCAGGACCAGGCCCTGAGCGACAAGCAACTGATCGACCTGAGCCAGAGTGCCCGCGCCCAGCTGGTACAGGTGATCCTGCCGCCGAGCGACTGCAACCTGCAGCAGCAGGCGCTGCAGCAGGCCTTGCAACAGTTGCAGGGCACGCCGACGCTGGTTGCCGGCATCGGCCCGGGAGCCGGGCTGGCCTGGAGCTGGCTGGCCGGGCAGACCAACGACAAGGCCCAGGCCATCTCCGTGGGGTTCAGCATCGAGCAGCCCGGCTGCAGCGCCGCGCTGCCCAAGTCGGCCGCCCATGGTCACTGGAACGTGGCCTGGAACGACAACCCGGATGACGCCAGCGCCGCCTTCGTGCGCGACCAGGCCAATGCACAGACCAGCATCAGCGATTACGACATCCACCTGCCCCAGGTGCTCAAGGCCCAGCTGACCCAGGCCCTGCTGGGCGTGGATGGCAATGCATTGAGCATTCCGGTGGTGGAGGTACCGGCCGGCCAGACCACCGACACCGTGACGCTGTTCCTGTCCGGCGATGGCGGCTGGCGCGACCTTGACCGCGACGTGGCGGGCGAGATGGCCAAGCTGGGCTACCCGGTGGTGGGCATCGATACCCTGCGCTACTACTGGCAGCACAAGACACCGGAGCAGAGCGCAGTCGACCTGTCCGAGCTGATGCAGCACTACCGCCAGAAGTGGGGCACCAAACGCTTCGTACTGACCGGCTATTCATTCGGTGCCGACGTGCTGCCGGCGATCTACAACCGCTTGCCACCCGAAGACCAGAAGCGCATCGATGCGGTGATTCTGCTGGCGTTCGCGCGCAGTGGCAGTTTCGAGATCGAGGTCGAGGGCTGGCTGGGCAATGCCGGCAAGGAAGCGCCAACCGGGCCTGAGATGGCCAGGATGCCGCCGAGCAAGGTGCTGTGCATCTATGGTGAAGAAGAGGCCGATGAAAGCGGCTGCACCGACCATACCGCCGTGGGTGAGCGCGTGAAGCTGCCCGGCGGGCACCACTTCGACGAAAACTACCCGGCCCTGGCCAAGCGCCTGATCAGCGAGATCGAAACGCGCCAGGGGAAGTCCAGCGTCGCTGAACAGTAGAAGCCTCGCCGGCAAGGCCGGCTCCTGCAACGGATCGCATCCTGCAGGAGCCGCCTTAGCGGCGAAAGCCCCCGCTAGATCTCCACCTGCGTACCCAGCTCGATCACCCGGTTCAATGGCAGGTTGAAGAACCTCAGGTTGCCGTTGGCATTCTTCAGCAGGAAGGCAAACAGCACCCCGCGCCAGCGCGACATGCCCACCAGCTTGGATGCGATCACCGTCTCGCGGCTGAGGAAGTAGGTGGTGCGCATGGGGCTAAAATCCAGCTCGTCCAGGTGACACAGCTTCAACGCCGCCGGCACGTCCGGCTCGTCCATGAAGCCGAAATGCAGGATCACCCGGTAGAACCCCTCGCCATACCCCTCCACCTCGAAACGCCGCTGTGGCGGTACCCGCGGTGAATCCTCGTTGACCACGGTGAGCAACACCACCTGGCGGTGCAGCACCTGGTTGTGCAGCATGTTGTGCAGCAGCGCATGGGGCACCGCGTCCGAACGCGCGGTCAGGAACACCGCCGTACCTTCCACACGGTGCGGCGGCTGCACGCGGATGCTGGCGATGAACACCGGCAATGGCAACGCGCCTTCATCCAGGCGCTCCACCAGGATCTGCTTGCCGCGCTTCCAGGTGGTCATCAGGATGAACAGCGCAATCCCTGCCAGCACCGGGAATGCCCCACCCTGCAGCACCTTGGGCACGTTGGCGGCAAAGAACAGCCCGTCGACGAACAGAAAGCCCAGCAGTACCGGTACCGCCAGCAGCGGTGGCCACTTCCACAGCAGCAACATCACCGCCGACACCAGGATGGTGGTGATCAGCATGGTCCCGGTTACCGCAACGCCATAGGCCGACGCCAGCGCGCCGGAGGACTCGAAGCCCAGCACCAGCAGGATCACCCCGACCATCAGCGACCAGTTGACCGCCCCGATGTAGATCTGCCCCTGCTCGTCGCTGGAGGTGTGCTGGATCTGCATGCGCGGCACATAACCAAGCTGGATGGCCTGGCGGGTGAGGGAGAAGGCCCCGGAAATCACCGCCTGGGAAGCGATCACGGTGGCCAGGGTGGCCAGCCCGACCAGCGGCACCAGCGCCCAGCCGGGGGCCAGCAGGTAGAACGGGTTGCGTGCCGCTTCGGGGTTCTCCAGCAGCAATGCGCCCTGACCGAAATAGTTGAGCACCAGCGCCGGCAGCACCAGCGCGAACCACGCCCGCGCGATCGGTTTGCGGCCAAAATGCCCCATGTCGGCGTACAAGGCCTCGGCCCCGGTCAGCGCCAGCACCACGGCGCCCAGAATCGCCACGCCCATGCCGGGGTGGACGATGAAGAAGCGCACAGCCCAGATCGGGTTGAGCGCCTGCAGCACTTCGGGGCGCTGGACGATGCCGTGCACGCCCAGGGCCGCCAGCACCACGAACCAGGCCACCATCACCGGCCCGAACAGAATGCCGATGCGCGCGGTACCGTGCTTCTGGATCAGGAACAGCGCCACCAGCACGACCAGCGCCACCGGTATCACCCAGTGATCGATGCCATCGAACGCCAGTTGCATGCCTTCGACCGCCGACAGCACCGAAATCGCCGGGGTGATCATGCTGTCGCCATAGAACAGCGCCGCACCGAACAAGCCGAACACCACCAGCAGCGCACGCAATCTGGGATAAGGCGCAGCCGCTCGTCGGGCTAGCGCGGTCAGGGCCATGATGCCACCCTCCCCCTGGTTGTCCGCGCGCAGGATGAACAGCACGTACTTGATCGACACCACCCAGATCAGCGACCACAGGATCAACGCCAGGATGCCCAGCACACCATCATGGTTGACCGGCACCCCATAGCCGCCGGAGAAGACTTCCTTGAGGGTATACAAGGGGCTGGTACCGATATCGCCGTATACCACCCCGACTGCCGCCACCAGCAGGCTCAGCGGCTTTGCCGCCGTCTGCCCGGCATTGGCCTGACTGCTTGCCTGAACCATCAACCACTCCCGCAACCAAGACCCAGAGGCCGGCGAAATTCGCGCCAGGCGCTATCATTTTTGCAACCCGCCGCAGCGTGCCGAACGCAGCGCTGAACGACGCGGGAGCGATGGCGCGAAGCATAGCGCAGCGTTCGTCGCATTTCTGCTAGTCAAGCGCGTTGTGCCTCGCTAGAATTGCGCACTTTTTGATCAGAGGCGCCCCAAAGCGCCCGTCAGGGCTGCCACCTTCGCGTGCCAAGCAGCCCCTCTACACCGAGGTTAACCATGTCCACCACCGCCACGCCCACCACGCCAAAGGTCGGCTTCGTTTCCCTGGGTTGCCCCAAAGCCCTGGTCGATTCCGAGCGCATCCTGACCCAGCTGCGCATGGAAGGCTATGAAGTCGTGCCCACCTACGAGGATGCCGACGTGGTGGTGGTCAACACCTGTGGCTTCATCGACTCGGCCAAGGCCGAATCGCTGGAAGTGATCGGCGAGGCCATCAAGGAAAACGGCAAGGTCATCGTTACCGGCTGCATGGGTGTCGACGCCAACAACATTCGCGACGTGCACCCCAGCGTGTTGTCGGTGTCCGGGCCGCAGCAGTACGAGCAGGTAGTCAACGCCGTGCACGAAGTGGTGCCACCACGTCAGGACCACAATCCGCTGATCGATCTGGTGCCGCCCCAGGGTGTCAAGCTGACCCCGCGTCACTACGCCTACCTGAAGATTTCCGAAGGCTGCAACCACACCTGCAGCTTCTGCATCATTCCGTCGATGCGTGGCAAGCTGGTCAGCCGCCCGGTGGGCGAGGTGCTGAGCGAGGCCGAGCGCCTGGTCAAGGCCGGCGTCAAGGAGCTGCTGGTGATCTCCCAGGACACCAGCGCCTACGGCGTCGACGTCAAGTACAAGACCGACTTCTGGAACGGCCGGCCGGTCAAGACGCGCATGCTCGAGCTGTGCGAAGCGCTCGGCAGCCTGGGCGTGTGGGTGCGCCTGCACTATGTGTACCCGTACCCGAACGTCGATGACGTGATCCCGCTGATGGCCGCCGGCAAGCTGCTGCCGTACCTGGACATCCCGTTCCAGCACGCCAGCCCCAAGGTGCTCAAGTCGATGAAGCGCCCTGCCTTCGAAGACAAGACCCTGGCACGCATCAAGAAATGGCGCGAACAATGCCCGGAGCTGATCATCCGCTCCACCTTCATCGTCGGCTTCCCCGGCGAGACCGAGGAAGACTTCCAGTACCTGCTCGACTGGCTCACCGAAGCTCAGCTCGACCGCGTCGGCTGCTTCCAGTACTCGCCCGTCGAAGGCGCACCGGCCAACGACCTGGACCTGCCCGTGGTTCCTGATGACGTCAAGCAGGACCGCTGGGATCGCTTCATGGCCCACCAGCAGGCCATCAGCAGCGCACGCCTGCAACTGCGCATCGGCAAGCGCATCGAAGTGCTGATCGACGAAGTGGAGGAGCAGGGCTCGGTGGGCCGCAGCTTCTTCGACGCCCCGGAGATCGACGGCAATGTGTTCATCGACGGCGACCACGGCTTCAAGCCGGGGGACAAGGTCTGGTGCGTCGTCACCGATGCCGACGAATACGACCTGTGGGCCGAGCCTGTCTGACGCTTTGCGGCCTGGAAAAGCCCTGCCATCATGGCGGGGCTTTTTATTGGACTATCGTGTCCAGTACGGACACCCCAGGAGACCCTGCGATGCGCGCGCATTCCACCGTGCAAACCCCTAGCCCCCACGACTACCCTCGCCTGCTGCAGGTATGGGAAGCCTCGGTACGTGCCACCCACGATTTTCTCCCCGACAGCTACATCGTGCTGCTGCGTGAACTGGTGCCCAAGTACCTGGATGCAGTGATGCTGATCTGCTGCAAGGACAGCCAGCAACGCATCACCGGCTTTGCCGGTGTAGCGGCCGGGCGTGTCGAAATGCTGTTCGTCGACCCGCAGTATCGCGGTCAGGGCATCGGCAAGCAGTTGCTGCGGCATGCCATCAATGAGCTGAACGCCGATGAGCTCGACGTCAACGAGCAGAATCCCCAGGCCATCGGCTTCTATGCCAGCCAAGGCTTCGAAGTCATCGGGCGCTCGGAAAAGGACGGCATGGGCAAACCCTACCCCCTGCTTCACCTCAGGCTAGGTCGTACACAGTCTGCGAGCACGGGCTGAAGGACGCTGTAAGGCCGATCCGAAAATCATCCCCTCACGGCATTAATAGCCGCCCGGCACGAATGTAGCCGGGCCTTCGCCCGCCCGGGCGGTTACAATGGGCGCCTTTCCCTGTGCCACGGCCGCCGTCATGTCTGAACCCATTCGTCTTTCCAAACGCCTTATCGAACTGGTCGGCTGCTCCCGACGGGAGGCCGAACTCTATATCGAAGGCGGTTGGGTGACCGTTGACGGCGACGTCGTCGACGAGCCACAGCTCAAGGTCGACGGCCAGGTCGTCGCCCTGCTGCCGGGCGCCAAGGCCGAAGCCCTGGAACCGGTAACCCTGCTGCTGCACCAGGCCGCCGACCAGGACAGCGAAAGCGCTCGCCTGAGCATGACCCCGGCCACCTTGTCCGAGGCCCACGCCGAAGGGCATCGCCCGCTCAAGGGCCACTTTGCCCGGCTGACCTGCGTCGCCGAGCTGCAACAGGGCGCCAGCGGCCTGCAGGTGTACAGCCAGGACTGGCGTGCCGTGCGCAAGGTCACCTCGGACCTGGCCAAGCTGGAGCAGGAGTATGTGGTCGAGGTCAGCGGCGAGATGGTTGCCCATGGCCTCGAACGCCTTAACCGCGGTTTCACCTGGAAGGGCCAGGAATTGCCCCGCATCAAGGCCAGCTGGCAGAACGAGACGCGCCTGCGCATGGTGCTGAAAAACCCGACGCCGGGGCTGATCGAACTGCTGTGCCGCAGTGTCGGTGTCAGCGTGGTCAGCATGCGCCGTATTCGCCTGGGCGGCGTGGCCATGAGCAAGCTGCCGCTGGGCCAGTGGCGCTACCTGTCCAGCAAAGAAAAATTCTAGGCCTCGCCACTCGGGCGTTGCCACTTGATCAGGATTGTCCAATGATTCACAACGATGTGCTGCGCAGCCTGCGCTACATGCTGGATATCAGCGATGCCAAACTGGCAGAGATCACCCGCATCAACGGTTTTGACGTCAGCGATGCCGACATTGCCAGCTACCTGAAAAAAGACGAGGAAGAAGGCTTCGTGCGCTGCCCGGACGAAGTCATCGCGCATTTTCTCGATGGCCTGGTGGTGTTCAAGCGTGGTCGCGACGAGAGCCGCCCGCCTCTGCCGGTCGAACTGCCGGTCACCAACAACATCATCCTGAAAAAACTGCGGGTGGCCTTCGAGCTCAAGGAAGACGACCTGCATGCCATTCTCAAGGCGGCGGATTTTTCGGTATCCAAGCCTGAACTCAGCGCACTGTTCCGCAAGGTCGGCAACAGCAACTACCGCCCCTGTGGCGACCAGTTGCTGCGCAACTTCCTCAAGGGCCTGACCCTGCGAGTGCGTGGCTGATTCGATCATGGCCTACAGTGTCGAGCCGGTCGGCTACGTGCGCTCCTGCTTCAAGGAGAAGTTCGCCATCCCGCGCCAACCGCAGCTGGCTCCGGCTGCGCGCGGGGCGCTGGAGCTGGTATCGCCTTTCGATCAGGGGGAAGCGGTTGCCGGGCTAGAGCAGGTCAGCCACGTGTGGCTGCTGTTCCTGTTTCATCAGGCCCTGGAAGAGAAGCCGCGCCTGAAGGTGCGCCCGCCGCGCCTGGGCGGCAACACGTCGATGGGCGTGTTCGCCACCCGCGCCACCCACCGGCCAAACGGCATCGGGCAGTCGGTGGTGAAGCTGGAGGGCGTCGAGGCCGGGCGACTGCTGCTGTCGGGCATCGACCTGCTGGACGGCACGCCGGTCATCGATATCAAGCCCTATGTACCCTATGCCGACAGCGTAGCCGGGGCGGTCAATCACATGGCCAGCGCCCCGCCTGCGCCGATCACGGTGCAATGGAGCGACTCGGCACTGCAGCAGGCCCATGCGCATGCGCTGCGTCTCGCAGAGCCGTTGGTGGAGCTGATAGAACAATGCCTGGCACAGGATCCACGCCCGGCTTATCAGGTGCCCCCGGTCGAGCGCGTGTACGGGGTCGGGTTCTGGGATGTGCAGGTACGCTGGCACTACCCTCAGCTGGATACGATCCGGGTGCTGGAGGTGGTGCGCGAGGCGTAGGGCCGGCGCCCGCAAGGTCGCAGGAACGCCGCGCCGGCGAATGCCGCACCACAAATCCAGGGCAAAAAAAAACGCAGACCACGGTCTGCGTTTTTTATTGGTACTGCCTGCTTACTTCTCGACGAACGCACGCTCGATCAGATAGTCACCTGGCTCGCGCATGCGCGCGGAGACTTTCAGGCCGAAGCTGTTCAGGACTTCGCTGGTTTCATCCAGCATGCTCGGGCTACCGCAGATCATCGCACGATCGTCCTGCGGGTTGATCGGCGGCAGGCCGATGTCGCTGAACAGTTTGCCGCTGCGCATCAGGTCAGTCAGGCGACCCTGATTCTCGAACGGCTCGCGGGTGACGGTGGGGTAGTAGATCAGTTTTTCACGCAGCGCCTCACCGAAGAACTCGTTCTGCGGCAGGTGCTCGGTGATGAACTCGCGATAGGCCACTTCGTTGACGTAGCGCACACCGTGGACCAGGATCACTTTCTCGAAGCGCTCGTAGGTTTCCGGGTCCTGGATGACGCTCATGAACGGTGCCAGGCCAGTGCCGGTGCTCAGCAGGTACAGGTGCTTGCCCGGGTTCAGGTCATCCAGCACCAGGGTGCCGGTAGGCTTCTTGCTGATGATGATCTCGTCGCCTTCCTTCAGGTGCTGCAACTGCGAGGTCAGCGGGCCGTCCGGCACCTTGATGCTGAAGAACTCCAGATGCTCTTCCCAGTTAGGGCTGGCGATCGAATAGGCGCGCATGAGCGGGCGGCCGTTAGGCTGTTGCAGGCCGATCATCACGAACTGACCGTTCTCGAAGCGCAGGCCCGGGTCGCGGGTGCACTTGAAGCTGAACAGGGTGTCGTTCCAGTGATGAACACTGAGGACACGTTCGTGGTTCATGTTGCTCATGTACGGGGGCTCCTGAAAAATAACGCAGCGCTGACCGTGAGCGCGATTGCGCGATAGTTTAGTGCGAGCGACAATATCTGTTAAATGAATTATCAAGATATGTCTTATCGGTTATATAGATATGCGATTTACACTGCGTCAACTTCAGGTCTTCGTGGCCGTCGCGCAACACCAGAGCGTCTCCCGTGCGGCCGGGATACTGGCGCTGTCGCAGTCGGCTGCGAGCACCTCCATCACCGAGCTTGAACGGCAATCCAGCTGTCAGCTGTTCGATCGTGCCGGCAAGCGCCTGAGCCTCAATGCACTGGGGCACCAGTTACTGCCCCAGGCCGTGGCCCTGCTCGACCAGGCCAAGGAAATCGAGGACCTGCTCAACGGCAAGTCCGGCTTCGGCTCTCTGGCAGTGGGCGCCACACTGACCATCGGCAACTACCTGGCCACCTTGCTGATCGGCAGCTTCATGCAGGTTCACCCGGAGAGCCAGGTCAAACTGCATGTACAGAACACCGCCCATATCGTGCATCAGGTCGCGCACTATGAAATTGATCTGGGTCTTATAGAAGGCGATTGCAACCACCCCGACCTGGAGGTTCAGCCCTGGGTCGAGGACGAACTGGTGGTGTTCTGCGCGCCGCAGCACCCCTTGGCGCTCAAGGGTCGCGCCAGCCTTGAGGAACTGACCCATGAAGCCTGGATTCTGCGCGAGCAGGGTTCAGGCACGCGCCTGACCTTTGACCAGGCGATGCGCCACCATCGCTCGACACTCAACATCCGCCTGGAGCTGGAACATACCGAAGCGATCAAGCGCGCGGTGGAATCAGGGCTCGGGATCGGCTGCATTTCACGTCTGGCGCTGCGCGATGCGTTTCGTCGCGGTAGCCTGGTGGCGGTGGAAACCCCCGACCTGGACCTGGCGCGGCAGTTCTACTTCATCTGGCACAAGCAGAAGTACCAGACCTCGGCGATGCGCGAGTTTCTGGAGTTGTGCCGCAACTTTACCGCCGGGGTACGACGCAGCGACGAAATCGTGCTGCCGCACATTGCCTAGAGCAGAATCACCGCCCACACCACCGCCACGATGCTCAACGCCACGAACTGGGCAGCACTGCCCATGTCCTTGGCGTTCTTGGACAACGGGTGGCGGTCCAGGGAAATACGATCGATCGCGGCTTCCACGGCAGAGTTGAGCAGCTCGACGATCAGCCCCAGCAGGCACACCGCGATCAGGATCGCGCGTTCGGCACGGCTTACATCCAGCCAGAAGGCGACCGGGATCAGCACCACGTTGAGCAGCACCAACTGACGAAACGCCGCTTCGCCGGTAAAGGCGGCGCGCAGGCCGTCGAACGAATAGCCGGCGGCGTTGAACACTCGTTTAAGGCCGGTCTGGCCCTTGAAAGGCGACATAGAAAGCCACTTGAACCCAATGAGGAGCGATGCAGGCTAGTGCACGCCGAGTCAAAAAAGCGTGAAGGCCAGTGGCCTTAACTCGTTGAAACCGATTCCAATTGTTGCAGCAACAACGCGGCCTGGGTGCGCGTACGCACGCCCAGCTTGCGGAAGATCGCGGTGACGTGGGCCTTGATGGTGGCCTCCGACACGCTCAGCTCATAGGCAATCTGCTTGTTCAGCAGGCCTTCGCACACCATGGTCAACACGCGGAATTGCTGTGGGGTAAGGCTGGCCAGGCCCTCGCTGGCGGCCTTGGCTTCAGCGGACACATCGATCTTCTCGAAGGCTTGCGGCGGCCACCAGACATCGCCATCGAGCACTTTCTTGACCGCGTCCTGAATCTGCTCCAGCGGGCTGGATTTTGGGATAAAGCCGCTGGCACCGAATTCTCGGGACTTTACCACCACGGCCGCCTCTTCCTGGGCCGAGACCATCACCACCGGGATTTGCGGATACTGACCGCGCAGCAGCACCAGACCCGAGAAACCATAGGCACCGGGCATGTTCAGGTCCAGCAGCACCAGGTCCCAGTCGTTTTTCTCGGCCAGGCGGGTTTCCAGTTCGGCGATGCTTGCCACCTCAACCAGTCGAACGTCCGGACCAAGGCCCAGGGTAACGGCCTGGCGCAGCGCACTGCGAAACAGCGGGTGGTCATCGGCAATCAGGATTTCGTATGTGGCCATCGATCTAATGATCCTGTTCTGTGCAGGCGCAGCCAGCGTGCGGGCGCCTGGCGGGGCAGCTCAAGGGCATCGGGCGGCAGTGCCGGAAGCCAAAAAGGCACGTCGGGGCCAGGAAAACAGCATTCAAGCCTTCGTCGTGCCCGAATCGGCGCCAAGGATGCCGAGCCCGGACCGGGTGGTCAAGTTCAAAGCCCGGTGGTTGTCTCGTAGCCCATGGCGCCAGTGCACACATTATGAAGCAAAGTGACGTACTTGCCCCTTGAACTATAGGAAGGGCCGCAGTTTTTGGTGCACGGCATCGTCTTCATCCAGCACAAGCCTGTTTTTGGCACCCAGATAATGGGTGCTGAATACGTCCAGATAGGCATCCAGTGCCTGCGAGGCCTGCTGGTCATCGGCCAGTTCCAGACACATGGCTGCCACTTCAGCGGTACAGAAATGGTCGTCGCGCCGCGAGCGGCGCAATGTGTAGCGCGAGATCTGTTCAGGCTGCAGATTGAGCACCGGGAACCGTTCCAAGTACGGGCTTTTGCGAAACATCTTGCGGGCTTCGGGCCACGTGGCATCCAGCAGAATGAACAGCGGGCGCTTGCCCGACGCTGGGGCGACGCTGCTGACCACTCGCTCCGGCGCCACGAACTCACCCGGGAAAACGATGTAGGGCTGCCACTGTGGATCATCGAGCAGCGCCTGCAACTGTGCATCCATCGCCTTGCGCTCCCAGGCAAACGCCGTGGTGTCACCGATCACGTCGGCAATCAGCCAGCCCGTATTCGTAGGCTTGAGTGGTTCGGTGTCATGCATGAGCAGGCAAATGCCCGAGTGCGCCTGCACCCGCGGGCGCCAGGCACACAGACAGTACTCGGGGATTACCCGGCAGCCGGGACAGCGTGGCGCACGCGAGCCGCGCGCGACGAAGGGTTTGACACTGCGCGCCAGGCGCTCGGCGCGCAGGCGCGAGACGGCATGGCTCATGACAGGGCGCAACGGTGGCAATGGGGATGGCAATAAAGGCAGGGCACGACGCAGGCTCAGCGAGACTAAAACCCCGGCAGTTTACCAGAGCCCGCCTCCACTGGCCGTATTTGCCGTGCAGCGTTGCGCGCTACTCCCTTATAATCTCCAGCCTGTACAGACCTGCCAGTACTGCCATCGCGCCTGTGACGGAACACTGCGCGCAATGACCGGTCAAATCGCCAGTTATCGAACCAGGAGAGATTCATGCTGCGTTTCATTGCCCCATCCTTGAGCCTGTTGCTTGCCCTGCCGTTGGGCGCGCATGCCGTCTCCAAGCAAGAGTACGCCCTGAACCAGAAGCTTCAAGAAGTCGCCAAGGAAAGCAGCGTGGGTACCCCTCGGGCAATCAACGAAGACATCCTCGATCAGGGCTACACTGTCGAAGGCAACCAGTTGATCAACCACCTCAGCGTTCGCGCCGGCCATGCACAAAAAATGCAGCAAAACCCGGAAGTCATGCGCGGCCAACTGGGAGACAGCGTGTGCCGTAACACCGGCTTTCGCCAGTTGATGGACCGCGGTGCCGTGCTGACCTACCGTTTCACCGAGTACAAAACCAACCGCCCGGTGATCGACCAGTCGTTCAACAAGGCCAGTTGCGTTTCCGGGCAGAAGAAGAAGTAACCAGCGTTCTCTGTTGCGCCGCTGCTCGCCATCGGCGCGCAGCTCAGCGATCAAGGCCTGAATGTGACGCGTACTCTACGCACGGTCACTACAGGCCTTGTCACTTCAGGCCCCGGTTGTTGGCCTGTACTGCGCAGTTCGGGCCCGGCTTGTCCGCCCGGCTCCCACCTGAACATCATGTACAGCCCATTGCCTGCCGCGTCCTCGCGAGCCCATGATCGACACCGGCATAACCCTGCGACAAGGTCTAGATTTATAGCCAGGACCTTTCACTTTGCGGACAAGCAGAGGGGCCTGACCGATGTGCGGCCAGGCCGAAGGTTTTGCTGCAAAAGGAGAAGTTGAATGCCGTACCAGACCAACGAATTGCTAGCCAACCATTTCAAGAACAATGCAATCGACCTGACCCACCTCGAACAACAGCTCAACCTGGTCGCCCCCAACAGCCCCAACCTGCCACTGTACCGGGACATGATGCTGACCGTGTTGCGCATGGCGCACGATGACAGCGACCGCTGGAGCGCCAAGATCACCCTGCAGGCACTGCGTGAACTCGACCACGCCTTCCGTGTGCTGCACCAGTACAAGGGGCGACGCAAGGTCACCGTGTTCGGCTCGGCACGCACCCCGGTCGAACACCCCATGTATGCCCTGGCCCGCGAGCTGGGTGCGACCCTGGCGCGCTCGGACCTGATGGTGATCACCGGGGCCGGGGGCGGCATCATGGCTGCGGCTCACGAAGGCGCAGGCGTCGACAACTGCCTGGGCTTCAACATCACCCTGCCCTTCGAGCAGCACGCCAATGCCACGGTGGATGGAACGGACAAGTTGCTGCCGTTCCACTTCTTTTTCATTCGCAAGCTGTTCTTCGTCAAGGAAGCTGACGCGCTGGTACTGTGCCCGGGCGGTTTCGGCACCCTGGACGAGGCCCTGGAAGTGCTGACCCTGATCCAGACCGGCAAGAGTCCGCTGGTGCCGGTGGTACTGCTCGACTCACCGGGGGGGACCTTCTGGCAGGATGCACTGGACTTCATTACCCGCCAGCTCGAAGGCAATCGCTACATCCTGCCGAACGATCTGAAGCTGGTGCGCCTGGTGAACAACGCCGACGATGCGGTAGCGGAAATCAACCAGTTCTACAGCAACTACCACTCCAGCCGCTGGCTGAAGAACCAGTTCGTGATTCGCACACACCACCCGCTCAGCGAAGCGGCCCTGCTCGACATCCAGCAGTCCTTCGCCGACCTGCGCCTGAGTGGCGACTTCCATCAGCACGCCTATGCAGGCGAGGAGCATGACGAGGCACAGTTCAGCCACTTGTCACGCCTGGCTTTTGCCTTCAATGGACGCGATCAGGGCCGCCTGCGCGAGCTGGTAGACTTCATCAACCGGTCGGAAAACTGGGCAAAGCCTCAGCACAATGAAGCCCAGCAACGGGCACGTGAACCCCTCAAGGTCACCTGAAAAGCCACACCGTGAACATGCCTGGCCTACCCCCTTTCGGGTCGGCCATCGCTCAATCGTCCAGGCTGCGACCACTCAGCACACGACCGACCATCTCCATGGAAAAACCACGGTAGACCAGAAAACGGGTTTGCTGTGCGCGACTGCGCGGATCGGAGGGCAGTTGCCCGGAAAACTTGCGTTGCCATACATCGATCAGCAGGCTTTGCCAGTCGATGCCGCACTCACGCAAGGCCTGTTCGATATCACTACGCTGCAAACCGCGCTGACTGAGCTCTTCACGGATACGCGCAGGGCCATAGCCCGAACGGGAGCGGTAACTGATGAAACTTTCGAGATAGCGCGCTTCGCTGAGCAGGCCCTCTTCCGTCAGACGGTCGAGTTCCTGGTCGATCAATTCGAGCTCAGCGCCGCGCTGACGCAACTTGCGCGTCAGCTCGACACGACCATGCTCGCGTCGCGCGAGCAGGTCCATAGCTGTCCGCCTTACGGCGACGGGGGTATCGAGTACGACGGACATGGTCTATCTGCAAATCAGAAGTTGGCGTCGGCGTCGGCGTCGACCAGATCATCTTCAGGTTCTGCAGCAGCCGTTTTACCAGCAGCCGCAGCAGCTGCAGCTTCAACACCACCGGTCAGCAGCTTGTCGCGGATCTGCTTCTCGAGGGTCGCGGCGATTTCCGGGTTCTCTGCCAGGAACTTGGCGGAGTTGGCTTTACCCTGACCGATCTTGCTGCCTTGGTAGCTGTACCAGGCACCGGCTTTTTCGAGGAAACCGTGCAGCACGCCCAGGTCGATGATCTCGCCGTTGCGGTAGATGCCCTTGCCATACAGAATCTGGAACTCGGCCTGGCGGAACGGCGGCGCCACCTTGTTCTTGACGATTTTGACGCGGGTTTCGCTGCCGACCACTTCGTCGCCTTCCTTCACCGCGCCGGTACGGCGGATGTCCAGACGTACCGAAGCGTAGAACTTCAGCGCGTTACCACCGGTGGTGGTTTCCGGGCTGCCGAACATCACGCCGATTTTCATGCGGATCTGGTTGATGAAGATCACCAGGCAGTTGGCGTTCTTGATGTTGCCGGTGATCTTGCGCAGTGCCTGGGACATCAGGCGAGCCTGCAGGCCCACGTGCATGTCGCCCATTTCGCCTTCGATCTCGGCCTTGGGTACCAGGGCTGCCACGGAGTCGACGATGATCACGTCGACAGCGTTGGAGCGCACCAGCATGTCGGTGATTTCCAGGGCCTGCTCACCGGTGTCCGGCTGCGAGACCAGCAGGTCGTCGACATTGACGCCCAGCTTGCCGGCGTACTCGGGGTCGAGGGCGTGTTCGGCGTCGACGAATGCGCAGGTGGCGCCGGCTTTTTGTGCCTGGGCGATCACCGACAGGGTCAGCGTGGTCTTACCCGACGACTCAGGACCGTAGATTTCGACGATACGGCCCTTTGGCAGGCCGCCGATGCCCAGAGCAATGTCCAGACCCAGCGAGCCGGTCGAGATTGCCGGAATCGCCTGGCGATCGTGATCGCCCATGCGCATGACCGCGCCTTTACCGAATTGACGTTCGATCTGACCCAGGGCCGCAGCCAAGGCACGCTTCTTGTTGTCGTCCATTGAAGTCCTCACGTAATCATCGATAGGGCCTGACGGCCACAACACCTGTATAAGTAGCCAGTATTATTCCACAGGGTTTTCTTTCCGCCTACCCCCGATTTGCGATTTACTCTGCGCCAAGCTGTAACAAGCCCTCTAGGGCGGCGATTACCGTTTGTCGGCGCACCGCATCGCGGTCGCCATCGAAGTGCCGGCGCTCGCTGGCCACATGCGCACCGTAGCCCCAGGCCAGCCATACAGTGCCCACCGGTTTGGCCGGCGAGCCGCCATCGGGCCCTGCCACACCGCTGACCGCCACGGCAAAGCGTGCCCCGCTGGCAGCCTGGGCGCCGCGCACCATGGCCTCGACCACTTCCTGGCTGACCGCACCAACCTGCTGGAACAGTGCCTGGTCTACCCCCAGCTGGCGAGTCTTCTGGGCGTTGGAGTAGGTCACGTAGCCCGCTTCGAACCAGGCCGAACTGCCAGGAATACGCGTGATGGCCTCGGCGATACCGCCGCCGGTGCAGGACTCGGCCGTGGTGACTTGGGCATTGTAACGGCGCAGGTGTTCCCCCAGCCGGGCAGAAAGTGCGGTGATCGGGTCCATGGCGAGCTCCTTGAAGGTCTGGCGCCTACCCTACACCAGCTATCGGCGTGGCTGAACACTCAAGGTGTGAGCGCGCGTATGTAACCCTGGCAGGCGCGCAGGGCGATCAGTCCGGCGTCACCGGCATCGGTGATGGCGATAATTCGTCGAGCATGCGCCGGGTCAAGTCGGGCGCGTGGGGCGCCATGATCCAGGCTGCCGGCGCCGGGGGCGGCAGGCAGGTCGGGGGTGGCGTCGCGGTCGAGAAGGACCGACAACCGCAGATCAGCAGTAGCCAGCCGATCACGCAAGCGTGCCTGAGCCTGTTGTGCATCGAGAAGCTCCTGATAATGGGTGTTGTCGTTCAAATCCAGCTGGCGCTCCAGCACATGGCGTTGCTGGCGTTCGCCCTTCAGCTCGGCGGCAGCACGCTCGGCCAGTTGCTGGCGTTCGAATGCCCAGGCCTGTTGCTGCTGCGCCAGCTGGCGGCCCAGGCGCCAGCCCTGGACCTGCCAGGTCAATGCGCAGGCCAGCACCACCAGGCTCAGCAGCACGCCGGCGTGCAAGCGGTTCAACACAGCACCTCGCGGGCGCGGGCCCAGAGTTTGAGGCGATCCTCCAGGCCATTGAGGCCACCGTTGATATGCCGCGTGATGCGGTTGAACTCACCGCGGTCGGCCAGCGCGTTAAGCCCGCGCGAGTGCCAGAACCAGGCAGCCGACTCGGCGGCCCAACGCGGTTGCTCGAGCAACTGCGGCAACTCCAGCAGACGCTCGTCGCCAAACAGCGCCATGCTGCAGGCGCGGTAGTTGTTGCGCCCTGTAACCTGGATCAGCCCCCGGCCGCAGTACCGCTGACCGTCGCCGTCCGCCTCCGGCGTGTTGCCCAGGCGCAGGGCCAGGGCGCCGGTGTCGTAACGGGACAGGTAGCGATCGCTGCCCAGCTCCTTCACGTAACGCAGGTGGCCCGACTCGTGGCCGATCTGCGCGAGGAAGGCAGCAATGCGCCGGGGGTTGTCGATTTCCCAACGGGCCATGGCAGTGTTCAGGGCGGGTACAAAAATGCCGGCATTGGCGCCGGCACCGGGAAGAATCTGCATCAAGTTCTGCTGAGTGATGACCATCATCATTCTCCAAAATGCATAGGGGTTTAGGCCTGTCCGGCCTTGAGCGAACGACCGGCATTACCCGGCCCGCCCTTGGCCCTGGCCTTGCCTTGCTTGCCGCCATTGCACTCGACCGTGGTGCTCCACCCGGACGCGCTGAACACCTGCTCGATCGACTCGATCAGGTACTCGCCATCGAGGCCGGGCTTGAAGCCCTGGGCATCGAGGGTGCGTTCGACGAACAGGTCGGTGCGGCCCGGCATTTCCAGGCGCAGGCTGGCGGTGCTGCGGTTGAGCGCCGCCAGGCGGGCCTTGGCGGCCTGCTCGGCAGCGCTACGGTTGGGGTACAGGTGGCGGTCGGTGTGCACAGGCGACAGGCCGTCGGGCGCGTCGTCGTTGGGCAGGTCGACCACGCTCTGCTGGCCGCTCTTGCTGTCCAGATGACGGGTTTGCACGGCCTTGTGGGTGCCTTTGTCGGTCATGCGAAACTGCCAGCTGCGCACGTCGCCACGGCTGATTCTGACGTTACCAAGGGCCTTGCCGCTGGCGCTCTTGCCGGCCTGGCGCGGCATCACCAGCAGCGCGCCGTTCGCTACCTTGGCGGTGCAGTCGAACAGGCGCCCCAGACGGGTGATGAAGTTGAAGTCCGACTCGTTGAACTGGTCAATGCGCGGTATGCGCAGCGTCACCGGGCACGCTGGCTGCCAGCCATTGCGCGCGGCGATGTCGCGCACGATCTGCTGCAGGGTGACGTTCTCCCAGCTGCCGCTGCGGGTGGTCTTGCCGCTGCCGCGCATGTCGCTGGCCTTGCCTCGGATCACGATGCTGTCAGGCGGCCCGGACAGCTCCACCTCATCCACGGCGTAGCGCCCCAGGCGGGTCAATGCCTGGCCGGCGTAGCCCAGATGCACCTCGATGAAGGCACCGCGTGCCGGCAATGCCACCTCGCCGTCGCGATCGTCGATACGCAGTTCGAACTCGTCCGAGTCCATGCCCGGCTTGTCGGTGGTACGCAGCGACAGCAGGCGATCATTGATCAGCGCGGTGATGTCCTTGCCATCGGCCACGATGCGAAACACAGGTTGCATGGTTGCTGCTCCAGAAGGGCCTGCCCGCGCACGCAGCGCTGGCAGGCAGGGGGGCGCGCCAGCTCAGTCCCATAACTGCACCAGGGCCTGGCGGGCGGGCGTCAACGCGGGCAGCCTGATGAGCACCCCGGCACCAAACGGCTGCGCCTGGTCGGCCAGGCCCTGGTTGGCATCGAGTACCGCTTCGACGCTGCCGTTGAGGTGCCCGTAGTAGTGCTGGCAGAGGCTGTCGAGCAGATCGCCGTCAGAGGTTCTGCAGATCGTCGCCATAGCTCACGAACTCCAATGAAAAGCCTTGTTTGCGAGGAATGCCGCCAGCCACCAGGCTGCTCTGGTCCTCCTCGATGCTGGTCAGGCACCAGTTGCCCAGTACCTCGCCGTAGCCGGTGGTCAGGCTCAGTGGCTGCAATTGCCGACCGATGCTGCGCAGCGCCTGCAACTGGCCGAGCCCGCTTTTGGCACCGGGAAAGATCGTGCCCTTGAGGGTGATGCGCTCTTCGCCCAGCCCCACCGCCTGCTGCGCCGGGTGGCGGCTCAGGCGCTCCTGGCCCGCCCAGCGAAAGCCGCTCTGGCGACGCAGTTCATCGAAGGTCGCGGTGTCGAGGTTGAAGTAGTAAGGCTGCGCCTGCGCCTGCAACGACTGCAGAATGAGCAGGTGCGGGAACGGCTTGACCACCTCGGCTGCCGGCGTGACCGACGGCGCGAAACTGCCGGTGGGCAGCAACGTGCCCAGCGACGGGCTGATGCGACCCGCCACCTTGTTGATGGCTGCGGCAGCCTTGGCCGCCTTCTGCTCGAAGATGACGATGCGCTCCTGCACCAGCGCGACCTTGGCCACGGCGCGGCTGTAACGGCCCAGCACCTTGTCGACGCCCCGCTGCGCCCGGTTGATGGCGCGCATCGTGCGTTGCAGCCTGGCGCCGATCAGCGGCCCGACGTAGGGGATGTCCTCGAGCGCGGCAGCGGCTTCGGCGATATCGCTGATGGCGCCGGTCATGGGCTCCAGCATCTCGTCGGCACTGCGCCGGCCCGCCTCCCCCGCTGCGATCAGCGCCCGCAGGGCCGAGTGCAACTGGTCCATGTAGGTCATGGCAGCTCCTTATACAAATGTGGGGTCGGCCAGTTGCCGCATCGAAGCCTGACGGGTCAGTTCGAGGAACTGACGTCGAATGATCGGCTCGATGTTCATCGCCAACTGGGCCGGGTCGGTGACACTGCCCTGCACGGTGATGGGCATGTTCGGGGCGAAGGTGATCTGTTGGGCAATCGGCTGCGGCGCAGGGCTGATCGAAGGTGGCGCAGGCGGCAACGACAGAATTGTCATCGGCTCGCCAGCGCCGGGATTCATCGAACGAGCGACATCGCCCAGCGACTTGGACAAGTGAGTGGGTTCGCTAGCAGGAGGCTTGGCAGCATCGTCGTCTGCAAACCACTTCTTGGCTAACGAGGAGCCCCACTCGCTGAACACAATACCCCCGATCAGCGAACCGATCGCAGGACCGATGACAGGAACGAAAGCGCCCAGCGCAGCCCCGGCCAGTGCGCCACCAAAACCGCCCACTGCCCCACCATATCCCTCGGCCTTCTGCTCGGTGGTTTCTGCAGTGAGGAAGGTCTTGCCGAACTTGTAGATGGCCTCGACGGCTGCGGGCGCTCGAGCGGCCTTGATCGCCGGAACAGCCTTGCCGAGGTAACCTTTGATGCTTTCCCAGCGCCCAACCGGAGCAGATGAAGGTCGGCGCCTGGAGGGGCTGTTCTTTCTTCCCCCTCTACCCCTTCTCGAAGTTATCGCGCCGCAGCAAAAGTCCTGGGCATTGACGACAAACACGCGTTGCGGCGCCCTTGCGCCTTTGGGAGCGTCGCCACCCAGCACGCCAGCCTTCCGTGGCCCTGCCCTGAAATCACTGGCAACAGCGATGATACCTATGGGCTGCGGCCCCTTTGCCGGGGGCCCGGTATCATCGCTCCCCGCCATCCTCCTGCTGAGCGGGTCGGATACCCGACCCGCCGCAGGTGTCCCATCGGTTGGCAGAGATGCAGGCGCTGCAGTCTCCAGTGAAGCAGCCGCAGCTGCCCCTGCGGGTGCCTGCGGTTCCGCTTGCGATCTGATGTTTACGGATACCCTGGCGGGCTTCGATTGCGAAAGCCGGCGCGCAACATCGGCGACCTGGAAACTGATCACCTGCAAGTGCCCGTCGATGCTCTTCAACAATGTCAGCCTGTGCCGGGAGCCCTGTGTTTCAGCAGCCTGTACGGCGCCCCCGGTCTTTGCTTGAGTTCTCGCGCCTGGTGGGTCACCAGGAGCGCTGTCGAGCATCCCGTTGCCCAGCGTCTCGAGCCCGAGCGGGTACAGGTCGCCCTTGCCTTCGCTGCTCAATTGCCTGAGTTGCCGGATCCGCGCCTCAAGCAGCTTGAATGATGCGCCGATCGTCGAACTGACCGAGGCGCCGATAACCAGTTTCAACGCTAACGCGTTTGCCATACGGTCCCCCTGTGCGTGCAAAACCGGCTCACTCCGTGAGCCACCAGACCATGTCGTTGAACGACATGGTCATGATCTCGGTGGCAGAAAAATTCAGCTCACGGGCAAGCCGCCTGGCGGCCACCTTCTGAAGGGAGGGGTCAAAGCTCGTCGTCTTGCACCAGGCGAAAATAGCCCGCCTGCAGGCGGCCATAGTCCTTGAGCGCGAGGCCCTCCAGGTCCTTGATGCCCACCTCGGCGAGGGAGGCGAACAGGTTCAGCTCACGCTGCTCGTCGTCGCCGCTGCCGGCCGACTGAGCCGCACGAATGTCGCGTACCGTAGGCGAGCGCAACGACAGGCTGTCGACCTTGATGCCATTGGCTTCGCTCGGCCGGGTCAGCGCCACCACCACGCCGTCGGCGCTCAGCTTCATCCAGCTGGGGATCTTTGCTTGGGTCATGAGAAGTCCTTACAGGCCCAGGGCCGAACGTTGTGCCGCGAGCTGGTCGACGCCGTCGATCACGCGCTTCATGCCGATGGGGTCGATCTCGTAGATCAGGCGTCCGCCGACTTCCAGCTTGTAGTAGGTGACGGCGACGGTGTGCTTGACCTCGGCCTTGTCACCGGCCTTCCAATCGCCCATGTCGACTTCCTTGAGCGCGCCGCGCAGGGTCACGATCACCGGGGTGACAGCGCCCTTGAGGCCCTTGAAGGCACCGCGGAAGGTGCCGTTGAACGCAGAACCATCGGCCAGGCCGAAGAACTTCAGCGACTCACGGCGCACGCCGGTAGTGGTGAAGCCGGCTTCCTGCTTCTCCATGCCCATGTCCATCTCGATGGGCATGTCCATGCCGCCCACCCGGTGCTCTTCCATTTTCAGGGTGAGCTTGGGCAGGGTCAGGCTGGTGACATCGCCCTGGAAGCTGGTGCCATCGACGAACAGGTTCAGGTTCGCCAGGGTTTCGGGAATCATTGCCATTGCTAGTGCTCCTTAAGCTGCGTTATCGAGAACTTCGGTCAGCCACTGGTTGGTGACCTCGACGCGGAAGTTGGGGTTTTCGGCCGGTGGTACGTCGGTGAAGCGGATGTTCCAGTACACCTTGCCCTGCTCCAGCTGGCTGGCACTGTTGAGTTCCGGGTCGGCGAACACTTCGAAGTTGATGATCGCGCCCTGGGCCTTGAGGTCGCGCATGAACGCCTGCAGGCCTTCGGTCACGTCCTTGACGTAGGTGGCGGTGATCGAGCGGTCGACTGCCCATTTGTGCCCGTAGAGAATCGCGTCCATCACGATGTCCATGGTGCGCACGCGGGTAACGAAGGCCCACTTCGGGTCGCTGCTCAGGGTGCGGTTGCCCCACAGGCGATAGCCGTCATCGCGGATGATGGTGGTGATGTTGGCGTTGTTGAGCAGGTTGGCGCGGCAGGTCTCGTCGCCATCGAGGAACTCGATGGGGCGGGTGGTGCCGGTGATGCCGACGAACTCCTTGTTCGAGGGCGAGGCCCAGAAGCCGTACTCGTTGTCGGTCCAGGCGAACAGGCCGGCGACCCAGGCCGAGGCCGCTGCATCGACGGTGGCGCTGGTGGTGGTGTCCCAGTACTGCACGCCCGGGTCGACCAGGAAGGCGCGCTTGGCGCCGAAGTTTTCGGCGTAGGCCAGGGCGGCCTCGTCGGTGGTGGCCGGGCCGTCGATGATGGCCAGGCCGCGCAGCTTGTCGGCCAGGGCCACCAGGGCGGTGGCGACGGCTTGAGTTGCGCTGTGCTTTGGAGTGACCAGCAGGCGCGGCTGGGCGTTGAAACGGCTCTTGCCGTCGAGCAGCGCTTGCAGGCCGGTACGCTTGCCGTCGGCCAGCACGCTGCCGATGATGGCCGAGGTCTGCTCGGCGGCGTCGGCCACCTTGGCCACGCCGCAGGCGACGATGACCGCCTTGGCGCGCTGGTAGATGGCCTGGCAGGCACGGGTGATGGCCGCGTCGGCGCCGAAGGCGGCGATGGCTTCACGCTCGCTGGTGATCAGCACCAGGTCGTTGAACTTGGCGCTGGCGGTCGGGCCTTCGGTGAAGGTGTCCACCAGACCGATGATCGAGGACGACGGCAACGCGATGGTGCGTGCGCCGGTGTCGACGTTGGTGACGGTGACGCCGTGAAAGAAACCACTCATGGGTAAACTCCGGGTATGAAAAAGGCCCTGCGGTGCAGGGCCTTGTAAGGTTGGATCGGCAACTATCGGGGTGAACCGGCCGTTGCAGGTACAGGTGCGGTGGCCAAAATCAGGCGAGGAAGTCCCAGGTCAGCGAGATCGCGGCGACAGAGTTGTTCGAGACGGTCCACAGCCCGTAGCCAGCAGGGATAAGCAGTGGGTAGGGTTGGGTGTACTGCCAGTTGTTGCTACTGGCTACTCCGCCCATGATGGCGTGCACCGTCATGTCACCCAGACGAGCAGGTGCCTTGGGACCGCTGTACAGGTTGATGATGCCGCCGCCGGTGCAAATGGTGGCGGTGCGCAGATAGACACCTTCCTTGTTTTCTTCCGGGCTGAAGACTTGAGTCACCGTGGTCGGGTGAGCGTTGAAGAAATGCTTGCCTACTTTTACTGGTTCCATGATTTTTTACCTATCGAGTCGAATGCTGGGTAGCGGAACATTCCGCGTTCATGTCGCTCACAGGCGATGGTTCGAGGCTCGTGGCCTTCATATGATTCAACGTTCCGCAGCGGGAACATTTGATCTGGAGTTCGGTGAACTTGCCTATCCGGGCAAGTAGTCGTTTGCATCTGCCGCATCTGCAATCTTTCAACATCTGCGATGCCTTGTGATTATCTGCTGGAGGGTCTTGAAGAATGAAAAAGCCCCGACAGTGCGGGGCTTCAGGGGGTGATGCTTTCCAACCAGAGCGGCGGTACTGGCCGGTGCTCAGAAACTGGGAACAGCTCCGACTGGGGCCAGTCGCGCAGAGCCTGACGGTACTGCAGCAGCTCGGCGAACTGCTTGATTTGTAGCGTGGTCGCCAACTGCATGTCTTGCTGATCGCGGTGCCGGATGACCACCCACTCAGTAGCAATGACTTGATTATCACGCCATGTCCGCTCTGCGGCCTCAGCTCCATTCGGTTTGAAAGGGGGATCTATTAGATATGGCACCCCATCATCACCGTGCATACGAATCTTGCCTAGGCTGGGGCTTCCCACCACTAAATCGAAAACCTCCGTCGATATCTCAATAGCATCGGCGGGTATTACGGCATGCAGACCTTTGACGTAGCAGTTGCCCGTTGTCGGGCTGTAGAGTCGCGACATTGTTATTTCCCCACTGCAAACCAGAACACCGCATTCGCAACTGTCACGTTTGACGAGTTGTTACAGCGGAATGTGATGCTGTTTTTACTCAAGTTGTCCGGATTAAACAGCACTGAAATACCCGCTGCTGATGTGCCACTGATCGCACCGGTGATGGAAAACAGCTGAGTTGGAAAGGCCATTGGAAACACAAGTGTCTTACTTGCCCCCGCATTCCCCAGGTCCGCCCCCCACTGGAAAACGAAACCACCCAACCATGACGGCAACGCAAGCCAGCCGTTGGGTGTAGCACTGAAACTAACACCCCAACGCAGCTTTTTCGGCGTGACAATCACGTCATCCGCCACGCCTGCATCGACCTGCGCCTGAGTTGCAATCCGGTCAAAGGTCATCAGGCTCGACCAGAAAACCGTCCCGATACGGTCATTCCATTGACCTACCCAATAACGCCGGGACGCCACCGTTGGACCGTTCTCAAACGCGAAGTAGTACGTGGAGTCGCTACGGACGTTAACAGCAACAATACCCAGCAGGTTGTTGGCGCTTTCAGGTGGGCATCCAGGCGTTGCGTTAGGCGCCGCCGCACCGGCGCCCACATAGAACCCCGTCTTACTGTTTCCGCTGAACGTTGCTAGGACAGGCGGGTTATCGGTGCCAACCCCCCAGCTATTGAGCATCTTCAATGCGAGCTGAGCGACCCTTAGCGGGGGCATGATCTTCGCATTGTCGGTGCCTGCTTCAGCTTCGGCCTGGGTTGCCTGTGCTGCTCGCAGTTTCTTGGGCGTGATGATCGTCGTGTCATCCGCGCCGGTGGTGACCTGCGCCTGGGTCGCCACCTTCGCCCAACCAAATTTACTTTCCGTCGCCTGAGTGACCACCTTAGCAATCGCTTGGAACACCCGCAGCGGCGTCATAACATTGGTGTCGTCAGTGCCAGCCTCTGCCTCCGGCTGCGTGGCTCTTATCGTGAGCGACTGCACTAGGTCATTCACCTGCGTCTTGGTGTACACGTCCGTCAACCCGTAACCCGCCACTGTGGTTGGGTTCGTCGCGGCGACCACTCGGCCATAGGCGTCGACCTGTACGCTACGGTAAGTACCAGCGGCCACCCCGGTGCGGCCGAATGCCATCCCGTAGTTCAAGGCAGTCACGCCCAAGGTAATCGGCGCATCAGTCAGCAGTTGCCATGCGCTGTCGGCGTTTACCGTCCCGCGCTCGACCAGCACCAACATGCCCGGCGTCACCTTCGCACTGGCATCGGCATCGGTGCAGCGTGTCCAGGCGCCCCCTGCCACCACCAGATACAAGCCATTGTCCTTGGCAACGGCCTGATTCTTCACGAGCACCCGCGCCCCGGCCGTCAGCGCAACGCCGTCCACCGTCTGAAGGCCGCTCAAAGTGATGGCGGCGGTCGTCGCGGCCAGCACCGAGTGCTTGAAGTCCTGCCGTGCCAGTTCCTCGGTGACCCATTCCCGCGTGGCCAGCACCACGCTCGGGTCGATCTTGAGCACGACATTGCTGGCGCTGCTGACCACCAGGTTCATGCGCACCACCTGGGTACGGCCCGAGCCCTGGTTGAGCAACGGCTTGTAGGTAGGCGCACAGTTGGCCACCGCCACCAGGTCGCCGTCGGCGTCGTACAGCCCAACTTCGCGAATCCAGCGACCGCCGATCTCGGCCGGAATCACCTGCTCGGCGACGATGACCGCACTGTCCTTTTCGTCGACCTTGAGCTGGTTCAGCGGCGCCCGCCGCCACTCGTTGAGCAGGCTGGTCCAGCTCGCGTCGGGCATTGGCAGCGGCGGGTTGTCCAGCCCTGCCGGACTGGCGTCACCGACGGCCATGTGTGTGATTTTCCAAGGAATGCCCAGGGCATCCGCATTGGCCTGTTTCGCGGCCCCCACCTTGGTCAGGATCGCGTAGAACTGGGAGTTCTGATCAACCATTAGTAAATGTCCAGATAGTCAATGGTGTGTTCTCGCCCACCACGCCCGATGGCCCCCATGACCGTGAGGTCGGCCGGCGCAGGCGGGTAGATGTCAAGTTCGTCGCCGTCTTGCAGCGCGGCGCCGAGGTAAAGCGAGCCGGCGGTTTCCAGGCTGATGACCAGGCCACTCAGGTGTCGGCTGACGGGCCTGGCGTCGTCGATCAGCCAGGTCAGTTCCTGGTACGTCTGTTCGCTGATCCCCGCCTCGGACACGCCGATCTTCAGCGCGAACGTGCCGGGCACCGCCGGGGGCGTGGCCTTGAACCACTCGATCACTTCGATCAAATAACCAAACGGCTCCACCACGCGGCGCAATGCGCCGATCGTGCCCTTGTGGGCATGCACGTAGAACGAGGAGCGAATCACCGAGCGCTTGATCGCCTCGGGCCAGGTGTCGTCCCAACGGTCCACCGACCAGGCCCAGGCCAGCTGGTACAACAGGTTCGCCGGGCAGGTATCGGGGTTGTACAGGGTGCGCAGGGTGACCTTGAGGTCTTCGCTGGAGGCCGCCTCGACGGCCCGTTCCAGCGGCGTGCTGTTGAGCGGCAGGAGGCTGTGCATGTCAGCCCCCCCGCGTCAGTTCGAACCCGGTGCACCAGGCCGCCTGCGCCTTGCTCGGGCGGATGTCGGTCCAGTTGCGCAGCTCCACCCGGCTCACACCGGCGATGTGCAGTTGCGCATCGATGGCCGAGCGCGAAACCTCCACGCCCAGGCGTCGCCGAGGGTTGACCCAGGCTTGCAGGCGCCGCTGGCACTCGGCCAGGGTCGCTTCGTTCTCCGGCCCCGTCCCGGCCATGTAGAGCACGGCATCGATGCGATAAGGAATCACCTCGGCACTGCGCACTTCCAGGCGGTCCGCCACCGGGCGTACATCGTCGTCGTTGAGATAGGCGGCCACTTCGGCCAGCAACTGCGCACTGGCGATGCCGTCCTCCTCCAGGCTCAGCACCGTCACCTCCACCACTGCCGGTGACGGGCTTTCTGCAGAGGCATCGGCCACCTGCCCCGAGGCATTGCGTGCATGCAGGATGTAGCTGTTGCGCGGGCCGGCGGTGGTCAGGCCCTCGTACACCAGTTGCACCCGCTCGCGCAGTGCATCGTCTTCCTCAAGCACTTCGAGGGTCGGTGGCACACTGTTCGCGTCTTCGGCCTGTACCACCAGCCGCTTGAGCTGCACGTTGGCTGCCAGCTGGTCCAGGTCGCTGCCCTGGGCATAGGCCAGCAGCAGCGCCTTGGCGGCATCGTTGACCCGCGCCCGATTGAGCAGCTTGCGGTACGCGCCCACCTCCAGCAGTTTGGTCACCGGGTCGCTTTCCAGCAGCGCGTCCCAGTTCTCGCCCATGTGCGACCGAAAGGCCGCCAGGTCATCCTGGAAGATGTCCTCGAAGTCGAGGTCTTCCAGCACCTGCGGCGCGGGCAGCGCCGACAGTTCCACGTTGCTCATGCCGTTATCTCCAGCAGTTGGCTGTCACCCAGGTACTGCCCGCTCAGCTGCAGGCTGATCTGCCCGCCCACTACCGCCACCACGCGCACCCGCTGCAATTTCAGGCGTGGTTCCCAGCGGGTCAGGGCGCGGGCGACCTCGGCCTGCACCGCACTCTTCCAGCCCTCGTTGACTGGCAGGTCGACGAAACGGCGCAGCTTGCTGCCGTAGTCGGGGCGCATGCGCCGGCTGCCCAGCGGGGTGGTGAGGATGTCTTCGATGGACTGGCGCAGGTGCCCGATGCCGGACAGCGTCTGCCCGCCGTGGCGGCTCATGCCGATCATCGCGGTACCTCCCTGGCCTGAATGCATTCACTAGCCATGTTGTCTCCAGGCATAAAAAAGCCCGCGTCGGCGGGCGGGGTTCAGTGCTTGTGATTGGCGGTGTTGCCGCCGGTGTCGATGATTTTGCCGGCCCCCAGAATGTCACCGGTCACGCGCAGGCCACCGTTGATGCTCACCTCACCGGTCAGGGCAATGTTGGCGGCGTTCAGGGTGATTGCGTTGTCGGTGACCAGCAGCGAGCTGCCGGCCACCTTGAGGCTGACGGTGCCACCGGGCAGCTCGATGCTGTAGCTGCGGGCCTGCCAGTCGTAGACCAGCGAGCCACCGTCATCGAAGCGCCATACCTCGACGTGCTCGCGGTTGTCGGGTGGCGCGCCGGCATTGCCGTACAGGCCCGGTACGAAGGTACCCTGCGCCGGCTCACCGCTGGGGCTGAGCAGTGCGCCCTGCTCGTTCAGGCTCGGCGCACGCCAGTGGCGGGCCTTGCCTGCCGCGTGGCTGTGCCAGCGCACCCAGGCGCTGGTCCAGCCGGCGCCATCGGAGACCCGTACCCGCGCTGCTGCCAGGTCGATGCCGACCACCCGACATGGAATGACCAACGCCGCCAGCATGCGGTCATGCATGGAGCTGGCGTAACTCATGCCATGTCCTCCGGTGCCTGGTAGCTGTCCTTGTGCGCGGGCCCTGTGTCCGGGCTGAAGGCGAACAGCAGCGAACCGGGTGGCTGGTCTGGCCAGGGCCACTGCAGGTCGCCAAGATAAACGGGCTGCTGCCATTGCACCCGCCATTCCAGGGTGCCGGGTACTTCGGCAGGTATGGCCGTCTGCGCCTTCACATTGAGGGTCGCCGCGACGAAATCCACGCCCCAGAACTGCTTGTGCAGCACAAGCGTTGATTTCGCCGCCAATGTGGCGGCTTGCAGGGCTGCGTGTTGCTGCTGTGCATCCACCAGGATGCGTGCCTCGAAACGCGCCAGGATGCACAAGCGTCCATCGCCGGGGTCAACGCTTGCCTCCATAGCGGTGATAGTGTGACACAGTGCCGGTTGCGGAGTGTGCTCGTTGACTGCGCTGAACGCTTCAACCGTCGCGAAATCAGGTACACCCGCCTGGAATGTTGCGGTAATGGCCTGGCTCAATAGCTTGAGTTCGTTCACAAGCCCTCCTTTCGTGTCTTCTTCGACAAGCCGCCCACTGCGGTTGCAGCAGGCGTTGCGTTCACTGCGGCGACTACGGCTCGAACCAGCCGGTCGGCGCAATCCGACCCTCGGAGCGCTTGGCTGCCAGCGTGCCGGCATTCTTGAAGTTGAAGGTCTGCGGGTACAGGAACGCCAGCGATACGCCACCGAACACGAAGCTGCGCGAGCCGCTGTTGTCCTTCAGGTCGTAATTGGTACGTACATCGTGGTTTCCGCTGTCGGGCGAGAAGTACTCGGCGTAGTCACCGGTGGCAGAGGTGCTCATGACGCACCTGGAGTCCATTCGAACGCCGGTAGCCAAGGGTGCGATATACCCGGAGCAGTCCATCAAGGTGCCGACAGGGCCTGGACTTGCACCGGGCGTTTCGGGTCGTAGCAGGTAAATGCCTCTGGACACCACCTCGGTGCCGGTGTCGTAGATGTTGCGCACCTCATGGGTGTCCAGATAGAACGACGCCAGGTAGCAGAAATGTGCGAACCCGGGGGGCGCGGGCAACAAAAATGCGCCGAAGGACAGCGCCCCTATATTGTCGAGCGTAAGGGTGGTTGCAGTGTTAGCGACGACGGTCGCTACCCGGCCGGACCACTGCCCGCCCTCACTGATGACCAGGCACTGCACACCGGCAAGATTGTTGTCGGCCATCCAGTCGTAGCTTTTTTCAGCGATATCGTGGGTACCCTCGCCGGCCTTGTTCAGCGTGATCACGTTGCCGCTGATACTGCCCACGCGCAGGAACGGCATGGTTTTCACCACGGCACTGGCGTCACCTTCATTGGCACAGGCAAACGCGGCGTACCAGCTCTCTTTGCAGTTGCTGCGTTCGGCACCGAGACCGGCTGGCGCCACGCTGGCGACCTTGTCAGCCATCGCGAAGGTCGGAACCATGCCCCGTGTGTATTGGCCGCGAAAGCGAAAACCGCCCATCGCAACAAAACTCCTGCTCAGCCTGACCGACGTGGCAGAGCCGTAGATCACCGCGTCGCGCGGCCCCTGGGCCAGGGTTAGGCCGACGTAGCCGGCATTCTCGTACAAGCGGGTGTTATCAGACATAGGTTTCTCCGGACATGAAAAAGCCGCTGCAAGCGGCTTTCGATAGTGTTTGCGACGATCATTGCTCCTGGTCGCGCTCACGCAGGTCGCGATGCAGTGGCGCATCCGATGGCAGGGGCGGCACGCCCTGTGCCACACCCAGCCGCTTCGCAGCCCAGCGCTCGTAAAGCCCGATGGCCACGTCGGCGCCCGCCATGGCGGTCAGGCAACCAAAGGCTGCGGCGCTCCAGATCGACAGCCCGCTGGCATACAGCAGCATCACGGTCGATACGCCGCAGACCATGCAGGCCCCGGAGCGCAGCAGCAGTCGCCTGAACAGGCCCCAGCCGCGGGCGCCCTCCTTGTCTGCGCGCCACATCTCACCAGACAGACCGCCCAGCAATGCCAGGACGATCACCAGCCAGATCGGCATTTCCAGCAACGTCTGTTGCTCGTTTGTCATGCTCGTGCTCCCTTGTTGAACAGCCGATCACTCGGCATTCCAAAAAGCCCGGTCGCCCAGGCTTTTCAGTAATGCGTTGTCGGACCGCCGGCCACTGCTGGTGCGCCGTGCGATCCCGCCTCAAATTGTTCCTCCGACCGCGGCCGCCTGCCCGCCGGATAACTGCTTACGGTGCTTTACGCTGCACACCTGGGTCAGTTGCCAACCCTCTGAACAGTTCAGGCCTGTTCATCGCTGCCTTTGCCACTGCCGGTGTCTGACCGGCTTGAGACAAAGGTTATGCATCAATGCATATGCAGTCAATGCATTTTTGGAAATATTTATGCATCTGATTTTGCAATAACGCATGAAAGCCTTGCCCTGCTTGCGCTGCAGTGCTGTCTTGAGGGGTAGATTTTTTGCAGGAACCGGCCTTGCCGGTGAAGGATTCGGTGGGATTGCCGCAAATATTTGGTGCGATCATTCGCCGGCAAGGCCGTCCCCTGCAGGCATTTGCAGGCACAAAAAAACCCGCCGAGGCGGGTTTGATGTAGCGACAGAACCTAGCGGGCGTACATGCCCCACCAGAACACATGCCCGAGGATGCTGATCTGCTCCTCCTGCATCTGCTGGAAGGTGTAGTCCTCGTCCGGGTGCTCGTCGCGGTTGAAGCTGCGCAGGCGGATACCCGTGGGCAGGCGATACAGCTGTTTCACGCGCAACTGGCCATTGTGGTTGATGGCATACAGGTCGCCGTCGACAATGTCGCCGATGCCGCTCTTGCCCGCATTCACCCCCACCGTGGCACCATCACGCAGCACCGGCAGCATGCTGTTGCCGCGCACCGTCACGCACTTGGCCTGGTCAAACTGCACGCCGTTGTGACGCAGGCTGCGCTTGCCGAAGCGCAGGCTGGCCTTCTCGCTTTCCTCGATGACGAATCGTCCTGATCCTGCTGCCAACTCGACCTCACGAAGAAACGGAATGGACACCTCGTCGTCCTCGACGGGGGTGTCGTCATCCCACAGGCTGATGTCCTGCAGCTGCACGTCGGCGCGCGGCGCGTTCGCCGGGCGGGTATCGCCCAGGTCGGCACGGCCGCGCAACTGATCGGTGCTCACGCCGAAGTACTCGGCGATCTTCGACACATGCTTGTCCGAAGGATCGACGATCTTCTCGCTGAGAATCCGCGACAGGGTGGATTGGGGCACGCCGGTGCGACGGTGAAGCTCCGTGGGGGAGATCCCGTGGCGGTCGAGCAATGCTCTCAAGACGGTAGCTACGTTGCGTTTTTGCATAACGTGCATAGTACCCATCTCGTGCGCAAATGCAAATTCAAATATGCATTAACACAATGCCAGGGGCAAAAGGTCGCTGCGCAGCGTTAGGCCCGGCAACGGGGAAAAAATCCCTGTACCATTGCCCGCTGCCTTTGGTCTAAACGACACTGCGAGCCAAGTTTCTGTAATGAGCGATCTTTCCGCACACACCCCGATGATGCAGCAGTACTGGAAGCTGAAGAACCAGCACCCGGACCAGCTGATGTTCTACCGCATGGGCGATTTCTACGAGATCTTCTACGAAGACGCGAAGAAGGCCGCCAAACTGCTGGATATCACCCTGACCGCCCGCGGGCAGTCGGCGGGCCAGTCGATCCCCATGTGCGGTATCCCCTACCACGCCGCCGAAGGCTACCTGGCCAAGCTGGTGAAGCTGGGCGAATCGGTGGTGATCTGCGAGCAGATCGGCGACCCGGCCACCAGCAAGGGCCCGGTGGAACGCCAGGTGGTGCGCATCATCACCCCAGGCACGGTCAGCGACGAAGCCCTGCTCGACGAGCGCCGCGACAACCTGATCGCCGCCGTACTGGGTGACGAACGCCTGTTCGGCCTGGCCGTGCTGGATATCACCAGCGGCAACTTCACCGTGCAGGAGTTCAAGGGCTGGGAAAACCTGCTGGCCGAGCTCGAGCGGGTCAACCCCGTGGAGCTGCTGATCCCCGACGACTGGCCCCAGGGCCTGCCCGCCGAGAAGCGCCGTGGCTCGCGCCGCCGCGCACCATGGGACTTCGACCGTGACTCGGCGCGCAAGAGCCTGTGCCAGCAGTTCGCAACCCAGGACCTCAAGGGCTTCGGCTGCGAGAAGCTGACCCTGGCCATCGGCGCCGCCGGCTGCCTGCTCGCCTACGCCAAGGAAACCCAGCGCACCGCCCTGCCGCACCTGCGCAGCCTCAAGCACGAGCGGCTGGACGACACCGTGGTGCTCGACGGCGCCAGCCGGCGCAACCTGGAGCTGGACGTCAACCTGGCCGGGGGCCGCGACAACACTCTGCAATCGGTGATCGACCGCTGTCAGACCGCCATGGGCAGCCGCCTGCTGACCCGCTGGCTGAACCGGCCGCTGCGTGACCTGAAGGTGCTGCAGGCCCGCCAGAGCTCGATTCGCTGCCTACTCGACGGCTACCGCTTCGAGAAGCTGCAACCGCAACTGAAGGACATCGGCGATATCGAGCGGATTCTCGCCCGTATCGGCCTGCGCAATGCTCGCCCACGGGACCTGGCGCGCCTGCGCGACGCGCTTGGCGCGCTGCCTGAACTGCAGAACGCCATGGCCGAGCTGGAGGCACCGCATCTGGCGCGCCTGGCGGCCATCGCCGGTACCTACCCGGAACTGGCCGACCTGCTGCAGAAGGCGATCATCGACAACCCGCCTGCGGTGATCCGTGATGGCGGCGTGCTCAAGGTCGGCTATGACGCCGAGCTCGACGACCTGCTGTCGATGAGCGAGAACGCCGGGCAGTTCCTGATCGACCTCGAAGCCCGCGAAAAGGCCCGCACGGGCCTTGCCAACCTCAAGGTCGGCTACAACCGCGTGCATGGCTACTTCATCGAGCTGCCGAGCAAGCAGGCCGAACAGGCGCCGGCCGATTACATCCGCCGCCAGACCCTCAAGGGCGCCGAGCGCTTCATCACCCCCGAGCTCAAGACGTTCGAAGACAAGGCGCTGTCGGCCAAGAGCCGCGCCCTGGCGCGCGAGAAGATGCTCTACGATGCGTTGCTCGAAACCCTGATCGGCCACCTGGCCCCGCTGCAGGACACCGCCGCGGCGCTGGCCGAACTGGATGTGGTCAGCAACCTGGCCGAGCGTGCGCTGAACCTTGACCTCAACTGCCCGACATTCGTCGACGAACCGTGCATGCGCATCAGCCAGGGTCGCCACCCGGTGGTCGAGCAGGTGTTGACCACGCCGTTCGTGGCCAACGACCTGGGCCTGGACGACAACACGCGCATGCTGGTGATCACCGGCCCGAACATGGGTGGTAAGTCCACCTACATGCGCCAGACCGCACTGATCGTGCTGCTGGCGCATATCGGCAGCTTCGTGCCGGCCGCCAGCTGCGAGCTGTCGCTGGTGGACCGCATCTTCACCCGTATCGGTTCCAGCGACGACCTGGCCGGCGGGCGCTCTACCTTCATGGTGGAGATGAGCGAAACCGCCAACATCCTGCACAACGCCACCGAACGCAGCCTGGTGCTGATGGACGAAGTGGGCCGCGGCACCAGTACCTTCGACGGCCTCTCGCTGGCCTGGGCCGCCGCCGAGCGCCTGGCCCAGCTGCGCGCCTACACGCTGTTTGCCACGCACTACTTCGAACTGACCGTGCTGCCCGAAAGCGAGCCGCTGGTGGCCAACGTGCACCTGAACGCTACCGAGCACAACGAACGCATCGTGTTCCTGCACCATGTGCTGCCAGGGCCTGCCAGCCAGAGCTACGGCCTGGCAGTGGCACAACTGGCAGGCGTGCCGGCACCGGTGATCCAGCGAGCCCGCGAGCACCTGGGCCGCCTGGAAACCAACAGCCTGCCCCACGAAACCGCGCCAGCAAGCCCGGGAGCGCCCAGCACGCCGCACCAGAGCGACCTGTTCGCCAGCCTGCCGCATCCGGTGATCGAGAAGATCGGCAAGCTCGACGTGGACAACCTGACGCCACGCCAAGCTATCGAAATGCTCTATACACTAAAGACTCTGTTATAACGCCCCATCGCACAAACTGATAGAATCCCGCGCGGTTCGGCGGGGCAGCGAGTTATTAGCCTGGCTCGCTGCCGACCTACCGAACCGAGCGGCCCTGTCTGGAAGGGAACGCTGCCGTCGCCTGAGGAGAAAATTAGAAATGACCTTCGTCGTCACCGACAACTGCATCAAGTGCAAGTACACCGACTGTGTAGAAGTCTGTCCGGTGGACTGCTTCTACGAAGGCCCGAACTTCCTGGTCATTCACCCGGATGAGTGCATCGACTGTGCACTGTGCGAGCCTGAGTGCCCCGCCGTTGCGATCTTCTCGGAAGATGAAGTGCCGGCCGGCATGGAAAACTTCATCGAGCTCAACGCCGAGCTGGCCGAAATCTGGCCGAACATCACCGAGAAGAAGGATTCGATGCCAGACGCTGCAGAGTGGGATGGCAAGCCGGGCAAGATTGCAGATCTGGAGCGTTGATCGACGCCGGATCAATGAAAAAGGCCCTTCGGGGCCTTTTTTATGTTCGCTGCAGGGCCACCCACTTTTTCGCAGGCAAAAAAAAGGGGCGGTATGACCCGCCCACATTTTTTTCCGTAGTCCCTGTATTCCCTATCATCATCCTGATGAATCGCATCCCGCGATGTCCTTGGCGCTCATCCTTGAGAACCTGTGTCAGTCCGTAGACACAGTTCAGATACTATCCCCTGCAGCCGGCAGAGCAACTGGTAAAAGCTCTCAAAAAAAGTCCGGAAGGTGACGCCACCTCACAATAAACTCTTTCAATATCAATTGGTTAGACAAAATACCACGTCAAAACCGACTGGAATTTACACCCGCTTGATATAAAGGCTTACGGATCTTGTAAGCGATAACCTACAAATCCAATAACAATACGCAACCGGGAAAGGTTGCCGCCGTGGTATCGGTGTTTCTGCGCGTGTCTGAGCGCTTGAGACAGCCACGAACAAAAACGCCTCGACTGGGTCGAGGCGCCTTTTCACAGCCGTCGCAGTTACTGGAACAGCGACTCGCTGGACAGACCGTTCTTCTCCAGGATCTCCCGCAGCCGCTTGAGGCCCTCCACCTGGATCTGACGTACCCGCTCCCGCGTAAGACCAATCTCCAGGCCGACATCCTCCAGGGTGCTGCTCTCATGCCCGCGCAGGCCAAAGCGGCGAATCACCACCTCACGCTGCTTGTCGGTCAGTTCGCTCAGCCACAGGTCGATGCTCTGGGACAGGTCGTCGTCCTGCAACAGCTCGCAAGGGTCGGTGGGACGATCGTCGGTGAGGGTATCGAGCAGGGTCTTGTCCGAGTCCGGGCCCAGTGAAACGTCCACCGAAGACACGCGCTCGTTCAGGCCGAGCATGCGCTTGACCTCGCCTACGGGTTTTTCCAGCAGGTTGGCGATCTCTTCCGGTGACGGCTCGTGATCGAGTTTCTGGGTCAGCTCGCGTGCTGCACGCAGGTAGACGTTCAGTTCCTTGACCACATGGATCGGCAGGCGAATGGTGCGCGTCTGGTTCATGATGGCGCGTTCGATGGTCTGCCGGATCCACCAGGTGGCGTAGGTCGAGAAACGGAACCCACGCTCGGGGTCGAACTTCTCGACTGCGCGAATCAGGCCCAGGTTGCCCTCTTCGATCAGGTCGAGCAGCGATAGACCGCGGTTGACGTAGCGGCGCGCAATCTTCACCACCAGGCGCAGGTTGCTTTCGATCATGCGTTTGCGCCCGGCAGGGTCGCCACTTTGCGACAAACGCGCAAAATGAACTTCTTCTTCCGGGGAAAGCAGGGGCGAAAAGCCGATTTCGTTGAGGTAGAGCTGAGTTGCATCAAGTGCTCGAGTGTAATCGATGTACTTGTGCTGTTTGAGCGGTGAGCCTTGTTTGGCCCGGGTCCGAACCGGAGATACAGCAGGTTCGTCTGACACCACATCCGTTTCCAAAACGATGCCGGTTTCCATAAGGAGCACCTCATCGTCGATGTCAAACTCCGGCACTTCTTTACTGAGAGCCATTGTTATAGTCCTTTGCTGAGTTCGAACTCAGACTCAAGCGGCGCCTTTATCCTTGGCAACGCTGAGCCTGTCCCCACTACGCGAAGGAACAGGCCGGGTACATGCTTATCAACGACGTGGCAGGAATTGCAACGGATCTACAGGTTTGCCCTGGCGGCGAATCTCGAAGTGAAGCTTCACCCGGTCGGTGCCCGTGGACCCCATTTCGGCAATTGTCTGCCCAACCTTGACCTGCTGTCCCTCCCGAACCAACAGCCTGCGGTTGTGACCGTAGGCACTGACGTAGGTATCGCTGTGCTTGATGATTACCAGTTCACCGTAGCCCCGCAAGCCACTTCCGGCGTACACAACGGAACCATCCGACGCAGCAAAAACAGGCTGTCCCAAATCACCGGCGATATCAATGCCTTTATTCAAACTACCGTTTGAAGCGAATTTTCCAATCAGCACACCGTTGGCCGGCCATGCCCAGCCACCGGCCGAACGCTCCGAAGCCGGCACCTGGACGGGGGTGGTGGCGACGACGGGCGGCGCGCTGGTACCGCCTGGAGACGTGGTTTTTGCCGGTGCCGGGGTACCTGCCGGACGACGGGTGACCGTGGTCTTGCTGGAGGGCGAGGTGGAGGTGACCACCCGCGAGCCGCTGCTGGTAGCCGTGCCGGAGCCGAAGCGGATCGCCTGGCCGGGCCGGATGGTATAGGGCGCCGGGATACCGTTGCGCGCAGCGAGCTCCTTGTAGTCCCAGCCGTAGCGAAAGGCAATCGAGAACAGCGTATCGCCCGGGCGAACCACGTACTGCCCCGTAGTGACCACCGGGCGCTTGGGCGCGGCGCTGTTGCGGTCGACCACCCGCACGCTGCTCGAAGATGAACTGGAACACCCTGAAACCAGGGTTCCCAAGGCGAGTGCAATCACCAGAAGCTTTAAGCTCGATAGACCCATGCGCTGCCGAATGACTGTGTGACTCACCCGCCGCTCCCTTATGTGGTGACCGATGTAGGAATGCAATATTGTTGCAATTATAACCGAGCGCACAGGCAATGCAGATCAACTGCTTGCCAGGTTGTGCGATCGTTCAAGAAACCGCACGCCCCATAGACCCGGCAATGCACCGGGAATTCGACGCCCGCGAAAAAAATCGACTCAGCTCAATGTTCCATTGAGCAACGGCACGAAGCGTACGTCACACAGTTTGCGCCGCGAGAAGCCCTGTTCTTCGCGCACGATCAACAGCAATTGCTGTGTCTCGCCACTGGCGCCCACCGGTATCACCATGCGCCCGCCCGGTGCCAGCTGGTCGAGCAAGGCCTGGGGCACTTCGGGTGCGCCGGCGGTGACGATGATGCCATTGTAGGGGGCCAGTGCCGGCCATCCCTCGAAACCGTCGCCCCAGCGGAACACCTGGTTGCGCAGGTTCAACTCGACCAGCCGTTCCTTGGCGCGGTCCTGCAGGGGCTTGATGCGCTCTACCGAGAACACCCGCTCCACCAGCCTGGACAGCACTGCTGTCTGGTAGCCAGACCCGGTGCCGATCTCCAGCACCTTGTCCAGCGGACCGTCCTCCAGCAGCACCTCGCTCATGTACGCGACCATGAACGGCTGCGAGATGGTCTGGTTGTTGCCGATGGGCAGGGCGGTATCTTCATACGCACGGTGCGACAGCGCCTCGTCGACGAACATGTGCCGCGGGATGTTGCGCAAGGCCTCGAGCACCCGCTGGTCCTTGATGCCTTCCTCGATCAAACGCTGGATCAGCCGTTCACGGGTTCGCTGCGAAGTAAAACCGATACCATGGCGCATCAGATCCTCCGGCTCTCGCATCAGAGCAGCCCCTCCAGCCAACCCTCGAGACGGTCGAAGGCATCGTTGAAGGTGCGGTCAAGCTGTAGCGGGGTGATCGAGACATAGCCCTGCATCACCGCGTGAAAATCGGTACCCGGGCCGCCATCCTCGGCGTCGCCGGCCACCGCGATCCAGTAGCCTTCCTTGCCGCGCGGGTTGACCACCTTGGTCGGCGCCGCCGCACGTGCACGATGCCCCAGGCGTGTCAGCTGGATGCCACGGATGTGCTCCAGCGGCAGGTTGGGAATGTTCACATTGAGTACGGTGCGCGGTGGCAGCTCAAGGCTTGCATGCGCCTCGACCAGCTTGCGCGCGAAATAGGCGGCAGTGGGCAGGTTGTCCGGCAGGCGCGAGAGCAGCGAGAAGGCAAACGAGGTGCCCCCCAGGAATCGACCTTCCAGCGCCGCGGCGACCGTGCCCGAGTACAGCACGTCATCGCCCAGGTTGGCGCCCAGGTTGATACCCGAGACGACCATGTCCGGCGGATGCTCCAGCAGCCCGTTCAGGCCCAGGTGCACGCAATCGGTCGGTGTGCCGTTGAGGCTGATGTAGCCGTTGGCCAGGGTCTGCGGATGCAGCGGGCGGTCGAGCGTCAGCGAACTGCTGGCGCCGCTCTTGTCCTGGTCCGGGGCAATCACCACGCACTCGGCATAATCCGCCAGCGCAGCATGCAGCGCGGCGAGACCGGGTGCGGTGACCCCGTCGTCGTTCGAAATCAGAATACGCATGGGCTGTCCGTCTGCCCTGCCGGCACCAGATCGACGAGTTCGCGCACCACCACGGTGGCGAAGCATCCGGCCGGAAGGACGAATTCCAGTTGCAGGATATCAGGCTCGGGATAATGCCACGTCAAGCCGCCAATGGGCAGCCGCAGAATGCGCCGTTCCTGTTTGAGGTTGGCATTGCCCAGCCATTGGCACAGGGCTGCCTCCTGTTCGGCCACGCGTTGCTCGATCGCACCGCCTGCCCCACTGGTGGCCGGCAGGCCCTCGCCCCACAGCGGCCCGGTAGGGTGCAGGTCGAGTATTGCCAGGCGCGGATCGCTGCACTCGGCCTCGCCCGCCGCGAAAAAGCTGCGGCTGTCGGTGAACGCCAGCAGGTCGCCGACCTGAGCCTGTTGCCAGCTGCCATCGGCAACCCGCTCGGCCAACACCCGGTTGAACAGGTAGCTGCGTGCGCTGGACAGCAGCCGCGAGCGCACATTGCGCTGCTCGGGCAGGGCCTTGCGCTCGGCCCACTGGCGCGCATCGTGCACGTTGCCGCCCGCAAAGCCGAAGCGCTGGCTGCCGAAGTAGTTGGGCACGCCTTGTATGCGCAATTGCTCGAGGCGCGCGTCCAGGGCCTGGTGATCGGCGCTGAGCGCTGTGAGGCGCAGGGTGAAGCCGTTGGCCGAGTGCGCGCCACGCTGGAGTTTGCGCGAGTGGCGGGTGTGTCTGAGGATGCTCAGGGTTTCGTTTTCAGCCGCGCTCAGGTCAGGGTCGGCCTTGCCCGGCAGGTGCAGGCTGAACCATTGGCGAGTCAGCGCCTGACGGTCCTTGAGGCCGGCATAGCTCACGGTGCGCAGCGGTACGCCGGCGGCGCGGGCCAGGCGGCGGGCGGCCTCCTCGGTATTGAGGTCGCGTTTCTCGACCCACAGCCACAAGTGCTCGCCTTCACCCGACAGGGGAATGTCGAGCACTTCATCGACCTGGAAATCTTCGGCCGTGGCCTTGAGGATGGCGCTGCCCAGCGCCGGCCCGGCTGCCTGCGGGCCGAGCAGTTCGAGTTCGGTCATGCGCGCAGCAACAACGCGACGGCGTGAACGGCGATGCCTTCTTCACGGCCGGTGAAGCCGAGCTTCTCTTCGGTGGTGGCCTTGACGTTGACCTGGTCGAGCTCGACCTGCAGGTCCTGGGCGATCAAGGTACGCATGGTTTCGATGTGCGCGGCCATCCGGGGTGCCTGGGCCACGATGGTGGCGTCGACGTTGCCCACCTTCCAGCCCTTGGCATGGATGATCGACAGGATGTGGCGCAGCAGCACGCGGCTGTCGGCGCCCTTGAACTGCGGGTCGGTATCGGGGAAATGCTTGCCGATGTCACCCAGCGCGGCGGCGCCCAGCAGTGCATCGCTCAGCGCGTGCAGCAGCACATCGCCGTCGGAATGGGCCAGCAGGCCGAACTTGTGCGCAATGCGCACCCCACCCAAGGTGATGAAATCGCCTTCCGCGAAGCGGTGCACATCGTAGCCGTGGCCAATACGCATAAAAAAACGCCCTGATTGAGTCAGGGCGTGATTCTACCTGCTTTGCCGGGGGTTTGGCTTATTTGTAGGACTAGCCCTACGCCCGCCCCAGTGCCGCCGCATGATGGCGCAGGTGGTCATCGATGAAGCTGGCGATGAAGTAGTAGCTGTGGCCGTAGCCAGGCTGCAGGCGCAACGTCAGCGGGTAGCCAGCCGCCTGCGCGGCCTGGGCCAGCACTTCGGGCTTGAGCTGGGTTTGCAGGAAGTCGTCGCGATCGCCCTGGTCGACCAGCAGCGGCAGCGTTTCCTGCGCCTGCGCGATCAGCACGCTGGCATCCCATTCGCGCCAGCGCGAACGCTCCTCGCCCAGGTAGCGACTGAACGCCTTCTGGCCCCACGGGCAGTCCATCGGGTTGCCGATGGGCGAGAACGCCGACACCGACACATAGCGCCCGGGGTTGCGCAAGGCACACACCAGCGCGCCGTGCCCACCCATGGAGTGACCGCTGATGCTGCGCGCAGCGGAGGCCGGGAAATGCGCCTCCACCAGTGCCGGCAGCTCATCCACCACGTAGTCGTGCATGCGGTAGTGCTCGGCCCACGGCTGTTCGGTGGCATTGAGGTAGAACCCCGCGCCCAGGCCGAAGTCCCAGGCGCCGTCCGGGTCGTCCGGTACCTGTGGCCCGCGCGGGCTGGTGTCCGGCGCCACGATGATCAGGCCGAGCTCGGCGGCAAGCTTGTGCGCGCCGGCCTTCTGCATGAAGTTCTCGTCGGTGCAGGTCAGCCCGCTCAGCCAGTACAGCACCGGCAGCTTGCCGCCCTGCTCCGCCTGCGGCGGCAGGTACACGGCAAACACCATGTCGCACCCCAGCACGCTGGAGCGGTGCCGGTAGCGCTTGTGCCAGCCGCCGAAGCTCTTCTGGCAGGAGATGTTTTCCAGGCTCATGGCAGACCTCAGAAGTGGATGACGCTGCGGATGCTCTTGCCTTCATGCATCAGGTCGAAGGCCTTGTTGATGTCTTCCAGGCCCATGGTGTGGGTAATGAAGGTGTCCAGCGGGATCTCGCCCTGCTCGGCCATGTCCACATAGCTTGGCAGCTCGGTGCGACCACGCACGCCACCGAATGCCGAGCCGCGCCAGACGCGGCCGGTGACAAGCTGGAACGGACGCGTTGCGATCTCCTGGCCGGCACCGGCGACGCCGATGATCACCGACTCGCCCCAGCCCTTGTGGCAGCACTCCAGGGCCGCACGCATCAGTTGCACGTTGCCGATGCACTCGAACGAGAAGTCCACGCCGCCATCGGTCAGGTCCACGATCACTTCCTGGATCGGGCGATCGTAGTCCTTGGGGTTGATGCAGTCGGTGGCACCCAGCTGGCGTGCGATCTCGAACTTGGCCGGGTTGATGTCGATGGCGATGATGCGGCTGGCCTTGGCCTTGACCGCACCGATCACGGCCGACAGGCCGATGCCGCCCAGGCCGAAGATGGCCACGGTGTCACCCGGCTTGACCTTGGCGGTATTGAGTACCGCACCGATGCCGGTGGTCACGCCGCAACCAAGCAGGCACACCTTCTCCAGCGGGGCCTCTTTCTGGATCTTGGCCACGGAAATTTCCGGCAGCACGGTGTATTCGGAAAAGGTCGAGGTGCCCATGTAGTGGAACAGCGGCTGACCCTTGTAGGCAAAACGCGTGGTGCCGTCGGGCATCAGGCCCTTGCCCTGGGTCGCGCGGATGGCCTGGCACAGGTTGGTCTTGCCCGACTTGCAGAACTTGCACTGGCGACATTCCGGGGTGTAGAGCGGGATCACGTGATCGCCCACCGCCACCGAGGTCACGCCCTCACCGATGGCCTCGACGATGGCGCCGCCTTCATGGCCCAGGATGGACGGGAAGATGCCTTCCGGGTCGGCGCCCGACAGCGTGTAGGCGTCGGTGTGGCAGACGCCGCTGGCGATCACGCGCAACAGCACTTCGCCGGCCTTGGGCATGGCCACGTCGACTTCGACGATCTCCAGCGGTTTCTTGGCTTCGAAAGCAACGGCAGCACGGGACTTGATCATCAAGGTTCTCCACAAAGGTTTCAGTTCAGGCGTGAAGTGTAATTCATCGTCTTTTGATTAATAATCGAGCCAAACACAAAACATTATTGCCATGCAGGGATAATCGATGAGCAGCCGCTGGGAAGGGATCGACGAATTCGTCGCGGTGGCCGAATCGGGCCAGTTCACTGCGGCAGCCGAGCGCCTGGGGGTATCGTCGTCGCACGTGAGCCGTGCGGTGGCGCGCCTGGAAGATCGCCTGCAGACGCGCCTTTTGTACCGCAGCACGCGCAAGGTGACTTTGAGCGAGGCCGGGCAGACCTTTCTTCAGCACTGCCAGCGCCTGCAGGATGGCCGCGAAGAGGCCCTGCGCGCCATAGGCGACCTGACCAGCGAGCCCAAGGGGCTGCTGCGCATGACCTGTGCGGTGGCCTATGGCGAGCGCTTCATCGTGCCGCTGGTCACCCGCTTCATGGCGCAGTACCCGCAGTTGCGGGTGGACATCGAGCTGACCAACCGCACCCTCGACCTGCTGCACGAAGGCATGGACATGGCGATTCGCCTGGGTCGGTTGCAGGAGTCACGCCTGGTGGCGGCACGCCTGGCCCCACGGCGCATGTACCTGTGCGCCTCGCCAGCGTACCTGGAGCGCTATGGGCGGCCCCACAGCGTGTCGGAGCTGGCGCGGCACAACTGCCTGATCGGCAGCACGGATATCTGGGCCTTGCAGCAGGAGGGCCGGGAAATCAGTCAGCGGGTGCAGGGCAACTGGCGCTGCAACAGCGGGCAGGCGGTGCTGGATGCGGCGCTGCAGGGGATGGGCCTGTGCCAGTTGCCGGACTACTACGTGCTGGAGCATCTGGGCAGTGGCGCGCTGGTGTCGCTGCTTGAAGCGCATCAGCCGCCGAATACGGCGGTGTGGGCGTTGTACCCGCAACAGCGGCACCTGTCGCCGAAGGTGCGCAAGCTGGTGGATTATCTGAGGGAGAAGTTGGGACAGCTGCCTGAGTACCGCAGCGTGTAGAAAACGTCGCGGGCTCCCACAGGCAGTTCACCCGCCCTTGAACGTACTGCAGTCCCTTGTGCAAGGCTGGCTTGCCAGAGAATGGGCCACCGCGGTCAATTGCCGCGATTGGCCCAGCGCTGCCTCAGCCACTCCAGGTCTTCCGGTCGCGTCACCTTGATATTGTCGTTGCGCCCTTCGACCAGCCGCGGCGCCTGCCCCGACCATTCGATGGCCGACGCCTCGTCGGTGATAGCCACGTCCGCCACCAGGCTGTCTGCCAGCGCACGGTGCAATGCCCCCAGGCGGAACATCTGCGGGGTGTACGCCTGCCACACCGTGCTGCGGTCGATGGTGGCGCTTACCCGCCCGTTGGCATCGGCACGCTTGAGCGTGTCGCGCGCCGGCACCGCCAGCAGCCCGCCCACCGGATCATTCGCCAGCTCGCCCAGCAGGCGGTCGAGATCGTCGCGCGCCAGGTTCGGCCGCGCCGCATCGTGCACCAGCACCCAGTCGTTGTCGGCCGCGCCCTGGGCATGCAGCAGCAGCAAGGCGTTGAGCACCGAATCGGCACGCTCGCGCCCACCTGCCGCACGCTGGATGCGCGTATCGCTGGCGCAGGCCAGGCCCGGCCAGTAAGGGTCGTCGGCAGCAATGCTGACCACCACGCCCTTGAGGCATGGATGGTCGAGAAAACAGTCGAGGCTATGCTCGAGAATCGTCCGCCCGCCCAGTTGCAGGTACTGCTTGGGACGGTCGGCCGCCATGCGGGCACCAACACCCGCGGCAGGAATCACTGCCCAGAAGGCAGGCAGGGACGCCGTCATTGGGCCAACTGGTAGAGGGTTTCACCCTCCTTGACCATACCCAGCTCATGACGAGCGCGTTCTTCGACGGTTTCCATACCTTTCTTCAACTCCAGCACTTCGGCATCAAGCACGCGATTACGCTCCAGCAGACGCTCGTTTTCAGCGTGCTGGTCGGCGATCTGCTGCTTGAGGTCGGCAACCTGGGCCAGGCTGCCGTTGCCCACCCACAGACGGTACTGCAGGCCACCCAGCAACAGGAGCAAGACGAGGAACAACCAATAGGGACTACGCATCAGGGTATCCACTGGAAAAAGGCCGCCCGTGCACAAGGGGCTGATGGCACGAAGCCTGACCGAAGCCAGGCTTTGTGGGGAAAGCACTTGCTGCACAGGGTTGCTGAAAGATTAGCTGCGTCTTTCAGCCTCACACTGCGGCCTTTTTACCATCTCTGGCTTAGCCGCGAAACTCGCCGCGACCACGGTACACAGCCTTGCTGCCCAGTTGCTCTTCGATACGCAGCAATTGGTTGTACTTGGAGACGCGGTCGGAGCGGCACAGCGAACCGGTCTTGATCTGGCCGGCAGCGGTACCCACGGCCAGGTCGGCAATGGTCGAATCTTCGGTTTCGCCCGAACGGTGCGAGATCACCGCGGTGTAACCGGCGGCCTTGGCCATCTGGATGGCTTCCAGGGTTTCGGTCAGGGTGCCGATCTGGTTGAACTTGATCAGGATCGAGTTGGCGATCTTCTTGTCGATGCCTTCCTTCAGGATCTTGGTGTTGGTCACGAACAGGTCGTCACCGACCAGTTGCACCTTGTCGCCGATCTTGTCGGTCAGGATCTTCCAGCCAGCCCAGTCGGACTCGTCCAGGCCGTCTTCGATCGAGATGATCGGGAAACGCTCGGTCAGGCCCTTGAGGTAGTCGGCAAAACCGGCTGCATCGAACGACTTGCCTTCACCGGACAGGTTGTACTTGCCGTCCTCGTAGAACTCGCTGGCCGCACAGTCCAGCGCCAGGGTCACGTCGGTGCCCAGGGTGTAGCCGGCGTTGGCGATGGCTTCGGCGATGGCCGACAGCGCGTCTTCGTTGGAAGCCAGGTTAGGTGCGAAACCACCCTCGTCACCCACGGCGGTGTTCAGGCCACGGGCCTTCAGTACTGCCTTGAGGTGGTGGAAGATCTCGGTGCCCATGCGCAGCGCGTCGGAGAAGGTCTTGGCGCCGACCGGCTGCACCATGAACTCCTGGATGTCGACGTTGTTGTCGGCGTGCTCGCCGCCGTTGATGATGTTCATCATCGGGACCGGCATCGAGTACTGGCCAGGGGTGCCATTGAGGTTTGCGATGTGCGCGTACAGCGGCAGGTCCTGGTCCTGTGCAGCGGCCTTGGCGGCAGCCAGGGACACGGCGAGGATGGCGTTGGCGCCCAGGTTGCCTTTGTTTTCAGTACCGTCGAGCTTGATCATCGCCAGATCGAGCGCTTTCTGCTCGACCGGGTCCTTGCCCAGCAGCAGGTCGCGGATCGGGCCGTTGATGTTGGCGACGGCCTTCAGTACGCCCTTGCCCATGTAACGGCTCTTGTCGCCATCACGCAGCTCCAGCGCTTCGCGCGAGCCAGTGGAAGCACCCGACGGCGCACAGGCGCTGCCGATGATGCCGTTGTCGAGCAGTACGTCCGCTTCGACGGTAGGGTTACCGCGCGAATCGAGAACTTCACGACCTTTGATGTCGACGATTTTTGCCATTGTTGTAAGCACTCCAGAATTGACGAAAACAACGCAGCTGAGAAAAAAACCGGGTCCGTCACAGGCGGTCGGCGCACGGGCAGGCCTGACGAGGACAAGCCCCTGACCCGGGGGTCAGGGGATGAACGGGCGGTACTTTACCGGAGAATCGAGGTTTACGCGGTTTCTACCGTCGGAAAACTCTTGACCAGTTCGTCCAGTTGCTTGAGCTGGGCCAGGAATGGCTCCAGTTTGTCCAGGCGCAGGGCGCACGGGCCGTCGCACTTGGCATTGTCTGGGTCCGGGTGGGCCTCGAGGAACAGGCCCGCCAGCCCCTGACTGAGGCCGGCCTTGGCCAGGTCGGTGACCTGGGCACGGCGGCCACCTGCGGAATCGGCGCGACCACCCGGCATCTGCAGGGCATGGGTCACGTCGAAGAACACCGGGTACTCGAACTGCTTCATGATGCCGAAGCCGAGCATGTCCACCACCAGGTTGTTGTAGCCGAAGCTCGAACCACGCTCGCAGAGGATCAGTTGGTCGTTGCCGGCCTCTTCGCACTTGCTCAGGATGTGCTTCATCTCCTGGGGTGCGAGGAACTGCGCCTTCTTGATGTTGATCACCGCGCCGGTCTTGGCCATCGCGACAACAAGGTCAGTCTGGCGCGACAGGAAGGCCGGCAGCTGGATGATGTCGCACACGTCGGCCACGGCCTGCGCCTGGTGCGGCTCGTGCACGTCGGTGATCACCGGCACGTTGAAGGTGCGCTTGATCTCTTCGAAGATCTTCATCCCCTCTTCCAGGCCAGGGCCGCGGTAGGAGTTGATCGACGAACGGTTGGCCTTGTCGAAGCTGGCCTTGAACACGTAGGGGATACCGAGCTTCTCGGTAACCCGCACGTACTCTTCGCAGACCTTCAGGGCCAGGTCACGGGATTCCAGCACGTTCATGCCGCCGAACAGGACGAACGGCTTGTCGTTGGCGATCTCGATGTTACCGACGCGAATGATCTTCTGGGTCATGGATCAGGCCTTGTTCTTTTGAGCCAATGCAGCTTTGACGAAGCCGCTGAACAGCGGGTGGCCGTCACGCGGGGTAGAGGTGAACTCCGGGTGGAACTGGCAGGCCACGAACCACGGATGGTCCTTGGACTCGACCACTTCGACCAGTGCGCCGTCGCCGGAACGACCCGAGACCACCAGGCCCGCCTCGATCAGTTGCGGCAGCAGGTTGTTGTTGACCTCGTAGCGGTGACGGTGACGCTCGACGATCACGTCCTTGGCGTAGCAGTCGTGCACCTTGGAGCCGCTTTGCAGCTGGCACTCCTGGGCGCCCAGACGCATGGTGCCGCCAAGGTCCGAGGCTTCGGTACGGGTCTCGACCGCGCCGGTGGCATCTTCCCACTCGGTGATCAGGCCCACCACAGGGTGACCGCTGGCGCGATCGAACTCGGTGGAGTTGGCGTCCTTCCAGCCCATCACGTTGCGGGCGAATTCGATGACCGCCACCTGCATGCCCAGGCAGATACCCAGGTAAGGCACCTTGTTCTCGCGAGCGTATTGAACGGCAGTGATCTTGCCTTCCACGCCGCGCAGGCCGAAACCGCCCGGTACCAGGATGGCGTCCACGCCTTCGAGCAGGCCGGTGCCCTGGTTCTCGATGTCTTCGGAGTCGATGTAGCGCAGGTTGACCTTGGTGCGGTTGCTGATGCCGGCATGGCTCATCGCTTCGATCAGCGACTTGTAGGCATCGAGCAGTTCCATGTACTTGCCGACCATGGCGATGGTGACTTCGTGCTCGGGGTTGAGCTTGGCATCGACCACCGCGTCCCACTCGGACAGGTCGGCGCTGCCGCACTGCAGGCCGAAACGCTCGACGACGAAGTCGTCCAGGCCCTGGGAGTGCAGGATGCCCGGGATCTTGTAGATGGTGTCGGCGTCTTCCAGCGCGATCACCGCACGTTCTTCAACGTTGGTGAACTGCGCGATCTTGCGGCGCGACGAGCTGTCGATCGGGTGATCGGAACGGCACACCAGCACGTCCGGCTGCAGGCCGATGGAGCGCAGCTCCTTGACCGAGTGCTGGGTAGGCTTGGTCTTGGTCTCGCCGGCGGTGGCGATGTACGGCACCAGGGTCAGGTGCATCAGCATCGCGCGCTTGGCGCCCACTTCGAAGCGCAGCTGGCGGATGGCCTCGAGGAACGGTTGCGACTCGATGTCACCCACGGTACCGCCGATCTCGACCATGGCCACGTCGGCATCGCCGGCGCCCTTGATGATGCGGCGCTTGATTTCGTCGGTGATGTGCGGGATCACCTGGATGGTGGCACCCAGGTAGTCACCACGGCGCTCCTTGCGCAGCACGTGCTCGTACACGCGGCCGGTGGTGAAGTTGTTGTTCTGGGTCATGGTCGTGCGGATGAACCGCTCGTAGTGGCCCAGGTCCAGATCGGTCTCGGCGCCGTCGTGGGTGACGAACACTTCACCGTGCTGGAACGGGCTCATGGTGCCCGGGTCGACGTTGATGTACGGGTCCAGCTTGAGCATGGTGACCTTGAGCCCCCGCGCCTCCAGGATGGCCGCCAATGAAGCCGAGGCAATGCCTTTCCCCAATGAAGAAACAACACCGCCCGTGACGAATATGTAGCGCGTCATGAAAAACCCTAGAAGTCTGCGTTAAAGCGGTCAGTGCCGCCGGGGAAAGCGAAGGAAGGCCGAAGCCCCCGATCACCTGCGTCAATCACAGTGCATCTTAAAAAACTGCCGCGCCTGGTCAGACCGGGGGTTGAAAACCCGGTAAGGAGCTCGCTAAACATTTTTAGAATCGCCCAGCAAAAAACTGCTTGGTAATCGGCAACTGCCGTGATTCAGATGAAGTCACAGAAGTTGTATCAAGAAGGGAGCGTAGTCTACCGGAATGTCCCTTTCATCTCAAACCTTGCGCGCTTGTCGGTACGCACCAGTGCAGTTGCCCGTCGGCAAGCCCCAGCCCCGGCAGGTTGGCCACCGCCAGCAACTGCCCGTCGCGGTACAGCAGCGGCACGCGCTGGCGGGCGAACAAGGGTAGCTGGCGCTCGTTGAGCAACCGCTTGAGGTCGCGATGGCCTCTGCCCTCGATCGCCATCCTCTCGCCGCCCTGGCGATAGCGCACCTGCAGCGGGCCCTGCGGCAACCTGCCGCTTAGTGTCAACTGGCCATTACCGGGCAGTGCAAGCGGCTGGCGCGGGTCGAGCCAGGGGCCCGGCTGCGCCGGCGGCGTGAGCCAGTGCGCACCCAGCCAGTAGATGCGCAGGCCACTGCGGTGCAGCTCGCCATCGGCCAGGCGCCATACAGGACGCCCTTCGCCGCCGGCATCGCGCACGTCTTCCCAACCCGACCAGTGGCGGGTGTCCGGCAGGCGCGTGCGCGCCGCCAGCCAGTACTGCAGGGCGTTGCGCTGGCGTGCCGGGGACAGTTGGCGCAGCACCTCCAGATCCAGCGACGGGCAGCCCAACCAGGCGAAGGCATCAGGGGTCGAGGCTTGTGCGAGGTCCTGCTGCGCCACTTCATCGAGCAGGCCCTGCGCCTCGGCCAGGTGCGCGGCGCTGCGCGCCAGGCTGCGCGCCGCCTGGGGCCAGCGTCGGGTCAGCGCCGGCAGCACCTGGTGGCGCAGGTAGTTGCGCGAGAACTGGGTGTCATCGTTGCTGGGGTCTTCTATCCAGTGCAGGCCATGCGCGGTGGCGTAGGCCAGCAGTTCATCACGCGGGGTATCCAGCAAGGGTCGCAGCAGGCTGCCCTGCCCCAGCGCCCGCTGCGCCGGCATTCCCGACAGGCCACGCAGGCCGGCCCCGCGCAACAGCCGAAACAGCAGCGTCTCGGCCTGGTCGTCGCGGTGCTGGCCGGTCAGCAGCAGTTCGCCCGGGCGCAGGGCCTGGGCGAAGGCTGCATAGCGCGCGTCCCGGGCGCCCTGCTCCAGGCTGGCGCCTGGGGCGACGTGCACATGGATGATGTCCAGCGGTACGCCCAGGCTGTCGCACAGGCGCTGGCAGTGGGCCGGCCACGCATCGGCAGCGGCTTGCAGACCGTGGTGGACATGGAGGGCACGAAGGGGCGCAGCCGGCTGTTGGGCCAGCAGGTGCAGCAGGACGGTGGAGTCGAGGCCGCCAGAGAGGGCGACGCACCAGCCGGTAGCTTGGTGCCAGGGGGACAGGGTGTTGCGCAGGTCGATCATCGGTGGCCCTTCGCCGGCAAAGCCGGCTCCTACAGAAGCGAAAGGGCCACCGATGAGTTCAGATCAGAGCCCGTAGCTCATCAGGCGATCATAACGGCGCTTGAGCAGCGCGTCGTTGTCGAACGCCTTGAGCATGTCCAACTGCTCGATCAGCGAAGCGCGGATGTTGGCCGAGGCTGCCGCCGGGTCACGGTGTGCGCCGCCCAGTGGTTCGCCGATCACTTTGTCAACGATACCCAGGCCCTTGAGGCGCTCGGCCGTGATGCCCATCGCTTCGGCTGCGTCAGCAGCCTTCTCGGCAGTCTTCCACAGGATCGAGGCGCAGCCTTCCGGCGAAATCACCGCGTAGGTGGAGTACTGCAGCATGTTCAGCTGGTCGCAAACGCCGATGGCCAGTGCACCGCCCGAACCGCCTTCGCCGATCACGGTGGCGATGATCGGCGTTTTCAGGCGAGCCATCACGCGCAGGTTCCAGGCAATCGCTTCGCTCTGGTTGCGCTCTTCGGCGTCGATGCCGGGGTAGGCGCCCGGGGTGTCGATGAAGGTCAGGATCGGCATCTTGAAGCGTTCGGCCATTTCCATCAGGCGGCACGCCTTGCGGTAGCCTTCAGGGCGTGGCATGCCGAAGTTGCGGCGCACCTTCTCGCGCACTTCACGGCCTTTCTGATGACCGATCACCATCACCGGCTGGTCGTCCAGGCGGGCGATGCCACCAACGATCGCGGCGTCGTCGGAGAAGTGGCGGTCGCCATGCAGCTCGTCGAACTCGGTGAAGATGTGGTCGATGTAGTCCAGGGTGTACGGACGACGCGGGTGACGCGCCAGGCGCGCGATCTGCCAGCTGGTCAGGTTGCCGAAAATGCTCTCGGTCAGCGTGCTGCTCTTGTCTTGCAGACGGGCGATTTCATCGCCGATGTTCAGCGAGTTGTCATTGCCGACCAGGCGCAGCTCTTCGATCTTGGCTTGCAGGTCAGCAATCGGCTGTTCGAAATCCAGAAAATTCGGGTTCATAGGCATCCGTCTTGGGTCGACGGCCAGGCGGCCGGCCGGTTGATCCGTTTGGCGCCCTACCTTAAGGGATCAGGCGCATTCAGGTCGAGATTAAAAATTCATCAATTCATCGATATTGCAGGAAGACGTTCTCACGCCCGAACTGGTCACGCAGGGCCTGAATCAGTCCGTCCGCGGGGTCGATGCGCCAACCTTCGCCAAACTGCAGCAGGGCGCGCGCATCGTTGCCGGTGTATTCCATGCTGATCGGGCACGCGCCGCGATGGCGCTTGAACAGCTCGCCCAGCCACGCCAGGCGGTCGCCCTTGAGGGCGTCGGCATGGATCTTCAGGCGCAGGCTTTCGGCCAGGTTGGTACGTGCATCTTCCATGCTCATCACACGCTTGACCCGCAGGCGCAGGCCACCGGAGAAGTCGTCATTGCTGACCTCCCCTTCGACCACCACCATCGCGTCGGTCTGCAGCAACGGCTGCGCGGCCATGAACGCATCGGCAAACAGCGACGCCTCGATGCGCCCGGAGCGGTCGTCGAGGGTCACGAAGCCCATCTTGTCGCCCTTCTTGTTCTTCATCACGCGCAGCGCAATGATCATGCCGGCCACGGTCTGGGTATCGCGGGCCGGCTTGAGGTCGATGATGCGCTGACGGGCGAAACGGCGGATCTCGCCTTCGTACTCGTCGATCGGGTGGCCGGTCAGGTACAGGCCCAGGGTGTCCTTCTCGCCGCGCAGGCGTTCCTTGAGGGTCAGCTCGCGGGCGTTGCGGTGGTTGGCATAGACGTCGGCGTCGGCCTCCACGAACAACCCGCCGAACAGGTCCGAGTGCCCGCTGTCGTGGGTGCGTGCGGTCTGTTCGGCCGACTTGATCGCCTCTTCCATCGCCCCCAGCAGCACCGCGCGATTACGGTCGATGTTGGCCTGGTAGGCCTTGATTTCGTCGTGGAAGAACGGCCCCAGGCGGTCCAGCGCACCGCTGCGGATCAATGCATCGAGGGTGCGCTTGTTGATGCGCTTGAGGTCGACCCGCTCGCAGAAGTCGAACAGGTCCTTGAACGGCCCGCTGCTGCGCGCCTCGACGATCGCGTCGACAGGGCCCTCGCCCACGCCCTTGATCGCGCCCAGGCCATACACGATGCGGCCGTCGTCGTTGACCGTGAACTTGAAGTCGGAGGTGTTCACATCCGGTGCATCGAGGCGCAGCTTCATGCTGCGCACTTCCTCGATCAGGGTCACCACCTTGTCGGTGTTGTGCATATCCGCCGACAGTACCGCAGCCATGAACGCGGCCGGGTGATGGGTCTTGAGCCAGGCGGTCTGGTACGACACCAGGCCGTAGGCGGCGGAGTGGGACTTGTTGAAACCGTAACCGGCGAATTTTTCCACCAGGTCGAAGATGTTGCCCGCCAGGTCCGGGTCGATGTTGTTGGTGGCGCAGCCTTCGATGAAACCGCCACGCTGCTTGGCCATTTCCTCGGGCTTCTTCTTGCCCATCGCCCGGCGCAGCATGTCCGCACCGCCAAGGGTGTAGCCGGCCATCACCTGGGCGATCTGCATCACCTGTTCCTGGTACAGGATGATGCCGTAGGTCGGCGCCAGTACCGGCTTGAGGCCTTCGTACTGGTAGTCGGAGTGCGGGTAGGCCAGCTCGGCGCGGCCGTGCTTGCGGTTGATGAAGTCGTCCACCATGCCCGATTGCAGTGGGCCCGGGCGGAACAGTGCCACCAGTGCGATAAGGTCTTCCAGGCAGTCGGGCTTGAGCTTCTTGATCAGCTCCTTCATGCCGCGCGACTCGAGCTGGAATACCGCAGTGGTCTCGGCCTTCTGCAGCAGGTCGTAGGTTTTCTTGTCGTCCAGCGGGATGAAGTCGATGTTCAGGTCCGGCAGGCCGGCCTTGGCCTGCTCGCGGTTGATCGTCTCCATTGCCCACTTGATGATGGTCAGGGTACGCAGGCCAAGGAAGTCGAACTTCACCAGGCCGGCCGCCTCCACGTCATCCTTGTCGAACTGGGTTACCAGGCCGCCGCCCTCTTCGTCACAGGCAATCGGCGAGAAGTCGGTGAGTTTGGTCGGCGCGATGACCACGCCACCGGCGTGCTTGCCGGTGCCCCGGGTAACGCCCTCGAGCTTGAGGGCCATGTCCCAGATTTCCTTGGCATCCTCGTCGGTCTTGAGGAAGTCGCGCAGCATTTCCTCCTGCTCGTAGGCCTTCTCCAGGGTCATGCCGACTTCGAACGGAATCATCTTCGACAGGCGGTCGGCCAGGCCGTAGGACTTGCCCTGCACCCGCGCCACGTCACGCACCACCGCCTTGGCCGCCATGGTGCCGAAGGTGATGATCTGGCTCACCGCATTGCGCCCGTAGGCATCGGCCACGTACTCGATCACGCGGTCGCGACCGTCCATGCAGAAGTCGACGTCGAAGTCGGGCATCGAGACCCGTTCAGGGTTGAGGAAACGTTCGAACAGCAGGTCGTAGGCCAGCGGGTCGAGGTCGGTGATCTTCAGCACGTAGGCCACCAGCGAGCCGGCACCCGACCCCCGGCCCGGACCTACCGGCACGCCGTTGTTCTTGGCCCACTTGATGAAGTCCATAACGATCAGGAAGTAACCGGGAAAGCCCATCTGGATGATGATGTCCAGCTCGAACTTCAGCCGGTCGAGGTAGACCTGGCGCTTCTCTTCATAGTTGGGCGTGGTGTCCTTGGGCCAGAGCACCGCCAGGCGCTCTTCCAGGCCTTCATGGGACACATGGCGCAGGTATTCGTCGATGCCCATGCCGTTGGGCGTGGGGAAGTCGGGCAGGAAGTGCTTGCCCAGCTGCACCTCGATGTTGCAGCGCTTGGCGATCTCGACCGTGTTGGCCAGGGCGTCGGGCAGGTCGCTGAACAGCTCGGCCATTTCTTCCGGGCTTTTCAGGTACTGCTGGTCGCTGTAGTTGCGCGAACGCCGCGGATCGTCCAGGGCACGGCCTTCGCCGATGCACACCCGGGTTTCGTGGGCGTCGTAGTCGGTCTGCTTGATGAAGCGCACGTCGTTGGTGGCCACCAGCGGCGCGCCCAGGCGGTCGGCAAGGGCCACGGCGGCGTGCAAATACTCTTCGTCGCCGCTGCGGTTGGTGCGCTGCACCTCGACATAGAAGCGATCGGGGAACATCGCCATCCAGTCGCGCAGCAGGGCCTCGGCTTCCTGCGGGTTGTTGCCCAGCAGTGCCATGCCGATATCGCCTTCCCTGGCCGCCGACAAGGCGATCAGGCCCTCGCTGGCCGGGGCGATCCACTCGCGCTCGATGACCACCACGCCATTGCGCTGGCCGTCCATCCAGCCACGGGAGATCAGCTCGGTGAGGTTGCGGTAGCCCTTGGCGTTCATCGCCAACAGGCAGATGCGCGACAGCGGCAGGTCGGGGTCGGCGTTGGACAGCCACAGGTCGGCCCCACAGATCGGCTTGATCCCGCTGCCCATGGCGGTCTTGTAGAACTTGACCAGCGAGCACATGTTGCTCTGGTCGGTGACGGCCACCGCCGGCATGTTCATCCCGGCCAGGGCCTTGACCAGCGGCTTGATCCGCACCAGGCCATCGACCAGCGAGAATTCGGTGTGCAGGCGAAGATGAACGAAAGAAGCCGACATGATGATCCTATAGCAGCACAAAACAACAAGGCCCGGATTGTACCGGGCCTCGATCAAAACTACAGCCTGCGCGGGAGTGGTCAGGCTGAACGGGGGTTGCCTCTACACCGGCAACAGGCAGTTGGCCTGCAGGCCACGGGCCTCGAATGCAGCCCTTACCGGGGCGAACGAGCGCCGGTGAATCGGCGTGGGGCCAAGCCGGGCCAGGGCTTCAAGGTGCAGCGGGGTCGGGTAGCCCTTGTGCCCGCCGATGCCGTAGCCAGGGTAGATCAGCTCGAAGGCAGCCATTTCCCGGTCACGGGTCACCTTGGCCAGGATAGAGGCCGCAGCGATGGCCGGCACCTGGCTGTCACCCTTGACCACCGGCGCCGATGGCACGTTGAGCTTGGGGCAACGGTTGCCGTCGATCAGTGCCAGCTTGGGCGTGATGTGCAGGCCTTCGACCGCGCGCTGCATGGCCAGCATGGTGGCATGCAGAATGTTCAGCTGGTCGATCTCGTCGACCTCGGCGCGGGCGATGTGAAAGCTCAGGGCCTTCTCGCAGATCTCGTCGAAGAGCTTTTCGCGGCGCGCCTCGGTGAGTTTTTTCGAATCGTTCAGGCCCAGGATCGGCCGGCTCGGGTCGAGGATCACGGCAGCGGTCACCACCGCGCCACACAGCGGGCCGCGGCCGACTTCGTCAACCCCGGCGACCAGGTCTTCGACCAGGTTGAAATCCAGTCCGATTTGCATTTATCGATGTTCCAGCAAGGCCAGTACCGCGTCGGCTGCCTGGTTGGAGGCATCGCGGCGCAGGGTACGGTGAATCTGATCGAAGCTCTCGGTCTGCTGCTCGCCAACGCTCACCAGTGGTGCCAGGGTCTGCGCCAGGGCCTCGCTGGTGGCGGCCTCCTGCAGCAGTTCGGGCACCAGCAGGCGCTGGGCCAGCAGGTTGGGCAGCGATACATAAGGGCTTTTGACCAGGCGCTTGAGAATCCAGTAGGTCACCGGGGCCACGCGGTACGCCACCACCATGGGTCGCTTGAACAACAGCGCCTCCAGGGTAGCGGTGCCCGAGGCGATCAATACCGCATCGCAGGCCGCCAGGGCCTGGTGCGACTGGCCGTCGAGCAGGGTCAGTGGCAGGTCGCGGCCTTCGAGCATCTGTTCGAGCTGGGCACGGCGCACCGGATTGGCGCAGGGCGAGACGAAGCGCACCCCCGGCACCAGCTCGCGAAGCCGCTGTGCGGTATCCAGAAACAGTGCACCCAGGCGCCCTACTTCGCCGCCACGGCTGCCTGGCATCAGCGCCACCAAGGGGCCGTCGGGCAGGCCCAGCGCTTCACGCGCTGCAGTGCGGTCGGCCTGCAGCGGGATGGTATCGGCCAGCGGGTGGCCGACGAAACGCACCGGCACGCCCTGCTCTTCATAGAACCGCGCCTCGAACGGAAACAGCGTGAGCATCAGGTCGCAGCCTTCGCGGATCTTCAGCACACGCTTCTGCCGCCAGGCCCATACCGAAGGGCTGACGTAGTGCACGGTCTTGATGCCGGCCTGGCGCAGTTTCAGTTCGATGTTGAGGGTGAAGTCGGGCGCATCGATACCGATGAACACGTCCGGTTTCTGCTCGATCAGCGTCTGGATCAGCAGCTTGCGGCGCTTGAGCAGCTCGCGCAGGCGACCCAGCACTTCGACCAGGCCCATGACGGCCAGGCGCTCCATGGGAAAGTAGGAACTCAGCCCCTCGGCTTCCATCAATGGGCCGCCGACGCCGATAAAGCGTACCTGCGGATGGCGGGCCTTGAGTGCACGCATCAGGCCGGCGCCAAGAATATCGCCGCTGGCTTCGCCTGCCACCAGCGCTACACAGAGTTGCGCCATGTCAGCGGGTGATGCCGCGGGCGGAGTTCTGGATCGACTTGACGAACAGGTCGACCTCGGGGAACTGCTGGGCGGGCTCGGCCAGTTCGGCGATGGCCTGGTCGACCGTCAGGTTCTGGCGATACACCACCTTGTAGGCGCGGCGCAGGGCATGGATAGCCTCATCGCTGAAACCGCGACGGCGCATGCCTTCGAAGTTCATGCTGCGCGCCTCGGCCGGGTTGCCAAACACGGTGACGAAGGCCGGCACATCCTTGCCGATGGCGGTACCCATGCCGGAAAAGCTGTGGGCGCCGATATGGCAGAACTGGTGCACCAGGGTAAACCCGGACAGTATCGCCCAGTCGCCCACATGCACATGCCCGGCCAGCGCGGTGTTGTTGACCAGGATGCAGTGGTTGCCGATCACGCTGTCGTGCCCGATATGGGCATAGGCCATGACCAGGTTGTGATCACCCAGGGTGGTTTCGCTACGGTCCTGCACGGTGCCACGGTGAATGGTCACGCCTTCGCGGATCACATTGTGGTCGCCGATCACCAGGCGCGTCGGTTCACCCTTGTACTTGAGGTCAGGGGTGTCTTCGCCGACAGAGGCGAACTGGTAGATGCGGTTGTGCTTGCCGATGCGGGTCGGCCCTTTGAGAATCACATGCGGACCAATCACGGTCCCTTCCCCGATCTCGACCCCGGCACCGACGATCGACCATGGGCCGACCTCGACGCCGTCGGCAATCTTTGCCGATGGATCGATGATTGCCCGAGGGTCAATCAAACTCATAGTTTGCGTTCCGCGCAGATGATCTCGGCCGAGCATACCGGCTTGCCGTCCACCGACGCCTGGCACTCGAACTTCCAGATCTGGCGCTTGCAGCTGATGAACTTGGCTTCGAGGATCAGTTGATCACCCGGCAGCACCGGCTGGCGAAAGCGCAACTTGTCGGAACCGACGAAGTAGTACAGGGTACCGTCCGCGGGTTTGACGTCCAGCATCTTGAAACCGAGGATGCCGGCTGCCTGGGCCATCGCTTCGATGATCAGCACGCCGGGCATGATCGGGTGCGCCGGGAAGTGACCGTTGAAGAAAGGCTCGTTGATGCTGACATTCTTGTAGGCACGAATGCGCTGGGCCTCTACGTCCAAGTCCACCACCCGGTCCACCAGCAGGAACGGGTAACGGTGAGGCAAATATTCGCGAATCTCGTTGATGTCCATCATTTCGGGGGGAAGCCTGTAGTAAAGATAGGGAGCGCGCACGTTCAAGCGGCGCTCCTTTAGCAAATCAAGGAGCGCAGTCTAGCGGCTGGGCGCTCTTGATCAGGAAATGGTATCAGCCTTCTGATGAAGCTTTGTCGCCCGAGGTCACGGCCTCGAGTCGCTTTTCCACTTGTTGAAGACGTTTGGCCATCTCATCCAGCTGGCGAATGCGCGCGGCACTCTTGCGCCACTCACCCAGCGGCTGCATGGCCGTACCGGACGAATAGGCACCTGGCTCGGTGATGGAACGGGTGACCATGGTCATCCCGGAGACGAACACCCCATCACACACATCAATATGCCCGACCATGCCGACACCGCCGGCGATGGTGCAATGCTTGCCGATCTTGGTGCTGCCGGAAATACCGACACACGCGGCCATTGCCGTGTGGTCGCCGACCTGTACGTTATGGGCGATCTGGATCTGGTTGTCGAGTTTCACGCCATTGCCGATACGGGTATCGGCCAGTGCACCGCGGTCGATGGCGGTGTTCACGCCGATCTCGACATCGTCGCCGATGCTCACGCCGCCGATCTGGGCAATCTTCTGCCATACGCCCTTTTCATTGGCGAAACCGAAACCTTCACCCCCCAGCACGGCGCCGGACTGGATCACCACACGCTTGCCGATATGCACATCGTGGTACAGCGTGACACGCGGGGCCAGCCAGCCGCCTTCGCCGATCACGCTGCGCGCGCCGATGAAGCAGTGGGCACCGATGGTCACGCCAGGGCCGATCTGCGCCCCGCTTTCGATCACTGCACAGGCACCGATGCTGGCGCTGGCATCGACCTGTGCGTCTGCAGCCACCACGGCGCTGGGATGAACTCCCGCCACAGCCCTGGGCTTTGGATCGAACAGGTGGGAAACACGTGCGTAAGCCAGGTAGGGGTCTGCAACGATCAGCGCGTGACCGGCAAAGCCCTCGGCATCGGCAGCCTTGAGCAGGACCGCAGCGGCCTTGCTCTCAGGCAGGAATTTGCGGTACTGCGGGTTGGCCAGGAAGCTCAATTGTCCCGGGCCAGCCTCGTGCAGGGTCGCAAGGCCAGTGATGTCGAGCTCCGCCGGGCCACTGAGGGTGGCCCCGAGGAACTCGGCCAGCTGGCCGAGTTTCATGGTCGCAGTCATGTTCAACGGGACTGGTTCATGCGCTCGATGACCTGGCGGGTGATGTCGTACTGAGGCTTGACATCAATGACCGCGCCACGCTCGAGTACCAGGTCGAAAGCACCCTTCTTGATCACTTCCTCCACTGCGCCGTCGAGCTTGGGCTTGAGCTGCTTGAGCATCTCGCGGTCGGCAACGGCCTTGGCTTCGTTCAGCTCCTTGGACTGGAACTGGAAGTCACGGGCCTTTTGCTTGAATTCAAGCTCCAGACGCTCGCGCTCGCCCTGGGCCATCTTGTCGCCACCCTTGACCAGACGGTCCTGGATGCCCTTGGCGCTGCTTTCCAGGTTTTTCAGCTTGGTCAGTTGCGGGCCGAATTTCTTCTCCGCATCGACCGCGTACTTCTTGGCCGCGTCCGATTCCAGCAGCGCCATCTGATAGTTCAGGACGGCAATTTTCATCTCGGCAAATGCCGGGGTCGCGATCAGGGTCGCAGCCAGTACAGCCAGTTGAGTCAACTTACGCACGATGCACTCCTACAGAATCCGTTGTCGTTTACGCGGGGCAGACCCTTAGAAGGTCTGGCCCAGAGAGAATTGGAACACCTGGGTATCGGCATCGTCCGGCTTCTTGACCGGCATCGCCAGGCTGAAGCTCAACGGGCCCAGTGCAGTAATCCAGGTCACGCCCAGGCCGACCGAGCTGGCCAGGCCGCTGAGGCCGACCTTCTCGCAATCCGGCTTGGAGCCGCAGTTGGTGTCGAACACGTTACCCACGTCCCAGAAAACCGAGGTGCGCAGCGAACGCTGGTCCTTGACGAACGGCAGTGGGAACAGCAGTTCCACGCCGCCCTGCACCAGCACGTTGCCGCCGAACGGCAGTGGATCCTGGTCCGGGTCGCGCGCAGTGCCAGGGTTGTTGCCTTTACTCGGGGTACTGCGCGGGCCCAGGCTGCTGTCCTTGAAGCCACGCACGGAGTTGAAGCCACCGGCGTAGTAGTTCTCGTAGAACGGCAGGCCCGAGGTGCCGCCGAAGCCGTCGCCGTAGCCCAGCTCGGTGTGCAGACGCAGGGTGTAGTCGTTGTTGATCGGCTTGAACAGCTGGCCACGGTAGTCAAGCTTGAAGAACGACAGGTCGCTGCCCGGGGTGGTCGCCTCGAGCACCAGGCTCTGGGAGTGACCACGGGTAGCCAGCACGCCCTTGTTCAGGGTGGACTCCGACCAGCCGGCCGATGCCTTGAAGTTCAGGTAGTTGTCGCCTTCCTTTTTGACGAAGTCGAAGATCTCGTCAACGGTGTAGCGACCGGTCTTGATCTTGTCCTGCTGGGCGGTGAGGCCGAAGGTCAGGCGCGAAGTCTCGCTGATCGGGTAGCCGACGCTGACGCCCGCACCCAGGCTGTCCACCGCATAGCTGGCCACGTCGACGTCGAGGTCGTCGTAGTCGGTGGTGCGGTAGAAGGCGTTGTAGCCAAGGCTCACGCCATCGGCAGTCCAGTAGGGGTCCACGAAGCCGAAGTTGTAGCGGCTCTGGTATTCGGAACGGGTCAGGCCGATGGAGACCTTGTTACCGGTACCCAGGAAGTTGTTCTGGCTGATCGAACCACCCAGGATCAGGCCGGCGCTCTGCGCGAAACCGACGCTGGCGGTGATCGAACCCGATGCCTGCTCTTCGACGCTGTAGTTCACGTCGACCTGGTCGTCGGTGCCCGGTACGGCCGGGGTCTCGACGTTGGCTTCCTTGAAGAAGCCCAGGCGCTCGAGGCGGGTCTTGGACTGGTCGATCAGGTAGGTCGATGCCCAGCCACCTTCCATCTGGCGCATCTCGCGGCGCAGCACTTCGTCCTCGGACTTGGTGTTGCCACGGAAGTTGATGCGGTTGACGTAGGCACGCTTGCCCGGGTCGACGACGAAGGTGATGTCGACGGTGTGGTCGTCATCGTGAGGCTGCGGCACGCCGTTGACGTTGGCGAAGGTATAGCCTTCGTTGCCCAGGCGGCGGGTGATCAGCTCGGAGGTGGTGGTCATCACCTTGCGCGAGAACACCTGGCCAGGTTGCACCAGCATCAGTGCCTTGACCTGGTCTTCCGGCACCTTCAGGTCGCCGGACAGCTTGACGTCACGAACGGTGTACTTCTCGCCCTCGTTGACGTTCACGGTGATGTAGACGTGCTTCTTGTCCGGGGTGATCGACACCTGGGTGGAGGCGATGTCCATGTTGATGTAGCCGCGGTCCAGGTAGTAGGAGCGCAGGCGCTCGAGGTCGCCGGACAGTTTTTCGCGGGCATACTTGTCGTCGTTCTTGAAGAACGACAGCCAGTTGGTGGTCTTGAGTTCGAACAGGCTGGCCAGCTCGTCGTCGCTGAACTTGGTGTTGCCCACCACGTTGATGTGCTGGATGGCAGCGACGGTGCCTTCGTTGATCTTGATTTTCAGACCTACGCGGTTGCGCGGCTGCGGCACCACCTCGGCGTCGACCTCGGCCGAGTAGCGGCCCTGGGCCACGTACTGGCGCTGCAGCTCGTTGCGCACACCTTCGAGGGTGGCACGCTGGAAGATTTCACCTTCGGCCAGACCCGACTGCTTCAGACCCTTCATCAGGTCTTCGGTGCTGATGGCCTTGTTGCCTTCGATCTCGATGCTCGAGACGGAAGGACGCTCGACCACGGTGATGATCAGGACGTTGCCGTCGCGACCCAGTTGGATGTCCTGGAAGAAGCCGGTCTTGAACAGCGCACGGGTGGAATCCACCAGGCGCCGATCATCGGCCTCGTCCCCAACGTTCAATGGCAAGGCGCCGAACACGCTGCCCGCGGAAACCCGCTGCAGACCATTGACACGAATATCGGAGATGGTGAAGGACTCGGCGTGAACTTCAGCGATCATCAGTACGGCGAGAACCGCAGTTAGCAGCAGACGTTTCATGAAGTCCTTTCTTATTCCAACTGGCAATAAACGACCCACCGCGGGACGCGGCAGGTTCGCAATTGAGCGAAGCGTTACAGTCGACCCAAATCGTTGATCAGGGCAAGCAACATCACCCCGACTACCAAACTGATACCGATCTGGACCCCCCAACCTTGCACCCGATCCGAAAGCGGACGACCACGCGCCCATTCGATCAGGTAAAACAGCAAATGCCCCCCATCCAGTACAGGAATGGGCAGCAAATTAAGAACCCCCAGGCTAATGCTCAGGTAGGCGAGGAAATTCAGGAAATCCCCAACGCCGGACTGGGCCGAAGCGCCCGCCACTTTAGCAATGGTTATCGGTCCGCTCAAGTTTTTTACCGAGAGCTCGCCGAACAGCATTTTCTTCAGCGAATCGAGGGTCAGCACGCTCATGTTCCAGGTGCGCGAAACACCCTCGCCCAGGCCCTGCAGCGGGCCATAACTGACCTCGCGCAACATGGCCGCAGGCCACTCCACCGGCGCCACGCCCGCCCCCAGGTAACCACTGGCATTCTGGCCTTCGCCACGGCTGGCGAGGGTTACCGGCAACTCCAGCGTCGCCCCGTCACGCGCCACGCTCAGCACGATGCGGCTGCCGGCACGGCCGCGCACGGTGTCCACCACCTGCTGCCAATCGTCAAGCGCCTTGCCGTCGAGTGCCAGCAGGCGGTCGCCGGTTTTCAGACCGGCGGCCTGGGCCGGCCCCTTGGGATCAAGTTCGGCCAGCACCGGCACCAGCGCCGGGCGCCATGGGCGGATGCCCAGGGAGCGGATCGGGTCGGGCTCGTCGGCACCCTTGAGCCAGGCATCGAGCTTGAGCACATGGCTGCTGTCGGTGCTGGCACCCTCTTCACGCACGCTGACCTGCAGCGCACCGCTTTCACCCAGCCGGCGCACCAGCTGCAGGTTGACCGCTGCCCAGCCGTTGGTCGGCTTGCCGTCGACCGCGACAATCTCCTGGCCGGCGCTAAGGCCTGCGGCGGCCGCCAGGCTGCCAGCCTCGACCGCGCCGATGACCGGCCGCGCCTGCTGGCTGCCAAGCATGGCCAGTGCCCAGAAGAACACGATGGCCAGCAGAAAGTTGGCAATGGGGCCGGCCGCGACGATAGCGATGCGCTGGCGCACGCTCTTGCGGTTGAATGACTGCTCCAGCTGGTCGGCAGGCACTTCGCCTTCGCGCTCGTCGAGCATCTTCACGTAGCCGCCCAGGGGAATGGCGGCCACCACGAACTCGGTGCCATGGCGGTCATGCCAGCGTACCAGCGGCATGCCGAACCCTACGGAAAACCGCAAAACCTTGACGCCGCAGCGCCGCGCCACCCAGAAGTGACCGAACTCGTGAAAGGTGACCAGCACGCCCAATGCGACCAGGGTGCCGATAATCATGTAGAGCGCACTCATGTCTTTCTCCGAATAGCGTTCAGCGGGAGCGGGCGCAACCCGTGGCGACGTCGCACCTCAGACCCCGTGACGATCCAACCAGTGCCCGGCCAGGCTGCGTGCACGCTGGTCGGCTGCAAACACCGCCTCCAGCGTCGGCACGGCAACGACCGCTTCCTGGTTGAGCACGTGCTCGATGATACTCGGGATCTGCGGGAAGCGGATGCGCCGCTGAAGAAATGCCTCGACGGCCACTTCATTGGCCGCATTGAGCATCGCAGGGGCACTGTTGCCGGCGTCCGCCGCTTCACGCGCCAGACGCAGACACGGAAAGCGCTGCTCGTCCGGCGCCTGGAAATCCAGGCGGGCAACGGCGAACAGGTCCAGCGGCGCCACACCCGAGTCGATGCGCTGCGGCCAGGCCAGGGCGTTGGCGATCGGCGTGCGCATGTCGGGGTTGCCCAACTGTGCCAGCACCGAACCATCGACGTAGTCGACCAGCGAGTGAATCACGCTTTGCGGGTGGACCACCACCTCGACCTGGGCAGGCTTGGCATCGAACAGCCAGCACGCCTCGATCAGCTCCAGGCCCTTGTTCATCATGCTGGCCGAGTCGACGGAGATCTTGCGCCCCATGGACCAGTTCGGGTGCGCACAGGCCTGCTCCGGGGTGACGTGCTCCAGCTCGGCCTGCGGCGTTTCACGAAACGGACCACCGGAGGCGGTCAGCAGGATGCGCCGCACCCCCACCTGGGCCAGGCCGCGGGCATAGTCACCGGGCAGGCACTGGAAGATCGCGTTGTGCTCGCTGTCGATCGGCAGCAGTACCGCACCACTGCGCTGCACGGCCTGCATGAACAGGGCGCCGGACATCACCAGCGCCTCCTTGTTGGCCAGCAGCACCTTCTTGCCCGCCTCCACTGCGGCCAGGGTCGGACGCAACCCCGCCGCACCGACGATGGCCGCCATCACCGCATCCACCTGCGGGTCGGCCGCCACCTGGCACAGGCCCTGCTCGCCCACCAGTACCTCGGTACTCGACCCCGCAGCACGCAGGTCGGCCTGCAACTGCTGCGCGGCCTCATCGCCCGGCACCACGGCAAACACCGGAGCATGGCGCAGGCACAGGGCCAGCAGCTCGCCCAGGCGCGAATAGCCGCTCAGGGCATAGGCCTGGTAGCGCTCGGGGTGACGGGCAATCACGTCCAGTGTGCTCAGGCCAATGGAACCTGTGGCGCCCAGCACCGTGATCCGTTGCGGGCGGCTCACAGCGCGCCCCAGTTGGCGGCCCACAGCAGCACGGCAAACAGCGGGATGGCAGCCGTGAGGCTGTCGATGCGATCCAGTACCCCACCGTGCCCCGGCAGCAGGTTGCTGCTGTCCTTGATCCCGGAACGGCGCTTGAACATGCTTTCGGTCAGGTCGCCGACCACCGACACCAGTACCACGACGGCGGCACCGAACAGACCGAGGATCAGCTCGCCGGCGCTCCACTCGCGGGTCACGCCCACCACCGCCGTGATCACCAGGCTCAGCGCCAGGCCACCGTAGACACCTTCCCAGCTCTTGCCGGGGCTGACCTGCGGCGCCAGCTTGCGCTTGCCAAAGGCCCGGCCCGAGAAGTAGGCGCCGATATCGGCACCCCATACCAGGACCATCACCGCCATGATCAGCCAGTTGCCCAGGGGCCAGTGCTTGATCAGCACCAGGCCTTGCCAGGCCGGCAACAGCACCAGCAGGCCGATCAGCAGGCGGCAGGCCACACTGGCCCACAGCTCGCTGGTACGCGGGTAGGTCAGCACCAGCCAGGTGGCCAGCGCCCACCACAGCACCGAAACGCCCAGCACCCAGGGTGCCAGCTCCGGCATCAGGTGCAGCAGCATCAGCAGGCCGGCGACCACCACGGCATAGGCAACCCGCAGGCCCTGGGCGATCAGCCCGGCCAGGCGGGCCCATTCCCAGGCCCCAAGGGTGACCACCAGGCCGATGAACAAGGCAAAGTTCGCCCCGTCGAGCAGGAAAAACCCGCACAGGGCAATCGGCAACAGAATCAGCGCAGTGATGATGCGTTGTTTAAGCATTAAGCACGGGCTCCAGCCTCGACCTGCTCGCTGGTTTTACCGAAGCGGCGCTGGCGCGAAGCGAAATCGGCCAATGCAGTGCGCATGGCCTCGTGTTTGAAGTCCGGCCAGAACAGGTCGGAGAAATACAGCTCGGCGTACGCCAGCTGCCACAGCAGGAAGTTGCTGATGCGGTGCTCGCCACCGGTGCGGATGCACAGGTCGGGCAACGGCAGATCGCCTGTCGCCAGGCACGGCTGCAGCAACTCGGGGGTGATGTCTTCCGGGCGCAGATGCCCGGCCTGCACTTCACGCGCCAGGCGCTGGGCGGCCTGGGCGATATCCCACTGACCACCGTAGTTGGCGGCGATCTGCAGGATGAAGCGATTGCTGCCTGCGGTCAGCGCCTCGGCCTCGCGCATGGCAGCCTGCAACTCAGGGTGAAAGCGCGAGCGATCACCGATGATGCGCAGGCTGATGTTGTTCTCGTTGAGCCGCCTGGCCTCGCGGCGCAGCGCCGAGAAGAACAGCTCCATCAGCGCACCGACCTCGTCGGCCGGGCGCTGCCAGTTCTCGCTGGAGAACGCGAACAGGGTCAGGACCTCGACCTTGGCCTCGGCGCACACCTCGATGACCGCGCGCACCGCATCCACGCCTGCCTTGTGCCCGGCAACGCCGGGCAACAGGCGCTTCTTCGCCCAGCGATTATTTCCATCCATGATGATCGCGACATGGCGCGGCACCGATGGAGGCACACCCTGCTTGGTCTTTTCCATTGAAAAAAGTCCCGGCCCTTAAACGGCCATCAGGTCCTTTTCTTTCTCTTCGGTGGCCTTGGTGATCTGGGCCTCGGTATCTTTGGTCAGCTTGTCGATATCAGCGATGGCGCGACGCTCTTCGTCTTCACTGATTTCCTTGTCCTTGACCAGCTTCTTCAGCTCACCCAGAGCATCGCGGCGAATGTTGCGCACAGCAACGCGCGCGTCTTCGGCCGCACTGCGCGCCTGCTTGGTGAAGCCCTTGCGGGTTTCTTCGGTCAGGGCTGGCATGCTGATCAGCAGCAGCTCACCCAGGTTGGTCGGATTGAGATTCAAGCCGGCGCTCTGGATGGCCTTGTCGACGGCAGCGAGCATGTTGCGCTCGAAAGCCACCACCTGCAGGGTGCGCGAATCTTTCACGGTTACGTTGGCCACGCCGCTGATCGGGGTGTCGGTACCGTAGTAAGGCACCATCACGCTTGCCAGGATGCTGGGGTGTGCCTTGCCGGTACGAATCTGGCCGAACGCATAAGCCAGAGACTCCAGGGATTTCTGCATACGCGCTTGGGCGTCTTTCTTGATTTCGTTGATCATTTTTGAACTTCCTCGATCAGGGTCCCTTCAGCGCCACCATGCACGATGTTCAGCAGGGCGCCAGGCTTGTTCATGTTGAAGACGCGCAACGGCATCTTGTGGTCTCGGCACAGACAGATAGCTGTCAGGTCCATCACGCCCAGCTTGCGATCCAGCACTTCATCGTAGGTAAGATGATCGAACTTCTCGGCATGCGGGTCTTTGAATGGGTCTGCAGTGTATACACCATCGACCTTGGTTGCCTTCAATACCACGTCGGCATCGATTTCGATGGCGCGCAGGCAGGCGGCGGAGTCGGTGGTGAAGAACGGGTTGCCGGTACCGGCCGCGAAAATTACCACTTCTTTCGAGTTCAGGTGGCGCATGGCCTTGCGGCGATCGTAGTGATCGGTCACGCCTACCATGGAGATCGCCGACATGACGATGGCGGTGATGTTGGCGCGCTCCAGCGCATCGCGCATGGCCAGCGCATTCATTACCGTGGCCAGCATGCCCATGTGGTCGCCGGTAACGCGATCCATGCCCGCTGCGCTGAGCGCCGCGCCACGGAACAGGTTGCCGCCGCCGATCACCAGGCCGACCTGCACACCGATACCGACCAGCTGGCCGACTTCCAGCGCCATGCGATCCAGCACCTTGGGGTCGATGCCGAACTCTTCCGAGCCCATCAGGGCCTCGCCGCTAAGCTTGAGTAGAATGCGTTTATAGCGAGCTTGATAACCACTGCCCTGCTGAGCCATTGCGAATCTCTCCTGCGGCGTTTTGAAAAAAAATCTGGGCGGGCTGTTTTCAGCCTGCTAACTGTAGCGTGGCGCAGCGACTGCGCCAGCGAAAGGGCGGCGTTGTAAACCGCCCCCGCTTTGACAAAGAGGCTGCGCGCGTGAGCGGGCAGCCTCTTTGGGGCGACAGAGGTGACTCTGTCTTACTGCTTGGCAGCAGCCAGCTGTGCAGCAACTTCTTCAGCGAAGTTGTCGACTGGCTTCTCGATGCCTTCGCCTACCTTGAAGTAGGTGAAGGAAACGATTTCGGCACCGGCTTTCTTGGCCAGCTCGCCGACCTTGATTTCCGGGTTCATGACGAAGGCTTGCTCGACCAGGCTGGCTTCGGCCAGGAACTTCGAGATACGGCCTTTGACCATGTTCTCGACGATGTTCTCAGGCTTGCCTTTGATCTTCTCTTCGTTCAGCTGCAGGAACACGGCTTTTTCGCGCTCGATCGCTTCAGCCGAAACTTCCGACGGCAGCAGGAACTCAGGGTTGCTTGCCGCCACGTGCATGGCGATCTCTTTGGCCAGTTGGACGTCGCCGCCCTTCAGGACCACTGCAACACCGATCTTGTTGCCGTGCAGGTAGGTACCGACAACGTCACCTTCAACGCGCACCAGGCGACGGATGTTGACGTTTTCGCCAACCTTGGCCACCAGGGCTTCACGAGCAGCTTCACGCGCAGCGATCAGCGGCGCAGCGTCGGTCAGTTTTTCAGCGAAGGCTTGCTCGACGCTTTCGGCGACGAAGGCCTTGAAGTCGTCTTGCAGGGCCAGGAAGTCGGTCTGCGAGTTCACTTCCAGCAGGACAGCGGACTTGTCGTCGGCCTTGATGGCGATGGCGCCTTCAGCGGCAACGTTGCCAGCTTTCTTGGCTGCCTTGATGGCACCCGAAGCGCGCATGTCGTCAATGGCTTTTTCGATGTCGCCGCCAGCCTTTTCCAGGGCTTTCTTGCAATCCATCATGCCTTCGCCGGTACGCTCGCGCAGTTCTTTTACCAGCGCTGCAGTAATTGCTGCCATTTCAAATTCCTCTTGGATAGGTTTTCAACCATTCCACCCGATACCTGACGGGCGTTCAATTCTGGAAATCCACTGCCAGAGCACATGCAGCTCGCAATGATGCAACGGCGACGCTGACAAGAGGATTTCAAGGTGGCAAAAAGGGGGCCAAGCCCCCTTTTTGCGTGCCGAGTCGACGCTAAGCGTCAGCTACTCAGGCTTCGGCAGCCGGTGCAGCTGCTTCTTCTGCGAACACTTCGGTGCCGCCGGCAACGTTGTTGCGACCACGGATAACGGCGTCAGCCATCGAACCCATGTACAGCTGGATGGCGCGAATGGCGTCATCGTTGCCTGGGATGATGTAGTCAACGCCTTCCGGGCTGCTGTTGGTATCGACAACGCCGATGACCGGGATACCCAGCTTGTTGGCTTCGGTGATAGCGATGCGCTCGTGGTCAACGTCGATCACGAACAGGGCATCAGGCAGGCCGCCCATGTCCTTGATACCACCCAGGCTGCGGTCCAGTTTTTCCAGATCGCGGGTGCGCATCAGCGCTTCTTTCTTGGTCAGCTTGGTGAAGGTACCATCTTCGGCCTGGGTTTCCAGGTCGCGCAGACGCTTGATCGAAGCACGGATGGTCTTGTAGTTGGTCAGCATGCCGCCCAACCAGCGGTGATCGACGTACGGCGAACCGCAACGTGCTGCTTCTTCAGCAACGATCTTGCCAGCGGAACGCTTGGTGCCGACGAACAGAATCTTGTTTTTGCCCTGGGCCAGGCGCTCTACGAAGGTCAGTGCCTCGTTGAACATCGGCAGGGTTTTTTCAAGGTTGATGATGTGGATCTTGTTGCGCGCGCCGAAAATGTACTTGCCCATTTTCGGATTCCAGTAACGGGTTTGGTGACCGAAGTGCACACCGGCCTTCAGCATATCGCGCATGTTGACTTGGGACATGATAGTTCCTTGATAAGTCGGGTTGGGCCTCCACGTATCCCAATGACCAACCCCGAAACCGAAGTCAGGGGCACCCAGGCCATCGTGTCGACACGTGTGTGGGTTTGAGCAGACGGGGCTATCCCCGAAAGCGGCGCATTTTATACCACACAAGTGAGCCGAGCGAAACCGAAAAAACAGACGACACCCGAGGGTTGCACCCGCCCTGCTCACGCAGCGACCGATGCAATCAAAATAAATAGTAGGCAATGCCCCGCAGCCCAGGCCCCAGCCCGCCGCCTCGCTCTGTTAGAATCACGCCTTTCCCGTTTCATTTGCGCCTGCGCGCGCCGTAGAGAGCCTGCAATGACCGTCACTATCAAAACCGCCGAAGACATCGAAAAGATGCGCGTCGCCGGCCGCCTGGCCGCCGAAGTCCTGGAGATGATCGAAGAACACGTCAAGCCCGGTGTCACCACCGAGGAACTCGACCGCCTGTGCCACGACTACATCGTCAACGTGCAGCAGGCCATCCCCGCGCCCCTGAACTACAAGGGCTTCCCCAAGTCGATCTGCACCTCGGTCAACCACGTGGTGTGCCACGGCATCCCGGGCGACAAGCCGCTCAAGGATGGCGACACGCTGAACATCGACGTGACCGTGATCAAGGACGGCTACCACGGCGACACCAGCCGCATGTTCCACGTCGGCACCGTGCCGGTATGGGCCGAGCGCCTGTCCCAGGTCACCCAGGAGTGCATGTACAAGGCCATCGAGCTGGTCAAGCCGGGCTGCCGCCTGGGCGACATCGGCGAAGTGATCCAGAAGCACGCCGAAAAGAACGGCTTCTCGGTGGTGCGCGAGTTCTGCGGCCACGGTATCGGCAAGGTGTTCCATGAAGAGCCGCAGATCCTGCACTACGGCCGCGCCGGTACCGGCATGGAACTCAAGGAAGGCATGACCTTCACCATCGAGCCGATGATCAACCAGGGCAAGGCCGACACCAAGGTGCTGGGCGACGGCTGGACCGCCATCACCAAGGACCGCAAGCTCTCGGCGCAGTGGGAACACACCCTGGTGGTCACCGCCACCGGCTACGAGATCTTCACCCTGCGCAAGGACGACACGATCCCGCGCACTTCGGCCTGACCCTCACAGGAACGTCATCGATGCCCCAGGTGGACCCCGAGCTGTTCGACCGCGGCCAGTTCCAGGCGGAACTGGCCCTCAAGGCCAGCCCCATAGCGGCCTTCAAGAAAGCCATCCGCCAGGCCGGCGAGGTGCTCGACGGGCGCTTTCGCAGCGGCCGCGAGATCCGCCGACTGATCGAGGACCGCGCCTGGTTCGTCGACAACATCCTGCAACAGGCATGGAACCAGTTCAGCTGGAGCGAAGCCGCCGACATCGCCCTGATCGCCACCGGCGGCTACGGGCGCGGCGAGCTGCACCCCTATTCCGACATCGACCTGCTGATCCTGCTCGATGACGCCGACCACGAGGTGTTTCGCGACTCGATCGAGCGCTTCCTCACCCTGCTCTGGGACATCGGCCTGGAAGTCGGCCAGAGCGTGCGCTCGGTGGACGAATGCGCCGAACAGGCGCGGGCCGACCTCACTGTGGTCACCAACCTGATGGAAAGCCGCACCATCTGCGGCCCCGAACACCTGCGCCAGCGCATGCTCGAGGTCACCAGCACGGCGCACATGTGGCCGAGCAAGGAATTCTTCCTGGCCAAGCGCGCCGAGCAGAAGGCGCGCCACCACAAGTACAACGACACCGAGTACAACCTGGAACCCAACGTCAAGGGCTCCCCCGGCGGCCTGCGCGACATCCAGACCGTGCTCTGGGTAGCGCGCCGCCAGTACGGCACGCTCAACCTGCATGCGCTGGCCGGCGAAGGCTTCCTGCTGGAGAGCGAGAACAACCTGCTGGCCTCGTCCCAGGAGTTTCTGTGGAAGGTGCGCTACGCCCTGCACATGCTCGCCGGGCGCGCCGAAGACCGCCTGCTGTTCGACCACCAGCGCAGCATCGCCGCGTTGCTGGGCTTTACCGATGACAACCCCAAGCGCGCCATCGAACAGTTCATGCAGCAGTACTACCGGGTGGTGATGAGCATCGCCGAGCTCAGCGACCTGATCATCCAGCACTTCGAGGAAGTCATCCTCGCCGATGACAGCGCCAGCAGCACCCAGCCGCTGAACCCGCGCTTCCAGCTGCATGACGGCTACATCGAGGCGGTGCGCAGCAACGTGTTCAAGCGCACCCCGTTCGCCATGCTCGAGATCTTCGTGCTGATGGCTCAGCACCCCGAAATCAAGGGCGTGCGTGCCGACACCATCCGCCTGCTGCGCGAGCACCGGCACCTGATCGACGACGAGTTCCGCAACGATATCCGCAACACCAGCCTGTTCATCGAGCTGTTCAAGTGCGAGATCGGCATCCACCGCAACCTGCGCCGCATGAACCGCTACGGCATCCTGGGGCGCTACCTGCCCGAGTTCGGCCTGATCGTGGGGCAGATGCAGCACGACCTGTTCCACATCTATACGGTCGATGCGCACACCCTGAACCTGATCAAGCACCTGCGCAAACTGCAGTACACCCCCGTGTCCGAGAAATTCCCGCTGGCCAGCAAGCTCATGGGGCGCCTGCCCAAGCCCGAGCTGATCTACCTCGCCGGCCTGTACCACGACATCGGCAAGGGGCGTCAGGGCGACCATTCCGAGATCGGTGCGGTGGACGCCCAGGCATTCTGCAGCCGCCACCAGCTGCCCGCCTGGGACAGCCGGTTGATCGTGTGGCTGGTACAGAACCACCTGGTGATGTCGACCACTGCCCAGCGCAAGGACCTCTCCGACCCGCAGGTGATCCACGACTTCGCCCAGCTGGTCGGCGACCTGGTGCACCTGGACTACCTCTATGTGCTCACCGTGGCCGACATCAACGCCACCAACCCGAGCCTGTGGAACTCCTGGCGCGCCAGCCTGCTGCGCCAGCTCTACACCGAAACCAAGCGGGCCCTGCGCCGCGGCCTGGAAAACCCGCTGGAACGCGAAGAGCAGATCCGCCAGACCCAGAGCGCAGCTCTGGACATCCTGGTACGCGAAGGCACCGACCCGGACGACGTCGAACAACTGTGGTCGCAACTGGGCGATGACTACTTCCTGCGCCACACCGCCGCGGACGTGGCCTGGCACTCCGACGCGATCCTGCAGCAGCCGGCCGACGGCGGCCCGCTGGTGCTGATCAAGGAGACCACCCAGCGCGAGTTCGAGGGCGGTACGCAGATCTTCATCTATGCCCCCGACCAGCACGACTTCTTCGCCGTGACCGTGGCCGCGATGGACCAGCTCAACCTGAACATCCACGACGCACGCATCATCACCTCCAGCAGCCAGTTCACCCTCGACACCTACATCGTGCTCGACAACGACGGCGGCTCGATCGGCGACAACCCGCAGCGCGTCAAGGAAATCCGTGAAGGCCTCACCGAAGCCCTGCGCAACCCCGACGACTACCCCACCATCATCCAGCGTCGGGTACCGCGCCAGCTCAAGCACTTCACCTTCGCGCCCCAGGTGACCATCCTCAACGATGCCCAGCGCCCGGTGACCATCCTCGAGCTCAGCGCCCCGGACCGCCCGGGCCTGCTGGCACGCATCGGCAAGATCTTCCTGGAGTTCGACCTGTCGCTGCAGAACGCCAAGATCGCCACCCTGGGCGAGCGGGTGGAAGACGTGTTCTTCATCACCGACGCCGACAACCAGCCGCTGTCCGACCCTGAACTGTGCCGCCGCCTGCAGGCCGAGATCGTCGAGCAGTTGCGCGTCGACCAGGCCACCGGCGTCGAGATGACCCGCCTCACCCTTTGACCGATTGACGAGACCCAGCGCCAATGAACAACGCTTTGAACCAGCTTCAGCCCTACCCGTTCGAGAAACTGCGTGCCCTGCTCGATGGCGTGACGCCGGCCGCAGACAAGCGCGCCATCGCCCTGTCGATCGGCGAGCCCAAGCACGCCTCGCCGGCATTCGTGGCCAAGGCGCTGGCCGACAACCTCGACAAGATGGCGGTGTACCCCACCACCCTGGGCCTGCCCGCGCTACGCGAAAGCATCGTGCACTGGTGCGAGCGCCGCTTCGGTGTACCGGCCGGCTGGCTGAATGCCGCACAGCACGTGCTGCCCGTCAACGGCACCCGCGAGGCGCTGTTCGCCTTCACCCAGGCGGTGGTCAGCCGTGGTGAGGACGCGCTGATCGTCAGCCCCAACCCGTTCTACCAGATCTACGAAGGTGCCGCGTTGCTCGCCGGCGCCCAGCCGCACTACCTGCCGTGCCTGGACAGCAACGGCTTCAACCCGGACTTCGACGCGGTGCCAGCCGAGATCTGGCAGCGTTGCCAGATCCTGTTCCTGTGCTCGCCAGGCAACCCGACTGGCGCACTGGTGCCGCTGGACACCCTGAAAAAACTCATCGCACTGGCCGACGAGCACGACTTCGTGATCGCCGCCGACGAGTGCTACAGCGAGCTGTACTTCGACGAGCAGGCCCCGCCACCCGGCCTGCTCAGCGCCTGCGTGGAACTTGGCCGCAGCGACTTCAAGCGCTGCGTGGTGTTCCACAGCCTGTCCAAGCGCTCCAACCTGCCAGGCCTGCGTTCGGGCTTCGTGGCCGGCGATGCCGAGATTCTCAAGGCCTTTTTGCTCTACCGCACCTATCACGGTTGCGCGATGCCGGTACAGACCCAGCTGGCGAGCATCGCCGCCTGGAACGACGAGGCGCATGTCCTGGAGAACCGCGACCTGTATCGCGAGAAGTTCGACGTCGTGCTGCAGGTGCTGGCCCCGGTAATGGATGTACAGAAGCCCGACGGCGGTTTCTACCTGTGGCCGAGGGTCCCCGGCGATGACGCGCAGTTCTGCCGCGACCTGTTCGAACAGCAGCACGTGACCGTGGTGCCGGGCTCGTACCTGTCTCGCGAGGTGGAGGGCTTCAATCCGGGGGCCGGACGCGTGCGCCTGGCGCTGGTGGCCCCGCTTGCCGAATGTGTCGAGGCGGCCCAGCGCATCCGCGCATTCGTCGAAGGCTGAGCCGGTACGCCTGGTCGGCCGACCGATAGATAAGTAACGCCCAAGGCCCGGTCGGCCCGCCAATCATGGAGCTCCACTCAACAGGAGCTCCAGCATGGACATACCAACCTTGTGCAAGGTCACCCAGGTGGCCGATCAGCAGCAATCCTACGAAACAGCCCTGAAAGAAAACCCGCTCAACGCCCCGCAGCCCTCGCGCTCGGGTCGTCAGAAACGCGGCGTTGCCTACCACAGCCGCCTGTGGGCGCCGGGCCGCACCCTGCTCATCGCCTTCGCGGCCGACGTACCGGAACAGACGCAACAGAGCATCTTCGAGGTTGCCTGCCAATGGCTGGCGTACGCCAACCTCAAGTTCCAGCGCACCGCCGACTGGGCCGAGGCACAGATCAGGATCGAGATGAAGCCAAGCGGCACGGGGATCAACCATTCACTGGTCGGTACCGACGCCTTGCTCCGCGAAGACAGCACCATGACCCTCAGCGACTGGCCTGGCGATGAGCAGTTCCAGCGCAGCGTGCTGCATGAGTTCGGGCACGCGCTGGGCCTGGACCATGAGCATCAGCACCCGGATGCGGACATCCAGTGGAACCTGGCCAAGCTGCTGGAATACGCCGAACAGGTCGGCATGCCCATGGAAGAGATTGCTGAAAACTTCCTCAACAGGATCGAACGCACGCAGGCATTGCACAACGCCTACGACCCGGGTTCGGTCATGCACTACCCGATTCCGGCCACCTTCACCCTGAACAATGTGGCTTTCACCGGCTCGGCGCAGCTCAGTGACGGCGACAAGGCGCTGGCGGGCAAGGCCTACCCCTTCACCCCGGCACACCCGTGAAGTACACCCCGCCCAGCCCGGCAGCGGGCGAGACCTGGGCGCCAGCATGCGCCTGACCTGTCCGCGCGACTGACCCCCAGCGCGGGGCCGCCATGCGACCCCGAGCACTTCACTTGACCGGCCCCAGGTTGGCCTCGCTCATGTCCAGCTCACCCAGCACCTGGCGCACCACGTCATCACCGATCTGGTGCTGGCGGTGCAGGTTGTACAGCTCCAGGCGCTGCGCCCGCAGCGCCCGCAGGCGCAGGCGTCGCTCCAGCTGATCCATCTGCGCGGCCAGCGCCTGGGCCTCGGCACTGTCGTTGAACACGTCCAGTTGCTGCCGGTACTCGGCCATCAGGCGCGCCTTCAACTCGGCGGCCAGTGCGGCCTGGGAGGCATCCTGGGGCGCGCCGGGCTCCACCAGCTCCTCGGCCTCCAACGCATGGATCGCCGCCTCGGCGGTGCGCCGCCAGGCCTCGCGCGCCTCCTGGCGCAGGGTATCGTCGGGGCTCTTCTCCACCCCGCGCAGCAGCAACGGCAAGGCAATGCAGGCCGATACCAGCGACAGCAGAATCACCCCTGCGGCAATGAAGATCAGCAGGTCGCGTTCGGGGAACGCCTTGCCCGCGCCGATCAGCAGCGGCACCGACATCACGCCCGCCAGGGTCACCGCCCCCCGCACGCCGCCCACGGTCAGCAGCCAGCACGAACGCGCGTTGGGCACCAGCACCAGGTCTTCCTTGCCGCGCCAGCGCCGGATCACCCCGATCAGGCGCCAGATGCTCTGCACCCAGATGAACCGCAGCGCCAGCAACACCAGGAAGATCGCCACCACATCCAGGCAGCGGTACAGCAGGGTTGGCCACAGCGATGCCTCATGGCTGGTCACCGCCTTGGCGATATCGGGCAGTTGCAGGCCCAGCAGCAGGAAGATCAGGCCGTTGAAGGCGAACTCCAGCAGCGACCACACACTGCGGTTGAGCAGGCGCGTGCTGGTCTGGCGCGGCAGCAGGTCAAGCCAGCTCTGCATCATGCCCGCCGCCACCGCCGAGAGAATGCCCGAGGCGCCCAGGCGCTCGGCCAGCACATAGGCGGCGAACGGCAGCAACAGCATGAACACCACGTGGGTGGCCGGGTCGTCCCAGCCGCGCGCGATCATCCACACCCGCAGGCGCCCCACCAACCAGCTCAGCGCCACGCCGATGGCCAGGCCACCCACGGCCACCAGCACGAAGGTCACACTGGCCTCGGCCAGCGAAAACACCCCGGTGATCGCCGCCACCAGCGCAAACTTGAACGTCACCAGGCCCGAGGCATCGTTCATCAGCGCCTCACCCTGCAGCATGTGCATCAACGGGGTGGGCAGGCGATCCTGGCTGATTGCCGACACCGCCACCGCGTCGGTGGGCGACAGCACAGCGGCCAGGGCAAAGGCCACCGGCAGCGGTATGCTCGGCAGGATCCAGTGGATGAAATAGCCGGCCCCCACCACCGTGAACAGCACCAGCCCCACCGCCAGGGTCAGGATCGGCCCGCGCAGGCGCCAGAACTCGCGCTTGGGCATGCGCCAGCCATCGGAGAACAGCAACGGGGGCAAGAACAGGAACAGAAACAGCTCAGGGTCCAGGGCCACGTGCAGGCCCAGGGTCGGCCAGGCCAACAGCGCACCGGCACCAATCTGCACCAGCGGCAGTGGCAGCGGGATCAATCGCCCCACCAGTTTCGAGACACTGACCAGCATCAGCAGGATGAGAACGGTATAGGCTGACTGCATACGGCGTGTTTTTCCTGTTCAGTTTCAAATACGCTCAACGGCCAGGGTTATGCCATTGAAACAACATGTTACCGGGATCTGCATGAACACAACCGCTCCACCTAAGTCGCAGACCCGCCGGCAATCTGTAACACAATGCTACAAATGAGGAGCCTCGCATGATCACCCCCGCGTCGACCCTATTGACCCACGATAGCCCCAACCGTGCGCTGCTGGTCATCGATGTGCAAAACGATTTCATCCCCGGCGGCGCCCTGGCGGTGCCCGGTGGCGACGAGATCGTGCCGCTGGTCAACCAGCTCGGCCGCCAGTTCGAGCGCGTGGTGCTGGCCCAGGACTGGCACCCGGCCGGGCACGCCTCGTTCGCCTCGAGCCACCCGGGCAAGAATCCGTTCGAGGTCATCGAACTGTCATACGGGCCGCAGACACTCTGGCCCGACCACTGCATTCAAGGGAGCCCCGGCGCACAGTTTCACCCGGACCTGAACATTGCCCACGCACAGCTGATCGTGCGCAAGGGCGGCAACCGCCAGGTCGACAGCTACTCGGCGTTCACCGAAGCCGACCAGACCACCCCCACCGGCCTGGCCGGCAACCTGCGCGAGCGCGGCATCGACACGCTGTTCCTGTGCGGCCTGGCCCTGGACTTCTGCGTGGCCTGGACGGCACTGCACGCACGCCGCGAAGGGTTCGCCACCTATGTGGTGCTGGACGCCTGCCGCGCCATCGATACCGCAGGCTCCTGCGCGGCGGCGATGGCACAGATGCAGGCTGCCGGGGTGCAGTTCATTCAGGCGCGGCAACTGGGCGGCGCCAGCCGTGGCGCCCTGCCCGATGTTGTCGCATAATCCAGCCCACCCATTCTTCGAGGAGTTTCGGGGCGGCTGCGGGAACACCCGCGCGCCCTTAACGTTCAATGGCTTATATTCTCTTCGGCATCAAAGCCTGTGACACGATGAAGAAAGCCCGTACCTGGCTTGAAGAACACCACATCCAGTACGACTTTCACGACTACAAGACCCAGGGTATAGACCGGGACCACCTGAACCGCTGGTGCGACGAGCACGGCTGGCAGGTGGTACTCAACCGCGCAGGCACCACCTTCCGCAAGCTCGATGACGCGCAGAAGGCCGACCTCGACCAGGCCAAGGCCGTCGAGCTGATGCTGGCACAACCCTCGATGATCAAGCGCCCGGTGCTCGACCTGGGCGGCAAGACCCTGGTCGGTTTCAAACCGGACCTGTACGCGGCAGCCCTGCGCTGAACCGCGACGCCTTCACTCAATTTCGCAAGAGGTAACCGCATGTCCACTTCACTGTTCAGCCTGGCCTTCGGCGTCGGCACTCAAAACCGTCAAGGCGCCTGGCTGGAAGTCTTCTACGCACAGCCACTGCTCGCCCCGAGCGCCGAGCTGGTCGCAGCCGTCGCCCCGATCCTGGGCTATGAAGGCGGCAACCAGGCCATCGCGTTCAGCAACGCCCAGGCCGCGCAACTGGCCGAGGCCGTCAAGGGCGTCGACGCCGCCCAGGCTGCACTGCTGACCCGCCTGGCCGAAAGCAACAAGCCGCTGGTGGCCACGCTGCTGGCCGAAGACGCCACCCTGAGCTCCACCCCTGAGGCCTACCTCAAGCTGCACCTGCTGTCGCACCGCCTGGTCAAGCCCCACGGCCTGAGCCTGGCCGGCATCTTCCCGCTGCTGCCGAACGTGGCCTGGACCAGCCAGGGCGCCATCGACCTGGCCGAACTGGCCGAGCAGCAACTCGAAGCCCGCCTCAAGGGCGAGCTGCTGGAAGTGTTCTCGGTCGACAAATTCCCGAAAATGACCGACTACGTGGTGCCGAGCGGCGTGCGTATCGCCGACAGCGCCCGCGTACGCCTGGGTGCCTATATCGGCGAAGGCACCACCATCATGCACGAAGGCTTCGTCAACTTTAACGCCGGCACCGAAGGCCCGGGCATGATCGAAGGCCGCGTTTCGGCGGGCGTGTTCGTCGGCAAGGGTTCGGACCTGGGCGGCGGCTGCTCCACCATGGGCACCCTGTCGGGCGGCGGCAACATCGTCATCAAGGTCGGCGAAGGCTGCCTGATCGGCGCCAACGCCGGTATCGGCATCCCGCTGGGCGACCGCAACACCGTCGAAGCCGGCCTGTACATCACCGCCGGCACCAAGGTGAACCTGCTCGACGAAAACAACGAGCTGGTCAAGGTGATCAAGGCCCGCGACCTGGCTGGCCAGACCGACCTGCTGTTCCGCCGCAATTCGCTAAACGGCGCGGTCGAGTGCAAGACCCACAAGTCGGCCATCGAGCTGAACGAAGCGCTGCACGCCCACAACTAAGTGGTACGATCGGGTCTGGCCCTCTGCCAGACCCGATATCAGGCCCTACACATCATGTTCCAGCCCTCTCCCTGGCGCGCAGACTTCCCTGCCATCGCCGCCCTGCAACGCCAGCACCAGACCTACCTGGACAGCGCTGCCACCACGCAGAAACCCCAGCACCTGCTCGACGCCCTGAGCCACTACTACACCCAGGGTGCGGCCAACGTGCACAGGGCCCAGCACCTGCCCGGCGCACTCGCCACCCAGGCCTTCGAGGCCAGCCGCGAAAAAGTCGCCGCCTGGCTCAATGCCGCCGATGCGCAGCAGATCGTGTTCACCCATGGCGCCACCTCGGCGCTCAACCTGCTGGCCTATGGCCTGGAATGGCGCCTGGAGGCGGGCGACGAGATCGCCGTCAGCGCCCTGGAGCACCACGCCAACCTGCTGCCCTGGCAGCAGTTGGCCCAGCGCCGCGGCCTCAGGCTGGTGATCCTGCCCCTCGACGCCAACGGGCATATCGACCTGGAGGCGGCCCTGCAACTGATCGGCCCGCGTACCCGCGTGCTGGCGGTGAGCCAGTTGTCGAATGTGCTCGGCACCTGGCAGCCGCTGCAACCGTTGCTCGACCACGCCCGCGCCCAGGGCGCCCTCAGCGTGGTCGATGGCGCCCAGGGCGTGGTGCACGGGCGTCACGATGTACAGCAACTGGGCTGCGACTTCTATGTGTTTTCCAGTCACAAGCTGTATGGCCCGGACGGCCTTGGCGTGCTCTATGGGCGCCGCGAGGCGTTGGGCCTGCTGCGTCACTGGCAGTTCGGCGGCGAGATGGTGCAACTGGCCGGCTACCAGCAGTCGAGCTTTCGCGCCGCCCCGCTGGGTTTCGAGGCCGGCACGCCGCCGATCGCCAGCGTGATCGGGCTGGGTGCCAGCCTGGATTACCTGGCCAGCCTCGACGCCACCAGCGTGGTCGAACATGAAGCCGCCCTGCACCGCCATCTGCTGCGCGGCCTCAACGATCGTGAAGGGGTGCGGATACTGGGCGTGCCGCAACTGGCCCTGGCCAGCTTCGTGGTCGAGGGCGTGCACAATGCCGACCTTGCGCACCTGCTGACCGAACAGGGCATCGCCGTGCGGGCCGGTCATCACTGCGCCATGCCGCTGGTCAACAGCCTGGGCCTGGATGGCGCGATCCGCGTGTCGCTGGCGCTGTACAACGATTCCCACGACCTGGAGCGCTTCTTCAGCGCCCTGGACCAGGCCCTGGAGCTGCTGCGATGAGCCTGCCCGACGCCGCCCGCGAGGCGCTGGATGTATTCGAACAGGCTGCCGGCTGGGAGCAGCGCGCCCGCCTGCTGATGCAATGGGGCGAGCGCCTGCCCCCCCTGGACGCGACGCAGCAGTGCGAGGCCAACCGCGTGCACGGTTGCGAAAGTCAGGTGTGGCTGGTGGCCGAACAAACCGACGGTCGCTGGCACTTCAAGGCCGCCAGCGATGCGCGGCTGCTGCGCGGCCTGCTGGCGCTGCTGCTGGTGCGGGCCGACGGCTTGACCGGCAGCCAGCTGCAGCAGCTGGACCTGCCCGCCTGGTTCACCGCCCTGGGCCTTGGACGACAGCTCTCGCCGTCCCGCAGCAACGGCCTGAACGCCGTGCTGCGGCGCATGGCTCAGCTCACCGACGGCGCCTGAGCCGCTACGCGATCGGCCGGGCGGCGCTTGCCACCCACCAGTTTCTCCACGGCCTTGCTGGCAGCGACCATGCCGAAGGTCGCCGTCACCATCATCACCGCGCCGAAACCGCCCGAGCAGTCGAGCTTGACCCCGTCCCCGACGAAGCTCTTCTGCAGGCAGATACCGCCATCGGGCAGCGGATAGCGCAACTGCTCGGTGGAGAACACGCACGGCACCCCGTAGTTGCGGCTCACGTTGCGCGAAAACCCGTGGTCGCGGCGCAGCGTCGAACGCACCTTGGAGGCCAGCGGGTCGTTGACCGTGCGGTTGAGGTCGGCCACCTGGATCTGCGTGGGGTCGAGCTGCCCGCCCGCACCGCCGGTGCAGATCACCTGGATCTTGCGCCGCTTGCACCAGGCAATCAGCGCAGCCTTGGCCATCACGCTGTCGATGCAGTCGATCACGCAGTCGATATGGTCGGTGATGGTCTGGGCCAGGTTGTCGCGGGTGACGAAGTCCACCACCGCGTGCACCTTGCAGTCCGGGTTGATTGCGCGCAGGCGCTCGGCCATCACCTCGACCTTGGGCTTGCCCACGTTGCCCTGCAGCGCATGCAACTGGCGATTGGTGTTGCTCACGCACACGTCATCCAGGTCGAACAGCGAAATTTCGCCAACGCCGCTGCGGGCCATGGCCTCGGCCGCCCACGAGCCGACACCGCCGATGCCGACGATCGCCACATGCGCCTCGCGCAGGCGTTGCAAGCCCTGCTGGCCATACAACCGGGCAACACCGGCAAAGCGTGGATCTTCTGTACTCATGGCCCAACCCTGAAAAAACCGGCGCGCATTATAGGCCCCACAACGCAGGATGACAGCCCGCAACCGACGCACTAATTGCCATGAATTGGTAAACCTGGCGCCAACCCTGCTTTAATGACCGGTGCAAACCCTGCTTTGGACGGCAATTGTACGGGCTTCAGAACTTCAGCATCTGAGGAAAATCCAAGCGCTACATGCACCCGTTTCCTATACCACGCTACCTGCCTGGTGCGTAGGATCCGTGCCCGCCGGCGCTTGCCCGTTCCACTTTTCGGAACCCGAAATATCTATGTCATCGCGTAAATTTGGTATCAACCTGGTGGTCGTCATGGCGATTGCCGCGCTATTCACCGGGTTCTGGGCACTGATCAACCGCCCGGTGTCCGCCCCCGACTGGCCGGAGCAGATCTCCGGCTTCTCGTATTCGCCTTTTCGCCTGGGCGAAAGCCCGCAAAAGGGCCAGTACCCGACCGAAGCCGAGCTGCGCGAAGACCTCGAGCAACTGAGCAAGCTGACCGACAGCATCCGCATCTATACGGTGGAAGGCACCCAGGCGCTGATCCCGCGTCTGGCCGAAGAGTTCGGCCTGCGCGTGACCCTGGGTGTGTGGATCAGCCCCGACCTGGAACGCAACGAGCGCGAAATCGAGACCGCCATCCAGTTGGCCAACACCTCGCGCAGCGTGGTGCGGGTGATGGTCGGCAACGAGGCGCTGTTTCGCGAAGAGGTCACCCCCCAGGCCCTGATGGACTACATGGACCGCGTGCGCGCCGCAGTGAAGGTGCCGGTCACCACCAGCGAACAGTGGCACATCTGGAAGGAAAACCCCGAGCTTGCCGGGCACGCCGACCTGATCGCCGCGCACATCCTGCCCTACTGGGAATTCATCCCGGTGAGCCAGGCCGAGCAGTTCGTGCTCGACCGCGCCCGCGAGCTCAAGCAACTGTTCCCGCGCAAGCCGCTGCTGCTGTCCGAGGTCGGCTGGCCCAGCAATGGCCGCATGCGCGGCGGTGCCGACGCCACCCAGGCGGATCAGGCCATCTACCTGCGCAGCCTGGTCAACCTGCTCAACCGCCAGGGCTACAACTACTTCGTGATCGAAGCCTACGACCAGCCCTGGAAAGCCAGTGACGAAGGTTCGGTGGGCGCCTACTGGGGCGTGTTCAATGCCGCGCGCCAGCAGAAATTCAACTTCGAGGGCCCGGTGGTGGCCATTCCGCAGTGGCGCGTGCTGGCCGTGGGCTCGGTGGTGCTGGCGATGCTGTCGCTGACCCTGTTGCTGATCGACGGCTCGGCGCTGCGCCAGCGCGGGCGCACCTTCCTGACCTTCATCGCGTTCCTGTGCGGCTCGGTGCTGGTATGGATCGGCTATGACTACAGCCAGCAGTACAGCACCTGGTTCAGCCTCACCGTGGGTTTCCTGCTGGCGCTCGGCGCGCTGGGGGTGTTCATCGTGCTGCTGACCGAGGCCCATGAACTGGCCGAGGCGGTATGGACGCACAAGCGCCGCCGGCTGTTCCTGCCGGTGGAGGCCGACAGCGCCTATCGGCCCAAGGTGTCGGTGCATGTGCCGTGCTACAACGAGCCCCCGGAGATGGTCAAGCAGACCCTCGATGCCCTCGCGGCGCTGGACTACCCGGACTTCGAAGTGCTGATCATCGACAACAACACCAAGGACCCGGCCGTGTGGGAACCGCTCAAGGCCCATTGCGAGCTGCTGGGCGAGCGCTTCAAGTTCTTCCATGTGGCACCGCTGGCAGGTTTCAAAGGTGGTGCGCTGAACTACCTGATCCCGCACACCGCCAAGGACGCCGAAGTGATCGCGGTGATCGACTCGGACTATTGTGTCGACCGCAACTGGCTCAAGCACATGGTGCCGCACTTTGCCGACCCCAAGATCGCCGTGGTGCAATCGCCGCAGGACTACCGCGACCAGAACGAAAGCACCTTCAAGAAGCTCTGCTACGCCGAGTACAAGGGCTTCTTCCATATCGGCATGGTCACCCGCAACGACCGTGACGCAATCATCCAGCACGGCACCATGACCATGACCCGGCGCTCGGTGCTCGAAGAGCTCGGCTGGGCCGACTGGTGCATCTGCGAAGATGCCGAACTGGGCCTGCGCGTGTTCGAGAAGGGTTACTCGGCGGCGTATTCCCACGAGAGCTACGGCAAGGGCCTGATGCCCGACACCTTCATCGACTTCAAGAAGCAGCGCTTTCGCTGGGCCTACGGCGCGATCCAGATCATCAAGCGCCACACCTCCAGCCTGCTGCGCGGCAAGGACACCCAACTGACCCGCGGCCAGCGCTACCACTTCCTGGCCGGCTGGCTGCCGTGGATCGCCGACGGCATGAACATCTTCTTCACCGTGGGTGCGCTGCTGTGGTCGGCGGCCATGATCATCGTGCCGCAGCGGGTCGACCCGCCGCTGCTGATCTTCGCGATCCCGCCGCTGGCGCTGTTCGTGTTCAAGGTGGGCAAGATCGTGTTCCTGTACCGCCGCGCGGTAGGGGTCAACCTCAAGGACGCATTCTCGGCGGCGCTGGCAGGGCTGGCGTTGTCGCACACCATTGCCAAGGCGGTGCTGTACGGGTTCTTCACCAGCAGCATTCCGTTCTTCCGCACGCCGAAGAACGCCGACAGCCACGGGCTGCTGGTGGCACTGGCAGAGGCCCGCGAGGAGCTGTTCATCATGCTGCTGCTGTGGGGCGCGGCGCTGGGCATCTACTTGGTGCAGGGCCTGCCGAGCAACGACATGCGCTTCTGGGTGACCATGCTGCTGGTGCAATCGCTGCCGTACCTGGCGGCGCTGATCATGGCCATGCTGTCGTCGCTGCCCAAGCCTGCGGATGCCACGCAGCCCGCACCTGCCGCCTGATAAACCGCCATCGCGGGTCAAGCCCGCTCCCACAGGGATTGCGCAGTACCTTGTGGGAGCGGGCTTGACCCGCGATAGGCCCGCACAGACAGCACAGATCCACAGTCCCTTCCCCGCACTTTTGCTATAAGATAACGCCCCTTCTTTTTGCCCCAGCCTTGCACCCCGGAGTCCTTCATGACGGCCCCAGCCGACCTCTCGCCTACCCTTGAACTGGCCTGCGACCTGATCCGTCGTCCCTCGGTGACCCCGCTGGACTTCGACTGCCAGAAACAGATGATGCAGCGCCTGGGCGATGCCGGCTTCATGCTCGAACCGATGCGCATCGAAGACGTCGACAATTTCTGGGCCACCCACGGCAGCGACGACGGCCCGGTACTGTGCTTTGCCGGCCACACCGACGTGGTGCCCACCGGCCCGGTGCAGGCCTGGGCCAACGACCCGTTCGACGCCCTGATCGACGCCGACGGCATGCTCTGCGGGCGCGGCGCGGCCGACATGAAGGGCAGCCTGGCCGCCATGATCGTGGCCACCGAGCGCTTCGTCGCCGACTACCCGAACCACAAGGGCAAGGTCGCCTACCTGATCACCAGCGACGAGGAAGGCCCGGCCCATCACGGCACCAAGGCCGTGGTCGAACGCCTGGCGGCGCGCAACGAACGCCTGGACTGGTGCATCGTCGGCGAGCCGTCGAGCACCACCCTGGTCGGTGACGTGGTCAAGAACGGCCGTCGCGGCTCGCTTGGCGCCAGGCTCACCGTGCGTGGCGTGCAGGGCCACGTGGCCTACCCGCACCTGGCGAAGAACCCGATCCACCTGGCCGCCCCGGCCTTGGCCGAACTGGCCGCCGAGCACTGGGACGAGGGCAACGATTTCTTTCCCCCCACCAGCTTCCAGATCTCCAACCTCAACTCGGGGACCGGCGCCACCAACGTGGTGCCAGGCGAGCTGACCGCACTGTTCAACTTCCGTTTCTCCACCGAGTCGACCGTCGAAGGGCTGCAGGCCCGCGTGGCGGCGATCCTCGACAAGCACGGCCTGGACTGGCAGGTGGACTGGGCGCTGTCGGGCCTGCCGTTCCTCACCGAACCGGGCGACCTGCTCGACGCGGTGTCGGCCAGCATCAAGGCCGTGACCGGCCGCGACACCCAGGCCTCCACCAGCGGCGGCACCTCCGACGGGCGCTTCATCGCCACCCTGGGCACCCAGGTGGTCGAACTGGGCCCGGTCAACGCCACCATTCACCAGGTCAACGAGCGGGTCCTGGCCAGCGACCTGGACGTGCTGACCGAGATCTACTACCAGACCCTGACCCGGTTGCTCGTCTGATGCTCATCTGCCCCATCTGCAGCGCCGCGCTCGGCGCCCTGGACAACGGTGTCGGCTGCCCTGCCGGGCACCGCTTCGACCGGGCGCGCCAGGGCTACCTGAACCTGTTGCCGGTGCAGCACAAGAACAGCCGTGACCCTGGCGACAACCAGGCCATGGTCGAGGCACGTCGCGACTTCCTCAATGCCGGGCACTACGCCCCGGTGGCACGGCGCCTGGCCGAGCTTGCAGCCGAGCGCGCGCCTGCGCGCTGGCTGGACATCGGCTGCGGCGAAGGCTACTACACCGCGCAACTGGCCGACGCCCTGCCCCAGGCCGACGGCTATGCCCTGGACATCTCCCGCGAGGCGGTCAAGCGTGCGTGCCGGCGCAACCCGGCACTCACCTGGCTGGTGGCGAGCATGGCCCGGGTGCCACTGGCCGATGCCAGCTGCCAGTTCCTGGCCAGCGTGTTCAGCCCGCTGGACTGGCAGGAAGCCAGGCGCCTGCTCAGCCCCGGCGGCGGCCTGATGCGCGTCGGCCCCACCAGCGGTCACCTGATGGAGCTGCGCGAACGGCTGTACGATGAAGTGCGCGACTATGCCGACGACAAGCACCTGGCCCTGGTGCCCGCGGGCATGCACCACGCCCACGGCGAAGTGCTGGAGTTTCGCCTGAGCCTGGCGGCCCCGGCCGACCGCGCCAACCTGCTGGCCATGACCCCCCATGGCTGGCGCGCCAGCGCAGAAAGACGCGCGGCCGTCATCGATCACCCCGAGCCCTTAGAGGTGACGGTATCGATGCGTTACGATTACTTTGTGCGCCAAGACTGAGCCGCACCCGGAGAGCCCCATGCGCCAACCCGATATCGAGATTTACCTGAAGGACGCCGACGTCGATCACAAGCAGATCGCCGCCTGGCTGGGCCAGGCCCTCGGCCCGTGCAGCGACTGGCAGCAGAAGGGCCAGACCTACAAGTGCAAGGCCGGTAACGTACCTGTTACCTGGCTGCCCAAGGCTGTGGGCAAATGGAACAGCCTGTACCTGGAAAGCGACCAGACCCCGTGGGAGGACGACATCGCCTGCGCCCGCGCCGCATTCGCCGCACTCAATGTCGAAGTGCGCTGCGCGCCGGGTAGCTGGGTGGAAGAGGAAGGTGAAGAAGACGCCGACCGCTGGATCCGCATCAGCGCCGATGGCGAGGAAGAGATCACCTGGCGTACCAGTTGAGCCGTTGACCGGCTTTGCTTAGGCGCCAGCCTTGCTGGCGAAGCCCGGCATCGCCGGGCCAAGGGGCTGCTGCGCAGCCCATCGCCAGCAAGGCTGGCGCCTGCCGCTTTACAGCCCCACTACGTCTTCGGCCTGCAGGCCTTTCTGGCCCTGGGTCAGGTTGTACTCGACCTGTTGCCCTTCCAGCAGGGTGCGATGCCCTTCACCGCGGATCGCGCGGTAATGCACGAACACATCCGCACCGCCCTCACGCTGAATGAAGCCATATCCCTTGGCGTCATTGAACCACTTCACACTTCCAGTCTCACGAGACGACATCTGAACTACTCCGGATTTTTATTTTGGAATCGCCTTGTCGGCAGGGCCTCACCAGGCCCCACCTACGCCGCTTGCGGATTTGTCCTGCAAGTGGCGGACCGACTATAACGCAGCCATTCAACAATTTTCATGACCGGGGCGCTTTTTGCTGAACTTGCGCGGATACGGCACACTAACCTACCGAGCATCTGCTCGAATCCCATTACCCAGGGCACCTACCGAATGACCCGTTCCCCCTTGCGCCGCCTGATCTTCGGCGCCCTGCGCCGACTGCTGTACCTGTGGGTGCGCTCCGAAACCATCAACCAGTCATCCTTCTCGCTGAACCTGGACCGCAGCCGTCCGGTGTTCTACGTGCTGCAATCACCCGCGCTCACCGATCTGGCCGTGCTCGACCGCGAATGCACCAAAGCCGGGCTTCCGCGCCCGGTGCTGCCCGTGGCGGTAGGCCCGGTGATGGAGCCGGCAGCGTTCTTCTACCTGACCCCCGAACCCGACTGGCTGGGCCGCCACGACAAGCGCGGCGCACCGCCGACGCTGACGCGCCTGGTCAACCTGGTCAGCCAGCACGCCGAACAGGACGCGCAGATCATTCCGGTCAGCGTGTTCTGGGGCCAGTCGCCGGCCAGCGAATCGAGCCCGTGGAAGCTGCTGTTCGCCGACAGCTGGGCCGTCACCGGGCGCCTGCGCCGGCTGCTTACCGTGCTGATCCTGGGGCGCAAGACCCGCGTGCAGTTTTCCGCGCCGATCCATCTGCGTGAGCTGGTCGAGCACAACAAGGGCCACGAGCGCACCGTGCGCATGGCCCAGCGCCTGCTGCGGGTGCATTTTCGCAACCTCAAGACCGCCGTCATCGGCCCCGACATCTCGCACCGGCGCAACCTGGTCAAGGGCCTGATCCACGACCCGCTGGTACGCCAGGCCATCAGCGACGAGGCCCAGCGCGAGAACATCCCGCTGGCCAAGGCCGAGGCCCAGGCCCTGCGCTATGGCAACGAGATCGCCTCGGACTACACCTACACCGCCATCCGCTTCCTCGAAGTGGTGCTGAGCTGGTTCTGGAACAAGATCTACGACGGCATCAAGGTCAACCATATCGAACAGGTGCAAGGCATCGCGCCGGGGCACGAGGTGATCTACGTGCCCTGCCATCGCAGCCACATCGACTACCTGCTGCTGTCGTACCTGCTGTTTCGCAACGGCCTGACGCCGCCGCACATCGCCGCCGGCATCAACCTCAACATGCCGGTGATCGGCAGCCTGCTGCGCCGCGGCGGTGCGTTCTTCATGCGCCGCACCTTCAAGGGCAACCCGCTGTACACCGCGGTGTTCAACGAGTACCTGCACACCCTGTTCACCAAGGGCTTCCCGGTGGAGTACTTCGTCGAGGGCGGGCGCTCGCGCACCGGGCGCATGCTGCAGCCCAAGACCGGTATGCTGGCGATCACCCTGCGCAGTTTTCTGCGTTCCTCGCGCACCCCGATCGTGTTCGTGCCGGTGTACATCGGCTACGAGCGCGTGCTCGAAGGCCGCACCTACCTGGGCGAGCTGCGCGGGGCGAGCAAGAAGAAGGAATCGATCTTCGACATCTTCAAGGTCATCGGCGCGCTCAAGCAGCGCTTCGGCCAGGTGGCCGTGAACTTCGGCGAGCCGATCCGCCTGGCCAGCTTCCTCGACCAGCAGCAACCAGGCTGGCGCGAACAGGACCACAGCCCGCAGTTCCGCCCGGCCTGGCTCAACGAAACCACCTCGCGCCTGGGCGAGAAGGTCGCGCAGCACCTGAACGAGGCCGCCGCGATCAACCCGGTCAACCTGGTGGCCCTGGCGCTGCTGTCCACCAGCCGCCTGGCCCTGGACGAACGCGCCCTGGCGCGGGTACTGGACCTGTACCTGGCGCTGCTGCGCCAGGTGCCCTACTCGGCCCATACCACCCTGCCCGAAGGCGACGGCCTGGCGCTGATCGGCCACGTGCGCGGCATGGACCTGCTGGCCGAGCAGCAGGACGCGCTGGGGCGCATCCTGTACCTGGATGAAAACAACGCGGTACTGATGACCTACTACCGCAACAACGTACTGCACATCTTCGCCCTGCCGGCGCTGCTGGCAAGCTTCTTCCAGAGCAGCTCGCGCATCAGCCGCGAACTGATCGGCCGCTACACCCACGCGCTGTACCCGTATCTGCAGTCGGAGTTGTTCATCCGCTGGGATGCCCAGGAGCTCGACGGGGTGATCGACCAGTGGCTGGAGGCATTCGTCGAACAGGGCCTGCTGCGTTTCGAGAACGGCGTGTACCTGCGCCCGGCCCCGAGTTCGCGCCAGTTCGTGCTGCTGACCCTGCTGGCGCGGGCCATCACCCAGACCCTGCAGCGCTTCTACATGGCCACCGCGCTGCTGCTCAACAGCGGCCAGCACACCCTCAGCGCCGAAGAGCTGGAAGACCTGTGCGTGGTCATGGCCCAGCGCCTGTCGATCCTGCATGGCCTGAACGCCCCGGAGTTCTTCGACAAGAGCCTGTTCCGCCACTTCATCCAGACCCAGATCGAACAGGGCGTGCTGCGCCCGGATGCGGCGGGCAAGCTCGGCTACCATGAAAAACTCAGCGAGCTGGCCGAAGGCGCCGCCAAGCGCGTGCTGTCGGCCGAGGTGCGCCTGTCGATCCGCCAGGTGGCCTTGCAGCGCAGCGACGAAACCACCGAACACACCGAGCAACAAGTCTGAACAGGAGTACACGATGAAGAAATTGACCCTGGCTGTGCTGGGCAGCCTGCTGGCCGCCTGCAGCAGCACCCCGTCACCCTCCAAGGCCAGCCTGGACGGCGAGGTGTTCTACCTGCAGCGCATCGCCCTGCCACCGGCAGCCACCCTGAGCGTCAGCCTGCAGGACGTGTCGCTGGCCGATGCGCCAGCTGTCACCCTGGCCAACCAGAGCGGCCCGGTAAAAGGCCAGGTGCCCCTGCCGTTTCACCTGAGCTACGACCCGGCACAGGTCAAGCCGGGCCACCGCTATGCCGTGAGCGCGCGCATCGAGCTGGACGGTAAGCTGCTGTTCATCAACACCGAACACCACGGCGTGCAGCTGGACGGTAGCGACGCCCAGCCTGTACGAATCAAGGTCGACGCCGTTCGCTGATCCCCTTTTTGCCTTTGGATAAGGATGCTGCCATGTTCCGCCCTGCTCTTACCTTTACCGGCCTGTGTGCCGGCCTGCTGTTGTCGGCCAGTGCGCTGGCCCTGTCGCTCGGCGACCTGTCGCAGAAGGACGCCACCGGCGGCCTCAAGGATGCCCTGACCCAAGGTGCGCAGATTGCCGTCAAGCAACTGGGCACCCCAGGCGGCTTCAGCAACAACCCGGACGTGCGCATCGAGCTGCCGGGCAACCTGGGCAAGGCTGCCAAGGCCATGAAGAAATTCGGTATGGGCGCCGAGGTCGACCAGCTCGAAGCCAGCATGAACAAGGCGGCCGAGGCGGCAGTACCGCAGGCCCAGGCGTTGCTGGTGGATGCGGTCAAGAAGATGAGCGTGGCCGACGCCAAGGGTATTCTCAGCGGTGGCAACGATTCGGCCACCCAGTACCTGAACAAGACCAGCCGCGAGCAGATCCGTGCCAAGTTCCTGCCCATCGTCAAGCAGGCCACCGACCAGGTCGGCCTGGCCAAGCAGTACAACAGCTTTGCCGGGCAGGCCTCGTCGCTGGGCCTGCTGGACAGCAAGAACGCCAACGTCGAGGGTTATGTGACCGAACAAGCGCTGGATGGCCTGTTCGAGATGATCGGCAAGCAGGAAGCGACGATCCGCCAGAACCCGGCGGCCGCGGCTACCAGCCTGGCCAAGAAGGTCTTCGGCGCCCTCTAGGGCCCTTCGCCGGCAAGGCCGGCTCCTACAGGATGCGCAGTGCCCCCGTAGGAGCCGGCCTTGCCGGCGAACGCCTTCTCAGGGCTTGCGCACCTTGAACCACGCCGCATACAGCGCCGGCAGGAACAGCAGCGTCAACGCCGTGGCCACGATCAGCCCGCCCATGATCGCCACCGCCATCGGCCCGAAGAACACGCTGCGCGACAGCGGAATCATCGCCAGCACCGCCGCCAGCGCGGTCAGCACGATCGGCCGGAAGCGCCGCACCGTGGCCTCGATGATCGCCTGCCAACGGTCCAGCCCGGCCGCGATGTCCTGCTCGATCTGGTCCACCAGAATCACCGAGTTGCGCATGATCATCCCCGACAGCGCAATGGTGCCCAGCATCGCCACGAAGCCGAACGGCTGACGGAACACCATCAGGAACAGCACCACCCCGATCAGCCCCAATGGCGCGGTGAGGAACACCATCACCGTGCGCGAGAAGCTGCGCAACTGCACCATCAGCAAGCTCAACACCACCACGATGAACAGTGGCACCCCGGCATTCACCGAGTTCTGCCCGCGGGTCGAATCCTCCACCGTACCGCCCACTTCCAGCAGGTAGCCATCCGGCAGCTCGGCACGCACCGGCTCCAGGGTCGGCAGTATCTGCTTGACCAGGGTCGCCGGCTGCTCCTTGCCATAGATGTCGGCACGTACCGTCACCGTCGGCAGGCGATTACGGTGCCAGATGATGCCTTCCTCGAAGCCGTACTCCAGCGTCGCCACCTGCGACAGCGCAACGCTGCGCCCATTCTCGGTGGGCACCGCCAGGCTCGACAGGTTGGTCAGCTCGGTGCGTTCCTGGCGCGTGCCGCGCAGCAGGATCTCGATCAGCTCGTTGTCTTCGCGGAACTGGCTGACCGACGAACCGGTCAGCGAGCTTTGCAGGAACTTGGCCAGGTGCGCGGTGCTGATCCCCAGGGCCCGGGCACGGTCCTGGTCGATACTCAGGTAGATCACCTTGCTCGGCTCTTCCCAGTCCAGGTGCACGTTCACCACATGCGGGTTCTCGCGCACCCGGGCCGCCACCTTGCGCGCCAGTGCACGCACTTCCTCGATGTGCTCGCCGGTGACCCGGAACTGCACCGGGTAGCCCACGGGCGGGCCGTTTTCCAGGCGCGTGACCCGCGAACGCAGGTCCGGGAACTGCTCGTTCAGGGTCTCGATCAGCCAGCTGCGCAGCGCCTCGCGCTCCTCGATGGTCTTGGCCAGCACCACGAACTGGGCGAAGCTGGTTGCCGGCAACTGCTGGTCCAGGGGCAGGTAGAAGCGCGGCGAGCCGGTGCCCACGTAGGCCACATAGTTGTCGATGCCGGCGCGCTCCTTGAGCAGGGCCTCCAGGCGCGTGACCTGCTCGGCGGTGTTGCTCAGCGAGGCGCCCTCGGCCAGCTTCAGGTCGACCATCAGCTCCAGCCGTCCGGAGGCCGGGAAGAACTGCTGGGGCACGAAGCGAAACGACAGCACGCTGAGCACGAACAGGCCCAGGGTCGCCACGATCACCGTCTTGCGGTGCGCCACGCACCAGCCCACCAGCCGCCGTACACGCTGGTAGAACGGCGTGCCATAGGGGTCGGTGGCGCCATCGGTGGTGCCGTGCTTGGCCGCGTGCAGCTTGGCCAGGTCTGGCAGCAGCCGCTCGCCCAGGTACGGCACGAACACCACGGCGGCGATCCACGAGGCAATCAGGGCAATGGTCACCACCTGGAAGATCGAGCGTGTGTACTCGCCCGTGCCCGACTGCGCCGTGGCAATCGGCAGAAAGCCCGCCGCTGTGATCAGGGTGCCGGTGAGCATCGGGAAGGCGGTGCTGGTCCAGGCGTAGCTGGCGGCCTTGAAGCGATCGAAGCCCTGCTCCATCTTGATCGCCATCATCTCCACCGCAATGATCGCGTCATCCACCAACAGCCCCAGCGCCAGCACCAGCGCCCCCAGGGAAATCTTGTGCAGGCCGATCCCGAGGTAATACATCGCGGCAAACGTCATCGCCAGCACCAGCGGAATCGCCAGCGCCACCACCAGGCCGGTGCGCATGCCCAGCGAGAAGAAGCTCACCAGCAGCACGATGGCCAGTGCTTCCACCAGCACCTGCACGAACTCGCCTACCCCGGTTTTCACGGCGGCCGGCTGGTCGGATACCTTGCGCAGCTGCATGCCGGCCGGCAGATTGGCCGAGATACGGGCAAACTCGACCTCAAGGGCCTTGCCCAGCACCAGGATGTCACCACCGGCCTTCATCGATACCGCCAGGCCGATGGCGTCTTCGCCCATGAAGCGCATGCGTGGCGCGGGCGGATCGTTGAAACCGCGGCGCACATCGGCCACATCGCTGATACGGAAGGTGCGCTCGCCCACCCGAATGGGGAACTGCTCGATCTGCTCCACCGTCTCGAAACGCCCGCTCACGCGCAGTTGCAGGCGCTCGCTGGGAGTTTCGAAAAAGCCTGCGGTGGTCACCGCATTCTGTTCCTCCAGCGCCTGCTGCACGGCTTCAAGCGGCAGGCCCAGGGTCGCCAGCTTGAGGTTCGACAGCTCGATCCAGATCTTCTCGTCCTGCAGGCCGAGCAGCTCGACCTTGCCCACATCCTTTACCCGTTGCAGCTGGATCTGCACGCGGTCGGCGTAGTCCTTGAGCACCGCGTAGTCGAAGCCTTCACCGGTCAGTGCATAGATATTGCCGAAGGTGGTGCCGAACTCGTCGTTGAAGAACGGCCCCTGGATACCCGGCGGCAAGGTGTGGCGAATGTCCGCGACCTTCTTGCGGATCTGGTACCACAGCTCGGGAACATCCTTGGAATGCATCGAGTCGCGGGCCATGAAAGTGACCTGGGACTCACCAGGGCGCGAGAACGAGACGATCTTCTCGTACTCGCCTGTCTCCATCAGCTTCTTCTCGATGCGTTCGGTGACCTGGCGCGAGACTTCCTCGGCGCTCGCCCCCGGCCAGTTGGTCTTGATCACCATGGCCTTGAAGGTGAACGGCGGGTCTTCGCTCTGGCCCAGCTTGGTATACGAAAGCGTGCCGACCAGGGCCAGCAGCACCATCAGGAACAGCACGATCTGGCGATTGCGCAGCGCCCAGGCGGAAAGGTTGAAACCCATCGGGACTTACTCCTTGGCCGCCAGATTCACCACGCGATTGGACCGGTCCACCGGTCGTATCTGCTGCCCTTCGTGCAGCACGTGGCCACCAGCCGCCACCACCCAATCGGTGGGCTTGAGGCCTTCGAGCACCGGCACGCTGGCCTGGCCGTAGGCGCCAACCCGCACCACGGTGCGCTTGAGCGTATTGTCAGGCTCCACCCGCCACACGTAGGTCTGGCCGTTCTCGGCGCTTAGGGCCGACAGCGGCACTGCCAGCGGCACCTGCTCGGCGTGCTGGATGAACACCCGTGCGCTCTGCCCCAGTTCTGCGGGTACCTTGCCGGCCGCGAACGCGATGCGCGCAGCGAAGGTACGTGACCGCGGGTCGGCGGCCGGCGACAGCTCGCGGATGCGACCCTCGAAGCGCGTATCCGGTTGCGACCACAGCTCCACCGACACCGGCTGGCCGACCTTGAAGCGGCCGAAGTTCTGCTCCGGCAGGCTGATCAGCACCTCGCGCTCGCCATCGGCGGCCAGGGTGAACACGGTCTGCCCGGCAGCCACCACCTGGCCCACCTCGACCTGACGCTTGGCTACCACCCCGTCCTGTGGCGCGCGCAGCACCGAATAGCCGGCCTGGTTGCCGGCCACATCGAATTCGGCGCGCACCTGGTTGGCTCGCGCCAGGCCTGCGCGGTACAAGTTTTCGGCGTTGTCGAACTGCGAGCGGCTGACCATCTGGCGTTCCAGCAGGGTCTGGTAGCGGTCGCGCTCGGCCTTGACCAGGCTCAGGTTGGCCTGGGCCGCTGCCATCTGCGCGCGGCTGGCCTCCAGCTGCAGGCGCACGTCCTGCGGGTCGAGCTCGGCCAATGGCTGGTCGGCCTTGACCCGCTGGCCCTCCTCCACCAGGCGCTTGCTGACCTTGCCGGGAATACGAAACGCCAACTCCGGCTCGAGCCGGGCGCGCACTTCGCCGGGGTAGCTGTCGACCGCCGCCGTGGACAGCTGCGGCTGCACCACCATGGCCGGGCGCAGGGTGCTTGGCGGGGGACTCTCCTGCCCGCAGCCGCTCAGCAGCAAGGCAAGGGTAAGCGGGAATGCAAGGGGCAAGGCATGACGCAACATGATCGAGAACCTTCCGTGAGTAGCGCATCTAATATTTATACCGGCGGGTATAGTAAATCAGCGCAACGGCGCCGGGAAGCGATTGTCGGACAGAAATTTCAGGGTCGTCGCACGCACCGAACTGACACCTGGACCTGCCGCTTGGGCCCTCCGTGGAGCCGAAAAAGCCACTTCCACCCGCCATCACTGGCGCTGATAGGCGTTCAAAGCGCAGATTGCAGCCCCCAGGCGGCGACCACGGTGTACCCTGTACCCCTTAACGAACCTGTACGTGTCATTCATGCCAAACGAAACCAGCGCCCCCAACGGCCCCGGCCGGCCCAAGGACCTCGCCAAGCGCCAGGCCATCCTCGAGGCGGCCAAAGCCCTGTTTCTCACCCACGGTTACGCCAACACCAGCATGGATGCGGTCGCGAATGCGGCAGGGGTTTCGAAACTGACGGTCTACAGCCACTTCAACGACAAGGAGACACTGTTCTCCTCGGCGATCGTGGCCACCTGCACGGCCCAGTTGCCCGAACTGTTCTTCGAACTGACCGAAGGCACGTCGGTGGAGCAGGTCCTGCTGAACATCGGGCGCGGCTTCCAGGCGCTGATCAACAGCGATCAATCGGTCAAGCTCAGCCGCCTGATCATGGCCCTGGGCACCCAGGACCCCAAGCTCAGCCAGATCTTCTTCGAAGCCGGCCCGTTGCGCGTGCTGCGCGAGATGGAGGCACTGCTGCAGCGCGTCGACCAGCATGGTCTGCTGCGTATCGAGCAGCCGGCCAGGGCGGCCGAGCACTTCTTCTGCCTGCTCAAGGGGGCGCCGAACTATCGCCTGCTGCTCGGCTACTCCCCGGCGCTGGACGCCGAGGCTGCCGAGGCACATGTGCAGGACGTGGTGGCGGTGTTTTTGCGGGCCTACCGCCCCTAGTCAGGGCTTGAGGGCTTTCTTGGGGTAGATGTCGTAGCGGCTCGACTTGCCTTCCAGGCTATGGCTGGGCTTGGGCCCGTCGATGATCGGCGCCTTGCGCGGGCGCTTGACCACCACCCGGTGGCTGGCCAGGGCCAGGGCGGCCTCCAGCAGTGCCGGGGCATCCAGGTCATCGCCCACCAGCGGGCGGAACACGCGCATCTCCTTTTTCACCAGGGCGCTCTTGTCGCGGTGCGGGAACATCGGATCGAGGTAGATCACCTGCGGCGGTTCGCCCTGCCAGTCGCGCATGCGCTCGATGGAGTTGCCTGCCAGCAGCTGCATGCGGGCCACGATGGGCCCCACCTCGGCATCCGCTGCCGCACGCGCCAGGCCATCCTCGAGCAGCGCCGCCACCAGCGGCTGGCGCTCGATCAGTTGCATCTGGCAGCCCAGGCTGGCCAGCACGAAGGCGTCCTTGCCCAGCCCTGCCGTGGCATCCAGCACCCGTGGACGCACGCCCTGAGCGATGCCGACCGCCTTGGCGATCATCTGCCCGCTGCCCCCGCCGAACACCCGACGATGGGCCGCCGCGCCCTCGACGAAATCCACCCGCACCGGGCCCGGTGCCTGCGGGCCCAACTGCTGGATCTGCAGGCCGGTCTCGCCCACCTGCACGGCAAAGGCCGCCGACGCATCCTGCAGCGGCAAGCCCAGGCGCACCGCCCAGTGCTCGGCCTGTGCCTGATACTCGGCAGCCAACGCCTCGACCCGGATACCGCCGTCCGCCAGTTGCTCCACCGCTCACCTTCCCCACACAAAAAAATTAAATGATTGCCGGCCTGTGCCGATAACCGCAGTAATCGCTATTTTGCCAGACCCGGACAGCCTTCGACTGCCATGTCAGACATTCTTCAGCTCCCTTCCGGTTATTTGTCGCCCGTCGGCGACTTTGCCCGGCACAACACCCAGACCCTCGGCGGCGTCAGCCACCTGTGGCAGGACTTCTTTGCCCAGGCGTTGGCAGAGCAGCAGGGTGAAGGTGCGCAGGAAGGTCAGCTGGCGGTCCCCGAGGTCGACACCGTCACCGGCGAACCGATTGCCGGCAGCCAGACCCTGGCGCAGATCCACAGCCAGCGCCTGTGCGACGTGCACGACACCATCGTCGCCCCGCCCGAGCCGCTGTTCCTGCCGATTGCCGAATTCGAACTGGACCTGCTGGACAAGCCTGCGCCGCCATTCAGCGCGCTGGAACTGGTAGAGCAGCAGCGCCAGCTGGACATCAGCAACAACTGGGTGCGCCCGGTGGTGATGAGCCAGGGTCATCCGCTGCCGCAGCCAGGCCCGGCGCCGCAACCCTACCCGTTGCACCTGCCGATCGCGGAGCTGGAAGCCAGCCTGCTCGACCCGGCGCCGGAGCCGTTCGACCAGGCCACGCTGCTCAAGCAGCAGTCGGACCTGGAGTTCGACCTCAGCTGGGCCCGTCCGGTGGTACTGAACAACGTGCGCATCGCCGCCTAACGGCAGATCTGCCAGAAGCCCATGTCCAGGTGGAAGTGGTTGCGGTGGGCAGCGTTGTAGTCAGGCCCCAGCACCGTGTTGAAACTGTCGCAGCCGCCAGCCTGCACCTCGCGTAGAAACTTCGCCTTCCCCCCCTCACCCGGCCAGTCGCGCAGCACCTCGATGCGCTGCCCATCGGCCAGCCTGAACCCGGCGATGTCGAGCGCATTGGCGCTGGCATGCTGGCTGCGCCGCCCTTCCTTGCGCCCGTACACATTGCGACAGGCAAAACTGCCCAGGTGATCGACCTGCACCACCGCCTGGCCGAATGCACGCTGCGCGGCCGGTTGCAGGCCGTGGCGCTCGAACAGCGCGAAGGCCACCGCCACCGGGCAACTGGCCAGAAAACTGCTGCTCAGGCGCACGCCCGAGCCCTGCACCCGCACCACGTTGTGCAGCGGGCAGGCCACATCTGGCGCGCTGTCGGCCTGCTTGCTGTAGCGCAGCGTCGAGGTGGCCAGGGCCTGTTCGCAAAGCCTGGGGTCATCCTGCAGGCGGCTCAGCTTGTAGGGGGTCAGCAGGTTCGGGGGCGCCTTGACGTCCAGCACCGCCCACGGGTTCCAGGCAGCCGGCAGGCGCCAGCCCTGTTGCCAGGCCACCAGCCCCGCCGCCATCGCTATCACCAGGAAAATGCCCACTCCCCGCATGGACGATCAGCGCCTGAACAACTGGTTGAGCTGGTCGAACGGCAGCGCCTGTTCGGCATAGTCGAAGCGGCCCTGCTGCTGGATCCGTTCGGCGGCGTGGAAGAACGCGCCGTAGGCCGCACGCGCCAGCGACGAGCCGACGCTGATGCGCTTGACCCCGAGCGCCTGCAGGTCGCTTACGCTCAGGTCCACCCCGCTCAGCCCCATCAGCACGTTGACCGGCCTGGGCGCCACGGCCTGCACCACCTGGCGAATCTCCTCGGCGCTGCGCAAGCCCGGCGCGTACAGCACATCGGCACCGGCCTCGGCAAAGGCCTGCAGGCGCTTGATGGTGTCGTCCAGGTCCAGGCGCCCGTGCAGCAGGTTTTCGGCGCGGGCACACAGGGTGAACGGGAACTCCAGGCTGCGCGCCGCCGCAACGGCTGCCTCGACGCGCTCCACTGCCTGATGAAAGCCATAGATCGGCTCTTGCGGGTTGCCGCTGGCATCCTCGATGGAGCCGCCTACAAGCCCCACAGCGGCGGCCTGCAGGATGGCCTCGGCGCAGCCCTTGGGCGTATCGCTGAAGCCGTTCTCGAGGTCTGCAGCCACCGGCAGAGCAGTGGCATCGACGATGCTGCGCGCGTTGCCCAGGGTTTCCTCCAGGCTCATGGCGCCTTCGGCATCGGGGCGCCCCAGCGAGAACGCCAGGCCGGCGCTGGTGGTGGCCAGCGCCTCGAAGCCGAGGCTGGCCAGCAGCTTGGCCGAGCCTGCATCCCAGGGGTTGGGGATGACAAAGGCGCCATCACGTTCATGCAGCGCCTTGAAGGCTTCGGCACGCAGGGTTTGCACATCCATGATCACGACTCCAGAGCAGGCGGTACGGGGCGGTCAGAGCAGGCCAAGCTGCTCGGCTGCGGGCGCCCTGTGCAGTTCAGGCAAGGCCGGCAAGCCGGGCAGGCGCTCCATCAGGCCCTGATGAAAACGCTGCGCCAGCGCGGCTGCCAGGCGGTTGTCGGCAGTATGCAGGAAAACGTACGGGGTGCGCCCCTCCTCGATCCAGGCCGCGACCTTGTCCAGCCACGGCAGCAGAAACGGCTCGTTGGCCGCCAGTTCCGGGTGGCCGATGAAGCGCACCTGCGGGCTCTGGCTGAAGGCGGCAGGGCGTGGCGGCACCCGCGGTTTCTTGGACTGGGCATGCAGCACGCCCGGATCGCGCGAGGTGCAACTGAACAGGGCACGCGGGTCCAGGCAGATGCGTTCGACGCCGCGATCGAGCAACAGCCGATTGAGCAGACGTTCCTCCTCACCCTTGGCGAAGAAGGCCTTGTTGCGCACCTCCACCGCCAGCGGCACGTCCACCTCGTCGATAAATGCCACCAGCTCGCCCAGGCGTGCTGGACCGAAGCTGGCAGGCAGCTGCAACCAGTAGGGCGCCACACGGGCGCCCAGCGGCTTGAGCAGGTTGATGAAGGTTTGCGCGGCCACGCATTGCTGACGCAGGTCGTCTGCATGACTGATGTCGCCGGGGAACTTGGCGGTGAAGCGAAAGTGCGCGGGCATGATCTGCGCCCAGCGTTCGAGGGTGGCGGGCGCGGGGCGCGCATAGAAGGTGGTGTTGCCCTCCACCGCATTGAACACCTGGCAGTAGAGGCCGAGAAAGTCGCTGGGTCTGGCCTCGGCGGGGTACAGGTACTCGCGCCAGGCGTTTTCACTCCAGGACGGGCAACCGAGAAAGTAAGGTAAAGGCGTCATGCCTCAAATGTACAGGTCCAACCCCAGCACTTCCATCTCCCAGTCCACGAAGCCGGCAGTGGTCAGGTAGCTGGCCAGGGCCTGGGCGGTGCGCTTGTTGCGCGCCCGCGGGAAGATCATGTCCTGCTGGCGCACCGGCAAGCCGCTGCGGCTGGCGCCGCCTGCAGCACCTGATGGCGACGGCTGCGCCTCGAACTCGCCCGGCAGGTCTTCGTCCACGTCCTCTTCGCGCACCGGCGGCTTGCGCAGCGGGCGCTTGATCGGATAGGACTGGGAAGAGAAGCCGTCGACACGCATGAACGATTACTCAGGAGCAATGATGGCAATTTAGCGGCACCTGAGAGACTTCGCAAATGCCCGACTGATAACTGGACCACATATCGAGCAAAAGGTTTATGCGCAACGGCGATAGACGACCAGCGGTTTACCGCGCCTTGGGCGTGGCCACCTTGTCGCGCAGGTACACCGGTTGGGCGAGATCGGGCGCAATACCTTCGCCCCGGTCCCAGGCGAACCGCGCCAGGGTCAGCAGGTCGAGGGCGTGGGGCAGCATGCCGGCGTCCTGGCCACTGACGGCAACCGGCAGGCGCTCGGCGTAGCCCCAGCCGGTACCGGCACCGAACCAGTCGCCGGCCGCGCCCGGCGGCAGGCTGACCTGTTCGGGCGCCAGCACCGCCTCGCTGCCCAGCAGGCGCATTTCGCCGGCCTGCTGCTGGTAGCAGCCCCAGTACACCTCGTCCATGCGCGCATCGATCGCCGCCGCCACCTGCTCGGCGCCGTGCTCGCGCAATGCGCGCTGGGCCAGCAGCGCCAGGTTGGACACCGGCAGCACCGGGCGCTCGAGGGCGAACGCCAGGCCCTGCACCACGCCGATGGCGATCCGCACCCCGGTAAAGGCGCCGGGGCCGCGGCCGAAGGCAATCGCATCGACGGCCGACAGGGCGATGCCCGCTTCGGCCAGCATCGTCTGGATCATCGGCAGCAGCTTCTGCGCGTGCAGGCGCGGGATCACCTCATAGTGGCTGAGCACCTTGCCGTCATGCAGCAAGGCAACGGAGCAGGCTTCAGTGGCGGTATCCAGGGCCAGCAAGGTGGTCATCGGGGGTTCCAGGGGGCAAGAAAAAAGAACGGCATTATAAACAACAACGGCCCGCAAGCGGGCCGTTGTGTGCACATCCGAGCGGTGATCAGCTCAGAGCGGCCAGCACCTTGGCGGTGATGGCATCGACCGAGCCCACGCCTTCGATGTGGCTGTACTTGGGCTTGCCACCGTTGGCAGCCGACAGCTTCTGGTAGAAGTCCACCAGCGGCTTGGTCTGCTCGTGGTAGACCGACAGGCGATGACGCACGGTTTCTTCGGTGTCGTCCTTGCGCTGGATCAGCGGCTCGCCGGTCTCGTCGTCCTTGCCTTCAACCTTCGGCGGGTTGTAGACCACGTGGTACACGCGACCCGAACCTTCGTGCACGCGGCGGCCGGCGATACGCTGGACGATCTCTTCGTCGGCAACGGCGATCTCGACCACGGCATCCAGCTCGACGCCGGCGCTCACCAGGGCTTCAGCCTGGGGAATGGTGCGCGGGAAACCGTCGAACAGGAAACCCTTGGCGCAGTCGGCCTGAGCGATGCGGTCCTTGACCAGGTTGATGATCAGCTCGTCGGACACCAGCTTGCCGGCGTCCATGATCGCCTTGGCTTCCAGACCCAGCGGGGTGCCGGCCTTGACCGCGGCACGCAGCATGTCGCCGGTGGAAATCTGGGGAATACCGAACTTCTCGGTGATGAACTTTGCCTGAGTACCTTTACCGGCCCCGGGAGCTCCCAGCAGAATTACGCGCATCTTGTGCTCCTCAATTTTTTATAAGCAAATCAATGGATTCGCCACTCAGGGCCAATCCCAAGAATCGGGTGATGACCGCAAATCGGTCAAAAGGCTGCTCAAGATACACAGCGCACCCGGACCACACAAGCGGTCGAAAGTCGGAAAAAAATACTGCGTGAGGCCCGTTCGTGCCCGGGTTGCGCCCGGCGCAACCGGGGGCGAAACCGCTTCGCCCGGGTGCTCGGGGCGCGCGCCGGGCACTGGCGCGCCACCCCTGCCCCGCCCTCAACCGGTGTTGCGCAGACCTGCCGCAATACCCGCCACAGTCACCAGCAGCGCCTGTTCCAAGGGGCTGTCCAGAGCGGCTTCGCGTGCGCGCGAGCGTGCCAGCAGCTCGGCCTGCAATAGATGCAGCGGGTCCAGATAGGTGTTGCGCAGACGGATGAATTCCAGGGTGTCAGGGCTGTGCGCCAGTAGCACCGGCTGCCCCGTGAGCCCCAGCACCACCTGGCACGCCTGCGACAATAGGTCGCGCAGATGGGCACCCAAAGGTCGCAGTTGCGGTTGCACCAGACGTTCGTCGTAGAAGCACGCGATGTCGGCGTCGGCCTTGGCCAGCACCATCTCGAGCATGTCGATGCGGGTGCGGAAGAACGGCCACTGTTCGCGCATCTCGGCCAGCAGTTCGCCCTGGCCACGGGCCAGCGCATTGTTCAGCGCCGCCTCCCAGCCCAGCCAGGCGGGCAGCATCAGGCGCGTCTGGGTCCAGCCGAAGATCCACGGGATCGCCCGCAGGCTCTCGATGCCGCCAGCGCGCCGCTTGGCCGGGCGACTGCCCAGTGGCAGGCGGCCGAGTTCCTGTTCCGGGGTGGACTGACGGAAGTACTCGACGAACTCGGGGTTGTCGCGCACCACGCCACGGTAGGCCTTCACGCCGTCGGCGGCCAGCTGGTCCATCAGTTCGCGCCAGGCCGGTTGCGGCGGCGGTGGCGGCAGCAGGGTCGCCTCCAGCACCGCAGCCAGGTACAGGTTGAGGTTCTGCTCGGCGATGTCCGGCAGGCCGAACTTGAAGCGGATCATCTCGCCCTGCTCGGTGGTACGGAAGCGCCCCGCCACCGAGCCCGGCGGCTGCGACAGGATCGCCGCATGCGCCGGGCCGCCACCACGCCCCACGGTGCCGCCGCGACCGTGGAACAGCAGCAGTTCGACCTGTTCTTCACGGCAGATGCGCACCAGGGTTTCCTGGGCACGATACTGCGCCCAGGCCGCCGCGGTGGTGCCGGCATCCTTGGCCGAATCGGAATAGCCGATCATCACCTCCTGCGGCCCGTGCAGGCTGGCGCGATAGCCCGGCAGGCCGAGCAGGCGTTCCATCACCGGGCCGGCGTTGTCCAGGTCGGCCAGGGTTTCGAACAGCGGCACCACGCGCATCGGCCGGCGCACGCCGGCTTCCTTGAGCAGCAGTTGCACGGCCAGCACGTCGGAAGCGGCGCCGGCCATCGAGATCACGTAGGAGCCCAGCGAAGCGGCAGGTGCGGCGGCCACCTCGCGGCAGGTGGCGAGCACCTCGGCGGTATCGGCCTGGGGCTTGAAGTCGCCAGGCAGCAGCGGCCGGCGGTTGCTCAGCTCCTGCTGCAGGAAACGGATACGCGCGTCTTCATCCCAGTCGGCGTAGCGCCCCAGGCCCAGGTACTCGGTGATCTCGCTGAGTGCGTCGGCGTGCCGGGCGGCGTCCTGGCGCACGTCCAGGCGCACCAGAAACAGCCCGAAGGTAACGGCCCTGCGCAGGCAGTCGAGCAGCGGGCCATCGGCGATCACGCCCATGCCGCACGCGTGCAGCGATTCGAAGCACAGCAGCAGCGGCTCGAACAGGTCGCGGTTGTCGTGCAGCACCTCGGCGGGGGCCGGCTGCGGGCTGGCCAGCGAGCTCTGGGCCCAGACCCGCGTCACCCGCAGGCGATCACGCAGTTGCTTGAGCAGGGTGCGGTAAGGCTCGGCCGAATCACCGACCTTGGCACGCAACGCCTCGCTGGCCTGCTGCATCGAAAGTTCGGCGGCCAACGAATCGATGTCGCGCAAAAACAGGTCGGCGGCCATCCAGCGCGCCAGCAGCAGTACTTCGCGGGTGACCTTGGCAGTGACATTGGGGTTGCCGTCACGGTCGCCGCCCATCCACGAGGCGAAGCGGATCGGCGCAGCCTCCAGCGGCAGGCGCAGGCCGGTGGCCTCGTGCAGCGCCTTGTCAGCCTTGCGCAGGTGATGCGGGATGGCGTGCCAGAGCGAGTGCTCGATCACCGCGAAGCCCCATTTGGCTTCGTCCACCGGGGTCGGCCGGGTACGGCGGATCTCTTCGGTGTGCCAGGCCTCGGCGATCAGCCGTTGCAGACGCTGGCGCACCTGGTCGCGTTCGGCGGGGGTCAGGTCGCGGTGGTCCTGGGCGGCCAGTTGCGCGGCGATGGCGTCGTACTTCTGGATCAGCGTACGGCGCGCGACTTCGGTCGGGTGGGCGGTCAGCACCAGCTCGATGCTGAGCTTGCCCAGCTGGCGAGCCAGGGCGTCGTCGCTGTGCCCGGCGGCCTTGAGCCGGGCCAGCAGCTCGGGCAGCACGCGCGACTCGAACGGCGCGGGCTGGTCGGCATCACGACGGCGAATCAGCTGGTACTGCTCGGCGATGTTGGCCAGGTTGAGGAACTGGTTGAAGGCCCGCGCCACCGGCAGCAGTTCGTCTTCGGCAAGGTCGTTCAGGGTCGAACTCAGCTGCTCGGCACTGCCGCTGCGGTCGGCCTTGGCGCTGCGACGTATGTCTTCGATCTTTTGCAGAAAGGCTTCGCCGTACTGCTCGCGCACGGTGTCGCCCAACAACTCGCCCAACAGGTGAACATCTTCTCGCAAGCGCACATCGATATCGGTCATCAGCCTTGCCTCCGCATCCTGGGAAAACAGCTCTGGGTCCAGAGTGCCCCGTCGAGGTTGGGCTTTCAAGCCGGGTGGGCGATGCAACCAAACTATGTGCGGTGGCGATGCTCTAACGAACACATCCACCTGTGGGAGGCCACCATGAAGATCCGTGATTTAGCCGAGCATTGGGAACACAGCGCCAAGGGCCCGTTGAGCGCCACCGGCCACGTCCTGCACCTGGACGTCGAAGCGGCGGCGCGCCTGGCGGCGCTGAGCGAAATGTACCCCAAGCGCCGGCCCGAAGAGTTGCTGGGCGAATTGCTCGGCGCGGCGCTGGAGGAGCTTGAGGCGAGCTTTCCATATGTGAAGGGCCAGCAGGTGATCGCCACCGACGAGGAAGACAATCCGCTCTACGAAGACGTCGGCCCCACCCCTCGCTTTCTGGCGTTGTCACGCCGTTACCTGCGCGACATGAGTGAGCGCAAGGACGGGCCGGCGCACTAGTGATCCGCTGGCCGACTGCGGGCTGCGCTGTGGAGCGCCACAGCCCGCATGCCTCTGCGATGGGCCGTGCAGCCGCCTCGAGAACCCCGCATTCAAGGCCCTTTGATGGCCCGAACCACAAACTCCGTCTATACCCATACAGGCACGCGTACTACGCACGCGCTGCAAAGTTCCCCCGAAAACCTACTGACCGATCAGTCAGATAAAAACACGATAAGGCGAGACTTTTTTCTGAACTATTCAAAAAACGCTTCGGTCACAGCCAATAGCCATTACGGCAAAACCCCTAAGCTACGGGCATATCGTGTTCCCCAGGCTGACGGGCCATGCCGATGGATTGTTACGGAATTCGTTGTTCATCAGGAGTGATCCAATGGAGTTGACCACCATGAAGACCCGCACCGAAAAAACCTCCTTCACCCAACTGCGCGGGCTCAAGCTGGCTGCGCTGGCATTGGGCAGCAGCCTGGTTCTGGCCGGCTGCGCAGGCAATCCGCCAACCGAGCAGTACGCCGTAACGCAGTCAGCGGTGAACTCCGCCGTCAGCGCGGGCGGTACCGAGTTCGCGGCGGTGGAAATGAAGGCGGCTCAGGACAAGCTCAAACAAGCTGAAATCGCCATGCATGACAAGAAGTACGACGAGGCCAAGCGCCTGGCCGAACAGGCCGAATGGGACGCTCGCGTCGCCGAGCGCAAAGCCCAGGCGGCCAAGGCCGAAAAAGCGGTGCAGGACGCCAACCAGGGCGTGCAGGACCTGCGTGAGGAAGGCATGCGCAGCGTGCAGTAAGCCGCTCGCCTCACCGACCCATGCATTCGTAATCGATAAAGGATGACCCACTATGCGTAAACACGTGATGATCCCCGCCCTTCTGGCCTTGAGCGTTGGTCTGGCTGCCTGCTCCACGCCGCCTAACCCGAACCTGGAATCCGCCCGCACCAACTTCTCCGCCCTGCAGAGCAACCCGCAGGCGAGCAAGGTCGCGGCGCTGGAAACCAAGGACGCGCAAGACTGGCTGAACAAGGCCGACCAGGCCTACATGAACAAGGAAGACGAGAAGAAAGTCGACCAGCTCGCCTACCTGACCAACCAGCGCGTGGAAGTGGCCAAGCAGACCATCGCCCTGCGTGATGCCGAGAACAACCTGAAAAGCGCTGCCGCCAAACGCGCCCAGGCCCGCCTGGATGCCCGTGATGCGCAAATCAAGCAGTTGCAGAACAGCCTCAACGCCAAGCAGACCGAACGCGGCACCCTGGTGACCTTCGGCGACGTGCTGTTCGACTTCGACAAGGCCAACCTGAAAAGCAGCGCCCTGCCGAATATCACCACCCTGGCGCAGTTCCTCCAGGAAAACCCTGACCGCAAGGTGATCGTCGAGGGCTACACCGACAGCAAGGGCTCTGCCAGCTACAACCAGTCGCTGTCCGAGCGTCGCGCCAACGCGGTTCGCACCGCACTGGTACGTGCCGGCGTAGACCCATCGCGCATTGTCGCCCAGGGCTACGGCAAGGAGTTCCCGGTGGCTGACAACTCCAGCAACTCGGGCCGTGCGCAGAACCGTCGCGTGGAGGTCACCATCTCCAACGACAACCAGCCGGTAGCGCCACGCTCGGTAAGCAAAGCCTACTGACAGGCTGAGCAACCCGCAGAATCCCGCCTGTCACAGGGCGGGATTTTTTTTGCCTGCCCCTTGCGCAAATAACTACCACCGCCACCTGCCGGGCCTCTGGATCAATGCCACATTCCCCCTCCACAAGGACTGTGCACCATGCCCACTTCCAACACCGACGCGCGGGTGCGTCAATTCGATACCCTGTTCTCGCCGCTTGAAACTCAGGAGCAACCGGCCTGGCTGCAGCAGGCCAGCCCCGAGCAACGACGCCAGCTGCACCAGTACCAGGTACTGGGCCGGCTGGCCCGACGGCGGGCAACGCAGGCATTCGCGAAGGTTCAGAGCCTGTACACCTACAACCTTCTGGACCTGTCTGCGAAGGACTTCGCCACCGTCACCGCACAGGTGTTCCATCGCGTGCAGCAGCGCAGGAGCCTGGACGAGGTCTACCTGACCTACCTGCAGGCCATGCTCCAGCGCCGTACGCTGCTTGACGCCAAGCAGGATGCCTACCTGGCGACCCTGCGCGAGGAATACAGCATCGCGCACATCCGGGGCCACCTGGGCAGGCAAGGCAGGCAGTTGCTCGAGTGGATCATCGGCGCCTATCCGGACGGTTCGGTGGAGTTCCCGCAACAGGGCCCGTACTTCGGCCCGGATGTAACGGTGTGCGCATCGCTCAGGCTGTTCGACGACCTGCTGGTGCCCGGCATCCTTCTGCTCGGCCCGCCGGTGGACGATGCCCCGTGCGTCGCGTACATGCCGGGCCACCCGCAGCACCCGCTGAAGCAGTACCCCTCGCGCACGCACTTCTTTGCCAGCCTGCGCGGCGCGCTGGCGAGCACCGCCTTCCAGCAGTACTTTCTGCGCTTCATCCCCCTGCGTCACCAGCAGCGGGTGGTGAGCAGCTGGCAGGCCAGCGACGCGATGCTGGACCTGCCGATGGACACCAGCGCCCTGGACCAGGGGCTGCGCTGGTTCGTGCAGAAGCACATGATCGAGCGCCTGCTCGACGATGCGCGCCTGCTGATCCCGACCACACCACAGCAGGCCGACAGCCTGAACACCCTGTGCACCCCGTTCGCCAGCGCCCTCGAAGCGCATCTGCTGATCGGCGCCGGCGCGGGCCTGTGCTGCACCGAGGAAGACGAAGGCCAGGCACCTTCGCAGTGGGTCACACCGCTGCGTGTGATCAAGCCGGCACCCGCCGACTATCGGCGCTGGCTACCCGACCTGAGCAGTTACCGCCTTGACGCCGCCAGCTCCCCGACCGGGCAACCGGATGCCATGGGGCTCTACACCCAGGGCGTGCACAAGGCGATCATGATCAACCAGGCGTTCTACCGGGTGGAGCAGGCCCCCGAGGGCCACTGGCAGATACGCCACCCCACCGACAAGGATGCCTACTGCCCGCCTCTGTACCACAACGGTGCCGGAGCCTGGCACCATCGCCACGAGCAGCCCCAGCGCTGGGAACGCCTGTCGCTGCTGCGTCGCATGGGGCCGCTCGCGGCCGGCTTCGACGATGCGCGCCTGCTGGAGCTGGGTCGCGTCAGCGGGGCTGACAATTCAAGCCTGCGCCAGATGTACCTGCGCGACCGACCCGCGCCCGCGCTGCTGGTGCATGTGCTGCAGCGGGCACGCATTCAGGACCAGGTAGCGCGCAGCATGGCCCTGATCGCCCAGGGGCTGGCGGTACCCGAAATCGATGATGTGCCCCAGCTGCAGGCCTTCTACCAGGCCGTGGCCGTCTATCTGGGCAAGGAACCGGCATCGAGGCGAACCCGTCGCAGCGGCGATTCGACCCCTACCCCCGGCGACACCGCCACCCCCTGCAC